>NZ_JAGXJW010000372.1 GCF_019091135.1 Cohnella sp. GbtcB17 | reverse complement strand
GTTTATCAACTTCATCTACAAATAATATTCATTTGTTCCCTAAGATAGATGATGGAATACATTATTGTCAATCCCCTGTTTGATCAATCTGATAATTTTTTCATTCATCTGTTCTCACTCTTTATCTATTTTTCTTGCAAAGGAAGAAAAAATTACACTTCTCAAAAGAGAAGAAAGAAAATTACTAACTTGCATGATGATAAAACTTGAGATTATGTTTATAATGTAATGATTTGAAATTATATTTCA
>NZ_JAGXJW010000371.1 GCF_019091135.1 Cohnella sp. GbtcB17 | reverse complement strand
AACATTAAAGATGTTAATAATGCTGAGTATTATCAACATTTATTGGGGTTCAAATTAAGTGGAAAAAAAGAATTTTGGCCAGAGTGATTTGAGAAGGCTCAGTTCTCCAACCTGAACATATTCAATTTCTTTCTAGGCCCTATACTAAGGAAGTGATCAAAGATGCCTTGTTTTCCCTTCTTGATGCTAAAACTCCTGGTCCGGACAACTTCACTAGAGATTTCTTTAAGAAAACTTTGGAAATTGTGG
>NZ_JAGXJW010000370.1 GCF_019091135.1 Cohnella sp. GbtcB17 | reverse complement strand
ATCGCCGCCCAAGCATCGTGCTAAAATCTAAAATTGTACACGCTAACATGTACCGCAAAGGAGGAGAGCAAGGGCTCAGCCCGTCCCGGCCGCCCCATCCGTGCCCGCCCCAGAAGCGCCCGCAGCCGAAGTGACGCTGTGGCGGCGGACCGTGCGGCATCGCATGCTGTACCTGATGTTTTTGCCGGTAGCCGTGTACTACATCGTGTTCCGCAACTGGCCGATCGGACTTGCCTGGATCGTTGCCTT
>NZ_JAGXJW010000369.1 GCF_019091135.1 Cohnella sp. GbtcB17 | reverse complement strand
AAATCAATCCAAACTAACCCTAGAATTCGAAATCCAAATAACTCTAACCCTAACAGCCCCTGATTTACAATTTCACATACTCAACCAAAGAAAAACTTCAAAAACATAGTCTAGGGGTCTAGAGGCTTACCTTAGCTTCAAGAGAGCTTGATTCCCTAGTTGAATTCCATAAAAACAAGGTGAAAAGGTTGGTTCTTGCCCTGGTTTGCCTCAGCCGAAGGAGAGAAAGAGAGGAAGAGAGCTTCTATTT
>NZ_JAGXJW010000368.1 GCF_019091135.1 Cohnella sp. GbtcB17 | reverse complement strand
ACCCTGAGCTCTGCCACGGCCACGGCCGCAACCACGGGGATTTTGGGGAATTTGATTTCCCTAACTGCCTCCGGTCTCAACCATATGACCCTGACTTCTTGTATTTCGCTGTGCGTCCATTTTATAGGACTTAGCCTGCGACCCCATAAGCCAGGCAGGTTAGACAGCGGTCATAAAGCTCAATACTTCTCTTATGGACTTAAAGGCAACAGACTTAAAATAAATAATTATAATCTAATATGCTTCCTAA
>NZ_JAGXJW010000367.1 GCF_019091135.1 Cohnella sp. GbtcB17 | reverse complement strand
ATTCAATGGTGGCCTTGTTAGAAGGTTGAGTTTTTAGGACATTGGGTAGTTTAGTATTCTCTTGCTCTGTAAGAAAGGATTCAGAAATCTGCATCTTCTTCTTTAACCATGACTTTCCACTTCGATTACACAAAAAAGTAACACAAACAAAAAAAAATTCCTCCTCCTTCTTCTTGCTTCTCTTTTTTCTATAGTTATTAGGTTATTTCTTCCAAAACTCTCTTTTTGGAGCAAGAAAAATAATAAAACT
>NZ_JAGXJW010000366.1 GCF_019091135.1 Cohnella sp. GbtcB17 | reverse complement strand
AAATTTGCTAACCATCTTTTAAATTTCATATTATTTAATAATTTAAATATTCAATAAAATAAAATGATAAATACATACCCTTTTCTGATTTTATAATATAATTAAAATTTGCTTCAAGATTGGCCTTCTAGAACTCATGAAAGAGCTTTGCTGTAACACCCTAACTAGCCTAGGCGTGTTAACGTGCTTTTAAACTTGATGTGCAGCTCGTTGCTAATCAACGAGGTCAATGAAAAATGTGATTAATTAA
>NZ_JAGXJW010000365.1 GCF_019091135.1 Cohnella sp. GbtcB17 | reverse complement strand
AAGGAGAAGGGTATTATGAGTATTAATATCAAGTGTGCCTATTTTTTTTTTTTTTTTTAATTTTGGTAAGCTCGTGTTCAAAAAATTTAATATGCATATAAATTCAAATTTTCCTTCTATAATTGTAATAATCGAAACTACCACCATGCTTTAAAAAATTGAAATCGAAATCGATTGCCGAAATCGATGATGATGCGTCACTGAATTTTTGATTTTCTTACAGTTGGTTTTGTGTTTGGTTATTATTTTG
>NZ_JAGXJW010000364.1 GCF_019091135.1 Cohnella sp. GbtcB17 | reverse complement strand
AAATTGAAGTATTTTTATATCTATCTTTGTTATATAAGATTTATATTTTTTTTTACTTATTTCTTACGTAAATGAAATATGACATGAGAAATTTTTGTCAATCAGATGGAATTCTCTCATAAGTTTTGAGATTAATTATAGATTAGCCTTCGTAATTAGTTATCTTTAATATCTCTATTACTATATTTTTCACTTTCACAAATATAAAGATCTTAATATAATTTTTAAAAATATAAAAATAAAATAATTA
>NZ_JAGXJW010000037.1 GCF_019091135.1 Cohnella sp. GbtcB17 | reverse complement strand
GGATCGATCAGGTCGCGGACGGCTTGCGTTTTCCCCGGGCGTGGTACGACCGTCGCTACGATTCGATGTCCGGCGGGGAGAAGACGAAGGTCGGTCTCGCCTCGCAGCTGTTGATGGGGCCCGAGCTGCTGCTGCAGGACGAACCGACGACGTACCTGGACATGTATTATCAGATCGAGCTGATGGAATTGATTCGCAGCTTGAACGTCGAGCTTGGCTTGACGATCGTCGTCGTGCTGCACGACATGAACCAGGCGGTGCGCTACTGCGACCGGATCGTGGCGATGAAGGACGGACGCGTCGTGCTGCAGGGGCCTCCCGAGCAGGCGGTCACGACACAAACGATGAAGGACATCTACGGCGTGGAAGCGCTGGTTCGCCGCGATGACGAGGCGGGCATGTACATCGTGCCGCTGCGTGCAGGCGGATCGGCAGCCGGCGGGCACGGGCCGGGATGGGGGCTAACGACAGAGGAGGCTGCAACTTGAACTCGGCAAAGAAAAAGTTCACCGGCGCACGGCTTGCCGCGCTGCTGCTGGCGCTGTGTCTGCCTTTGCAGGCAGGGAATGCGAGCGGGGCGCAGGCGGACGGCATTTATACGATAGACTATCAGATTGTCCAGGCGGACAACGATTCGGTGTCGATGGCCAACGATTACTGGGAAAAGCCGGCTATCGTCGTGATCGACAAAGGCAGCGTGCAAATTCAGATGACGATCAACCACAGCCAGTGGGTGACGGAATTCAAGGTGCCGGGCAGCGGGGGCGGGTACGTCAATACGCGCATTTTGAGCAAAGACGCGGAGGCCGACACGCGAAAAGTCGTCTTCGCCGTGTCCGAGCTGCCCTCGTCGCCGATGCTGGCGAAGATCCACGTGACGGTGCCGGACATCGACTATGACCACGATTATACGATTCGGTTCGACTTTAAGGCGGATTCGTTGAAATTGGTGAAGGCTGCGGCTGAAAAGCCGGCTGCGTCGACGCCGGCAGCACCGGCGACGCCGCAGGCGAGCGCTGCGCCGACGACGAAGCCACAGGCAAGCGGGGCAGCGACGGCGAAGCCTCAGGCCAGCGCAGCGCCGACAGCGGCACCGCAAGCGAGCGCGGCAGCGACGCCAAAGCCGCAAGCAAGCGCGACCGTGACGCCGTCGCCGCAGGCGAGCGCAGCTGCGACGACATCGCCAGGCGCGAATGCCGTAAGCGCCGGCGAGCAGGCATCGCCGACGCCGCCGGCCGCATCGGCAGATGCGTCGGGCAGCGACGACGGCGCGTCGGAAGCGCCGGAAGTGATCGCGCCGTCGGCGGAGCCTTCTGCGAGCGCGGCAGCGCAAGCGGCGGACGCCGAAGCGAGCGCAAACGCGGATGAAGCAAAGGGCAATGAGGGCGATTCTGCCGCTTCATTGGAAGCGGCAGGAGCCGCCGCGCAGCCGCTGGTCTCGCCGAAAAAGGACGATAACGGTCTCATAATCGGCGTAGCGGCCGCGATCGTGGTACTCGCAGCAGGAGGCGTATGGTGGTGGAGAAGAAGTCGGCTTCAAGGACGCTAAAGACGGATAGACAACGCGGCGCACGGCGGCGAACTGCCTGGACGGCGCTAATCCTGGCGGTTCCGCTCTCGCTGGCGGGCTGCGGCGTACAGCCGCAGCAGACAACGACCACGGCGGCCGCCGGCCAAGGCAAGCTTGTCGTCACGGATTTTGCCGGGCGGGAGGTCGCGCTTGCCGGCGTGCCGAAGCGCATCGTGACGCTCGGCAACGGCGAGACGGACATCGTCTACGCGCTCGGCGGCCAGGTGGCGGGCCGGCCGGATTCGGACGTGCCGCTCCCTTACGAAGGCGCGGAGCAAGCGGCCCGCATCGGCACGGCGCATGAAGTGGATCTCGAACGCATCGCGCTGCTGCGTCCGGATGTCGTGCTCGGCAACGACCCGATGAACGTCAAGGATATCCCGACGCTCGAAGGCATCGGCGCGAAGATGGTGTTGACCAGCGCCAATTCGATCGACGAGATTGAGCGGCAGATCGCGCTTATCGGACGGCTGCTCGAGCGACCGGAGCGCGCGAACGAGCTGATCGCCGTCATCGAGGAGGAGCGGACAGCGCTTGCTTCGAAGGCCATGGAAGACCGGCCGCGCGCGCTGCTCGTCTACGGCGCGCCGGGCACGTTCATGGCGGCGCTGCCGACCTCGCTCGGGGGCAATCTGCTCGAGGCGGCGGGCGGCTACAACATCGCGTCGGATTATCCGCGGCTGCAGAGCTATCCGCAGTACGCGCAGCTCAATGCGGAGCGGATCGTCGAAGCCGATCCGGAAGTCATCTTGATCATGACGCACGGCAATCCGGCGGAAGTCGCGGACAGCTTCGTGGCCGAGATGCGCAAAAACGCGGCCTGGAACAGCGTCGCGGCCGTGCGCGCCGACCGCGTGGAGGTGCTGCCGGCCGATCTGTTCGGCACGAATCCCGGAACTCGCGTCGTCGAAGCGCTTGAGCTGCTGCGCGGCAAGCTGGACGCGTATGCCGCGACGCTCTCCGGCGCATCGGCCGCAGGCGTTGGCGGCACGCCGTGAGCAAAGCGGACCGGACGCGCAGAAGGCGAATCGTCGTGCCGCTGGCTCCGCTGTTGCTGGCCGCAGGCATCGCGTTCGGCCTGACGACCGGCTCGGTGCCGATTCCGCTTCGCGATATTTTCGGTATTTTGCTTGGCGGCTCGCATTCGCCATACGAAGCGATCCTCATGGACGTTCGGCTGCCGCGCGTCCTCGTCGGGGCGCTGGTCGGCGCGTGCCTAGCCGCATCAGGGGCGTTGTTGCAAGGAATTATGCGTAACCCGCTGGCCGATCCCGGCATCATCGGCGTGTCCGCGGGCGGCGGCTTGGTGGCTGTTGTGACGCTCGTGGCGCTCCCGCAATTCAGCTACCTGCTGCCGCCTGCCGCCTTCGCCGGCTCGCTGGTTGCGGCCTTGCTCATTTACGCGCTGTCCTGGGACAACGGCGCATCGCCGGTGAAGATCGTGCTGGCGGGCGTCGCCGTGAGCGCGCTGCTCGGCGCGGTCATGAACGGCATCATGGTCGTCCACAGCGACCGGATTCAGGCCGTCATCCCGTGGTTGGCCGGCGGACTGAACGGACGCAGCTGGCATCATCTGTCGTTCATGCTGCCCTACGCGCTCGCGGGGCTCGCGCTGACCGTGCCGGCGATCAAGCCGGCCAACGTGCTGATGCTGGGCGACAAAACGGCCAAATTGCTGGGACAGCGGGTCGAGCTGCAGCGGCTGCTGCTGCTGGCGCTCGCGGCGCTGCTCGCCGGTACGGCGGTCAGCGTCGCCGGACTCGTCGGCTTCGTCGGACTCGTCGTGCCGCATGCGGTCCGTCTGCTCATCGGCGACGATTATCGGCGCCTGATGCCGGTATCGATCGCGGGCGGCGGCGCGCTGGTCGTCATCGCGGACACGATCGCCCGCACCTGGTTCGATCCGGCGGAGCTGCCGGTCGGCATTTTGCTCGCCTGCATCGGCGCGCCGTTTTTCCTTTATTTGCTGCGTAGAAGGAGCGGAATTCGATGAATGCCCATGCAATCGAGACGAAGGCGCTTCGCTTCGAGGCGGGACCTTATTGCCGATTGGAAGTGGATGCGGCTTTGCTGGAAGGCAAAATGACGGCGATCGCCGGCCCCAAGGGGCCGGGCAAGACGACGCTGCTGCTTTTGATCGCGGGTCTGTTGAAGCCGGCCGGCGGCACGATCGTCGTCCGCGGCAGACCGGCTGCCGAATATACGCGGCTCGAGCTCGCGACGGAGCTGGCGATGCTGCCGCAGTCGCGAGAGGCGCTGCCGGAGCTGACCGTACGCGAGCTGGTCGCCTTCGGGCGGACGCCGCGGCTCGGCCGCTTCAGGCAGCGGCTGGGCGAAGCGGACGAGCGGGAGATCGATTGGGCGCTGCGACAGATGAGCATGCGAAGCTGCGAGGACCGCATGGTGCATACGCTGTCCGGCGGGGAACGTCAGAAGGCGCTGATCGCGATGGCACTCGCGCAGAGGACGGGCATTCTGCTGCTCGACGAACCGACGACTTATTTGGATATCGCGCATCAGCTGGAGCTGATGCGGGTGCTGAAGAAGCTGAACCGCGAAGCGGGCCTGACGATCGTCATGGTTCTGCACGACCTCCAGCAGGCCGCAGCCTTCTGCGACGAGCTGATCGCGCTCAAAGCCGGCGGCATCGCCGCGCGGGGCGTGCCGAGCCGCGTCATTACACCCGCTTTTTTGCGCGACGTATACGAGATCGAGGCGGAGGTCAGGTTCGACGAGCCCTATCCGCTTATCATTCCGCTGCCGGGGCCGGCCGCGGAGGAGGAAGCGATCCTGGTTGTGACCGATACGTACCGGGTTGCCAGCGGCGAGGGAGGTCGATTGGCGGCTTATTGGAGCGCTCGCGAGGACCTGGGGACCATGCCCGGGTTCCTCGGCATGGAGCTGCTCCAGTCGGAGAAGAAGTCGGCGGGCGACGAGATCTCCGTTATCACGCGCTGGCGAACCGCTGAAGACGCCGCGGTATGGCAAGCGGCGACGTCCGAGCTCGTCCCGGATGCCGCTTTTCCCGCCGGGCCAGCCATCCTTTCTCACGAATCCTCTCTCAAGCTCGTCAAAGTTCGCCGTATGCCGCTCAGACGGACTTAGCGGCCCGGCGGCCGCACCGCTTGTAATTTAAAGTTCATGCGCCATTCATACTTGAAAATTACATTTATAGAAGTAATATCAATTCATATCTTCAGAACATTCAAGGGAGGAAAAAATAATGGTCATCGTAACGAACGTCTCCCAAATCACGAAAGGCAGCGGCGACAAGCTGATCGAGCGCTTCAACAAAGTCGGCAAGGTGGAAGGGATGGAGGGCTTCCTCGGATTGGAGGTCATGCTGACCGAAAACACGAAGGAGTACGACGAAGTGACCGTCAGCACCCGATGGGAGAGCAAGGAAGCGTTCCAGGCCTGGACGAAAAGCGAGGCCTTCCGCGAATCGCACAGCCATCGGGAAAAGCCGGAGTATATCATCGCTAACAAAATCAACTTTTACGAGGTCAAAGTCGTCCGGCAGCCTTTGCAAACGTCCGTCCAGGAGGCGGCTTCCTAGAAGCGCGAATCTGCAAGCCCGTCTGTGTTCGACCAAAAACTGCAAGAAGCCCGGCCCGACGCCGGGCTCTTTGCCGTTGCCTTAAGTGATTCGCTCGCGAATTTGTGTTTGACAACATATGGATTTGTCGTTTACATTTATTTTATTCCGACTGATCGGTATAAATAAAATGGAGGCGTTGTCGTGCCTAAAGTCGGAATGGAGCCAAGGCGCAGGGCCGATGTCGTCAATGCGACGCTCGCTTGCATCAGCAAGTACGGCATCGAAGGGATGACACTGGATAAAGTGGCGGTCCAGGCGGGGTGTTCGAAGGGCGTCGTTACGTATTACTACAAAAATAAAGATGAGCTCACGCTCGAAGCGTTCAAGTCGTTCATGGCGTATTACGGCGTCAAGATCGAAGCGGAGATTTCGGCTGGCATGACGGCAGGAGCGATGCTTGAGATTGTTTTAAGGCATTTGCTGCCGGCCGCGGGGACGGAGGCGGGAGCGAGCATCAATGTGTCCTTGCTGGACGGAATCGGGGAGATGCGGATTCCTTACGAGGACCAGGGCAGGCTGTTTGTGCAATTTTTTTCGCGGGCGGCCGTCGACCCGAAGCTGCGTGAGGTGATGTCAGGCATTTACGAAAGAGAGCTTGCGGGCATCACGCGGATCTTCGAGCTTGGTTATCGCACGGGAGAGATGTCGACACCCGATGCGCCCAGCGCGGCATACGGCCTGTTAGCGATGGTGGTGGGCCTTAGCTTTTTCCGTGTCGCGAACGTGGCCCCAGGTAAGGGCGAAGATAACCGAAGCATCGGAGAGGGCTATGTAAAACAATTCATGAAGCCGCAATAAGCGAGCCTGTAAGGGGGAAAAAGACATGTGGAACATAACGAAGGTAGAGACGGATGGGCGCGAGCCTGTGGCCGTGGTGAGCGGGGAAGTCATCGGTGACGTTCTTTCCGCGCTGGATATGATGGCGACCGTGCGGTACGAGACGGGATTCGACCGTATCGTGATCGATAAGACGATGCTCGATGCGAAGTTCTTCGAGCTGAGGACGGGCTTGGCCGGAGAGATCGCGCAGAAGTTCGTCAACTATCAGGTGAAGCTCGCGATCGTGGGGGACTTCGACGCGTATACGAGCACGAGCAAAAGCTTGCGCGATTTTATTTACGAATGCAACCATGGCACGAATTTGTTTTTTTTGCCGACGGAGGCGCAGGCGATCGAAAAGCTCGGCGCGACGAGGTGATGGCCATTAGCGGGAAGGACATGCATAAGTTGGAGTCGAACGATATACGAGGGGGTCTTCCTTCTCCATATCCGATGGTGGAGATCCCCGCAGGGCGCGTACACATGAGGGATGACCGCAAAAAGACCGCGTGGACGGTCGAAGTCGGCTCGTTTCTGCTCGCGCCCGTTCCGGTGACGCGGGAGCTGTACGATGCCATCGTCCGGACCGAGCGGTCCGGCTTCGAGGAGAACGTCGGCTCGCCCGATTGCCCGGTGACGGACGTTTCCTGGCTTGACGCGATCCGTTTTTGCAATACGATATCGCTCCGATCCGGCTTCGAGCCGTGCTACGAGGTTGGCGCAGACGGAGAAACCGTCGCGTTCGACGTACAGGCGGACGGCTACAGGCTGCCGACGGAGGCCGAATGGCAGCATGCTTGCCGAGCCGGCACGGACGGCTATCGGTACGGCGATCTGGACGAGATCGCCTGGTACCGAGACAATGCCGAAGGTGCGGCGCGGTCCGTTGGCGCAAAGCTTCCGAATGCCTGGGGCCTCTACGATATGCTTGGAAACGTATGGGAATGGTGCTGGGATGTATACGACGCGCAAGTTTATGGTTCGTATCGGATTTTTCGCGGCGGCAGCTGGGCGGAGGAGGCGAGAGGCTGCGGCGCGACGGTTCGACGCCGAAGTCATCCCACGTTTCGCATAGACGATCTCGGCTTTCGATTGGCCAGAACCAAGCCATAATTGCGATAATGTTCACGGCAGGAGCCTGCTTTTCATACCCTGTATAAGCGATATAAACTTACCGAAGAGGTAACCGCCATGCCCTCCATCGTTGGAAAAGTAAAGATCCTTAACGTCAACCAGGGTTCGAACGTTCAATTCGGCGATACGGGCTTTATCTCGCTGAACAGTACCTCCAAAAATTACGGAGGGGCGGCTTCGTTTTCGCCCGGGGACGCTTTCGGCAGCGTGAACAACAATCAGCTGAGCAAGACGAATACGCTCGACACCGATGCGATCGACAATTCCAATGCTGTCTAATGCTTCGGAATAACGAACCCATTTTCGGAGGGATGAGCCATGAAACCGCGCGTCACGGTGCTGACTTTGGGCGTCGAAGATTTGGAAAGATCGCTCGTGTTCTACAGGGATGGATTGGGCTTGCCCACAGATGGCATCGTCGGAACGGAATTCGAGCATGGCGCAGTCGCGTTCTTTGATCTGCAAGCCGGTTTGAAGCTGGCCATCTGGCGCCGCGCCGATCTCGCGCACGAGGCGAAGGTGGCCCAGTCGCCGCCCAGCTCCACGGAAATGACGATCGGCCATAACGTAGCGAGCAAGCAAGAAGTCGACCGGGTGATGGAGCAGGCGAGACGGGCCGGGGCCGTCGTCACCGATCCGGCGCACGATACGTTCTGGGGCGGGTATTCCGGTCACTTCATGGACCCGGACGGCCACTTGTGGGAGATCGTGTGGAATCCGGCCTGGGATCAAGACTTGCTTTAATGCCTTGCCAGGGCTATCATGGGCATACAAAGTCCATCATCGAGGTGTGCCATGAAGTTTTCACAGGCGACGGATTACGCGCTCCATACCATGATGTTTTTGATGAGCCAGGCGCCGGACAAGCCCGTCGGGGTGCAGACGTTGGCCGACAGGCTCGGCGTTTCCCAGACGTATCTGTCCAAAATGCTCAGCAAGCTGGTGAAGGCGGGGCTGATCGGCTCCGTGTCCGGCGCCAACGGCGGCTACCGGCTGAAGGCCCATTACGAACGAATCTCTTTTCTGGACGTCATCCATGCGATCGAAGGGACGGCTTCCATCTTTGAATGCGGCCTGAACCATGGCGAGGATTGCCTGATCCAGAAGGTCGTCATGACTGCCGAGCAGCAAATGGAGCAGTATTTGAGCGACAAGAAGATCGTCGATGTCGCCAGACAGCATACGTTGTAACGAAAGAGGCCCTCGAGGCCTCTTTTTCGTTATTCCGGCTCTTTTTTCTCGTAGGCGATCAGCGTAACGTCGTGTCCGCTGGCCGCGGTCAGCTCCTGCTCCAGCCGTTTCAGTTCAGCGACCTGTTGCTCTTCCAGGCTTGCGAACGCGTATCGGGAATCGTCCATCGTCAAGCCTCCTCTCGCTTAATGTCTCTCGCCTTATTATGGTCGAACCTTTGGGCGCTTATGAGCTTCCATATGCAAGGGACGGTTCATATTCAATTCACATTGGCGCCTTAGTATCCGTATGTAATCAGTTCGACGGGGGGATGACGATGAACGCGATAAACGTATTGGAAAAGGCGGGCGGCGGGAGCGAGTGGGCCGTCGAGGCGTCAGGGCTCGTTAAAACGTTCGGCGGCAACCGCGCGGTGGATGGCGTAAGTCTGAACGTGCGCGCAGGTTCGATCTACGGCGTGCTCGGTCCCAACGGCGCAGGCAAGACGACGACGATCCGGATGCTGGCGACGCTGCTCAAGCCCGACGGGGGCTCGGCGCGAATATTCGGGCACGACGTGATCAGAGAGTCCCAGATCGTCAGGCAATTGATCGGGGTGACCGGCCAGTACGCATCGGTCGACGAGTCGCTTAGCGCCACGGAAAATCTCATTATTTTTTCCCGGCTGCTCGGGCTTGGGCGTGCCGAGTCGAGGCGAAAAGCGGCGGAGCTGCTGGAGGAATTCGGCTTGACGGAGGCTGCCAAGCGGCCGCTCAAAAACTTCTCCGGAGGCATGCGGAGGCGTCTTGACCTCGCCGCGAGCCTGATCGCGCAGCCGCCGCTCATCTTCCTCGACGAGCCGACGACCGGACTCGATCCGCGGACGCGCGCCCAGATGTGGGAAACGATCCGTCGGTTGGTGAATACCGGCTCGACCGTTCTGCTGACGACGCAATACTTGGACGAAGCGGATCAGCTGGCTGACCGCATTGCGGTCATCGACCGTGGCACCGTTGTCGCCGAAGGCACCGTGGACGAGTTGAAAGGTTCGGTCGGCAGCTCATCCCTTCATTTGCGCGTGCAGGACCAGACGGCGACCGGGGAAGCGAGGCGGATCGTCGAACGGGTGCTTCAAGCGACGTCCAGCGTGTCGTCTGAGGCCGGCAAGATTACGGCGCCGATGGCGGATGCCGACCGCGTGACCGATCTGCTCGTCGCGCTGCGGGAGTCGGGCATCAGACTGGCTGAGATCAGCGTACAGAAGCCGACGCTCGACGAAGTGTTCTTGACGATTACCGGCCGCGGCGCACAAGAAGAGCCGGCGCCGGATAAGCAAGCATCCACTCGCAATCAGGAGGTCGCGTTATGAAAAGCAAGACTGCCGTCCACCCGGGCGCCCGGCTCAAAAACCGCACCAGCTTCGGCCAATCCGTCCGCCATTCGCTAACGATGGCGTACCGCGGCTTGCTCAAGATTCGGCGCACGCCCGAGCAGCTGTTCGATGTCACGCTGCAGCCGATCATTTTTACGCTGATGTTCACCTATATATTCGGCGGGGCGATCTCCGGCGACGTCATCAGCTATTTGCCCGTCATCATCCCGGGCATCCTCGTGCAGACCGTCATCACAACCTCGATCGTGACCGGCGTGCAGCTGCGCGAGGACATGGACAAAGGCGTGTTCGACCGCTTCAAATCGCTGCCGATCGCGCGCATCGCGCCGCTTGCCGGGGCGCTGCTCGCGGATACGATTCGGTACACGATCGCCACGGTGCTGACCTTCGGCATGGGGTATGTGATGGGCTTCCGCCCGGACGGCGGCCTCGGCCACGTCGCGATCGCCGCGCTGCTCGTCATCTTCTGCTCGTGGGCGATCAGCTGGATTTTCGCCTTCTTCGGCGTCATCGCCCGCACGGCCTCGAGCGTCCAGGGCATCTCGATGATCGTGCTGTTTCCACTTACGTTCCTCTCCAATGCGTTCGTACCGACTGACACGATGCCGAACTGGCTGCAATGGTTCGTCGACATCAATCCGATCTCGCATCTGGTGACGGCCGTCCGCGATCTCGTCAATTCGGGCTCCGTCGGCTGGGACCTCGGCATCTCGCTGATCGGCGCGGCCGTCATCGTCGCAGTCTTCGCGCCGATCACGGTGCGGGCGTATATGCGGCGGACGTAGGCAGGGTGGGGATCCGGGTGCCATCGCCTGCTGTAGAGAAGGCGATGGCTCGAATCAAGTGAGCGAGGCGGTCATCGCCTGCTGTGTAGAAGGCGATCGCTCGAATGGAGTGCTCGAGGTGGTCATCGCCTGCTGTGTAGAAGGCGATGGCTTGAATGAAGTGCTCGAGGCGGTCATCGCCTGTTGTAGAGAAGGCGATGGCTCGAATGAAGTGCTCGAGGCGGTCATCGCCTGTTATGTAGAAGGCGATGGCTCGAATGGAGTGCTCGAGGCGGTCATCGCCTGCTGAGTAGAAGGCGATGGCTCGAATGAAGTGCTCGCGGCAGTCATCGCCTGCTGTAGAGAAGGCGATCGCTCAGTTGTCTGCTTTTCTGCCTTTATTGAAGCGCTCCTTATGACAAATCGCCCATCTCCTCCGCCGCATATGAAAAACCCCGGATTCTCTGAGTCCGGGGTCTTGTCGCAACAACTGCGTTTATTCAGCTGCGCTTATTTAATAGAAGCTTCATATATATTCCGCACCGATTCGGACAGCATCTCGTTGAACGCTTCGTCCGACTGCCCGGCGCTTAAGCCTTCGGACAGCGCGCGGGAGAAGCTCGCGATCAGGCCGTGGTTGCGTGCAAGACGCTCGTTGGCTTCGGCCTGCGAGTATCCGCCGGACAGGGCGACGACACGGAGCACATGGGGCTCGTCGATCAGCTCGGCATAGAAGTTGTCCTCTATCGGAATAGACAGCTTGAGCATGACCTTGACGTCCGGTGCGAGCGCGGCAAGCTGCGCGAGGAGCTCGGCCTTCAGCAGCTTTTCCGATTGCGTCTTGTCCGGGCTGGCGATGTCTACCTCGGGCTCGATAATCGGTACGAGGCCCGCAGCCGCAATTTGTTTGCCGATGGCGAACTGCTGCTCCACGACCTGCCGGATTCCCGAAGGACTTGCTTCTTTAATGAGGGAACGCATCTTGGTCCCGAAGATGCGACGCTCGACGGCTCGCTTCAGCAACGCGTCCAATCCGTCGATCGGCTTCAGCAATTGAACGCCGTCCGCCTGCTCGGCAAGACCCTTGTCCACCTTTAGAAAAGGGACGATTCCTTTCTTTTCCCACAAGTAGTCCGCGGTCAGTTGCCCGTCGATCTCGCGATCCATCGTGTTCTCGAACAGAATAGCCCCGAGAATGTACTTCGAGTCGAACGCCGGGCTCTTGATGATGCGCGTGCGCATCTCGTGAACGAGGGCGTACATCGCTTCCTCGCCCGAATAACTGCTCTCCGGCACGCCATACTGCAGCAGCGCCTTCGGCGTGCTCCCGCCGCTCTGATCCAGGGCCGCGACGAAGCCCTTCCCCGTGCGAATCCGTTCCAATTGTACCGCGTTCATTGATGTTGCTCCCTCCCGAATTTAGCGTATCGTGAGCGAATGGCAGCTTTGTCCATTTCATCATAGCACTTTATGCCGGGTTGCGTAAGCGGGGCTACCGGTGCTAGGCGGAGGCGGGCTGGCGGAGGAGCGGCAGAGGAGGCAGGTTTGTTCCTAACCGGGACTTCTGACGATGAGCGGGATGCGTGGGAGGTGTGTTTGTTCCTAACCGGGACTTCTGACGATGAGCGGGATGCGTGGGAGGTGTGTTTGTTCCTAACCGGGACTTCCGGCGATGAGCGGGATGCGTGGGAGGCGTGTTTGTTCCTAACCGGGACTTCTGGCGATGAGCGGGCTGAGGAGGAGGCGTGTTAATTCCTAACTAAGACTTCCGGCGATGAGCGGGCAGCCGGGGAGTTGTTTTAATTCCTAACTAAGACTTCCGGCGACCAAACGCCAGCGGCGGCAAGTGCCGCTGGCGTTTTCGCAGGCTGCTTCACGCGCGCTGGTGGACGCGTTCGCCTTGTACCCATACCTCCCGGATGTTCTCGGGGCGCGCGAGGTACATGATCTTTTGGAAGATCTCTTGCGGCGGCACGTCTGCGCCGAACACGGGCAGCTTCGCGCCGGACAGCGCGATGTCCACGATCTGCGCGTCCCAGGCGTAGCCTTCGGCCAGCCGGCCGATCGGCAGGCTGAGCGCTTCGCCGCCGCCGGCCGTCGCAAGGTAGAAGGCTTCGTCGATCGCGATGCGCGAGGACGGCACGCCGCGCGCGTCTGCGGGGAGGGCCGGATCTACGCCCTCCTCCAGCATTCGCGACGAGATGACCGCCTGCCTGGCGTTGTCGTACAGGCTCGGCGAATAGCCGCCTGAGATGTCGGAGCCAAGGCCGATCTCTACGCCTTTTTCCAGCCAGCGGGCGAGCGGAAGGACGCTGTTCGAGAAGTAGACGTTGGAGATCGGACAGTGGCCGATCGCCGTTCCTGTCGCGGCGAAGAGCGCTGCATCGTCTTCGTCGAGCAAGTTGCAGTGCGCCATGACGGACTTGTCGCCGAGCAGCCCGAAGTCGTGGAGCGCGAGGGCATCTCGCTTGCCGAGCCGGTCAAGCACGTATCCGTGCTCCCAGTCGCTCTCGCTGCAGTGGGACTGGATATGCGTATCGTACTTCGCGGCCAGCGCGCCGAGTCCCGTTAATGCCTCGTCCGTGCAGCTCGGAATGAACCTTGGCGTCACGACGGGATATACGCCTTGCTTGACGTTCTTCGCCAGCTCCTTGACGGCGACGATAAACGCTTCCGTATCAGCGAGCGCGGAAGAGGTGTCGGCATCGCGATAGTATTCGGGATTTTGCGCGGGATCGTCCATGACGACCTTGCCGACCAAGCCGCGCTGTCCTTTTTTCGCGCAGATCTCGGCCAGCAGCAGGCTGGATTGTTTGTGGATTGTGGCAAAATAAAGGGCGGTCGTCGTGCCGTTCGCCAGCAGCGTGGCGACAAGATCGTCATATACCTCGGCGGCGAAGTCGAGATCCGCGAACTTGGACTCCAGCGGAAACGTATGCGCGTGCAGCCAATCGTAAAGCGGCACGTCGAGCGCCGTTCCCGACTGCGCCCACTGCGGCGCGTGCACGTGCAGATCGACGAAGCCGGGCAGCAAATATTGACCCTGCTCCAAGAGCTGATAGCGGCCTTCATCCGCATATTGCTGCCGGATGGCCTCGTAGTCGGGGGCATCCGGCGCGATCGTCTTCGCGATGACGCCTTCCGCGTTCACGCAGAACAAATAGTCCTTCAACATATCGATTTCTTTCGGGGAGCGGGCGGTAAACGCCGTTCCCTGGAACACACGGAAATAAGTTGTCACACGTTCGCCTCCTTGCCATTTCGCATCTGAATTTTTATCATTATAGGGAATCTGAATCGGTAAGTCCATGCTCGTTCATCATACAGCAGGAGGGATCGATAATGAAGCCGAGTGCAGGGCAGGTGCCCTTTGGTTATGAGCCGCCGGTCAAGCGGGAAAAAGGCACGTTGATCTACTACGACACGTTCGAGGATACGACGGACGAAGCGCTTGCCGTCGCCGCCGAGACGGCCAAGGCGCGTTCGTTCTTACGATTCGTGCTCTATCCGATTCACGAGGAGACCGCGAGGCGGATGTCCAAAACGCCGGTTAGCGCCTATTACAAGCGTGAAAAGCGGCTGGCCGGGTGGGCTCGGGACCGGGAAGCGAATGAGCCCGCACCCGAGATCGACCGCTGGGAGGGCAAAAGAAAGAAGTATACGCCGATGGAGGCGGCTTTGCGGCACCTGACGGAGACGCTTCCGGGGCCGCATTTCATCTATATGACGCCCGCTACCGCGAACCTGTTCGCCTCCTACGACGTCTTCGAGGGCTGGATCACAAAGATTCGGCTCGTGCTGTCCGCTGTACCGGCCGATCAGGCGCCGAAGCTGGCTCAATATCGCAGCCGTTGGAGCCTGGCATGGGAGGACGAATGAAGAGAATCCTCTGCTGACGGCAACAAAACGCGCAAGCGTGCCTGCCACAGCGCGTCGCAAAACGCGATAATGGCCATTCAACAGGCAAGCCAGTGACGAAAACGGTTACAAATTGTCTAAACAAAGCCCTCTCCGCGCGCGGAAAAGGGCTTTGTTTTTGGGTACGAACCGACGCATGTAGGCGCTTACTTTCTCTCATGTTTCTCATTCAAGCTCGCACCCCGTCTCTGCGGGACCCTTCGGAGCTTGATCCATCAACGATTGTAAAAACGCTTTATCATCGAATAAACCCAAATTATGGATTTATATTAAGAAATTCACCGAAATGCTGAGTTATAAAAACCTAGGTCTATAGAACTATAATCTTGATATCGAGATATAGCCCCTTGCAAATTTTGTCATTGTTCCATTCGACTTGGAGTCCGCACTATGGCATACGTCCGACGGCGAAAGATTGGGTAATTCTGGATAGGTCGGCATCCGAACGCATCCTCGATCATGACCGAAGGCACATCGATCCTTATCTAACTACCCATTCAATAATCGGTACTCCCGTAGCATGGGCATGTCAATTTCGGCAAGGTATGTTGAAAATGAACGTTGACGCCTAGAAGTGAGGGAACCTGACGAAAGATTTGAAATTTCTCATTATAAAACATGACGGGAAGGCGATGATGGGATGGCTATGCAGAGCAAGGTAGAACCGTACTTACTGTTCGAGGAACGCAACCGGATCGCAGAAGAACTCCACGATCGCATTTGCCCGCATCTGTTCGGCATCACCTATGCGGTCCATTCCGCGGAGCATGAATGGGATGAAATGACGAGTTCGCAGCATCTGGCGTTGCTGCGAGACATTCAGGAGGCGGCGGCTGAAGCGACGCGGGAGCTGCGAAGGACGATATACGATCTGAGCGTGTCCGACCATGGGGACGCTTCGTGGCTCGGCGGCGTGGAGTCGCTGCTCGCAAGCCAGGCGAAGCTGAGCGGCGTCCGGATCCGGTTCAGGCCGCCCGCGCCGGACCGGCGCCTGAGCGTTCACCATCAGAAGGCGTTGTACCGGATCATCGCGGAGGCGGCCGCCAATGCGATTCGCCACGGCGAATGCAGCGCGATCGATATCAAGCTGACGCTGCGGCCGTGCTCGGCCACGCTCCGAATCTCGGACAACGGCAGGGGATTCGACTGCGCCGCAGTGCAGCAAGACGAAGCCTCGGGCTTCGGGCTGAGGAACATGAAGTCGCTCGCAGCCGCGCTTGGCGGCAGTCTGCAAATCGACAGCGAAGCGGGCAGCGGTACGCGCATCGTCGCGCGATTGCCGCTGACGGACGTGCGAGAGGACAAAAACTAGATTTCGTTTTAAGGAAGGTGACGACATGAAGATCGTAATCGTGGACGATCATCCCCTCGTTCGCAAAGGGCTGAGGGCCGTACTATCGGGAGAAGAAGGATTCGAGATCGCGGGGGAAGCCGAGACCGTACTGGGCGCGCTGTCCGTCGTCGAGACGACGAATCCCGATCTTGTCATATTGGATATCCGGCTGGGCGCCGAGTCCGGCTACGACCTTGTGCGCTCGCTGCGCGGGCTGCACTGCCGGTTCATGATGCTGACGTCTTCGGCTTCTGAGGCGGATATTCGCAGAGCGAAGGAGTGCGGGGCCGACGGCTACGTGCTGAAGGACGCCGCGCCGGACGAGCTGCTGCTCGCCGTCAAGATGATCGGCCGCGGCCGCAAGTATTTCGATCAGAGTCTGCTGGGCACGCTGCTCCGCAAGGAATCGGACGACCCGCTTGAGAAGCTGACGCCGAAGGAGCGGGAAGTGCTGGTCGCACTCGGGGAAGGTTTGTCCAACAGCGCCGTGGCCAAAAAGCTGGTCATCAGCGAGTTCACGGTCAAGAAGCATGTGAGCCGCATTTTTCAAAAATTGAACCTGACCGACCGTACCCAGGCCGCCTTGTTCGCGCAGTCTCAGGGCATCGGCGACTTCTCGCCCTCGGATATCCGGGCGGAGAGCGGCTTCGCCCTTCCGAATGGTACTAAAGTATAACATCCATACCTACCGACGCGGCACGATGGAGGCTTCCAAAGAAGAAGCAAAATCATCCTGCCGCGTAATAGTTTTGAAAGTCGCGGGCGATTTACAATAAAAACAGGACGAGGCAGGGGAGGCCAAAACGAAAACGAATATCGGAAAACGAGTCAGAAAATTCTGATATTTATTTCATTTTCAAAAGAAATCAGCATCGGAGTGAAGCGTCTTGGAAATTCAACGGTATTGGAGCATAGTCAGGAAAAGGCTATGGCTGATCGCCTTAATTACGATCGTCTTATGCACGGCGGTCGGATATTATACGACGCAACAGAAACCGATTTATCAGGCAGCCGCCAAGCTGATGGTGTATCAAAGCGAAGTCCCCGGCAATACGTCCTCAGCGCCCGACGCCGGCGCGATCAACTCCAACATTTTACTGATCAAAACCTTTAAGCAGCTGATCCTCACGCCTCGAATTTTGGAAAAGGTCGCAGCCTCCTATCCCGATCTTCATACCTCGGCGGGCGAGCTCGCTGCAAAGATCGGCATCTCGTCCGTAAGCGAGACGCAGATCATGACCGTGATCGCGACGGACGGCTCGTACGCAAGAGCAGCCAACATGGCGAACGCCGTGTCCAAGGTGTTCCAAACCGAGATTCGCACGCTCATGAATCTGAACAACGTGTCCGTCCTCAACTGGGCCGACCCGGAGGCGCACGGAGGATCGATCTCATCCAGTCCCGTCAAAAACGTGGCGATCGCGTTCGTCCTGTCGATCCTGATCGGCATTGCGCTTGCCTTCCTGCTCGAGCATATGGACGATTCGGTCAAGACGGAGCAAGAGGTGCGCGCCAAGCTGGGACTGCCGCTGCTGGCCGACGTTCCGCGAATTCGCAACAGGGACTTGATCGGACCGGACGATTCGGAACGCACGACGATGGGAGCGAGGGGGAAGCCGAATGTCACGATGGATGCGTAAACGGGGATTGATCGCCGCGCAAAATCCGAAGTCGGCGGCCGCGGACACGTATCGCCGGCTCAAGACGGGCATCGAGTGGTCCGTCCGGGACGACGGTATGAAGACGATCGCGATCGCATCGGCCGAGCCGGGCGAGGGCAAGAGCACGACGTCCTCCAACATCGCGGTCGCCTATGCCCAAGCCGGAAGGCGTGTCCTGCTGCTGGATACGGATCTCCGGTCGCCGGTGCAGCATCAAATCTTCGATCTGCCGAACGATGCGGGGCTGAGCACGGCGCTGGCCGGACGAGGCGAGCTGGACCCGTTCGCCAAGCGGACGGCCTACCCGAACCTGCAGGTGGTGTGTGCGGGACCGCTGCCGCCCAATCCTTCCGAGCTGCTCGATTCGAACGCAATGAACGCGCTGCTCGACGAAGCCAAAGCGCGTTTCGATATCGTCATCGTCGATACAACCTCGATGGCGGCTGCTTCAGACGCGATGATCGTCGCGGATAAATGCGACGGTGCCGTCCTCGTCATCCGCAAGGGCAAGACGAGCATGGACGCGGTGCTGAAGGCGAAGGAGACGCTGTCGTCCGGACGGGTGCGGGTCGTAGGCGCGGTGTTCAACCGACGAGGGCGTTAAAAAGACGCGTTCAAGAACGTGCGGAAGCAAGAGAAGCAGGGAAACTTCGATCAAACGATGCGATTTTCCAAGGAAATGTCTCCTGCTCCTTTATCACTGGAGGCACTCGGCCATGCTGTGGGTCAGCGGACCTTAGACGTTAATCGTCAGGGGTGTGGCGTGAGGATGGGTTCAATGCCCGCTTAAGTTTTTTTGGAGCGGCTTGGCTTCGGCGGAGGAATTAGTTGCTGAAAGGCAGCTAATATTCGGTTGGAAGCTAAGCTTCATCCAAATAGATGTCAAAAGGCATTTAATCAAGCCGTTGCTCGGTCAAATGAGCGATTTAGCCTGGATTAACGGCCTTCTGAACGTTATTTCGTTTTGAATGCCATACAAACTCGATTTAATTGCCTTTTAACACTTATTTGAGAGCAAGAAGTGAACAAGCAAGTCTAGCAAGTCTAAAGAGAAATACGGATGGGGTGAGAGCGTATGAAAAAAGTGAGAAAAGCGATTATTCCTGCGGCGGGCCTCGGTACGCGCTTCCTGCCTGCTACTAAGGCAATGCCTAAGGAAATGCTGCCGATCGTCGACAAGCCGACCATTCAGTACATCGTGGAAGAAGCGATCGAATCCGGGATCGAAGACATTATCGTCGTGACCGGCAAAGGAAAACGGGCGATCGAGGATCACTTCGACATCGCCTTCGAGCTGGAGCACACGCTGGCGGAAAAGGGCAAGCTCGACATTTTGAGCAAGGTTCGCAAATCGTCCAACGTCGAGATCCACTACATCCGGCAAAAGGAAGCGAAAGGTCTTGGCCATGCTGTCTGGTGCGCTCGCAACTTCATCGGCAACGAACCGTTCGCGGTGCTGCTGGGCGACGACATCGTGCAGTCGGACACGCCGTGCACGCGGCAGCTGATCGAGCAGTATGAGAATACCGGCAAGTCGGTCATCGGCGTACAAGCCGTCGGCACCGACCAGACGAACCGTTACGGCATCCTCGATCCGATCGAGCGGCGCGGACGTCTGTACCAGGTGCGGCGCTTTGTAGAGAAGCCGCCGATCGGACAGGCGCCGTCCAATCTGGCCATCATGGGCCGCTATGTACTCTCGCCGGAAATCTTCGAATTCCTCGGCCAGCACGAGGTCGGCGCGGGCGGAGAGATTCAGTTGACGGACGCGATCCAGCGGCTGAACGAAGCGCAAGGCGTTCACGCCTACGACTTCGAGGGCATGCGCTATGATGTCGGGGAGAAGCTCGGCTTTATTATGACGACAATCGACTTCGCGCTGCGCGACGAAGAACTCAGGTACCGTCTGATGGACGGGCTGGAGTCGCTGATCAGGCGCGAGAAAGTGGGGGAAAGCCATGGCTCTGCGGTATGACATGGAGCTGGTCGCCCGCCTGACGGACTTCGAACGCAAGCGGATCGCGGCGCAGAACGACGGCAAGCTGGCGATGTATACGACGGTCAAGCGCGGTATGGACGTCGCGGGCTCGCTGGTCGCGCTGGCGCTGTTCAGCCCGATCTTCGCGGTGACGGCGGCGCTCATCAAGCTGGAAAGCCCGAAGGCGCCGATTTTTTTCCAACAGACGCGCATCGGCAAAAACGGACGCAAGTTCAAAATGTACAAGTTCCGCTCGATGGTGCCGGACGCCGAGCAAAAGCTCGCGGCGCTGCTCGAGAAAAACGAGATCAAGGGCGCGATGTTCAAGCTGAAAGACGACCCGCGCATTACCCGGATCGGACGGTTCATTCGCAAGACGAGCATCGACGAGCTCCCTCAGCTCGTGAACGTGCTTAAAGGCGAGATGTCGCTCGTCGGCCCACGGCCGCCGCTGCAAAGAGAGGTGGAAGAATACTCGGACTACGACAAGCTTCGGCTCTCCGTTAGCGGAGGCTGCACGGGACTGTGGCAGGTAACCGGACGCAGCAATCTCAGCTTCGAGCAGATGGTCGAGCTGGACCTGGAATACATTCGCAAACGGAGCATTCGGGGGGATCTGAAGATCATTTTTCGGACCTTCAAGCTGCTGCTTGGAGCCAAAGACGCTTTTTAAGGGTGGCGACAGATGAACAAGATTTTGTTTATTACGAATCGGCTGCCTTTTCCCGGCACGGACGGCCGCAAGAACATGCTGCTGCAATATGTTCGGCATATGAAAGAAATCTACCCCGACAGCGAGATCGTTAATCTCTCGTTCGTGGACGATCCGAAATATTTATCCCAGCGACCGCCGGAAATCGGCAGGCTGGCGACGCTTGAGGCGCCGGGCAAGCTTGAAAAGCTGTACAACATCGTCGTCCATTCGCTGATCCGCCGCAAGTGGCCGCTTCAGGTATCGGTGTATTACAGCCGCAAGACGCACCGCAAGATCCGGGAATTCGTCCGCGAGGAGGAGCCGGACTTCGTGCTTTACGACATGGTGCGGGTGGCCGAATACCTGGCGCCAGGGCAAGGACGCAAGGTGCTGAGCTACGACGACCTGCTGTCGCTGCGCTACCGTCGCCAGCTCGACTGGTTCCAGTACATTCCGTCCGTGCTCGGCGGTTTTTCGGACAAGCTGCCAAGCGGGCTGAAGAAGTTCGCGGACCTGAAGTTTGTTCAGAAGTGGCTCATCGCCTTCGAGAGCAAGATGCTGGGCAAGTATGAAAAGCAAGTGGCCCCGCGTTTCGACCATCTGATTTTCACCTCTCCGGCCGAAGCGCAAAACTTCAGGAAAACGACGCGTCACGAATCCTGTCACGGCGTCCCGATGAAGGTCGAGCCCGACTTTCGGATGCAGGCGAGAGGCTCCCGGCTCTACGACAAAAACAAAGTCGTGTTCGTCGGAAAAATGGACATTCCCCACAACAGCTCGGCGGCCGTGTATTTTTGCGAGCGCGTATGGTCGCGAATCAAGCAGAGCAATCCGGCGGCGGTGTTCTACATCGTCGGCAAAAATCCGACGGCAGAGGTTCTGCGCCTGCAGCGCGAACATCCGGGCGTCATCGTCACCGGCGAGGTGGACGACGTCAAACGGATCGTCAGCGACTCCGCGCTCATGATCGCGCCGCTGCTGTTCGGCACCGGGATCAAGACGAAGATCCTCGAAGCGATGTCCTGGGGCGTACCGGTCGTGACCAACGCGATCGGCAGCGAGGGACTCGACGCGAACAACGGCGAGGACCTGTTCGTATGCGAATCGGAAGACGAGATGGTGCGCAGCGTACTGCTGCTGATGGGCGACAGCGAGATCAACGACAGCATATCGGGCAATTCCATCCGGTACGTGAGCCGCCGCTTCAGCGGTTCGGCGACCCGCAAAAACATGGAGCTGATCCTATCCTAGCGCAAGGGCGCGACGAGCCGGTCGATCTCGTCCGCGCTTCGGTCGTCGCGCTGTTTTTGTTCTCGCTGGCGGTCATCACGTATGACAGCTTGCCATACTTCGCCTTCTCGGTTTATCGCCCGCTGGCGATGTTTCCGATGTTCGCCGCTTCGCTGCTGCTGCTGTTCACCGACTTCAAGTTCAGGCGCGGAGACGTGCCGCTTCTTCTGTTCGCCGCTTACAGCGTCGGTCATTCGCTCATCGCGTCGGCCGGCGTGACGGGCGCGAGCTTCAAGCACGCGATCACGCTGCTGTTCGGCATCTCGATGTACAGGGTGTCCCTGTATATCGCCGAGCAGGCGAAAAACGATCCCGCGCTTCGCAAGCAGATCGCCATCTATTTGCTCGTTGGCTTCGTGCCGCCGCTCGCTGCGGGGCTGCTGCAGCTTGCGGATGCCTACTTGATTCGCAGCGGCTTCTCCGGCGTACTGACCGGCCTCTTTTCCGAAAAGGTGTACAAGGGCCGGATCCAGCTGCTGTCGGGCGAGCCGTCCTGGGGCGGCATCCATTTGCTGACCGGCGGCTTGCTGCTGCTTTTCCTGTACAAGGAGGGCTACCGGAAAATCACGATCGTGCCGCTGATCGGCTGCGTCGTGCTGCTGGTGCTGTCGTTCTCGGCATACGCCTACAGCGTGCTGCTGATCGCGTTGCTCGTCTACGTGTTTATCGCGAACAAGTATCGCGGCCGCATGCTGCTCGCGCTTGGCGCGATCGGACTCGTCATCGTCGTCGGCGTGCCGTTCCTGCTCGAGACGCTGAAGGTGAGCGGGTACTTCACGGACCGCTTTCAATTCAATTTTCCGCATCTGCTGCGGGCGGACAATTCCTTTTTTATCCGCGTCATATTCCCGGCGATCGGCTTCATGGAGTTTTGGCATCATCCGATCTTCGGCGTCGGCGGCGGATTTTACTACCGCGAGTTCGCGGAGCTGCTTCGCGGTCACTTCGAATACGGCATGAAGTTCACCGAGGTCGCGAACCTGGTGAACGACCATCCGGAGATGGCGACCTCGCGCAATTTGTGGTCCAAGCTGTTCGCCGAGGAAGGATTGATCGGCGCGTTGCTGTTCCTCGGCTTCATGACGGCCGCCTTGCGCAGCTCGCGCCGTCATCCGTTCGCCCAGTTCGCGTTCGCGCTGTGCGTGTCGCTCGTCATGAATTTCGATTCCTACTCCTTCGTGAACTTCTGGCTGCTGATCGGATGGATCCGGGGCGGATTTTTTGAAGGACGGCCGGACGCCCGGGCGGCAGAATGGGATACGCAGAACGATAGGGAGTTGAGACGTACCGCATGAAAATCGTAATCGTCAACAGCTTGTACACGCCCCACATCATCGGAGGGGCCGAGATATCGACGCAGATTCTGGCGGAGACGCTTGCGTCCGTCGCCGACGTTCACGTGCTGACGCTGGGCGGACACGGCCGAGCCGAAGGTATCCGCGAGGAACGGATCAACGGCGTCACCGTGCACCGGATGCCGCACGGCTACCTGTACTGGATCGGAGACGCCAAACGGCGCGGCGTGCTGATGCGGACCGCCCGCAGGCTGACCGACCTGTACAATCCGCGAATGAACGAAGCGGTGCGGGAGCGGCTGGCCGCGATCAAGCCGGATCTGATCCACACGCAAAACCTGTCCGGCTTCGGCGCGGGCATCTGGACGGCGGCCGCCGGTCTGGACGTGCCGATCGTGCACACGCTTCGCGACTATTCGCTGCTGTCGCCGGTCAGCTCGCCGATCAAAAATCCGCTGCTGTCGCGGTTGTACGCGATGACGACAAGCGGCTACAGCCGCCACGTGTCGGCGGTCGTCGGCATCTCGTCGCACATCCTGAAGCGCCATACGGACGCCGGACTTTTCCCGGCCGCCGCGCGCAAGGTCATCCCGAACGCGGTGGAGGGCGGCATCGCCGCGAGCGACAAAGAATTCGATAGGCGTCCGCTTCGCATCGGCTACTTCGGACGGATCGAGCCGGAGAAAGGCGTGCGGGAGCTGATCGAGGCGGCGATGTCGCTGCCGACCGACGTCGTCGAGCGCGTCGTCGTCTGCGGCGAAGGAAGCCTCCGGGCGAAGCTCGCCGACAGCTGCCGCGAGGACGCGCGCTTTGTATTTCCCGGCAAGGTGAAGCCCGCCGAGGCGCGCCGCATGATGGGCGAAGCCGACGTCAACTTCGTGCCTTCGGTATGGGAAGAGCCGTTCGGCCGCGTCATCATCGAGTCGTATCAGGTCGGCACGCCGGTGTACGCCACCGACGTCGGCGGCATTCCGGACGCGGTGTACGATCCCGAGGAATTTTTGTTCCCGCCGGGCAGCGCCGCGGCCATCCGGGCCAAGATCCTGTCGTTCCACTCGCTGCCTGCCGCGGACAAGCGGCGGATCCAGGCGGCTTGCCTCAAGCATTGCCGCGGCTTCACGCAAGCCGCGCTGCTCGACCGGCATCTGGAGCTGTACGACCAGACGCTGGCCGGCGGCGAATATACTGCGGTCCGAACCGCCGTCGGGCAGGTGCATTAGATGAGCGAACCGACCGTCTACATGTGGCCCAAGACGAATCCGCACAACAAGTACACCGACCTGCTCGCCAGGTCGCTCGAGCGGCGCGGCCTGCGCGTCGAGCATTACGCCAAGGGCTCGCAGTTCAAGCCGCGCCGGGGCGATATCGTCCATATTCATTGGCCGAGCTACACGTACCAGGCTTCGATTTTTCCGCTAACCGTCGTCAAGTCGCTGTTTTTTATTTCGCTGCTCTACTGGTACAAATTCCTCGGCGTTCGGCTATTCTGGACGATTCACAACATCTGGCCGCACAAGGGCAAATCGCGCTGGGACTTCTTCGTCCGCAAGCGGCTGCTCAGCCTGTGCGACGCCGCGTTCGTCCTCAGCGAATCGTCGAAGCGCGAAGCGGCCGAAGTGTTCGGCGGCCCCGAGGACAAGATCGTCGTGACGCCGCACGGCCACTACGACGACGCCTACCCAAGCCGCGGCGCCGACATCCGTGCCAGGTTCGGCATCCCGAAGGACCGGTTCCTGTACCTGTTCGTCGGCCGGATCAACCGGTACAAGGGCGTCGAGCAGCTCGTGTCGGCTTACCGGTCGCTTGAGCCTGCGAACGCCGCGAATGCCGCGCTGCTGATCGCGGGGCAGGCGGATACGGGCTACGACCTTGGCTTTATCGGCGCGGACCAGGCCGGCGACGAAGCGGGCGCGATCAAGCTCCACTCGTCGTTCGTGGACGACGCCGATCTGGCCGACTACCTGCTCGCGGCCGACGCGGTCGTGCTGCCGTACCGGCAGATCACGACAAGCGGGAGCGCCATTCTGGCGCTGACCTTCGGCAAGCCGGTCGTCGCGCCGCGGCTCGGCTCGCTGGGCGAGTACGTGTCCGACGGCTGCGGGGTGCTGTACGATCCCGACGACAAGGACGGGCTGCACAAGGCGCTTCGTGATGTGATGAACATGGACCGGCTTAAAACGGAGCAACGGATCGCGGACAAGCTCGGGGAGCTCGACTGGGACCGTATCGCGGACCGTATGCTCGCCGTCTACGCCGGCCGGATACCGCAAGAGGTGAACGCATGAAAGCAACGGTAGCGATATGCACGCACAACCGGGCCGCGGATCTGCGCGAGGCGCTGCTCAGCCTGCTGAAGCAGCGGTTCGACGCCTTCGAGGCGATCGTCGTGGACAACGGCTCGACCGATGCCACGGCCCAGACCGTGGAGGAGATCGAGCGGATGGTCAGCTTCCCGGTCCGCTACATCTACGAGGCGAAGCTCGGCCTCTCCGTCGCCCGCAACCGGGCGATTCGCGAGTCGCAGGGCGAATACGTGCTGTTCCTGGACGACGACGCGGTCGCGTCCGAGGACTGGATCGCCGGCATCGTCGCGCTGTTCGAGCGGGACGACCGCATCGGCGTCGTGGGCGGCAAGATCGAGCCGGCCTGGGAAGGAGAAGCGCCCGCCTGGCTCGCGCCGGAGAACCGCACGCTCTACACGATCCTCGATTATGCGGAAGACATCGTGGAGATGAAACGGCCGCATATTCCGTTCGGCGCCAACGTCGCGTTCAGGCGCTCGGCGCTTGATATGAACGCGCTGTTCCGAGAGGATCTGGGGCGCGTCGGGAGCAACCTGCTCTCAAGCGAGGAAGGGGAGCTGATCGATCGCATCCGCACCCGTTACTCGGTCTACTACACGCCGCACGCGTCGGTGCTGCACAAGATTCCGCGCAGCCGCATCAGCCGCAAATGGCTGTTAAGGCGCATTTACTGGCAGGGCGTCAGCAGCGCGGTCAGCTCCGAACGCAAGATGCGCGTGTTCGCGCGGTCGATCGTGAAGCTGCCGATCATCGTGCTGCTCTCGCTGCCGGTGTTGTACGACAGGCGGCGCGTCTTCCGCAACGTCAGCCGGATCGCCTACAACAACGGGCAGATCAGCGGCGTGCTGGGCACGTACGAATGAAGAGGCTAAGCCGCCTGTGGAGCGGCGGAGGCGCGCTCACCGCGATCATGAAGACGAGCGCCGCCAACCTGATCATCGTGCTGCTCGGCACCGTCACCTCGATCGTGACGGCGCGCATGTTCGGCGTCGCGGGCAAGGGCGAATTTTCGGCGATCCTCTTCTGGTCGACTTTGCTCGCCGGCGTCCTAAGCTTCGGGCTGCCGACGTCGCTGATCTTCAACCGGCGGACGCATCCGGCGCACGGACCGGCCTTTATCCGAGCCGGATTCCTGTTCCAGCTGCCGGTATGTATCGTCGCGGGCACGGTCGCCTGGTTCTGCATGCCCGCCTGGCTCGGCAACTACGGCGACCACATCGTGGCCATCGCCAGGTGGTACACCGTCCTGACGCTGCCGCTGCTGCTCGCGGTCAACCTGCTGTCGGCGCTCGCGCAGAGCATGGAGAACTTCGGGCTGTACAACGGCATCCGGCTGTACGTGCCGCTCAGCAATCTGATCGGACTGCTCGCGCTCTGGGCCCTCGGCTATTTAAGCCAGTTTTCCTCGGCGCTCATGTTTCTCGTCACGAGCCTGGGTGTCGTCTGCTGGGCGCTGTACCGGATGAGACGGCAGCTGGCAGTCGGCTGGTTCGGCAAAAAGGACGATGCGGCGGCGGCCGGCCAAAAGCCGGGCGAGCGCGGACCGATCAAGTCGCTGTTCGGCTACGGCGGACGCGTGTACGGCGTCGAGCTGCTCGGCACGCTCTACACGCAGTGCGACAAGCTGATCATCCTGTCGCTGCTCGCGCCGCGGGAGTTCGGGCTGTACACGGTCGTCTACACGCTGTCCCGCGTGTTCAACATCGTCCAGACGGCCATCTCGGGCGTCGTCTTCCCGAAGGTGACGGGGCTGTCGCAGGAGGAGGTCGTCGCCAAGGTCAGCCGGGCATTCCGGCTATCCTTTCCGATCATGCTCGCCGCGCTCGTCCCGGGCATGATCGTCGGCCGCTGGCTGCTGGGCCTGCTCTACGGCCAGCAGTTCCTGGCGGCGGACACGGCCTTCTACCTGCTGTCCCTGGAATGCGTCGTCGGCGGCGGCTCGTGGATACTCGCCTCCTCCTTCAACGCGATGGGCCGGCCGGGTCTTGTCGTCGCGAGACAGGCGTTCGCGCTGGCACTGACCGTGGGGATGTGCTTCTTGCTCGCCCCCGCGTACGGTCTGAACGGCATCGCGCTGGCGATGTTAATCGGGGCTTTCAGCCGGATCGTCATCTCGGTCGCGGCGATGAAGGTCGTATTCAAAGCTCCGGTATCGGGCGTGCTGTTCGACAAGGACGATTGGCGCTTCCTGGCGGGACGGCTGACGCGAGCGGCGCAGTCGTGACCGGGGAACGCATTTCATAGGAACTAGAAAGAAAGATACAAGCGCGAAGGAGACAAACGGATGGAGATCGCGACCTTACCGGCTCACCCGATGGATGAGCTCAAAAACCGGCTGAAACTCATACTGGACGTCATTCCGCCGGGCTCGAACATCTATTATATCGACTATCCCGTTTATTCCAACGGGGGGGACCTGCTTATCATGAAAGGGACGGAAGCGTTCTTCCGGGAAAACGGAATTCGGGTGCGGGCGAGATACAGCGCATTCGACTTCCCGGACGGATTGAGCGTGCCGAAGGATCATATCCTCGTGCTGCAGGGCGGCGGCAACTTCGGCGATCTATACCCCGTGCACCAGAAGCTGCGCGAGCGGGTCGTGGCGGGCTATCCGAACAACCGGGTCGTCATCCTGCCGCAGACGATCCACTACAAGGACGTGCGGGAGTTCGACCGGACCCCCGCCATTCTGAACCGTCACAAGGACGTGCACCTGTTCGTGCGCGATACGCTGTCGCTGGATATGGCGAAGGATAAGTTCCACCGCTGCGGCGTCTACCTGTCCCCGGATATGGCGCACCAGCTGTGGCCGATCCGCGGCGGAGGCCAGCCGGCGAGGGAGCTGCTCCGCTTCATGCGCACCGACATCGAGAAGACGGAAGGACAGGACGGACTGCCCGTCGAAGGCGCCGGCGACGATCTCGATTGGTCGACGCTGTACAGCCGTACGGAGCATCGGTCGATCCGCGCGATCGGCAAGGTGATGCGCATCTCCAAGGGCAAGCTGCCGGTCGGGAAGTTCTGGATCAAGTATTCGGATCGGCTCGTGAGCAAGGCGGTCGAACGGTTCGCGCAGTACCGCACCGTGCAGACGTCGCGGCTTCACGGCCATATTCTGTCCTGCCTCATGGACAAGCCGAACGTCCTGTACGACAACGCGTACGGCAAAAACGGCCGCTACTATCGCTGCTGGACGCAGAGCATCGCGTCGGCGAGGCTTGCTGCCGAGCCGAATAACAAGCAGAGCGGAGGGATGGCATGAAAATCGTGCTTTTGTCCGGCGGATCGGGCAAGCGGCTCTGGCCGCTGTCGAACGATTCCCGCTCGAAGCAGTTTCTGAAGGTGCTGAAGGATCCGGCCGGCCGGCCCGAATCGATGATCCAGCGGGTATGGCGGCAGCTCGGGGACGCCGGGCTGCAAGATCATGCTTACGTGGCGACGGGCAAGTCGCAGGTCGAGATTCTGTACGGCCAGCTCGGCAGCGACGTCAGGCTGATCGCAGAGCCGTCGCGCAGGGACACGTTCCCTGCGATCGCGCTCGCGGCGACGCATCTGTACGCGATGGAGGGCGTGAGCCTGTCCGAGACGATCGTCGTCATGCCGGTCGACCCTTACGTCGATGGCCGGTTTTTCGCGGAACTCGCGAAGCTCGAACGCGCGCTGGACGCTTCCGGCGCGGATCTGGCGCTCGTCGGCGTGCAGCCGACGTATCCGTCCGAGAAGTACGGATACATCGTGCCCGGATCGGGCGTCGCAGAGGAAGACGGGAGCGCCGGCACGGCTGCCGGCGCGCATGAAGGCGGCGAGCCGTTCATGACCGTACGCGGGTTCCGCGAGAAACCGGCAAAGGAAGAGGCCGAGCGGATGATCGCCGAAGGCGCGCTCTGGAATTGCGGCGTATTCGCGTTCAAGCTCGATTTTCTCATCAATATCCTGATCGCCCACGAGCTGCCGATCCAGCACGAGGAGATGGCGAGACGCTACGAAGCGCTGCCGAAGATCAGCTTCGACTACGAGGTCGTCGAGAAGGCGAACAAGATCGCGGCCGTTCGCTATGCGGGCGACTGGAAGGATCTCGGCACCTGGAATACGCTCACCGAGGAAATATCCGAACCGCTCACAGGCAAAGGCACGATCTCGGCGCAAACGCAAGGCGCGCACGTCATCAACGAGCTGGACGTTCCGATCGCGGTGCTCGGCCTGTCCGACGTCATCGTGGCGGCGAGCCCGGACGGCATCCTCGTCGCGGACAAGGCGCTTAGCCCCATGGTGAAGGACCTGCTGGGTTCGACGGACCCGCGTCCGATGTACGAGGAGCGGCGCTGGGGCCGGTACCGCGTGCTGGATTATGCGGTATATCCGGACGGACGCGAGGTGCTGACCAAGCGGATTACGATCGCAGCGGGACGCAATCTCAGCTATCAGTACCACAGCCTGCGGGACGAGGTATGGACCGTGATGTCCGGCAGCGGCACGTTCGTCCTGAACGGCAAGATCTCGTCCGTGGCCGCCGGCGACGTGATCCGGATTCCGAAGGAGAGCATGCACAGCGTGCGCGCGGAGCAGGATCTCGAGATCATCGAGGTCCAGAGCGGGACGCTGCTGATCGAAGAGGACATCGTCCGGCTGGAGATGGCCTGGGCGGATATTATGGAACTTTGCGAGACACAGGAGGGATCCATTTGAAAATCGCGGTAATCGGCACCGGCTACGTCGGACTCGTGTCGGGCATCTGTTACGCCGAGCTTGGATCTACGGTCGTCTGCGTCGACAAGGATCCTTACAAGATCGCCACGCTCCAGGGCGGCGGCATCCCGATCTACGAACCGGAGCTTGAGGAGCTGTCGCGGAAAAACGTCGCGGCCGGCAAGCTGCGCTACACGCACGATCTGGCGGAAGCCGTGCGCGGAACCGACCTCGTCATCATCGCGGTCGGCACGCCGCCGCTGCCTGGCGGCCAGGCCGACCTGTCCTACATCGACGCTGCGGCGGCCGAGATCGGAGACGCGCTCACCGGCTACGCCATCGTCGCCGTCAAGAGCACCGTCCCCGTCGGCACGAACGAGCGGGTGCGCGAGCTGATTCGCGCCAGAACCGACGTGCCGTTCGACAGCGTGTCGCTGCCCGAATTTCTGCGCGAAGGCTCGGCCGTGCGCGACACGCTGGAGCCCGACCGGGTCGTCATCGGCGCCGATTCGCCGGCCGCTGCCGAGCGGATCGCCGAGCTGCACCGGCCGCTGACCAAGCAGGTCATGGTGACGGACATCCGCAGCGCGGAGATGCTGAAGTACGCCTCGAACGCCTTTCTCGCGACCAAGATCTCGTTCATCAACGAGATCGCCAACATCTGCGAGAAGGTCGGCGCGGACGTGTCGGAGGTCGCGGCGGGCATGGGGCTCGACCGGCGCATCGGCACCGCTTTCCTGAACGCGGGCATCGGCTACGGCGGCTCGTGCTTCCCGAAGGATACGCGGGCGCTCATCCAGATCGCCGGCCATGTCGAGTACGAGTTCAAGCTGCTGCGCTCGGTCGTCGAGGTCAATCAGGACCAGCGCATGCGCATCGTCAACAAGCTCGAGACGATTTTCGGCGGCGAGCTGCGCGGCAAGACGGTCGCGGTGTGGGGGCTGTCGTTCAAGCCCAACACCGACGACGTGCGCGAATCACCGGCGCTCGAGATCATCCGTCATCTGGTCGATAACGGCGTGATCGTGCGGGCGTACGATCCGATCGCGACGCCGAGCTTCCGCGGCCTGTTCGGCGACGGCGGCGTCGTCTGGTGCGAAGGCGCGCTCGAAGCGGCGAGCGGCGCGGACGCGCTGTGCCTGCTCACCGAGTGGGAGGAGTTTGCGGGCACCGATCTGCGCGTCCTGCAAGAGACGATGCGCCGGCCGATCCTCATCGACGGGCGCAACGTGTTCAAGGAAGCGGATCTTGCCGGTACGGCTTTTGTCTATTACTCGATCGGCCGCCCGAGCCTGAATCAGGGCGTCAGAGAAGAGATGCCGATCCTCCAGTACTAAAAGCAGGGCAAAAGGAGCTTCGTCATCATGAAAAGAAAAGCGATCTGGCTCCTGGCTTACGGCATGCTCGTCGTCGTGCTGCCTTCGCACTCGCACGGAGACAGCCCGGGCAGCTACGAGATCGAGGTCGACGACCTGGCCGATTGGGAGCGGACGTACGGACATTCCGACACGCTGGCGCTGCGAACGGTCGCGGCCGGCGGACAGGACGCCACCCGCGTCGCGCCGAGCGGCGAGGCGGGCGAGGCGCTCGTCTACAAGACCAAAGGCGGTCTGCGCTCGTTCGCGGTTCAAACGTACGGCGGCAAGCCGGGCGCCGGCGATGGCGGCGACCTGCAATTCCTGATCTCGGCTGACGGCAAGTCGTATCGGAGCGTGACGCCGGACGTTCACGAGGAGCCGGGGAAGCCGCCGACCGTGACCTATGCGTCGCGAGGCTTTCCCGTCGGCACGCAGTTTTTGAAGATCGTGTTCGAGGGCGGCGGCGCAGGAGTTTCGCCGGAGATCGGCGAGGTCGTGCTGAACGACGACGCGGACGCCGGAGCCGGAGCCAGCAAGCCGTCCGGAGCCGTCTTGTACGGCAGCATGGTCCTGCTCAGTCCGAAGGAGGAAGGCGAAGCCGTCTACTACACGACGGACGGCAGCGACCCGCGTACGTCGAAGACGCGTCTGCAGTACGGGGCGCCGATCGCGATTGCCGACGAGACGGTGCTGAAGGCGACGTCGGCGGATCCTGCAAGCGGACCGGCAAAGGAGACGAGCGGCGTGTCGACGTACGCGTATACGCCCTATCCGCTTGCCGCGCCGCCCAAGGGCATCGAGGACAAGCTGGACGACTTCGGTCTGACCGCCGTCCGCGCCAACGTCTACACGGCGACCGACAATCCCGCTTACTACGGCGGCGACGGCCGTCGGGCGGTCCGCTCCACGACAGGGGCGGGCGTGCTCCTTTACAAGACCGAATACGACATGACTTCCTTTTCGGTCAGCAGCTACTATTTTGCCGGGCTTCCGCTTAGCAAGCTGAAGTTCTACGCCTCCTCCGACGACGTGACGTACAGCGAGGTCCCGGCGCTTGGGTACCCGTCCGGCAACCCGGTTAAAAACTGGCAGCCGTACGCTTACGAGAACATGGCGCTGCCGGAAGGCACGCGCTTCCTGAAAATCGAGATGACGGGCAAGAGCAAAGCCTGGACCCCGCAAGTATCGAGCGTGGCGATCAACCTGAATACGGCTTCCGCGTCGCTGGCGACGACGAAGACGAAGGGCGGGATACTCGCGGCGCTTGCGACGGAGACCGACGGGGCGCGTCTTTACTACCGGCTGAACGACGGCAAGGATTTCCTGCCGTATACGGCGCCGATCGCGCTGCACGGGTACGTTAGGCTGGAAGCCTACGCGGTCAAGGAGGGGCTGCTGCCGAGCCCCGTCCGCAGCTACGCGATCAATGCGAGCGACGAGGTGCAGCTCGACCGGTTCGGCCAGATGGAGGATGCGAGCTTCGCGGGCAAGGTGACATCCGAGTCGCAGCTGGCGGCGGACGCGAAGGCGGACAAGGCCTATTATGAGAGCCTCCAGCCGCCGGCTGGACGCGACGATTACGGCGGGCTGGCCGGCAGCAAGGATAAGTACGGCTTCAAGGCGACCGGCTACTTCGCGATCCAGCGGCTGAACGGCCGCCCGGTCATGACGACGCCGACCGGCAATCTGTACTTCAGTCTAGCGGTCAACGGCGTGACGGCCAACGAGACGTATTCGCTCGTGAAGGGCAGAGAGACGCTGTACGAATCGGTGCCGCCCTATGCGGGGGAGTACAAGCCGGCCTGGCTCGGGACGGACAGCTTCTCGTATTATGTCGCCAACAAGTACCGCAAGACCGGCGTGTTCCCGACGGAGCACGACATTTATATGGAAGCGATCGGAAGGCTGGAAAAGTGGGGCTTCAACGGCATCGGCGGCTTCTCGCCGGAGAAGTACGGCGAAGAGGGGCTGTTCCCTTACATGCGCATGCTGCCGCTGGATTCCATGAGCTGGGCGAAGATCAACGGCCTGAAGTTCTTCGACATTTACGCGCCGGGTGCGGAGACGAAGCTCGACCAGGCGTTCGCCCAGGCCGTCGCGCCGTACAAGGACGACCCGATGCTCGTCGGCTACTTCATCGGCAACGAGTACGATTTTCACAAGTTCTATCAGGTGGTGCCGGGCCTCAAGGCGAGCAAGGCGGCGATCAAAGGGCGGCTCGTGCAGCGCCTGGCGTCGAAGTACGGCACGATCGCCTTGTTCAACAAAGCCTGGGGGACGAACTTCGCTTCGTTCGACAGCCTGAAGGAAGCGAAGCTGCCGGTCGACACGAAGACTGCCTGGAGCGATATGAACGGGCTGTTCGCGGAGTATCTCGACCGGTTCTACGGCACCGTCGCCAAGCTGTACCGCAAGTACGATTCGCATCATCTGCTGCTCGGCGACCGGTGGACCGTGACGGCGTTCCGCGACTCGAAGCTGCGCGGCATGCTCGCCGCGGCCGAAGGCAAATACGTCGACGTCATCAGCCTGAATTACTACTCGCACAAAGTCGAGACCGAGCTGCTGGCCGATCTGTACGCCAAGGCTGGCAAGCCGATCATGATGAGCGAGTTCGGCTACGGCACGGCCGAGCAGGGGCTCGCGCCGCTCATTCAAAACGCGGCGGCGAACCAGGCCCAGCGCGGCATCCGGTACCGCAACTACGTGGAGGGCGTCGCGACGCTGCCTTACGTCGTCGGAGCGAACGTGTTCAACTACGTGGACCAGGCGGGCCTCGGCCGCCACTGGCAGGGCCAGTGGGGCGAGCATTACAACTCGGGTCTCGTCAACGTCGCGGACCGGCCGTACAAGGACTATCTGACGGCGGCGAAGGCGACGAACGACGACATCTACCGGATCATGCTCGGCCAGCGGCCGAAGTATTACTACGATTTTAACAAGAAGTGAAGGAGGCGCCCCGGATGGTCGACGCAAGCGGCAACAACCTCGTATTCCTGCTGTGCACGCCGCGGAGCGGCAGCTCCCTGGCGACGGTCATGCTGCAAAATCATAGCCGGGTGTACGCCGCGCAGGAAATGTGGTTTCTGATGAGCCTGCTCGATCTGAAGGCGGCGCAGCGGCGGGCGTACGGCGGCGGGGCGATTCTTGAGCGTTTTTTCGGCGGCGTGCTGCCCGAAGACGCATTCGCGGACGCCTGCCGGGCGTTCGCGGTCGAGGCTTACAACGGCTTGCTGCGCGGCGGCGAAGGCGCGGACATCGTCGTCGACAAATCGCCGAGGTACTATTATCTGCTGGAGTTCCTCGACGCGCTGTTCCCGCAGTCCAAGCGAATCTGGCTGCTGCGCAATCCGCTCGACGTACTCGCTTCGTACAAGAAGCTCGGCGCTTCGCGCGGCGGCGCCGCGGATCTCGCGGGACTGCTGACGGGCTCCGCGTTCGACATCAAGGCCGCGGATCTCACGATCGGGCTCATGCGCTACATGCGATACTTTGCTGAGACCGATCCGTACGCCTATCGGCTGCGCTACGAGGAGCTGGTCGCAGATCCGGCCGGGGAGTTGGCCGGCGTATGCGATTTCCTCGGTATCTCTTACGAGGAGGGCATGGAGCGGTATGGCGAGCGGATGGGCACGGCGAAGTCCGAGCTGTACTTCAGCATGGGCGTCGGCGATCCGAACGTCGCGGACCATGCGGCGCCGCACACGAACGCGGTCGGTTCGTGGAAGGACGCGCTGACGAAGCGGGAGGCGGAGCTGTACGTTCGCCTGCTCGGGGCAAGGACGTTCGAGGCGCTCGGCTACGGCGAGGCGCTGGCCGAGGCGGAGCGCTGGACCGGCGCCCGGTTCGAGCGCGAGCCGGACGAGACGCTGCTGGCGCTGAGGGAGCGGCAGCTGCTGGAAGCGACCGGGTGCCGCTGGGAGCCGGGGTATGGGATGCGAAGCGCGGCGGGCGGCATGTCGGGTGGCATGGCGAGAGGCTCGGCGGGCGGCGAGATCAAGGCATCGGCAGGAGAGGCTGTGCCTGCAAGCGGCGTCGACGCGGCGATGGCGGTCGAGACACGGCAGGCTCGCACGCCGGACGCTCGCGTACACCAGCTGCAGATGACCGTCCGCGCGCTGGAAATGCGGCTCGAAGCGGGCATCCGGGAGCAGCGGCAGCTCCGCGCACAGCTCGGCGCCATGAAGCGGAAGGCGGATTGGCTGAAGTCGGCCATCCCGTTTGGCAGGCGCCTGTCCCGGTTCGCATCGGCTTATATGGCCGGCGGAGGGAAGAAATGAGCGCGCTGGCGGGGATCGTGCGCTTCGACGGCGGGGAGGCGCAGGCGGCGGACGGCGAGCGGATGATGGACGCGATGGCGCATTACGTGGCGGACGACGCTCGTACGTGGCGCGGCGGGCCGGCGTTCCTCGGCTGCCGCATCCGCTGGATTACGCCGGAATCGGTGGGCGAGCGGATGCCGGACGGTGGTTCGGCTGTCGAGGGGCTGCGAATCGTCGCAGACGCGATCCTCGACAACCGCGGTGAGCTGTTCGCGAAGCTCGAGGTGCCGGCGGGGCGCCGGGAGATGATAACGGACGGCGAGCTGATCGTGCTCGCTTACCGCAGATGGGGACGCTTAGCCCCGTCTCATCTGATCGGCGACTTCGCGTTCATGATCTGGGACGAGACGCGCAGAGAGCTGTTCGGCGCGCGAGACCTGTTCGGCAGCCGCTCGCTCTACTATCACATCGGGGCCGGCCGTCTGGCGTTCGCCACGACGATGACGCCGCTGCTGGCGCTGCCTGATACGGACGGCCGGCTGGACGAGGCATGGCTCGCCGAGTTCATGGCGATTCCCGAGATGTTCGAATCGACCGACCCCGGAGCGACGCCGTATGTCGGCATCCGGCAGGTGCCGCCGGGGCATGCAGTCGTCTTCGCGGACGGACGGGCCCGCATCGAATCCTACGGCTCGATCGAGCCGACCGAGCCGCTGCGGCTCGGGTCGGACGGAGAGTACGAGGAGGCGATGCGCGACATCTTCGGCGAAGCCGTCCGGGCCAGGCTGCGCACGCATCGCGAGGTCGCGGCGACGCTGAGCGGCGGCCTCGACTCCGGCGCGGTCGCGGGGTTCGCGGCTCGGGAATTGCAGCGGGAGGGCAAGACGCTCCAGGCTTACAGCAGCGTGCCGTCCAGCGGCTTTGCCGATTGGACGCCGGGCCACGCGGCAGCGGACGAGCGGCCGTATATCGCGGCGACGGTCCGCCATGTCGGCAATATCGAGGCTTCGTACATGGACTTCGAGGGCATCAGCCCGCTGACCGAAGTGGACGAATGGATCGACCTGCTGGAGTCGCCCTACAAGTTTTTTGAAAACTCGTATTGGCTGAAAGGCATCCACGAGCGCGCGGGCAGTCGGGGAGCGGGCATTCTGCTCACCGGCGCAAGGGGCAACTTCACCGTCTCGTGGGGCCCGGCCCTTGACTACTATGCGCAGCTGCTGAAGCGCATGAAGTGGATGCGGCTGTCTCGCGAGCTGCGGATGTTCGGCGCGAATAAGGGCATCGGACGTCGCCGGCTGCTGTCGACGCTGGGCAAGCTGGCCTTCCCGGCGCTCTCGGGCGCCAGGCGGGGCGGGGATGAGCCGGATCTGCCGGCGATGCTCATCCATCCCGATTTTGCGCAGCGTACAGGCGTATTCGCAAAGCTGCGGGGCGGCGATGGCGGAGCAGGCGCCGCCGGGAATGGCCGCTACGGCCAAGGCTTTGGCCGCGGTGCGCGCGGCGGCCGATCCGGCGCGGCGGCCGATCCGTTCGCGGTGCGCCGGGAGAAGCTCGCAAGCCTCGCCGCCGCGAACAAGAACGGCGCGACGGCGACCAAGCTGTCGCTGCGGTACGGCGTCTGGGAGCGGGATCCGACCTGCGACCTGCGGGTCGTGCGCTTCTGCCTCTCGGTGCCGGTCGAGCAGTACGTGCGGGACGGCATGGACCGCGCCTTGATTCGCCGGGCGACGAAGTCCGTGCTGCCCGACGAGGTCCGGCTCAATCAGCGGATCCGGGGCGTCCAGGGCGCGGATTGGATCTACCGGGCGGCGCCGATGTGGCCGCGCCTGCTCGACGAGCTGCGCCGGCTCTGCGACGATTCGGCGGTCGCCGGCTACCTGCACGTCGACCGGATCCGTGCGGCCGCGGCGGGCATCGGGCGGGAGCCGCGACCCGAGCTCGCTTTTCACCCGGAGATGAGGCTGCTCCTGCGCAGCGTGATCTTGTACAGATTCATCAAGCGGCACGCTTGACGATTCGGCGGCGCGAGCCGCGCCTGCGGGCGCCGGCCCGCCTTTGAAAGGAGGTGAACGCACAATGGCAAAGCAACAATGGCAAACGCCCGAGCTCGAAACGCTGAACGTCAGCGAGACGATGTACGGCAAAGGCATGACGAACATCGACTTCGTCACGACCGAAGACATGGACATCTACACCCCGAGCTGAATCCGTTTTTTATCCCAAAGTGTCCTTATACAGTCCCTGACAGGGCTGTATAAGGACTTCTTTAACCATGCGTCACGGCCTTGGCCGCAACGAGAGTTGCAACAAGCATGAACGTGAATGGACAGGTCTAGCAGCACATCCGCTGTTGGCGGTGCACGTGTGCACGTAGATCGATAGTTTCAAGTGACATCCGCTGTTGGCGGTGCAAGTGTGCACGTAGATCGATAGTTTCAGGTAACATCCGCTGTTGGCGGTGCAAGTGTGCACGTAGATCGATAGTTTCAGGTGACATCCGCTGTTGGCGGTACAAGAGTATATCTAGAATGACGGTTAGCGGTTATTCCGCTGCTACCTACGGCGACAAAATTTAAACATTGGCCATACCCGCGTTAGCGGTCGAAATAGTTATCCCATTTTACGAAAAAAGGAGCGATTTCGATGATCGATGCGGCTTTGGCCGAACGAACGCAGACAGCAGCGGTATACAGGGCGTTCGGTCTCGACATGGCGAGCGCGATTCCGCTGCCCGAACTGCCGCCGGCAGGCGTTGGTCGTACGGCAGGAGCGCCGGACGTCACGATCGGCACGGCCGATCCGGCGCCGCTTCGGGAGGAGCTCGAAGCGACGGGCAGCAACTTCTCGCTGACGCGCGAAGGCAGCCGCTTCCTGTTCCTCATCCCCGACACGGCCGTCTACTGCATTGACGAAGGCCGGCATATCGCGGTCGCGCCGCTGCCCGGGGCCGATCCGGAGAAGGTTCGCGTGTACCTGCTCGGTACCTGCTTCGGCGCGCTGCTCCTGCTGCGCGGACTGCTGCCGCTGCACGGCAGCGCGGTCGTCGTTGACGGCAGGGCGTATGCCTTCGTCGGCGATTCGGGCGCGGGCAAGTCGACGCTCGCCGCCGCGCTGGTCGCCATGGGACATCGTCTGCTCAGCGACGACGTCGTCGCGGTCACGGCCGGCGTGGACGGCAAGCCGTATGTCATGCCCGCCTACCCGCAGCAGAAGCTGTGGCGGGAAAGCCTCGACGGTCTCGGCATGCAGGCTTCCCCGTATCGCACCATCTACAGGGAAACCGAGAAATTCGCCGTGCCGGTCGAAGGGCGCTTCGGCTCGGAGCCAGTGCCGCTGGCAGGCGTGTTCGAGCTGGGGCGGTCGGAGTCGGACGGCGAGCGGATCGGCGTCGGCGCGCTGCCGGTGCTCGAACGGCTGCGCGTCATGCTGCAGCATACGTACAGGCAGGCGCTGATTCCCCGGCTCGGCCTCGTGGATTGGCATTTCCGCGCGGCATCGGGCATCGCGTCGGGCATTACGGTCGCCCGGCTGTTCAGACCGTCCGCGGGCTTTACGGCCCGCCAGCTCGCAGAACACATCATACGATTCGACAAGGGAGGCGCAACGGTATGATCGAAGCAGGATTGACGAACGCGCAAGATACGGAGCAGATCGTCGTACGGGCAGAGGGCAACATGGCCAGCGACATGAACGGCGAGAAGGTGATGTTCAGCACGCGCACGGGCAAGTACTACAATCTCGGAGCCGTCGGCGGGCGGATCTGGGAGCTCATCGCCGAACCGATCGCCCTCGGCCGGCTGGTCGACGCGCTCGCCTCGGAATACGAGGTAGAACGGGCGACGTGCGAACGCGAGGCGCTTGCTTTTCTAAGGCAAATGTATCGCGAATCGTTGATCGAGCTGCGTCCGTCCTGATGCGGGGCCTCAGAAAATTCATGGCATGGCCTGCCGCGCGGCGGCGGCTCATGCTGGAGGCGCTTTTGTACCTGGCTTGGGCGCGAATCTTGAAGGCGCTGCCGTTCAGCCGGCTCGCGCCGAAGCTCGGCAGGCCGATGGTGGAGACGCCGCATGTGCACGACTTGAACGCCGAGCGTGTCGTTCGAAGCATCTCGGAAGCGGTGCGAACGATGAGCCGCCATACGTTCTGGGAGAGCCAATGTCTCGTGCAGGCGCTCGCGGCCAAAAAAATGCTGGAGCGGCGGAGCATGGACAGCACGCTGTATCTCGGCACGGCCAAGGACAAGCAGGGCAATCTCATTGCCCATGCCTGGCTCCGCAGCGGTCCGGTCTATCTGACGGGCGCGGGAGAGCGGCGATTGTTCACGACGGTGGCGGTATTCGGCACGGACTATTCGACTGAAAAGATAGAAGGTGCGAGGCATGAGTCAAACTTACGAGCTTAATACGACCGCATTTCCCCGGGAGCTGACCGCGATGCTCGCGGCGCTGCGGAGCGAGGCCGCGCGGGAGGAGAAGGCGCAGCAGGAGCCTCCGTTGCCGAACATCGATTGGAATCAATTCGTGAAGCTGGTCCGCCACCATCGGGTCTATCCGCAGATCCGCGGGGACCGGGACGGCGCCGGCTTGATTCCGTCCGATGTCCTGCAAGCCCTGGGCGGCGATTGCCGGCAAAATACTTGGCGCATGCTCCGGCTGAGCGGCGAATTGGACCGGCTTTGCAGGTCGCTGGGCGAACGGGGCGTGCGTTCATTGGCGCTTAAAGGTCCGGCGCTCGCCCGGCAGCTGTACGGGGACATTTCGCTGCGGACGTCCAAGGACCTGGACATTCTCATCCCGGTCGGCGACCTGGAGAAGGCGGAGCGTCTGTTGGTCGAGCTCGGCTACGAGGCGGACGAACCGATTCCGCGCGGACTGGGCGACTGGAAGTGGAAAATCCACCACGTCTCCTTTACGAATCATGAAACGCGCATCCAGGTGGAGGTGCATTGGCGACTGAACGGCGAAAACGGCAAGGAGCCGTCGTTCGAGGCGCTGTGGCGGGATCGGCAAGCGTGCGCGCTGTCGGATGCGATCTTCATGCCGGGCGATGCGCATCTGTTCATGTACCTCGTTACGCACGGCGCGCGGCACGGCTGGTTCCGGCTGCGGTGGCTGACCGACATCGACCGCATGGTCGGCCGCGGCTTGGATTGGGACGCGATCGTCCCGCTGCTTCGGCGATACCGCGCGCTCGATCACGCGGGCCAGGCGCTCGTGCTCGCATCGGGGCTATTGCATACGCCGATTCCGGGCGAGATCGGCCGTATCCTCGCGAGAGGCCGCGGGCCTGCGCTGGCGGATCGCGCGCTCGGCTTCATCCGCGATACCGTCGTGCTGACGACCGATCCCAGCGCAGGCGAAGTGTCCCGGGTGTACAAGCGCTATTTGTTCGAGCTGAAGACGACGCGTCAAAAATGGGGCTATGCGATCAGCCGGCTCTATCCGAGCTTCCGGGACACCAAAGCGCTGCCGCTGCCGCGCTCTTTGTATTTTTTATATTTTCCGCTGCGGCCGTTCGTCTGGTTGTGGAGGCAGGTACGTCAAGAGACTTGAGGGCGGGGTGAGGCGATGAACGAACTGCGGTTTTACTTGAACCGGCTGCGCAGCTACGCGGGGATGCGCCTGTACGCCCAGTTCGCCGCGATGGTCGCGCTCGGCCTGTTCGACGGCATCGGCATCTACATGCTCGCGCCGATGCTCGGACTGCTTGGCCTGCTCGGCGACGGCGCAGGCGGCACCGGCAGCCTCCCGTTCGCCGGCGAGGCGCTGGCCGCGCTGCGCGAGCTGCCCTCGAATCTGGCGCTGCCCGTCCTGCTTGCCGCTTACGTGCTGATCGTGACGCTGCAGTCGCTGCTGCAGCGGGCGCAAAGCATCCGCGGCACCCGGCTGCAGCAGGGCTTCATCCGGCATCTGCGCCTCTCGCTGTATGCGTCGCTCATGCGCTCCGACTGGATCTTTTTTCTGCGTCGCCGGCGGTCCGACTTCCATCACCTGCTCACCTCCGAGCTGGCGCGGGTCAGCCAGGCGACTTACCTGTTTTTGCAGCTTGCTTCCTCGGTCGCGTTTACCGTCATCCAGATCGGGATCGCCTTCTGGCTGTCGGCGAAGCTGACGGCGGTCGTGCTCGTGAGCGGTGCGGCGATCGCGTTCGTCATGCGCCGCAAGATCCGGCGGGCCAAGGAGGTCGGCAACCGCACGAGCGAGCTGTCGCAGCAATACTATGCGGGTTTGACCGATCATTTCAACGGCATCAAGGATATTAAGAGCAACCGACTGGAGGATTCGTATCTCGGCTGGTTCCGCGGGCTGACCGGGCGGATGGAGGCGAACTTCATCGCCTTCGCGCGGCTCCAGGCGACGACGTCGAGCTTGTACAAGACCTCTTCTGCGGCGCTGATCGCCTTGTTCGTGTACCTCGCCGTTGAAATGCTCCACGTCGGCGCGGGCGAGCTCCTGCTCATCGTCGTGCTGTTCGCGCGGCTGTGGCCCCGCTTCGCGCAGATCCAATCGAACGCGGAGCAGATCGGCTCCGCGATTCCCGCGTTCCGCAGCTTGCGCGAGCTTGAGCGCGAATGCGCCGAAGCCCGGGAATCGGGAGCCGACGAAGCCGGCGATCGGGCGACGGGGCTCGACGTGAAGACGGGGATCGAGTGCCGTCACGTCTACTTCAAATACGCCGGCGACGCAGACGCGGATTATGCGCTGCGTGACGTATGCCTTCGCATACCGGCAGGCAAAATGACGGCCATCGTCGGCAAGTCGGGCGCGGGCAAGAGCACGCTCGTCGACCTCTTGATGGGCCTGCTCGAGCCCGAGCGCGGATCGGTGCTGATCGACGGTCTCCCGGTAACGGGCGAACGGCGTCTCGCTTTGCGTCATGCGGTGAGCTATGTAGCGCAGGAGCCGTTTTTGTTTCACGAGAGCATTCGGGACAATCTGCTGGCCGTACGCCCGGACGCGAGCGAGACGGAGCTCTGGGAGGCGCTGCGTTTCTCGGCTTCTGAAGATTTTGTGCGGCGTTTGCCCGAAGGGCTGGATACGGTCGTCGGCGACCGAGGCGTCCGTCTGTCGGGCGGCGAACGGCAGCGGCTCGTGCTGGCGCGGGCGATCCTCAGGAAGCCTTCGATCCTCGTGCTGGACGAAGCGACCAGCGCGCTCGATACCGAGAACGAGGCTCGTATTCAGGAGGCGATCGATCGGCTCAAAGGAAAGATGACGATCGTCGTCATCGCGCACCGCCTGTCGACGATCCGGGGAGCGGATCAAGTCGTCGTCATGGAGCAGGGAGAGGCGATCGTTCGGGAAGACGGTCCTGTGGGTGCGCCGGACGGACGTTTGAGCGACGGCGTCATCGAATGGCCGGCAGGCGTCAGATAAACGCGACCGCGCACCGGACCGCACGCGGTTAACTACGGGAGGGATTCGCATGCAAGCGAACGATAATGCAGCAGGCGCTGCCGGCACGTCTGGCGGACGAGGCGCTGCACCGGTCGGTCAGGTCACCTGGCAGCGCTCAGGCGTGACGCGCGCGGACCGGGAGCGCAAGAACGGGCATTCAGGTCGCGTGCTTTGGTTTACGGGGCTGCCGGGATCGGGCAAGTCCACGCTCGCCTTTGCGTTGGAAAGAGAGCTGCATGATCGGGGCATCGCCTGCCTGGTGTTGGACGGCGACAATGTCCGTCATGGACTATGCCGCGACCTCGGCTTCTCGGAGGGCGACCGGCGGGAAAATTTAAGAAGAGTCGGCGAAGTGTCCAAGCTGTTCGTCGAGGCGGGCACCGTCGTGCTGGCGGCGCTCGTCTCCCCGAACGGCGAAGACCGCGGGATGGTCAGAGCTATGTTCGAGGAGGGAGACTTCGCCGAGGTTTACGTCCGTTGCTCCCTCGAAGAGTGCGAGCGGCGGGATCCGAAGGGGCTGTACAAGAAGGCGCGCAGCGGTTTAATCCCGAGCTTCACGGGGATCGGAGCGCCGTACGACGTGCCCGAACGGCCGGAGCTGACGATCGATACGCAGCTTGCGCCGGCCGGCGAATCCGTCGCCGCCCTGATCGATTACTTGGAGCGCCGCGGCGATTTGCTCGGCAGCCTCGCCGAAGCGGGGCAGGTCTAACCGCAGAAAGGGGAACGGCATCATGACCGACAAAATCAGTTGGAGGCGCCTGATCGCGCTTGCCCTCCTGTGCTGCGTCGTCATCGTCATTTTTAAGCTGTCTTCGCAGCCCTACAGTAAGCAGACGATCCAGCCGCTGCTCAATCGTACTTTGTCTTACGAGACGGCCGAGCGACTGCTGCCGGGCGTGGATATTCACTACGATGGCAAGGAGTATCGCCGCGACATCAATCCGTACGGCATGATCGAATTCGCCTTTCGCAAAAGCGCGCACTTGTTCGTCTACGGCGTGCTGGCGGCAGTAACCGCGCTCGTGCTGAGCTTGTTCCGCCTGCGCCCGCCGGCTGCGGCTGCGCTGTCGCTGGCCGTCGTCGGGATCGTCGCGATTCTGGACGAGTGGAACCAACGCTATTCGCCGGCGCGCACGCCGACCTATCAAGACGTGCTCGTCGATCTGACCGGCGGCGCGATCAGTCTTGCCATATGCTTTGGCACAGCCGCGCTCTACCGGCAATGGCGTCGCAGCCGTGCGGCAGGGAGGCCGTAGGACATCGTAATTCAGCTTTCATTTGGAGCGATCCGCGCGATGCGGGTCGCTCTTTTTTGCGTTGTGGCGACGATGCAATCAAGCCTATGCTTCGGTTCCCTTAATTTACTAAATGTGATATAACGGAGGTAATATTAATCGAAGGCAAAGGAGGCAACTGATGAAGCGTTACATCTCCATTTTGCTGCTTATAAGCTTGGTTGCAGTCGGACTCTTCTCCTTTCCAACTGATAGAGCATTCGCCTGCAGCTGCGCCGATAAGAGCACGCAGGAGAGACTGGACGGCGCCGCAGCCGTGTTCGTCGGCAAAGTGATTCATAAGGGCTTACCGAGCATATTGCGTTCAGGCGCAACAAGAGAATATGCCTTTGACGTTCAACGCGCCTGGAAAGGCGTCTCAACCAAACGAATCACGATTCAAGCGCTAGGAGGAGGATCAGCTTCCTGCGGAGTCTCGTTCAGCAAAAACCAATCTTACCTCATCTTCGCTCATTATGACGAGAATCGGATGCTCCAAACGAATCTGTGCAGCGGCAATATGCGGGCATCAGCCGATGAATCCGTCGCGATTCTCGGAACGGCCGCGATGGAAGCCAACGCGTTAAGCGGAACCGCCTATGGAGGAAGCATGCCGTCTCTCAATCTTTTCTTATATGTATCCGCTTTAATACTCGTCGCCGCAGCATCGATCATGGCCTGGAAAACCTTTCGACGAAGACGTCGATTGTGATCGAGTAGCCAGTTGTAGATCTGTCCGAAGCATGAAGAATTCATCGAAATACTGAAAGCAGGAGAACTGAATTGAACAGAATATTAATTATAGGTTCCGCTGGATCTGGAAAGTCTACGCTTTCCCAGCGAATCAGTGAAGAATTAAAACTTCCCGTTATTCATTTAGATAAGTATTATTGGAAACCCAACTGGGTCCCAACTCCAAATGAGGAATGGGATAATTTTGTTATAGAGGCTACCAACCAAGAACAATGGATTATGGATGGCAATTATACAAGAACCTTGGATTTAAGATTAAAGCGTGCAGATACAGTAATCTTTTTAGATTTGTCTCGATGGTTGTGTTTATACAGAATCATTAAACGAAGAATATGATATCACGCTAAGACGAGGCCAGATTTAAATGAAGAATGCCGTGAGAAACTGGATTGGACTTTTATTAAATGCGGTTTGGAATTACAAAAAAAGAACTCGAGCAACAGTTTTGGGACAACTCAACGCCTTCAAAGATCAAAAGAAAATCATTATTGTCAAGACGAGGCAAGAAGTAAAGGAGATAACAAACCGGATAACGAATACACGAAAAATGATTGGAACTTAGGAAGCCGAAGACTTCTGACTATATATTCACGCGGTTAAAGACGGTGTCGTGATGGACAAACAAAAGAAATTGATTTTGTAGATTTGTTTTGTCGAAGAGAAATTAGATCCAGATTACTATTTGAATTGCATTCTTCAAAGAAGCGCAAACATGCTCTTAGTAGATTTGCCCATCATTATGAGAACTTATTAAAACGGGAATTCATGAAGGAAATAGAGAAATACAACTCTGATGTCTTATGGGTATAGGAATTCATAAAGAAAAATAGCCCGATCAGTGAAGCTTACGTTAGATCTTCTAACCCTGAAATTGATGGGAAAAAGCTGCCATTGAAAGAAGCTTTATATCAGCTGTTGGGTGTTGGGCATGGAAATAACCTTGCTTACTTTGAAGCTGAACAAGAAGTGGGTCCGCCAAAAAGATATATTTTAAAAGCACAAAAAGGAACTTCATGAGTAGAGTTCGTTACTGCAGAACATGAGGTGGCAATTATCAACCCATACCGTGAGTTTGTCGCGAGTATTTCTGCTTTAGAATTTGAAAAGTATTGCGTAGAAATATTAGAAGCGTATGCTGAAGCTGAAGCACTTAAAGACTTCAAAATACTTCATAACCAAAAGGTTCGAACCCATGATGGAGAATACCAGATTGATATAGTCGCTGAGTTTGTGGCTTTATCTGTAGACTTTAAAGTAATAATTGAGTGCAAGCGTTATAAAAGACCAGTGGAACGTGAAAAGATTGTGGTTTTAGCTGACAAAGTACGAAGTTTAGGTGCACACAAAGGGATATTAATCTCTACATCAGGTTTTCAAAGTGGTGCAACGGAATATGCAAAGCAACATGGAATCGCTCTATTGCAAATATTTGATAAGTATATGATGCATATTCAAAATTCCATAAATCCCACAATAGATCACTTGCTAATTGAATTTATTAAACGATCTCCTAAATTTTACGCATACCAATGGGGAACAAGCTTGAGTGATTTTCCTGATAAACAAATATACCCCTCGGAAACTATGAAATTAGAAATTAAGGAGAAGATATTGAAGCAAAATAACAAACAAGATAATAAGAAGAATTCTACTTAATAACAGAAATGCCACCATTGTAATCAAGAGAATAGAGAGTTTCTCATAGAAGAGATAGAACTTCACATAACAATATATTCACTCGTCGGAGCCTAGCGGCTCTCGATCCGCAGATGAATTTCAGGGAAGCGAATCAGGCGGACACACCTGCGAGGCTAACTGCGCTGGCACGCAGCGGTCGCATTGCGACTTAAGCCTTTCGGCGTAGTGAATGCGGAACGTTACGTGCCATTGGTGAATCAAAAAGTTATAAAATCAAATTTATCATAAACCTGGGTGAACTCTTATGAACGAAGAACCTGATGTAAAGGCAAAAATTACTTTTTTGACTCCAGAAAAGGGCGGTAGATCTAAACCTGCTTTTTCAGGATATCGACCAGCCCATTCGGTAAAAGATCATTATCTTACTTCAGGTATTCATATGTATGAACGTGAAAGCGTTAATCCGGGGGAAACAGTCATAGGAACTATAAGGTTTATCACACCTGAGGCATACCCGGAATGCTTATGGGAAGGAAAGGAAATACAAATTCAAGAGGGCAGTAGGCTTGTTGGCTATGCAACGATAATTGAAATATATAATAAAACCTTATTAAAGAAGTAAAACTTATTAAGAATTGCTTCGAAGTCGCCAACGATTCGGATCGTCTTCGTCGATCTTCGGTCCGCCCGAGGATTTTCACGAAGTGGATGTAGGACACACCCACGAGGCTAAGCCCTGTCGGATCCGTCGCCACGCGACCTTAAGCCTATAGGCGTCGTGAATACGGGAACGTTATCTGAAATACCACTTGAACGGAGAAGAAATAAATGAATTCAGGAAGCATCGTAAGCAAGTTAATAAGTCTATTTATTACATCATTGATTATGACAGTGGCGATGATATTAATATCCTTTCCTAATGAATTTATTGTGATATTTTTCCCCGTTTATTTTATATTTTTTTCTGTTTCATTCTTTATTTCATTTCCAACGTCATACTTAGTTGAGAAATTATCTTTAGCAACTCGAAATATATGGAAGAGAATGATCATGTCAATTGCTTTGAGCATCATCATTTTGTTGCTAATATTAGTTATTTTACTTCTTGTTGGATTTAATATTAATCAAAATCACATTCTATATGGAATAATTACTTACTACCTATTCTTTACATTGGATAACATACTTTCCTTTGCAGAGAGTAAAACTAGAAATGCAAACAAAGAATTTTAAAGCTATAAACATTGAATGTGCTTCAACAAGTGTGGTACGCCATGTAACAATGTATTCATGCTTCGGGGTGTTGCCCTCTGGGTGTTGGAATCCGAGGAAGCGGAATCCGGCGGACACATCTGCGAGGCTAACGCGCTGGCGCGCAGCCGGCTCCTGCGGAGCCTTAAGCCTCTCGGCGTCGTGAATAAGGGAACGTTATACGAAAGAACCTGAAGGGATTTTTAATGTGCCATATCATGAATTCATTGTTGGTGATGAAAATATTTCTATAGCGGATGTTTCATGGAATGAACACAGAGTGGTGATAAATGGCATTGTGGTTTCGCCGCAGGCATCAATTGATGATGATTTACTAAACTATTTCAATGACTCCCTTGAATGGATCAAATCTAAAGGTCCTACTAGTTCTTTTCCGGGAAACGGACTTGATCGATATGGATACACAATTATTAAGGATATGGAAAGCCTTGATACGTTCATACGAATAATTTCATCATGGAAGAATCTATTTAATAATGCTCCTAACGAAATTATTTTAACTGGGGACTACGGTTGGAATGCAGACTCCGAAACAGGCTTTTACGAAAAAATTTCTTTCAACAAGATTGAATTGGTTGAATCTTTAAACAAATTAATTGAAGTAACAGAAACAGCAATTAAAAATAATCAATGTGTAATACATTTTGGAATTTAAATAAAGAACTATTTTAGCAGTTCAATAAAAAAGCACGTTCCTTCGTATAACAAAATATTCACGCTTCGGAGTCTCCGGCACCTTGGACTGCCAGATGGAATTCAGGGAAGCGAATCAGGCGGACACACCTTTGAGATTAACTGCGCAAACGCCGGCGGTCTCTCGACCTTATGCATACGTTAACGTTCAGTGAAATATAGAAAATCCATTTGGGGGGGGGGGGGGGATTAACACTGAAGTGGAAAAGAATTGCTTATCCTATCGTGGTTGTATTCTCGTTAATATTTTTAACTAAGCTTCATTTGGATTACTCACTTGGTGATAGATTGTTTGAAGTTCTAGGAGTTTCTCCATGGACAAGTAAAGAACAGAGTGGTTTACATATAACGGCTTTACTTGGTTTTGTATTACTAATTATCGGAGTAGTCGGTACTGTTAGGCATTATCGTTCCAAATATCCTAAGATTCTAAGTAGAATAATTATTGGGTGTTTTGCGTTTACATTTATTTATCCGATCCTTATTGAAAAAATTATGTTTTTAGCAAAGCATAATGCAAGTGGGATTAACTCTATTGATGTAAAGGATGGGCGTTGTAATTTTCAAACAGTTGAAACAGTTGTAAAAGCGAATTGCACTTTCACTTTTTATAATTATGGGAAAGAAAAATCAATAGTTGTAAAACCAATAATGAAAAATAATGATGCTGATATTGAAATTGAAGAAAGAACGGTGTCAATAAGTCCACACAGTCGAGTAAATCTCGGTACACAATTTGAAGGTAAGCAGAGAAACGGGACAGGTTTCTCAGGAACATTAAATCAAATAAGCATTGAAATAATGGTGAATGGAAATAGAAAGAGATTTGATGAGTAATTCTAGAAGCCTAAGCTTCACCTAACACGGTGTTCACGTATCGGGGGGACAAGCCCCTTCGGTCTGGCAGCGGTATTTCGGAGAAGTCGAAGCAGCCTGGCACATTCACACCGACTAAGCGCATAGCGCCCGGTGACTTCGTCGCCCTAAGTCGGTGGGACGTCGAGAAGACAACAACGTTATACGAAAGTTCACAAGAGCTGAAAATTCAAGATATGGTATAATTTTTTATAAGCTCAAGAAACGAGGTGGGTCCATGAATTGGGAAACACTTAGAAATCATTTTCCAGATCAATGGGTACTTTTTGAAGCAATTGAAGCCCATTCGGACAATGGCAGAAGAATTGTAGACCGAATAGCTGTGATTAATCAATTCGTTGAAGGCAAAGATGCGTTAAATGAATATAAACAAATCCATAAGACAGAACCAAATCGAGAGCTTTACGTGGCTCATACCAGCAAGAATGAGTTAGAAATCATTGAGCGTAAGTGGTTGGGAGTTCGGATATGAATACAGCAATTGAACTATCGGATAGTGATTTGCCTTTCATTGAAATTACAGTTTACTACAACAATCAAAGCATCAGATTACAACGAGTACTTATAGATACTGGTTCATCAAGTACGATCTTGAAATTGGATGTAGTTGAAGAGATCGGATTGACGGTGGAATTAGAAGATGTTCTAGGAACAATCAGCGGAGTAGGTGGAAGCGAATTCGTCTTTTTTAAGACAGTTGATGCATTGGAAGTAAATGGATACAAGATTGAAGACTTTCAAGTTGATATAGGAACCATGAATTACGGGATAAATATTGATGGGATTATTGGAATGGACTTTTTGTTAAAGGCAAGAGGAGTAATAGATTTGAATGAATTAATACTGATTTGTAAGTAATGCAGGATGCGTGGGCCTTCGTATAACACCATATTCACGCTTCGGGGCCTCAGCCCCCTCGGTCAGCCAGTTGAATTTCGAGGGAGATGACTCAGGGCGGACACACCTGCGATTTTAGAAACAATAAATGATAAATAGAAGAAAACGTTTGGAGGTATCCAACGTGAAGTGGAACGAAGTTCAAAGTATTTATCCGGACCAATTTGTTAAGTTTGAAATTTTGCATTCATATGAGCAAGACAATAATGAAATAATCGACGAAATTGCATTAATCGGACCTGTCAAAGATGATGATGCGACAAAGGAATTATTGAATAGTAAGAACAGGACTCTCGTTTATCATGCTTCGAAAGATCAAATTATAGTTAAGAATCGCAAGAACATTGGATTGAGGAAATATTTATGAAGATTGAGTTTAGAGAGGGCCTCCTTCTTACAGAATTAAAGATCACATTTAATGGACGAAGTAAGACCGCTAAGGATATTGTAATTGATACAGGTGCAAGCCATACGCTGATTTCCCAAATTTAATATAAATCTATACAACCTTGAACTACTACGTCTGCAATAACGATTGCAGATTTTTTTGTGGGCAAAATCGAAGAAAAGATAGAATTTCACCTAACAATGTATTCACGCTTCGGAGCCAACGGCTCCTAGGTCCACCAGATGGGATTCGGGAAGCAGATTCAGATTGCAGAACCTAATGAAAAGGTGAAGACTCCTGTGTTTAGATGGCTAAAGAAGAGGAATGGTATTTCAATTGAACAGCAATTAAATGACTTTCTTGGTATTGGAATCGGCTTAAAAGAAGGTATTAATATAAATGATTGTTTGGATTTTAATAAGAAAGAATATAAGATAAAACCATATTTTTTATTACTGACAACATTAGGATCTGAAATCGTGTCAAATGACAAACGTTTTTTATTTCCAAGTGATGACGTTTGGTATTTGGATAGAGAATGTATTGAAGATAATGGAGATTACGTTCGGGTGATTCGGCGTATAGCTGAAATGACAAAAAATGATTTTTCACTAGATCACATTAATGATTTTATAGACCTTGAGAATAAATGCGCCTGGATTTCCTTTAAAGTCAATGGCCAAGGCTATAAATTCGATTTGAATGTCAATGATGATTGGTTGGATATACGCGTATTTGAGATTTTCTCAATATTATTATTGAAATACGGAAGTAAGAAAAGATTCTTCTTTTCAGATATTGATCCGAACCTATTGGTTGTGTTAATCGAGAAGGAAAAGTACAGAAGATTGAATGAGTTATTAAACATCTTTATTCCAGCTCATCTCGGAGAAGGCAGGTCTGTCCTATAACAATATATTTTCGCCGATTCTCGGTTGACCAGATAGATTATTGGGGAAGTGGAATCAGACGTACACACCTGCGTGGCTAACTGCGCCAGTAAGCAGACGGACCTTCGGTTTATAAGCCTCTCGGTGTCGTGAATACGGAAACGTTAAATGAAACCGCCGATATCTTGTATCGAAAGCAGGTGCATTTAAATGACAGTATGCAGATTAATCCGCGAAGACGAATTAAAAGATCTTTTATTACTTTATAAGTTTTTACAACCATCAGATCCTGTGCTGGAAATAGACCAGAGCCTGTACGATCATTGGCAAAATATTTTAGAAGATCAGAGTATGAAAATTATTGTAGTAGAACATGACGGGAAACTTGTGGCATCTTGTGTCCTGGTTATAATTAAGAATTTGACTAGAAGTGCAAGACCATACGCTTTGATTGAGAATGTTATTACGCATGTAGATTATAGAAGAATGGGATTTGGGATTACGGTATTAGAAAAAGCTAAAGAAATGGCAAAAGAAATGAATTGCTATAAAGTAATGCTTTTAACCGGTTCTCAAAGGGAAGAAGTACATAGATTTTATGAGAATGCTGGATTCATTAAAGGCAAAAAGACTGGATTTATAATTAATATGTAGGGCTAAATGGAAGAATAATCGAACGCACTTGCGAGGCTAAGTCCGGTCGGACCGGGTCGTCTTGGCAACTTTCAGCCTCTCGGCATCGTGATACGGGAACGTTATCGGCCATTCCTCGAAGACATATAAAAACAGGAAAGACGAGTTCAAATGACCATATTTTATCTCATCCGGCACAGGGAACCCCAGTGGGATATTAATGAAAAGTACAAGCTAAAAGGATATGGAAGAGATCTTGTTCCACTAACACAAAACGGTATTCAGCAAGTTTATGAAGCTTCTAAAGATGATCGATTAAAAAAGGCACAAATCATTTTATCCTCACCCTATACCCAGGCACTTCAAACAGCAGCCATTTTATCTAAACAGTTGAATATAGAAGTGCAAGTTGAATTTGATTTGAGGGAATGGCAACCTGATTTGTCATTTCATTTTGACACGCTAGAACAGTTACAAGAACTCGGAGATGACTTTGATAAACATAAAGGAATATACCCTGAAGGAGAAACCCGATTATGGGAATCAAGTTTAATGATGAAAACAAGGATAGAAGGTGTTATGAATAGATACTTGAACTTCGAATATGTCATCATTGCAGGTCACGGAATGATCTTTAGGACACAATATCAGATAGATGAAATTCCACATGCTTACATAATTGAACTAAAGAAATAGAAACTATGAGGAAAGTTTGAGAAGTGTCGGAACAGCAGATAACAATGTATTCGCGCTTCGGAGCCTACCGCTCCTCGGTCCGCCAGATGGAATTGAGAGAAGCTTTGTGACCTTCAGGCCTTTTGCAATCGTGAATAAGGTAACGTTCGTTTAAATTCTGGCAACATACAAACCAATAAATGAGGAAATTCTTTATGAAGATAAGGGAAACTGGATTTATCCTGTTTCTTGAAGACTACAAAAGAAATGTTGACTTTTATAGTTTAAAACTTGGACTTTCTATAAGAGAGCAGAAAGAGAATTTGACCATATTTAATTTTGGTAACAGCTATTTAATGGTTGAGGCTAATGGTGTGAAATCTGAAGTCGAAAAGACAAGGGCTCAAAATCCGACAGTAATTAGAATTGATATAGAGGACTTTGACAAGACGTTAGAAGTTCTAAAACGACAATTAGATGTTAAGGTCTATAGACATACATGGGGAACCATTGGGGTTATCATTGATCCAGAAGGAAATAGAATTGAACTAAAGGACGTGTCGTTATCTTTGTAAAAATGGCCCATCCAACACATAACAATGAATTACGCTTCGTACCTACGGTCCCTCGGTCCGCGAGATGGAATTCGGGGAAGCGGGTTGAAATCCGGCACATTCCCGAGGCCTAGATTCAATTTGAGAATCACTTGAAATTCCGGGCGCGAAACATATATATTGGCCGGCGATTTTGCTGCTGGTCTCCGTATGGAGTCGGCGGGCTACCGGAAACGTTCATTAAGGCTCCCAAACAGAGCCTTGATGGACGTTTACGTTTACTTTTTGAAAACGTTCAAGAACCGCTGTGGACCTCGGATTTCGTGTAGTAGAATACATTAAAGAGAAAAAACAACAAGAAGACGGCTGCCTGCGGATAGAGTGCATGGATGCGGTATATATCATCGGGGACGTTCGCTTTCATCATATCCAGTAAGTGTACGATCATGGAGCCGAAAGGGATATAGCTGACAAAGGTAACGCGCCCGGCAATATGGTCTTCAACCCCTTGCATTCCCATCATATTGATGAGTACGGCGACGATTCCCAGCACAATGGGCGGAATGAAGCTTTTGCCTATGATCCCTACCGTCATCGTAACCGGGATAAGCAGCGCTTGGAACGCCAACATCCATGCGTTTGCGCGGGTGAACTTCCAGAATAACGCTTCTGAAAGCTGCTGGTCGCTCATGATGCTGCCCGCCGCCAAGGTCAAAGCATAATTCAACACAAAGATTGCCGTCGATAAGAACAGAATGATGATCATCTTGCCGATCAGGATCTTCACACGATGATGCGGGTATACGAAAAGCTGGTTAATCGTATTATCGCCGTATTCCCGAACGACAACAAAGCCTGCGAGCAGAGAAAGCAGCAACGGCGCGATCATGACATTGAGGAACAGAGAATTGTTGATCAAAAAATCGTTCCAATTCAAGCTCCTTGATTGCCCGAATATCGATAATACGGCCGGCAGCATGCCGCCGAAGAGCGTCAGCCACAGGAGCTGGGTGCGTTTTAATTTCAATATCTCGGCATAGAAAACGTTAAGCACTGCGTTCGCCCCCCGTCAAGCTTAGGAAGTAATCTTCCAAGGTTTCGCGCAGCATCGTGATTTCCGCAACCTCGATCCGGTTCTCAACCAGCATTCGATTGATGGCGGCCGACTCCGACAACTGTTCGAACACCCGTATAACCCCCGGTTCGGGAACAGAGTAGTCGCGAATGTCCATTTTTTGTTCTAACAGCATGACCGCCTCGCGCTCGTTGCTCACTTTAAATTCGACGCAATGCCTGTTTTTCATCTGCAGTTCCTGCTGCTCGATCTCCTCAACCAGCTTTCCGCGATGCACGATGCCCAGCTTCGTCGCCATCTGCTGGATCTCGCTTAAGATATGGCTGGATACGAGCACGGCAATATTCCGCTTGGAGGCTAAGTCAATAATTAACTGCCGCACTTCCTTGATTCCGGCCGGGTCCAGTCCGTTTGTCGGTTCGTCGAGAATAAGCAATTCCGGATGGTGGAGCAAGGCGCGTGCGATGCCAAGTCGCTGCTTCATGCCCAGCGAGAAATTTTTCACTCTTTTGTTGCGGGCGTCCAGCAAACCGGCTTGTTCCAGCGATTCCTCTATGCTCTCCTTGTTCCCCATCCCCATCATCCGTCGGTGAATGTCCAAGTTCTCGACAGCTGTCAAATTCGTGTAAAAACCGGGGATTTCGATCATCGAACCGATGCGTTCGAAAGCGGATTTGCGGCTTGATTCCGCGTCCTTCCCGAACAATTCGATCCGTCCGGAAGTGGGCTTGATCAAGCCCATGATCATGCGGATCGTCGTCGTTTTTCCGGCGCCATTCTGCCCGAGGAATCCGTAGATTTCGCCTTTTTTTAGAGAAAGGCTGATTCCGTCAACGGCCGTGTGCGTCTTGTACTTTTTGGTAAGGCCGCTTGTCTTCAAGATAGATTCCACTCGTTTCCAACCTCCTTAGCGCTTTTGCGAAGCTAGCTTCGTAACCATTCGCATGGGTTGGATTGATTATACGATAGCGGATTTACATCGGATTGAACTATTTCTTACATGTTTCTTAAGTTGCCCGAGGCAGGTAGAATGAGAACTCGGTCCGCTCGTTCGGAATGCTGCTCGCTTGAATCTCGCCGCGCTGCTTCTCGACCAGTTTCTTGACGATCGTCAGACCTAGTCCATTGCCTTGCTGGCTCGTGTTGCGGGAAGCCTTGCCGGTGTAGAGGCGCTCGAAGACATGGGGCAAGTCGGTCTCCGAAATTCCTTGGCCGCAATCCCATACGTCGACCCACACCCGTGCTTCCGCTTCACGCACCCGAATGCCGATCGTCTCGCCATTCGCACCGTAACGAAGTGCATTGCTCAGCAGATTGTTCATGATTCTTTCGATGCTCTGCCTGTTTCCCCAAACATAAACGTGCCGCTCCGGAAATTCCAGTTGCGGCGTGAGCCCCGCGAGTTGGAACTGTTGGTAGAAAGAGAGGACCGACTCCTGCATTTTCTCGATGATATTTAATTTTTCGGGCTCCGGCGCGTCATCGTCGGCTTCTAATTTGGACAGCTCGAAAAAGTCCCTGACCAATGCATCCAGCTTGTTTCCCTTGGCGGCTATGATCCGGAAGTACTGCTGCCGAATGTCTTCCGTCAAGGTCCGGTCACGTTGCATGACTTCCACATATCCCATAATCGCTGTCAACGGTGTGCACAGATCATGGGATAAGTGGGTAATCATCTTCTTTCGTTCGGATTCCAGCAGATTCAGCTTCTCCATGTTTTGCTGCAAATCGTCTATGAGCCGGTTTATGCTTCCTCCGAGTGCGACCAAAACGGAGCTGCTGTTTGGGAGGCGCACTCTTTGGTTGATGGCTCCCGCACGTATCTCTTCAACCCGCGCGGTCATCAGCGCCAATTGCCGCTTCATGCGCCATTGGCGATAACCAAGCAAGCTGATTACGGCCAGCAGGATAACGAAAATCGGGATGTACGCCGGCATCAACCCGCGGCCTCCCCCAGTTTGTACCCGATTCCCCACACCGTTTGGATATAGGTCGGGTTTGACGGATCCGGCTCGATTTTGGTGCGCAGCCGTCGGATATGAACCATGACGGTATTCTCGTCGGAGATCGTTTGTTCTTTCCAGACAGCCTGGAAAATTTGCGACTTCGTGAATACCCGGGTGGGATAGCTCAGAAACAGCTTTAAAATATCAAACTCTTTGGCTGTCAGCGTCATTTTGCCGGCAAGGGAAGTGACTTCATAGGTATGCAAGTCGATCGCCAGTTCGCCATGGGTCAGCACGGTTGGAGAATGGTTGTTCGAATGGTTGTTGAAGTAAAAGTAGCGTCGAAGCATCGCCTTGACTCTGGCGGACAATTCCCCCAGCCCGAATGGCTTCGTCAAATAATCGTCCGCCCCGAGTCCGAGACCGATGATTTTATCCACCTCTTGCCCTTTGGCCGACAAGATCAGCACGGGAATGTTATGGGTTTCACGGACGCGGCGGAGCACCTCGTAACCGTCAATCTCAGGCAACATCAGATCCAATATCAGAAGTTGGAAAGACATTTGCTTGATAAAGCTCATGGCTTCCTCCCCTGTATAAGCAGAGGTAGTATGATAGCCTTCCGTGCGTAGGCAGTTGACCAGTAACCCGTGAATTTCCAAGTCATCCTCGACAATAAGAATATTCGATGAGATGATGCTCACCCCTCGGTATAAGATCGGATACGTTTATCCTATCGTGCTCAGCAGTTGACAGGCCCAACGCGGAGCGCTCGGTTGGTTCCCTAGCCCAGCGAAGTTTTTCGTAGTCACATTATAACTTATTTTTTCCCGCTCCCGAGTTTCACACCTAAGCTTTTAAATACAATAAATGATAAAATAGAGGAAAAATGTTGGAAGGATCCAACCAAGAACTACAACGTCTGTAAGAAGCATTGCGGATTTTTTTGTGATGGAGGACATCATATGAAAACATTTTTCTTTTCGATAGTATGTTGTATTTTACTTTTGACAGCATGTCAGAAAAAGACAACAATCCAACCACTCTCAGAGGATGACTTTAGGGTTTCATACCGGAATATGCAAATCGACGAAACTATTCTGCCAACGATTGACTCAACATTAGGAATTAGCGATGAGGATATAGAAAATAATTATGGTTTGGTGAGTCAAGGTTTCGATAATGGGTACTCTCGCTGGAATTTACATTACCCTAATAACACAAATACGAAGTTTGAAATAACAATCATGGGTAATGGGACGAATCCATTAGATGGAGATTACATAGCTGGCATTCAACTATATAAGCTTCCAACTTCTCGAGGAGTTAAAGTGGGAGACAACGTTGATAAGTTGCTTAATAAATATGGGTTTCCGGATGAACAGATAGAAAATAAACTTGCTTATATAAAGGGGACTAAAAAGTTAGTTTTTGAATTAAATAATAAGGTCGTTACAAATATAACAATAGATTATGAACTAGATCGAGCGGATAAAGACCAGGGCTTTAAATGATGCTTCAGGATGTCAACTTTGCAAAGCGGTGCATTCAGAAGGTAAGCAGGAAATCAACGCAATCACTTAGGGGGAGTTGCTACATGGGAACAGAATGGTATGACATGATCGCCAGGAGAAATGGCGGATATAAAAATTAGAAGAGAAGTTAAAAGAAAATACGATTGATGGAAGAATCGCGATTAAAGAATTGAAATATATCTCGAGAGCGATAAAAAGATAATGTATCCGTGCGGAGGTGGCTATGAAAACCTTAATAAGCTTATTTATTGTATGTTCTCTCATAGTCCTTACTTCGTGCTCTGATCAAGGACATACGGTGGATGTAAACTTCAAGATTCCAGAAGTTCATCATGTTATCAATGAAACTGAACTAAACGTTGAGAACAAATAAATTTATTGATCCAAATGATGCACAGAATGCTGCTCCCTTTGTAAAAGATATTTTTATTTTCATGACGAAACATCCACAAGTTTTAGCAAGTGGATACTTAGTTGGACCGGATAGGGAAGATTATAGAATAACAATTGACGGACTTTATGTCCCTGGTAAATATGTGACAGAGGAAATTAAAAATGATTTTATTGAGTTTTGTGTTGATGCTGATGAGCTTAACACAGAAGGAAAATTGTTGAGTTGGTGGGATTAGCAAAGGAGAAGGTATGTTGTAGATGACATTGCTGGGAAAGGAGGATTCGAACATTAAAACCAGAATTATATCATTTCTTGTTTTATTATTCGTAATCGCAGGGTGTTCATCAAACAATCCTAAACTGAGCGAAGTTAATAGTGTAACGCTTGAGTGTATTCAAAGTTGCCTCATGCAAGATAATCCTCCATTTAATATAAAAAACTTTGACGACAGAAAGTCCATATCCTTGTTTGTAAAGGCGATTAATAAAGGGAAACGGATGAAGGGAAGTTTAGATTACGCTGCAGTTTTTCTGATGACTTTTAATATGGAGAATGAAGAACGCAAACAATATCATTTAAACATCATGAATACCGAAAGATCACAAATAGGTATGTACTTAAAATTACCAAACACTGAAACAGGATACAAGTTATCTAAAAAAACAAGTGAGAGACTCAAAAAACTTATATATGAAAGCAATATTAAGGGGCATTGACCACTCAGAATGCTAGGTTCACGAGAACAAAGGAGCGATTATCATACTGGCGCTTAGACTTACTCAAAAACTTTTAACAGATATGAAGGTTACTCCGTTTGAATTAAATGATGAAAATTCATTATTCAGTTGGCATGTAAATATCCTTCAATTGCGAAAGAAGCATATTATTTTCGTAAACGATTTTAGTCGGTTATGCATCATTATTGACGGAATTCGAAGCGGTCAGCTTGTTAAGCTTCAACAAAAATTTGTAACAGAATTCAAGGGATATCTAAAGCTGCAAGGAGTAGAGAACAGCCATATCGATCAATATCTCCTTGAAGCAGGGGAAATTGTTATCGGGAAAACAACTGATCGCAGTGTGTTAGGAACGATGAAAGAAATGTCTCTTTATTGTGAAGGCGTCGAGTTTGACCATGCGATTGACCTCAGCGTATGGCTTAACAGGCTGATTTATAGACCGATCGATTATGAAAAACCAATTCAAGTTTTCATGAAAACATTAAAAGAGAGGTACGCCAAATAAGATGATTAACATGGACCGCATTTACCTGATTACCGACATTCAAGGCTATACGCCCCAGGTTAGCCGGCTGCTCTCGATGATGAATTATGCAAGATATACAACCTTGGAAGCCGCAAAAAATTTGACGATTGAACAGTTGGATTATTTAATGGATCCGGACAGCAATTCGATCGGCGCGTTATTGCTGCATTTTGCAGCGGTTGAATTCGCTTATCAATTGGAAACGTTCGAGAAGCGAGACTTGAACGAAGAGGAAATGTTGGTCTGGGGGCCAGCCCTGGACCTGGGTGAGAAAGGACGGCAAGCCATTCGGGGAAATGATCTGACTTATTACGTAAATAAGCTAAATGAAGTCAGAGCGAGAACGTATGAGCTATTTAAAACGGTTGACGATGAGTGGTTGCATCATGAGGAGCCGTTCTGGTACGGGAAACAAGCGAATCGTTATTTTATGTGGTTTCACGTTTTTGAGGATGAAATCAATCATCGAGGTCAGATCAGATTGATTAAGAAGAAAATGAAGACTCAATTATAAAGATATTGCTCATCTCGGGAGATAGTACGGAAGTTTGTTGAGGCGAAAAGCAATAAGTGAACGTGCCGTTGGAGGCTGAAAATATGTATATACATAGAGCCCTTGAAAGAAAAGATCTAGAATCGATTTGTACATTTCCTCAATCGGAACAAGAATTATTTTATATAAGTCCCCGATTTCACTTTCCGCTAACGCCTGAGCAAATATTGGATTTGGTCAAGGATAGATTCGAACCTACAGTTATTATGGATAGTGACAAGCAAGAAGCGGTAGCATACGCTAATATTTATAAAGACGAAGATCATGGTGACTTCTGGCTGGGAAATGTAATCGTTTCGTCTGACTACAGAGGGAAAGGGGCGTCCCAATATTTATTGCAGGTGATGCTCGAAAAAGCTAAATTTAATTTAGGGGCCAATCAAATCAAACTCGCTTGTCACAGCACGAACTCAAGGGGCTTAGCTTTTTATACCAAGTTGGGATTCAAACCATTCGATATAAAGATAAGTAGTATCGGAGCAAACAAATTCATTACTATTCATATGAGTTTAGATCTTTAAGAAAATAAGGAGCGACTATATGTTGGACTCATTCACCAAAAAGCGTATTGAAAAAATTGTTGATAACTATAAAGATAAAAAAATCCCCAACCATTTAAAGCATGAAATTCAAATTAAGTACAAGTTCAGAGGCAACACAGTAACGTTGTCACAAGAAAAGCCTGCTTATAAGCCTGGGCACCGCGTAGAATATCCGATCGCTCAATTCAGGTTTGAGGACGGACTTTGGAAGGTCTACTGGAAAGACAGCAAAGAAAAGTGGCATTTTATCGATGATATCGAGCCGAATACGAACTTTGAGGAGCAGCTAAAGGCGGTAGACGAAAACGGAATATTCTGGGTTTAAATAAAAGACGCCAAGTTAAATTAGAGGATCATATATTGAGACATTTGCCTACAACGCTCAAATTTAAAATTCGGTTAGGTTCAAGATTTACAAAGATGAGCTTCTTGATCGTCGCGGTAGGGATCGTCATATTGTTCCTGTCTCTGAATGGAGATCTAAATTTACTGCTTGTAGCGGTGGCAGCGCTTCTAACCGGGGGAGCTCTGTTGTGTATAAGCATTATCCGAGCGAACAAGAAGATCAACTTGATTCAAATAGGTCATGTGGCTAAAGGTAAGTATAAAGAATGGAAAAATTCATTTATCTCATACAATAACACCAGTTTGGTTTATTTGGTTTATACCTTCTTTGATCAAAGAAAAAAGATTAGACATGTGTACGTACTATCATCCAATACAGACGCTTTAGATGAAGTAACTGTTTTTTATAATGGAGAAGACAGTTTAGTCCTTGAATATCTCCCCGGCAAACCCCAATTTATTGACAATGAAATTATAGGATAGCACAAATGCCACTACCAATTTTTAGGTGTAGTGGTATATTTGTTTTACACCAAAATAATAAGGGAACGTAAAAAACGTCGGCTAGATAAGAACTATTGCGAAGAGTTGGGAATCGCTATGAACGAAAATCTTATTTTTTGAATTTAAATATCCCAGGTTGAAGGAGTGGGCAGATGAGTCCGCCAAAACATATCGTTTCCGCAGCTGCTATTGTAATCAACGATAAAAACGAACTGTTGCTGATTAATGGTCCAAGGAGAGGTTGGGAGATGCCCGGCGGTCAAGTAGAAATCGGAGAGCCCTTAAGTCAGGCGGCCATTCGGGAAACGAAGGAAGAATCGGGAATAGACATCGAGATCATTCGATTTTGCGGAATTTTTCAGAACGTGGGGAATTCGATATGCAATACGTTATTTCTAGCCAGACCCATCGGAGGCGAATTGATTCGAACGGAGGAAAGTCTGGATTCGGGCTTTTTTCCAATTGAACAAGCGTTGGAGATGGTAAAATGGAAAAACTTCAGAGAGAGAATTGAACTTTGCCTGGATGCTGAATCGCAGCCCTTTTGTGTTGAATTTGCGGATGAGACGAATATTTGAAAAATATCGATATACCTGCGGGAGGATTGGCATTGGCGAATCTATTAAATTCTAAAACGTTAATAGCCCTGCTCCAGCTTGATCGTGATTTGTTTGCGGAGTTTAATACTCGTCTAGAAGATTACATAGGAATAATGATTCGGAGTGAAGAAGGTCGGAAATACGACTGTACGCCTGACGATGCAAAAGTGTTTGCATTTACGGGCGTTGATGGCGATCACTTTGCTTTTAGTACCGAAAGCGGTACCATCTCGGATTTAGATCAAGCACCTATTTTGTTTATCCAGCCGATGTGCTTTGAAAATACAGTCAAGCTCGTAGCGAGAAATATCCGAGATTTTTTGTCCATATTTCTAACATTAAAAGAAATGTACATACTTGAGAGATTTGATTGGTACACAAGCAAAGAAGTAATGATAACCGATATAGAAGTCCAATTCGAGGAAAGTATTAAAGAACGAGCAGAGGCAATTACGTTCATTTCCGAAAAGCTGGAAGAGCGTCTTCAAATTAAAGCGATGGAAAATGTATTTGACTACATTATGAGTTTAAGGCAAGGAGCGACTATCCATGACGATGTCTAAATATTATAAAGATTTGAGAGACAAGTTTGGACCGGATTTCATATTTATGCCGGCGGTTGTCGCTATTATTCGGAATGCCGAGGATGAAATATTGTTCGGGAGAAAGCACGGAGAAGAGGCCTGGGGACTCATCGCTGGAGCTATTGAACTTGGCGAAACGCCAGCTGGAGCGGTCTGTCGTGAGGTGCTGGAGGAGACAGGTTTGATCGTTTCTCCCGACAGAATCATTGGCGTCTTCGGCGGGAATCAGCATAGATATACGTATAGCAATGGACATAAAGTAGAATACCTGTCGATTGTGTTCGATTGTAAAATAACAGGCGGAAGTTTAAGTCCGGACAATGAAGAAATGAAGGATTTGAAGTATTTCAAGGAGAACGAAATTCCCGAAATTTCAAATCCATATCCAATTGAAATATTCATGAAAAGCAGTCGACGCGAGGCGATATTTGAATGAACCCAAAATCGGTATTCAATGGGCAGCTGCGCTACCTGTTCCATTATTATGAATCGAAAACAGGTCCATTTAAAAACTTGTCGGCGCTCACCGTATCTGAAGCTCAGCATATTATGAAAGATTTGAAGAAAGATAACGCTGTTTTTGCGAGCAAAAGAGCGGAAGACTACTTGCTAATTAGATTTGATTTAGAGCAAAGGGCTCGGGCGGCTTTTATTCAGAAGGGCGGTAAAGCTACAAAGCAGTATCCGCATTATATGACGTTGGGTCCGTGTAATTGGCTTAAAGATTGGTATGTCGAAGGGAAAGAACTTAAAATTCCAATCGAGGCGTTTAACCCGGAGTCGCTTAGTTTTACATATGGCGATCTTTTTCCAACGATGCGATACAACGACGGCAAGCCATATAGAGGGAATGTGTACACCCTATCTGAAATACAAGAAATCATTCAACGATACGGTTGGCCTCAAGAGTGGAATCACGACGGAGCGCATGGGCCCGAGCGGTATATCGAAGTACAGGTATGGGATGACGATGCCATTCAACATTATTTGGGCGCTCAATCATAATTAACGTGAATCTAAGGAAGCAGGGACAGTCATTAATACGATTTTATATCTGGTGCGGCACGCAGAATCGCCTTTTATCGAAGGAATGGAAAGAACGCGCGGTCTGTCGGACAAAGGAAAAATAGACGCCGAAAGAATCGTTTCCCTTTTACCGAAAGAAGGGATCGATCTTTTTATTTCTAGCCCGTACAAGAGAGCGATCCAAACGATAAAACCGCTGGCCGACGCGTGCGAGAAGGATATTACGATTATTGAAGACTTAAGAGAGAGACAAATTGGAGTCTTCCAGGAAGGTACCTTTAGGGACGCCAAGCGGAAGGTCTACAGTGATTTTCACTTTGCATTCGAAGATGGAGAATCCAGCGATGAGGCTCAAAAAAGAGCGATCGATCAACTTAGACGAATTTTACATGAGCACGCCGGAAAAACGATTGTATTAGGAACGCACGGGGACATCATGACGTTGATGATGAACTATTTTGATAAACAATATGATTTTGATTTTTGGCAGTCTGCGACAATGCCGGATATTTATGAATTGAGGTTCGAAGAGACAAAATTCATGCAAGTAACACGGAAATGGAATTAACTTTGGAAGTTCTATAGCGGGGGCTAATTTAAATGAACGTTACTATAAAATCGGCGTCGGAGTTTGATGCAGATGTTATTGCAGAAATGAATTTTCAACTGATTCAAGATGAGGGCAGCCGCAATCCCATGAACCTGAATCAACTAAGGGACAGGATACTCGGTTGGCTAAGAAGCGGTTGGAGCATCGATTTGTTACTCGTGAAAGAAAAGGTGATCGGTTATGCAGTATATAAAATCCAGCCCGCGCCTTTTGAAGATACGGAAATGGAAGTATATATCAGACAGTTTTTTATTAACCGGAATGAGAGAGGCAATGGATATGGCCGCGAAGGAATTGAACGATTAAAAGAAAGATTCGGCAACGTCGCAGCGATGCTGATTGACGTGCTGGAGACGAATCCAGAGGGACGGCGCTTTTGGGAAAAAGTCGGATTCGTGCCGTATTACACGAATATGAGAAAGTCGCTGCAATGAAAGGAGGAGTATCGGACGTCCATTTTTTAAGTTTGATATTGCGGGAGAGATAAATGGATAGGTTCCTTCAAGCGCGGACAGAGGAAATGAATTATCACGAAAAGTTTTATGCTGACTGAGCATGCGCTCTTTGCGCCAGGAACATGGTTGTCCAAGCCTGTTAAGGTTGTATTGGACACGCTTGAGTTAATGAACCTCCAAAATATACGGGTGCTCGATTTGGGATGTGGAGTGGGCAGAAACAGCATTCCTTTAGCCCAAAAAGTGAAAGCATTTAACGGAACGATCACCTGTGTTGATTTGCTGCCTTCCGCGATCGATTACTTGCTTGAGAATGCTCGAACGTATGACGTTCGGGATCAGATTCGAGCGGAAACGGCGGATGCCGAAGCATACGCCATTCCAACCGCTTATTTCGACTATATCGTTGCCTGTTCATGCTTGGAGCATGTGTCTTCGGTCGAAGCGTTTAGAGCAGTCGTGTCGCGAATGATTCATGGAACAAAGGAGAACGGCATGAATGCCATTCTCATGAGTACCGAGGTCCAAGAATGCTTGTTAGCGTCGGGCGAGATTCAGGATGGACGAATTGAGCTTAACATGAAGACGGACAGCGCGTTTGCCGATTTAAGAGAACTCTATGCGGACTGGGAAATCATGCTTGAGAAGCAGCTCCCGCAAAAGATTCGAGAAACGAAATATAGTCAAGAAATAGAGTTCAGAGGCACTTGGATCACGTTCATAGCGCGAAAACGCTGATTGCTAAGCGCCGCTATTGCACGCACATGCGCGCCAACAGGCCCAATAGCGGCACTGAGCAGAAAAACGGGATTCATTTTGAAACAACCTTTCGCGTTAGGAATTGTTCATCTTCCTCTCATTTTAAAAGGGCCAATTTTAATGTTAGAAAGTCTGGGATCGGTTAAATAGAGGTTGTGAACGAATCATACACAACTACACCGATCAGGAGGCTGAGAATAATGGCAAAGCATCTGAACAACAATGACAATCGGCATATCGTAGGTGTTTTTGATTCGGAGCAAGCGGTCATCTCTGCGATTGAGGACTTGAAGGCGCTCGGCTACAGCTCGGATCAGATCTCGGTCGTCAGCAAAAATAAAAAGGAATTAAAAGACATTCACGAGGAAACGGGCACAAAGGCGCCTCAGGGTATCGCGACCGGCGCGGCGACGGGCGGCGTGCTTGGCGGCGTGACGGGGCTGCTGGCGGGGCTTGGCTTGCTCGCTGTGCCGGGCATCGGTCCGCTGCTTGCCGCCGGACCGATCGCGGCAACCCTCTCGGGTGCGGCAGTCGGCGCGGGAGCGGGCGGTCTCGTGGGCGGCCTGATCGGCCTCGGCATTCCGGAGGACGAAGCGGAGCGCTACAACGAGTATGTCAACGATCACAAGCTGCTCGTCATCGTCGATGCGGACACGGCTCGCCAAAGCCGCGTGTACAACATTTTCCGCGGCTACGGCTCGCTGAACGCGGATACCTATGCGAACCTCGACGGCGAATCTCGCGACGATCTGGTCGACGCCGCGTCGGGCCCGTCCACTTCGTCGGCGGCTTCCTCCGCTTCAACCGCTTCCGCAGCGGACGTGAAGGAAGGCGATACGCTCAGGTTGCATGAGGAGCGGCTCAACGTGGACAAGGAGCGCGTCCGTACCGGCGAGGTGTCGGTACACAAGGACGTTATCGAGGAACGGCAATCGATCGAAGTGCCCGTCCAGCGCGAGGAGGTCGTTATCGAACGCCATGCGATTCATGACGGCGCGACGGATGGGGCAGCGATCGGCAAAGACGAGACGATTCGCATCCCGGTCAGCGAGGAGCGCGTCGAAGTGACGAAACGGCCGGTCGCGACCGAGGAGATCTCGATCGGCAAGCGCGTCGTACAGGACACTGAGCATGTGTCCGAGACGCTGCGCAAGGAGAGAGCGGAGCTGGAGCGCTCCGGTCAACCTGCAGTGGAGAACGAGGATCTGTTCAGCACGCCGAATACGCGTCGTTAAGCTGCAGCTGCAGCCGGCGTGTGCGCATGCACATAGCAAAGCCGGGGCCGAGGCCCCGGCTTTTTCCGTGCGGCCGCGCTAGTGCCGCAGCCTTTTAACCCCAAGCAGCAGCGCGAAGAGCACCGCCAGCCGCCTGGGAGAAGGCAACGCCGAGCCGAAGCGGTTGAACGGTCTGGCCATCAACTGCAGCGCCGCCCCTCGCTGCTTCGCATGAGCGAGTGCGATCGAATATTCCAGCACGGTCTGCTGATACTTTTTGACGAGCAGCCGCCGCTGCTGCTGTGTCAGACGTTCGCCGAATACGTGAATCATGTAGGCGAGCCCTTCGAATTTGCTTTTCACGTTTTCCAGCCGCTTCGCGGTTTGCTGTCCCGCATGAACCCGGCAAGAACCCAGATAGTCGGTCAGAAAATATCCGCTAAGCCCCCGTGCCCCCAGCGCCAGCATCAGCATGTAGTCCGGTACAAGTCCGCCGCTCGGCTGAAAAAAACCGACGCGTTCAAGCGCACCTCTTCGGAACAAGCTGAACTGCAGCGAAAATACGCACGCATTGTTGCGAAGCGTGTGCGTCAGCACATCCTCGTAAAGCTGGCTGCGCATGGCGGATCTCCCGGAATACGCGGCAAAATCCCGGCTCTGCTGCACGAGCCTGCTTCCGGTATCGTCCATGAAATAATGATTGCTCGACACGAACGCGCATTGCGGATGCGAGAGCAGCGCCGACTCGGCGCATTCCAGAAAAGTCGGCTCCCACACGTCGTCGTCGTCGAGCATGGCCACCAAGTCGCCGGTCGTCGCGCGGAACGCCTGCTGCCGGTTTTTCAACTGGCCGATCCGCACGTCGTCTGAAATGCTCGCCATATGCTTGAAGACGATCGCGGGATACATCTCGATAATCTCCTTGACGGTCTCGAAGGTGGGTCGGTCTCTGCCGTCCTCGCTGATGACAATCTCGTCAGGCGTGCGTGTTTGCGCGCAGATGGACAGCAGCGTTGCTCTTAAATAATGCGCGCGTTTGTGCGTAGGTACGGCTACGCTGATCTTCACGGACATCGTCAGACGCTCCTTTGTTACGATACGATATGTATCATAATATCACGAGCCCTGTCTTATGCCAATGCATAACTGAAAGAAGCCGCAGCCCATAGCCGCAGCTTCTTCGCAATTCAGCTCAAATTTCGCATTTCAGCTCAAATTTCACGATTCAGCTCAAATCCTGCGCGCCGAGCTTCGCCGCCAGCTCCGCTTCCTTGCGCCGGAGGGCCGCCGATGCCGGCCTGAAGTAGCCGAACGCCGAAGCGGCGACCAATGCAGCGACGGCGACGCCTGCCGCGCCGATCCAGCTGACCGCGGCGAGCGACGTCTGCTCGACGATGACGCCGCCGATGCCGGCGCCGGCCGCCATCGCCAACTGCAGCACGGAGCTGTTCAGGCTGAGCATGATGCTGGAGGCTTCCGGCGCGAGCGTGATGAGGTGGTACTGCTGCGTCGGGCCCGAAGACCAGGCGGCGAACGCCCACAGCATGAGCAGCGGAACGACTAAAGCGGGCGAATGGGCGAACAGCGAGATGAGAACGAGGATGATCGCGTGAAGCGACATGCCGCCGACGAGCGTCCGTCGGAAGCCCCACTTGTCTGTGCTGAAGCCGCCGAGCTTGGAGCCGATCAGGCTGGCCACGCCAAGCGCGAACAGGCCGATGCTGACCCAGCGTTCGCTAAGTCCGGTAATGTCGAGCAGAAACGGAGAGATGTACGTGTACGTGATAGAGTAGCCGCCGATCCAGAACAGCGTGATGAGCAGCGCGACGGCGATCTTCGGGTTCGCCAGCAGCCGGATCTGGTCGCGCAGCGGGACCGGACGTTCGCTTTCCGTGCGGGGCACCGTGTAGGCGACAAGCGCGATGGCGAGCACGCCGAGCAGCCCGATCGCGCCGAAAACGAGCTGCCAGTTATAGAGCGAGGAGATGAGCCTGCCGAGCGGGACGCCGACGATAAGCGCGGTGCTGAAGCCCATGACAAGCGTAGCGATCGCGCTGCCCTGCTTTTCGGGCCGGGCGAGCTTGGCGGCGACGGTGAGCGACGTCACGACGAACACGCCGCTGCTGAGCGCGAGAATGACGCGGGACGCGATCAGGAAGCCGTAGCCGGAAAAGGCGAGCGCGGCGAAGTTGCCGACGACGAATACGGCGAGCGCATAAATCATTAGCCGTTTGCGGTCGACCTTCGCCGTCGCGGCCATCAGAAATGGCGTGCCGAAGGCGTAAGCGAGCGAGTAGACGGTGATCAATTGCCCGGCGGCCGCCAGCGAGATGCCGATATCGGCTGCAACCTGATCCAGAATGCCCGCGATGATGAATTCAGACGTGCCGACGAGGAAACTTACGATAGCCAGCATATAAATTTTCCAAGCGTTGCTCATTTTTCCCAGCTCCCTAAATTTTATATTTCTAAATTTATCGAAATAAAAGGCGAAAGACGACCTGCTGTGCCGAAAAATCTGGCTAACCCAGCAGGTAAGGCGCGTACTTGCGCGCGACGTCCTTGTTGACGCTGTAGTAAATGTAGGTGCCGTCCTTGCGGAGCTGCAGCAGTCCGCTCTCCGTCAGCTGCTTCAGATGATGCGACAGCGTGGAGCCTGCGACCGACTCGAGCTTGTCGCCGATGTCCGAGCAACAGAGCGTCTGTTCTTCCGTGAGCAGCATCGCGATCTTGATGCGGGTCGGTTCGCCGAGTGCTTTGTATACTTTCACCGCTTGCTTGACTTCCTCATTGTCCGGGACCATCGCTTGCTCACCGCCTTATTCGTCGTAATTTCTAAAATTATAGAAATAAGGTACCACGCTTCCGTTCAATTGTAAAGCGCCCGATTGAAGAAAACTTAAAGCCGCTCCCCGATTCATTCAGAAGCTCAGCCCTCGAACGTCGCCTCTCGCTGCATACATGCTCCGAAATTGCCTTGGCGTCTGCCCGGTGATACGCTTGAACAGCCGGTTAAAATGCTTCATATCCTCGTAGCCCGCCAGCCTTGCAATGGCTGCGATCTTCTCGTTCGTTGCGAGCAGCAGGTCGCAGCATATCTCGACACGCAGCTTGTTCACATAATCGGTATAGCTCATCCCTGTACGAGCCGCAAACTGGCGCCTGAACTGTCTCTCGCTGAAACCTGCCATTGAGGCCAAATCCCGCATGCGTACCGCTTTAACCGGATCACGGCGAAGCAGGTTCAGCACCGATTCAAGCGCATCTTCTCCGAACCTTGATGCCCCGCTTTCCACTGCCATGTCATTTTCTTTGGAGCGCCGGATAAGCAGCAACAGCTTCACCAACTCGGCCTGCATCACATCATTCGAGTCCGGCCGTTTTATGCTATTTTCTTCGAATAACGTATTGAAGATCCGCTGAAACGAACCGTCCTTATCCTTGCAATGCAGCCAGGTCTGCTTCGGATAACGAGCGAAAATGAACCGGAGCATCTCTTCATCTTCCGCAAAAAAACGTCTTAGCGATTGACTGTGCGAGCCGTCGAACAGGCAGTTGTACACGATCAAGTGGCCGGCGTCCGGCCCGGCATGCGAAGGCCGAAACACGTGCGACACCCCGATCGGCAAAAAGAAAAGATCTCCTTTCGACACTGGCAAGAACTGTCCCTCGATAAACTGGAACCCCGTTCCTTCGCTCACATAGTTGATCTCCACAAACTCGTGATCGTGATGCCACATCCCGAACGATTCTTGCACCCGATTAATAAAAACAGGATATTCTGGCGACAGAAATTCGGCAGCGGTTGTCGTATAGACGAAAGGTTTGATACTCATGCGTGCACCCTTTTTTGTGGTGTTTAACGTCCGATTACACCTTATATATCGTCCGAATAAGCCTCAAATTTCGATGAACCTCTAGTGTATAGTAAGTAATGAAATTTGCAAACGGAGGAGGCAGCAAACGTTGAGCGATCGCGCAGCTATCGAAGCGGTTTGGATCTGGATGGAAGAACGGCAGGTCATCCAGAACGAGCAGGTGCACGAGCAGATCTATTTCCGCAGAAGCTTTGAGCTGGATCGTATAGAAGAGGCGACATTGCAGTTGAAGGTTTCTGCAGACAGCAGATACCGTCTGTATGTCAATGGCATCCCGGTATCTCGCGGGCCCGCCAAAGGCGACCACCAAACCTATTATTATGAAGAAGTTGACTGCACCTCCTTCTTGCGCGAAGGCCGTAATGTAATCGCTGCCCATGTCGTACACTATGGTGGCCGAGAAGGCCCGGTCTCCGTCTGGAGAGCGAATCGCGGAGGCTTTTTACTATCCGGTGAGGTGTTGGACCAAAAGGGCCAATCCATTTTGACGCTTCATACGGACGAGCGTTGGCGTTGTCTTCAGGAAACGGCGATTGCTTATGATGTCTCCGATGAGGATACGGCGTTTGTAGGCGGTACGGAACGCGCGGACGGCCGCAATCTCGCGCACAACTGGTATACGATGGAATACGACGATTCCGACTGGTATGTTGCCGTCAAAGTTAGCAGACGTGAAAATCCCGTCATCGGCCATTTCTCGCCATGGTATCTTGCTCCGCGTCCGATTCCGCCGCTTTATGAGACAAATCGCGCGTTCATTCCGTCATTCGGCCCGGACGATATCGGAAAGCCCATCACGATCGGCCCTCATCAAAATTTTAAACTCGAGCTTGATGCAGGCGAGATGACGACCGGCTACCCCGTACTTTGGCTAAGCAGCGGAAAAAACGCAAGCGTAAAGCTTTTATACGCGGAATGCTATCAGCAAATCGATCCGGCAACGGGTGCATTCGTTAAAGGAATCCGAGACGATAGGACCGGCGTACTGATCGGCAATTTTGATCTCTATACAGTCGGCGGATTTGGTTCCACAGATCAGCCTGAATGTTACGAACCGTTCTTATTCCGGACATTCCGTTATGTTTCGCTTGAGGTGGAGACGGCTGATGAAGCGCTGACCATCCAATCTTTTCATTATAGAGAAACAGGCTATCCGCTGGAGGTCAAAGCGAGCTTCACCAGCTCCGACGCCAGCTTGCAGCCGCTCTGGAACATCAGCATCAATACGCTTAAGCGCTGCATGCACGAGACGTACGAAGACTGCCCTTATTTCGAGCAGTTGCAGTACGCGATGGATACGCGATTGCAGGCTCTGTTTACTTACCAGCTAAGCGGCGATGACCGTCTGGCCCGGAAGGCCATCTATGATTTTCATTGCTCTCGGCTGCCTAACGGGATGCTCCAGAGCAGGTATCCGTCTATGCTGCAGCAGGTGATTCCAGGCTTTTCGCTCTATTGGATTATGATGGTCCACGATCATTACCGTTATTTTGGAGATCTGACGCTGGTGAGGACCTATCTGCCCACGATTGACGGGGTTCTGGAATGGTTCCATCAACGAATAGCTTCCGATGGACTGCTGGATCAAATGCCGCCGGAATATTGGTCCTATGTGGATTGGGTAGATGAGTGGCGCGAACTAAGCGGCGTACCGACGGCTTCAAAGGAAGGCAGCATGGTCATCTATAATATGATGTATGCCGCATCGTTGAAGCTGGCCGCCGAGCTTCAGGACGCGTTAGGCAGAACCGGAACTGGAGACGATTACAGGTCTCGCGCAGCGGCGCTAATTGAAGCCGTCAACCAAACCGGCTATTCGGAAGCTGCCGGACTTTATCAGGATGCCCCTCGGGTGGAGCTGTACAGCCAGCATGCACAGATCTGGGCCGTACTCGCCGGCGCCGTCCAGGGAGAAGCTGCCAGGCAGCTGATCGAGCGTATGCTTGCCAACCAATCATTGTCTAAAGTATCCTACGCCATGTCATTTTTCTTGTTCCGCGCGCTCGAGGAGATCGATGCCTACGATCAATCCTTCTCTCTTTGGGACACATGGAGGGACCTGGCTGCGCTCGGACTCACATCGTGGGTGGAGGATCCTGTCAGTCAGCGCAGCGATTGTCATGCCTGGGGCGCTGTGCCGATCTATGAGTTCAGCGCGAAATTATTGGGTGTATCGCCTGCCACGCCAGGCTATTCCACGATTAAAGTCGCACCGCAGCCGGGCAAGCTGACATACGCATCCGGAGATGTGGCGACACCGCAGGGAGTTGTACATGTCGCATGGGAATTGAGAGATGGGAAGCAATTCAATTTGACCGTATCGACTAGCGTCGATGCGAAGCTCATGATTGTTCTTCCGGATCGATCCGTACATGTTCATCAAGGGGGAGAAGAACTTCATTTCTCTTGCACGCTGCTATAAATGCAATTCAGCGGCTTCATGCCAAAAAGATCATGAGGAAGATACAAAAAATCAACAGATATCCAATTATACCTGTCATATAGGCTCATGTTTGCCTTCGCCCAACGGTATATCGTTGAAGGCCTGACGCAAGGGCAGAGAAAGGTTAAGCAAGTTCCTGAGGATAACAGCAGGTCTAATTGGCAAAGGAATGTCCCGCTCCCTTCGGACATACAGTGAGGAGGAGAGGGGGTGCTGAAAATGGTCATTCAAATCAGCATCGCGGTCACCGCGATCGCTTTTGCCGGACTGGCCGTCTACCTGATTCTGACGCTGCGCAAAGGGATGACGACGCTCGGAGAGACGAACAAGACGCTGGCCGAGGTGAGGAATGCCGTTCATGGCTTGACCCAGGAGGCTTCCCAGCTCATCCGCAACGCCAATCAGGTGACCCGCGATGTCAAAGGGAAGATGCGGACGATCGACCCGCTGTTCGAATCGGCGCACGATGTCGGAGAAGTGATCCAGACGGTAACCGACTCGGTGAAAAAAGCGGCGGGTATCCCGTCCGTGCCCGAGCGGATCGCTTCCGGACCGGAGACGCCCCAGCTTCGCGTCAAGGTCAAATAGCCGTCGCGGTGCCGCGCATGAAGCCCGTTTCTCCTTCAATAGAAGGAGACGGGCTTTTTCGCGTCGCGAAGTCGAGCGGGCCTTTTTTATTGCCGCCGGCTTGCGCCGAATAGAACGATTTGATGATTTTTACCGTCCGATCCTACGATTTGGTGATTATGCGCGCGCGAGCCGAAGGATCGTCCTCCCAATGTTATAATGAGGTCACCACTCGGCGCAAAAGGGGTCGCTCATCATGCGGGGCTTGCTGTCACATCTCGTTCCCCATAAACTCAAATACCGGCTGTTCGCGGCGTTCGTGCTCGTCATCTTGCTCCCGTTCGGCATTTTGAACCTATACAACTACCGGAAGATCGAGTCGCTCGTTCAGCAAAAGGTGAGCGAGCAAAGCCACGAGCAGCTGGACAACCTGCACCGTTCCCTTGAAGACCAGCTCAGCATCGCGTTTAAGACGCTCATTTTTCTTGAGCAGGATTCGGAGGTCAGACAGATTCTGCAACAGCCGGACCGTCGCTCCGTTCTGGACAACAAGGAGCTGATGGAGGACAAATTCAAAGGCTTGAACAACAGCTTTTTCCTCTACAATCCGTCCGTATACTTCACGCTGCTCGACGATCAAGGGCATGTCTATACGTCTTATCAGCCGAGAAGGCCGCTCGACTACGATTCGATCGCTTCGAACGTTTCGTTTGCTGCCTTGAAGGAGACGAAGGCGTCTTATCTGTGGGTGCCCGACGACGAGAATTACGTGTCGCGCGACATCTCCAAGAGTCCCATGCTGCTGTCCCTGTACGCCGAGCTGCGGGACCGCGGCAACCGGTCGTACGGTCTGGCGAGGATCAGCATCGATTTTTCCTTCTGGTTCCAGTCCATGCTGCAAAAGTCGGAGAGCGACCAAGCCTACTTTATCATGACGAGAAAAGGCGAGACGATCGCCAGATCCATTCCCGATTCGGAGCTGTCGAAGGAGGCGGTCGAAGCCGTCTCCCGCACGCCGGACAACGGATATCGGATCGACAAGCGCGACGATGCGCTGGTCAATTACAGCTACCTGTCGTCGCTGGACTGGTACCTGGTGGACCGCATTCCGCTGCAGGTGCTGTTTAAAGAGATCGAGAGCCTGAAGCGGCAATACTTCGTCACGTTTTTCGTCATTACTGCCGTATTCGTCGCCGTTGCGTTCATGCTCGCCTATACGTTCACGCGCCCGCTCTCCCGCATGCAGATGAAAATGAGAGAAGCCGTGCGCAAGGACCTGCGGATTCGGCTGCCGGAGAACAATTACAAGGGCGAAATTCTCGAGCTGACCCGCACCTTCAACACGATGATGGTCGATATGAACGGGCTGGTCCAGCGCCTTCGGGCGGAGGAGCGGCAGAAGGATGCCGTGCATTTTCAAATGCTGCTCGCCCAGATGAACCCGCATTTCCTGCTCAATACGCTCAACACGCTCAAGTGGATCGGACTCCGGGGCGGCAGCGAAGAGACCGTGGAAATCTGCCTGTCCCTCGGCAAGCTGCTGGAGACGAGCCTGAACTCGGACGTCGATCTGATTTATTTGAAGGACGAAATCGAGCTGACCCGCGCCTTCCTTTATATCCAGCAGACCCGGTACGGCAACCGCTTCGGGATCGAATTCAGCTACGACGAATCGCTCGTCTACGCGCTCGTGCCCAAGCTGAGCCTCCAGCCGCTCGTCGACAATGCGATCCGGCACGGCATCGCCGATATGCAGGAGGGCGGATGCATCTGGATTCGCATGGACCGGGATGCCGAATACCCGGACAGGCTGGCGCTGGAAGTCGAGGACAACGGGATCGGACTCGAGCGGTCGAGGCAAAGCCGCGAGGCAGGGCGCAAGCGGCCGGGCATCGGGCTGGACAACGTTCGGGAGCGATTGCGGCTGCTGTTCAAGGACAAAGGAGAGCTCGATATTCTTCCGCTTCCTCAAGGCACCCTGTGCCGGATGCGTCTGCCACTGCTGCTGTCGCAGCCGTACGAGAGCGGATTGCACGCGATGGAAAGCCAAGACGAGAAGGAGGCTTAAACGATGTACAAGGTGCTACTGGTCGAAGACGAGACGTTCGTCCGGGAATCGGTCAAGGAGATCATCCGCTGGGAAGAGATGGGCTTCACGCTGGCCGGCGAAGCGAGCAACGGCGTCGAAGCGCTGGAGATCATTAAGCGCGATCCGCCCGACCTCGTCCTGTGCGACATCGTCATGCCGCAGATGGACGGCTTGGCGCTGCTGAAGGAGACGCGGGGCGCCGGCATCGGCTCCAAGTTCGTCATGCTGACCTGTATCGGCGACTTCGAGGCGATGCGACAGGCGATGGAGTATGGCGCGTCCAATTATATTCTCAAGTTGTCGATGAGCGTGAAGGACCTGCGGGAGACGCTGGCGAAGGTGAGTCTGGAGCTGTCGGGCGGCTCGGCGTCAGCTGCAGCGCGTCCGGGCGCGGCGCTTCAGTCGTCATCTTCGCTTCAGCCTTCGGCGTCGCGTCCGCCGCTCTTGGCGCGCGAACGGATCACGCATCCCGAGGTGAACAAAATCATTCAATACATCGAGCAGCATTACGATCAGGATATTACGCTGGGATCGCTGTCCCGCTACGTCATGATGGGCGAAAACTACGTCAGCGCGCTGTTCAAGAAAAAGACCGGGGAGACGCTGATCCACTATTTGCATCGCACGCGTGTGGACAAAGCGATCGAGCTGCTGCTGAGCACCGACCTGCCGGTCAACCGGATCGGCCAGCGCGTCGGCTTCATGAACGACAACTACTTTATCAAGATCTTCAAGCGCATGACCGGGACGACGCCGAGCCAGTACCGGAATCATAGAACGATTTGATCGTCGCGGGCGGAGAGGCAGTTGCCGGATTGCATATATCTGTTCCATCGAGATCATCATTCTGTTACTTATGGACGGCCTTTCCTACCTGCTATCCTTGATTTGCACACAACAATACCGGTACATTCGGGGAGGGCGTCTCTGGTGAGAAAAAAAGGCTGGCTGGCAGGCATCGCTTCGCTGGCGCTCGTAACGGGCGCGATGGCAGGCTGCGGCAACAACGATAACGGCTCAAATGCGGGTTCCGGGGCAAGCGGCAAATCGGAAGCGTCTTCATCGGCTTCGGCCGGATCGAAGGCAAGCGGCGGCGCGGTGAAGCTGAAAATGTGGGGCGGGGTGCCGCCTGAAGCCGGACCGCAGGAGGTTATGGACAACTGGAACAAGGCACACCCGGACATCCAGATCGAATACGTGCGCTACGTCAATGACGACGAAGGCAATCTCAAGCTCGATACGGCGATGATGACCGGACAGGACGTCGATCTGTACGTCAATTATACGCTGTCCCAGACGGCGAAGCGGGTCGAATCCGGCTTTGCGGCGGACCTGAGCCAATACGCGGATTACGACATCGACGCCAAGATGGGCGCCGACGCAGGCGGGTGGAAGATCGACGGCAAGTATTACGGCATACCGACGACAAAAAGCTCTTACTTCGTGGCGCTGAACAAGGACGCGCTGGACGCGGCCGGCCTTGCGGTGCCGAAGGACTGGACCTGGGACGAGATGCGCGAATACGCCAAAAAGCTCAAGAAGGGCGACGGCTACGGCTTTATCCAGAATACCGAGCCGTACGCCGATCCCGTCGACGCCGTGCTGTCGAAGGACGGCTACACGAAGGCGGACGGCACCTCGAACCTCGACCACCCGCTCGTCCGCAAGTGGCTCGAATCGCTGAACGGTATGATGCAGGGCGACAAAACGACGCCGCCGCTCGGCGAGCAGCTGACGAGCAAGATGCCGGTCGAGCAGATGTTCCTGAGCGGCGAGGTGCCGATGCTGAACATCGGGGCCTGGCTGCTCCGCAGCTCCAACAACTTCACGGACTATCCGCGCGACTTCAAGATCGCGTTCGCACCGGTCCCTCATCTTCAGGACGAGCCGGAAGGCTTCATGACGCGCGGCGGCATCGGCGACTACATCTCGATCAACGCCAAGTCCAAAAACCAGGCTGCCGCCTGGGAATTTCTGAAGTGGTACGCAGACGGCGGCATGGCGCCGATGGCTGCGGGCGGGCGTTTGCCGGCGTCCAAGGACGCCGACCAGGACGCGGCGCTCGCGAGCATGCTCGGCGACAAGGCGGACACGTACGACAAAGACTCGCTCATGTACGTCATTTTCGATAACAAGACGCCGACCTTCGTTCGCTCGGTGCCGCAGGAGGTCATGGACCTTCGCTCGCAGGAGTACGAGAAGTACTTCCTCGGCGCGCAGGACCTCGACGCGACGATCGCCGCGATGGTGAGCCGGCACAACGAATTTTTAAAGAAGGCCAAATAAGCGCGAAGGCCAGGATTGCCGTCCGAGACGGCAGTCCTTTTGCCTGTTTGAAGAGAGAAAAAAGGAAGGTTGCCGGACTGCCGGGGGCGAAGTATTAAATGAATCGATGTTCATGCGGAGCGGGCAGCGAATAAAAATGGGCGGGAGGAATGACGATGATCGCATGGCAAGCGGAGTTGCATAACGTTGAAGAGTTGGTTGAAATTCAGGGCAGGCCAGGCTATTTATTACAGCGCGTGCCGGAGGCCGTCCGCGAGGGATTGACCGAGGGCGGGCAGCAGCAAATTCGCAGGGCCGCTATGACCGAGATCCGGTTCGTCGCGGAGGCCGGCGAGGCGCAGGTGACCCTCGCCAGCTACGGCGGGCCGAGCGCCGTGCAAATCTATTACGGCGATTACTGGGTGGAGGGCCGGACGATCGGCGAGCAGCCGGAGACGTTGACGCTGGGCGCGCGGGATCCTCGCTTTCAGTTCGATTCGCCTTGGCGGGATGGCGTGCCGCGGTTGTCGTTCGGACCGGTATGGCGAATCCTCGTTCATGGCGGCGAGGTCCATCTTCTCGAGATTCGGGGAGATTCGGTTCGCCCGCCGCGCGCGGACGAAAAGCCGGCGTTGCGCTATCTCGCCTACGGCACGTCGATCACCTACGGCGGCTCGGTGTCTTCGCCGGACGCCACCTATGTCGCGCAGGCGGCCTGGCGGCTCGGCCTCGATCCGCTGAACCTCGGCGTCCCGGGCAACGCACATTGCGAGCCGGCCATCGCCGCGCATATTGCAGGCCGTCGCGATTGGGATATCGCGACGCTTTGCCTCTCGGTGAACATGTTGAATCAAGGCGTGACCGCGGACGCGTTCGCGGTGCGCGCCGGAGCGATGGTCACTGCAATCGCGTCAGCGAACCCGGACAAACCTGTGCTGTGCATCGGTTTGTTCACTGGATTCCCGGATCTGGGCTGGACCTGGCCGGGACGCGAAGTCCGCGCCACAAGCGAGGCGTATAGGCAGGCGCTGCGGTCGATCGTAGAGGACAGCGACTTCGCGAATTTGGCTTATGCGGACGGCAGCGAGCTGCTGAACGACTGGCGCGGACTTTCGCACGATCTGCTGCATCCCGGCACGCACGGTATGATTCGCATCGGCGAGCGGCTTGCGGAGCGTATGCGTCCGATGCTGCCGAAGCCAAGCAGACGATGAACAAGACGGGATGAGCGGCGCAGAATGCCGCTTTATCCCGTTTTTTGTTCTTGCCAAACCTATTAGGGAAACCGGTTTCAAAAAGTTGTTGACGCGTTCGCAAGCGGGATGCTACGATTCGATTGGGCCCAGCTTAACCGTTTCAAAGTCGACGTTTTGGTAGTTGTGCAAACGTTTTCGCAATTGAGGGATGGAGAAGGAGGTGCGTGAACGCAACCGGCTTCACATCAAATGTAAGCGCATTAATAAGAGCGGCAGGATCATAGAGAGGGGAATGAAGAAATGAGACGAGGTAGCAGGCAAAAATGGCTGGGACTCGTGGCGGCGGTCATGCTCGTGCTGTCCATTCTGAGCCCGGTCGCATCGGACCGGCCGGCGGAGGCGGCGGGCACCGATCTGAAGGTGCACTTCAAGCCGCCTAGCGGATGGGGGTCGCCGCAGCTGTATTATTACCAGACGAGTCCGGCCGTCTCAGAGCCCGTCTGGGGTTCTTCGCCCGCGATGATCGCCGAGAGCGGCGGCTGGTACGCCTACACGATTGTTGGCGCGACGAGCGCGAGGGTTATTTTCAAGGACAGCAGCAATCATCAGACGCCGGCTTCCGGGCAGGCGGGACTGCTGCGGGACAAGGAGGGCTGGTATACGGGAACGACGTGGACGGATGCGAATCCCGACGCGCCCGACACGACCGCGCCTTCCGTGCCGGCCAATCTGGCCAGCACGGCCAAGACGGATACGACGGTGTCCCTGTCGTGGTCGGCCAGCACGGATAATGCGGGCGGCAGCGGCCTGGCCGGCTATGGCGTATACCGCAACGGCACGGCAGTCAGCGCCAATGTGACGGGGACGACCTATACCGATACGGGTCTGACCGCCTCGACGGCCTATTCGTATACGGTGCGGGCCAAGGATAACGCGGGCAACTGGTCGGCCGACAGCGCCGCGATTGCGGTGACGACCAACGCGCCCGGGGCGACGAACAAAGTGACGGTTTACTATAAAAAGGGCTATACGACGCCTTACATTCATTACCGCCCGGCCGGCGGAACCTGGACGACGACACCCGGCGTCGCGATGGACGCGGCCGAGGTGACAGGTTATGCCAAGAAGACGATCGACATCGGCTCGGCGACGCAGCTTGAGGCTTGCTTCAACAACGGCCTCGGCCAATGGGACAGCAACAACGGCAACAATTATTTGTTCGGCATCGGCACGTGGACGTACAATGCGGGCGTCATCACGGCGGGCGCGCCGGCGGGCACGACGCCCGACACGACGCCGCCGTCGGTGCCGGCCGGACTCGCCATGACGGCGAAGACGGATACGACGATCTCGGTCTCCTGGACGGCGAGCGCGGACAACGCGGGAGGCAGCGGCATAGCGGGATACGAGGTATACAAAGGCGGCGTGCTCGTCGATGCCAACGTGACGGCGACCGCCTACACGTTCACCGGACTGGCCGCCTCCACGGCCTATTCGCTCACCGTACTGGCCAAGGATGTTGCAGGCAACAAGTCGGCGCAGTCGGCGGCGCTGTCTGTGACGACTTCGGCGGCGGGCACGGGCAATCAGGCCGCGGTGTATTATTACAAGACGACCCGCGGCTGGACGCAGGTCAACCTGCATTACGCGCCGACGGGCGGTACCTGGACGACATCTCCCGGCGTCGCAATGAGCGAGGAAGCCTGCACGGACTGGACCAAGCTTACGGTCGATCTCGGGAGCGCGACCTCCATGAAGGCCGCGTTCAACAACGGCACGACCTGGGACAACAACAACGGCAACAACTATACGATCGGGACCGGCATCACGACCGTGAGAGACGGCGTCGTGACCGCGAATGCGGCCGCGCCTTGCCAGCCGCTCCCGCCGGACACGACGCCGCCATCGGTGCCGACCGGCGTAACCGCCTCGGCGACCAACCTGACGATCTCGCTCAGCTGGAACGCCTCGACGGACAACGCGGGCGGCAGGGGCGTGGACGGCTACGAGATCACGCGCACCGGCGGCACGCTGGGACAGAAGGTGTACACGACGACGCAGACAAGCTTCTCGGAATCCAATCTGGAAGCGCAGACGACTTACGCCTACACGGTCAAGGCTTACGACAAGGCGGTGCCTGCCAATAAATCCGCAGCCAGCGCGGTCGTCACGGCCAAGACGGGGGATGCGCCGCTGCCGCCCGCAGGGGGCACGCCGCTCGGCGGAGATGCCCGCGAGGATTCGATCTACTTCGTGGTGACCGCCCGTTTCAACGACGGCGACACGTCGAACAACCGCGGCGGCCAGCTCAACGTCAAGTCCGGCAACGCCGCGAACAACGATCCGATGGTCCGCGGCGGCTTCAAGGGCCTGATGGAGAAGCTCGACTACATCAGGGCGCTGGGCTTCTCTGCAATCTGGATCACGCCGGTCGAGCTCAACCGCTCGGACTACGATTTTCACGGCTATCACGGCTACGACTTCTATCGCGTCGATCCGCGCCTGGAATCGTCGGGAGCGAGCTACCAGGATCTGATCAATGCGGCGCATAACAAGGGCATTAAAATTTATCAGGACGTCGTTTACAACCATTCCAGCCGCTGGGGCGCCAAGGGGCTGTTCACGCCGACCGTATTCGGCATGCGCGACGCGCAGTGGAGCAGGTATTACGACGAGAAAATTCCGGGTCAAGAATACGACGGCTTGTACCCGACGGGCGTTTCCGCTAAGGCATACAATGGCGACCTGTGGTCGACCGCCGAGCCAGCAGGCAATACGTGCCGCAACTGGGGGACGCCGACGAGCTATTACAGCTCGGAGGGCTATCGTATTTACAATTGCCAATGGCCGAGTCCGACGTCGGGCATGTTCCCGTCCTCGCTGTATCACCAGTGCTGGATCGGTAACTGG
>NZ_JAGXJW010000363.1 GCF_019091135.1 Cohnella sp. GbtcB17 | reverse complement strand
AGTCTCACATTGATCATGTGAGTTTAATACTGTTGATAATGCAATAAGCTATTTTACTTCTCACTAATTGATTTTGATGAGATGTAGTCTTATACTTACTCTTACCATATTATAACTAACACTATTATATTTTTTGAAACAAACTTTCACATTATCCTAACATATTGTATGAAGAGCTAAAGAAAAATCTATCGAGTATTCAACCATAAATCCAAAACCCTAACAAAAATGTAGAGCCGAAAAAAGAGTC
>NZ_JAGXJW010000362.1 GCF_019091135.1 Cohnella sp. GbtcB17 | reverse complement strand
CTCCGCCATGGCGCGTGACGACACCCAAGCCATATGTGTCCTTGTATATCATGGGAGGCGGATTCGAATGGAAATCGTACGAGTCAAAGGATTTTGGAAGGGCGGGCACAAACCTTCCTTATTCAGCGCGTTTTTGTATTTCGGCATGAGCTTCATGGTATGGGTATTGATCGGACCGCTCGCGGTCGTCATGATGAGCGACTATCCGATGTCGCCCATTCTAAAGGCGAACCTGGTGGCGCTGCCCGTC
>NZ_JAGXJW010000361.1 GCF_019091135.1 Cohnella sp. GbtcB17 | reverse complement strand
CTCGGCAGCTTCCAGGACATGAAGACGACGGTCAACGGCTTGATCGTGGTGATCGGACACAACGGGCGGGCGGAGTATCAGCTGGAGTCGGAAAAGCTGCTGTGCCAGATCAATCCGCATTTTCTCCACAATACGCTGAACACGGTTCAATGGGACGCCAGAGCGGGCGGCCAGGAGGAGATCGACCGGATCGTGACGCTGCGCGTCCAGGTGCTTCAATACAATATGGGAAAAAACAGCTTGATCGTTA
>NZ_JAGXJW010000360.1 GCF_019091135.1 Cohnella sp. GbtcB17 | reverse complement strand
CTCCGACTTCTGGGCGGCCGGGCCGAGCGCGGCGCCAAGGCATACGGCGCGCCGGCCGAGCGGCCTAAGCGCGGCGGCGACCGCGCCGCATCGGCGGGCCGCGGCGAGCGCAGCTTCGGCGCCGGCCCTGGCGGCGGAGCCGGCGGCTTCGCCCGCGGCAGCGAGCGTCCGTCCGGCGGGCGCAGGGGCGGAAGGGCGCAGGCCGGCGGGCGGAAGCCTTCTTCGGGCGGGCGGGGGGGCGTCGGGGGCG
>NZ_JAGXJW010000359.1 GCF_019091135.1 Cohnella sp. GbtcB17 | reverse complement strand
CTCACACAGGTCAAATGATTTGGATGGGCCCTATCATGTTACTAGGTTTACACAGATGAAAGAAATTGCAAAATTTACCTGGTACAAATTATTTATAAGATCTATTGTACTATGATTAAAATCAGATCATTGGATCTGTCAACAAGTTAATCATAGCAATTTAGATCAAATAAATAATAGGTTTGTAAAAAAAAAAAATTGAATACATAATAATATAATCAAACAATACAAACAAATAACTGATTTGGAAT
>NZ_JAGXJW010000358.1 GCF_019091135.1 Cohnella sp. GbtcB17 | reverse complement strand
GCGGGCGCTGGCCAGCAGACCGCGCCAGCGGCTGCTGGACGAACCGCACGGCGCGCGCGACGCGCTGACGCGGATCGAGATGCAGCAGCACATCGAGCGCCTTTGGCTCGAAGACGGCTTTACGACAGTGCTCGCCACGCACGACGGGAGAGATGCCGTCGCCCTGGCCGGCCGCGTTCTCCTCATCGAGGTCGGCCGCGTCGTGCTGGCCGTGCGGTACGTGCTGGCGCGCCCGTGAGTGCGCGTCAGAG
>NZ_JAGXJW010000357.1 GCF_019091135.1 Cohnella sp. GbtcB17 | reverse complement strand
TGCGAGGCTACATCCTAGCAACAGAGTCGTCTCTTAACTACTGATAGGTCTGAACAATAGGTATGTGCTAGCGCTTTCCGACTCGACCTCTCCGATGCTTAAGCTAGCTAAAGGGATAAGAGGAGGAAAACAACAATATCAGCTATGTAAATGAGAGAGAAGAGAGGCTATTGCTTGCTTGTGCTACTCCCCCCTCCCCCTTCCCCCCCCCCTCTCTTGGCGTATGCTTGGGGGTAGTTTTTATACCTCTT
>NZ_JAGXJW010000356.1 GCF_019091135.1 Cohnella sp. GbtcB17 | reverse complement strand
GACTTAATGTCATAAGTTTTACTATCGAAGGCATGAAAACAATAAATAAAAAAATAATTTTAATATTCAAATTATGTTTTCGATGGTGATGAATAACAACACCACTAAGAGCCATGAGTGGATGAAGAAAAAAAGTAACGATGAGAAATGAGACATAGGGTGAAGAAGAAGAGGACGACGTAGATGTCGACATTCTGCATTTGCATCAACGTCAACACAGTTACGAGCGACATCAATGTAGATACAAAGCA
>NZ_JAGXJW010000355.1 GCF_019091135.1 Cohnella sp. GbtcB17 | reverse complement strand
TTGAAGGTGTAGCCTGCGCCCAGTGTCAGTTCAGGCGGACGCACCGCCGATCCTTCGTATTGATCTCCGTCGTTGACATTGACCGCCGCAGCGCTCTGGCCGACGTATACTGTATATTTGGAGGTAGCCGTTGCTCTGCCGTCTCCGTACTGAATATACAGCTTGTATTCCCCTGCGACATTCGGCGCTATGATGCAATTGGCTACGCCGGCCGCCTTTGTCATCGTGTTGCCTTCGCTAAACGTCGTCGT
>NZ_JAGXJW010000354.1 GCF_019091135.1 Cohnella sp. GbtcB17 | reverse complement strand
GTGGTGTGCGGCGTCTCCCCGCACCAGACGAGGCCTGCGACCAGTACGATGACGATATTCGCGTTCGTGATCGGAGAGACGAGGCTGGCGGGACCGCGTCCGATCGCCCGCATGAACAGCAGGTTGCCCCAGGCTGAGCCCAGGCCGATGTCCGCTCCGGCGGTCCAGACGCGCCAATCGTACGGCTGCCAGGTGTGCGTCAGCAGCGCCTGGATCCAGAAGCCTGCGGTGCCCGACGCGTACAGGCCTAT
>NZ_JAGXJW010000036.1 GCF_019091135.1 Cohnella sp. GbtcB17 | reverse complement strand
CAGATGCGCGCGCGGATCAAGATCCTGAGTGAGCATAATATCGGTTGCGGCATTACGGTGAGCCGGATCGGCGAGGACGACCAGCTGCAGGCGTTGCACAAGCGTCTCCGCGGCATGCCGTCATACCTGTATCTGAACAGGCACGAGCAGCGATTGGAGGCCACGGCACACGCCTACCTGCGACGGTATCCAGCCGGCACCCGGGCGCAACTGCACGCCATACCCGCCGGCGCTATGGACGAAGAAGACGAACAGGCGCTGAAGGAAGTACGCCGATCCATCCGCAAGGTCATCGAGACGCGCGGGCTTTACATGGACGATGTCGATGATGTGCTGGAGCGCCTGGCCGAGCTTCAGGACTTGCAGGCCGAGGTCAAGCGGATCGACAACGTTCTGGAGGCACTGGCCGAGTATAAGCCGGATTACGCGCGGCTACTTCGGCTTCACGTCATCGAGGATAGGCAGTGGGACGAGGTTTCCGAGCAAATGTGCTTATCCAAAGACAGCTTTTACCGGATGAAGCGCAAAGCGTTACGGGAGTATGCAGTTATCGGAAGGTGATACTATTTTGCGAATAATTTGCGAATAGGTTGATAACACAGGCCATGTCAACCCGTGCTAAGATGATAGTGTGCAATATATGGGCGAACGTCAACAACCTCGGAGGGTTGGCGGTCGCCCGTTCTGCGTTTACATAGCAAGAACACCGCCCAGATGCTTTCCGAGACGGTGTTCTTTTTCAATATACCGCAACTGGTTCAATTTGGGAATATGACAGAAAGGAGGCCGTCTGATGGCGCTGGCCGCGAAGCAAAAGAAGTTTGTGCAGGAATACCTCGTTGACCTGAATGCGACTCAGGCGGCCATTAGAGCCGGCTATAGTGCAAAGACAGCGAACGAACAGGGGGCAAGGCTGTTAGCGAATGTTAGTGTGCAGACAGCCCTCAAGACGGCGATGAACAAGCGAGCAGCGCGTACAGAGATCACAGCCGATATGGTGCTTCAGCGTTGGTGGGCGATTGCGACAGCGGACCCGAACGAGCTTATTGCACATCGCCGCGTCTGCTGTCGGTACTGCTTCGGCAAAGATCACGAATACCAGTGGGCCGACGAGGATGAATACGATCGCCAGGTCAGGTTGGCGCAGGATCTAAAGCAGCCTGTGCCGACAGATTACGGGGGTTACGGCTTCGACCCGACGATCCGGCCACATCCGAAATGCCCGAAGTGCCACGGCGAGGGACACGGCGACATCATGGCGGCTGATACGCGCGATCTGAGCCCGCAGGCTCGCATGCTGTATGCCGGCGTCAAGACGACCAAAGACGGCATGGAGATCAAGCTACAGGACCAGGGAAAGGCGTTGGAGAACGTCGCAAGGCATCTCGGCATGTTCAAGGACAAGCTGGAGCTATCGGGCGGCGTGGACGTCAACAATCCGTACGCCGGCCTAACGACCGAGGAGCTAAAGAAGCTGATCGGCAGTGGATAAAGCGACGATCATCCGCGGCGCCCGCATGGAGTTGGCACGTCGGGAATTTTTTGCGTTCTGCCAGGAGATGGCGCCGGACTTCTACAAGCCTAATCGGCAGTATCTCGTCGATCTGTGCAACGAAATGCAAGACTTCTACGAGTCGAGCGATGACATTCTGATTATCAACGAGCCGCCGCGGCATGGCAAAAGCAGGACCGCCTCCATGTTCGCGCAGTGGGTATTGGGGCGTAATCGGCGAGAGAAGGTCATGACCGGATCGTACAATGAGACGCTGTCCACGACGTTCTCAAAGGCCGTACGGGATGGCATCGGCACGATCAAAGTTGACGCTGACAAGATCGTTTATAGCGATATCTTCCCAGCGACGCGCATCAAGCGTGGCGATAGCGCCATGAACCTATGGAGCCTCGAGGACGGCTATAACAACTACCTGGCGACGTCTCCGACGGGTACAGCGACAGGCTTCGGCGCGACGATCCTCATGATCGACGACCTGATCAAGAACGCCGAGGAGGCCAATAACGAGGCCACGTTGGAGAAGCATTGGGAATGGTTCACGAACACGATGCTGAGCCGTCTGGAGGAAGGCGGCAAGATCATCATCATCATGACAAGGTGGGCGACCGGCGACTTGGCTGGCCGGGCGCTGGAGCACTTTGCTGCCGAGAAGAAGCGCGTCCGCCTGCTGACCATGAAGGCACTCCAGGACGACGGGACGATGCTGTGCGATGAGATCCTGAGTCGCGAGTCATACGACATGAAGGTGCGGGCGATGGGTGCAGACATCGCAAGCGCCAACTATCAGCAGATCCCGATCGACATCAAGGGTAAGCTGTACAGCAGATTCAAGACGTACACAGATATCCCCCGGGACGCATCCGGCGCGCCGCTGTTTACCGGCATATACGCCTACTGCGACAGCGCCGATCAGGGCGACGACTACCTGTGCAATATCATCTGGGGCGTCTACCAGAAAGAGGCGTACGTGTTGGACGTGCTCTACACCAAACAGCCGATGGAGATTACCGAGCCTGCCACTGCGCGGGCTCTTTCTGCTGCCAAGGTGAACAAAGCTCGGATTGAGAGCAACAACGGAGGCCGGGCGTTCGCACGGAATATCAAGCGCATTCTGGAGACGGAGCTGAAAAGCAACCGCACGGACGTGAGCTGGTTTCACCAAAGCAAGAACAAAGTCGCTCGGATCGTATCGAATGCGACGTGGGTCATGCAGCATGTGTATTTCCCGGTTAACTGGCGCGATCGCTGGCCGGAGTACCACAAGGCCATGACGAGTTATCAACGCGAAGGCAAGAACGCACACGACGATGCGCCAGACGCCACGACGGGCATGGCCGAGACGATGTATCTGCTAGGAGGGATGGCTTGATATGGGCGTATGGACGGGGGTGAAAAACGCACTCATGAAGATGCTTCGGATACAGCCGGCGCCAGATAACCGGGCGATCACGATCAAGGAGCCGATGAGCTACCAGACGAATGTGCTGCGGAATCGGCTATGGTACCGAGGCGACCCGTCAGAGCTCGATCAATTCTATAAGGCGACGCAGTGGGATGCCGTCAGCAGGACGCGTTTCTGGGCCGCTGTACCGACGGACGGCCTCGGGATCCGCAAGATCCACAGCGGCCTGCCGGCGCTCATGGCGGACCGCCTAGCGGACATCGTCGTGGCGGATCTCGACAGCATTGAGCTGGGCAACGAGGCGCAGACGACGACCTGGGACGAGATCGCCGAGGATAACGACATCAGCGAGCTGCTGGGGGATGCCATCGCGCAGACGCTGGCGACCGGCGACGGGGCGTTCAAGCTGTCCGTCGATACGGCCCTGACCCAATACCCAATCATAGAGTTCTACGCGGCTGATCAGGTCGAGTACAAGCGCGAGCGCGGCCGGCTGCAGGAGATCATCTTTTACAGCGACTACGTTGCGAACGACAAGGAATACCGGCTCGAGGAGACGTACGGCAAAGGATACATCAAGTACCGGCTGCTGACGTCGGACGGCAAAGAGGTGCCGCTGTCCACGGTGACGGAGCTCGCCGAGCTGCAGGACACGACGTATGCCGGCGAATTCCTCATGGGCGTGCCGCTGATGTTCTTCAAGTCGCCGAAATGGAAAGGCCGCGGCAAAAGCCTATTCGACGGCGGCAAAGCGGATAACTTCGACGCGCTCGATGAAGTCATCAGCCAATGGATGGATGCCATACGCGCGGGCCGGGTGCAGAAGTATATCCCCGAGGACCTGGTCCCGCGCAACCCAGACACAGGCGAGCTGCTTCGGTCGAATCCCTTCGATAACCAGTTTATCAAGGTCGGCTCCAGCCTGGCGGAGGACGAGAAAAGCCAGATCAGCATGGTGCAGCCGCAGATTTTGTACGAGGCGTTCGTCGAATCATACGCGTCGGCGCTGGATATGTGCCTCCAGGGCATCATGAGCCCGGCTACGCTTGGCATTGACCTGAAGAAGACGGACAACGCGGAGGCGCAGCGCGAGAAGGAAAAGGCGACGCTGTACACGCGCGGCAAGATCGTCGACCGGCTCAACGAGGTCATCCCGGAGCTCGTTTCCGTGGCGCTCAGGGTTTGGGACACGATGCAAACCAAGACGCCAGGCGATTACGAGGCCAGCGTTTCGTTCGGTGAGTACGCGGCGCCGGACTTCGGCAGCGTCGTCGAGATCGTGGGCAAGGCCAGAGCTTACGGCGTTATGTCGATCGAGACATCCGTCGACGAGATGTACGGCGATACTTGGACCGATGAGGAGAAGGCCGAAGAGATCGCCCGTCTGAAGGCCGAGCAAGCAGGGGCAGCTGCAACTGAGCCAGCGATCAATCGGGACAGCCCGCCAGGGGATGACGTCGAATGAGCAGTCCCTATTCGATCGCCAAGATCTTCGCCCAGATGGAGCTCGACCTGATCAAGTCCATGAAGCGCAATCTTGCGCGCCATGAAGATGAGGAACGCCAGATGGGCTTCAAGTGGGAGCAGTGGCAGCAGCGAAAGCTCGAGGCACTCGCTCGGTATCGCAAGCAGAACGCCGCGCTGTTGGCTGCTTACGGCTCCGAGGTGGACCGCCTGACAGCCGAGGTAATCGAGGAATCGTTTATGGATGGCGCCAAGCAGACCGACGGGATCATCCGCCGGCTGTGGAATCAGCTTAAGCATTTATTCATCGCTGGAGAGCTCACGGAACCGATCACCCGCGTCGACGGGACGGACGAGAGCTTTTTTGGCATAAATGCGTATCGGCTGAATGCCCTGATCGAAGCCACGCAGAGCGAGCTGCGCGACGGGACGGCGGCGATGCTCCGGATGTCGGATGACGTGTACCGGCAGACCATCTTTAAGGCGCAGGTGTACGCCAATGCCGGCGCGGCCACGGTGAACAAGGCGATCGACATGGCGACCCGGGACTTTCTGGACCGTGGATACAACTGCATCACGTTCAAGGATGGCCGGCAAGTCAGTATTGCCTCGTACGCAGAGATGGCATTACGCACGGCCTCTCAACGTGCCGTATTCGCCGGGGAGGGCGCGCGCCGGCAGGAGTGGGGCGTCAAGACGGTCATCGTCTCGTCGCATGCGAATTGCTCGCCGCTCTGTCTGCCCTGGCAGGGCAAGCCGTACGTGGACGACGTGTACAGCGCGGGCAAGTCGGGGGAAAGCGGCGGAATGACGCTGCTTAGTACGGCGATGGCCGGCGGCCTTTTCCATCCGAACTGCCGGCACAACATGTCCACTTATTTTCCGGGCATCAGCAGCGTGCCGCAGCCGGTCGACGACGAGCAGGCCGAGGAGTCATACCAGGCGGAGCAGAAGCAGCGATACATGGAACGCCAGATCCGCATGTATCAGCGCCGGCAGGCAGGTAGCGCCGATCCGGGCAACCAAGACGCGGCCGCATCCAAGGTAAAGGAATGGCGCGGCCGCCTTCGTGAGCATTTGGCCGATCACGACGAACTGCGACGGGATCGCAGTCGTGAAAAGTTACAGGTTTAAGCAACGGGCCCTGGATGAGACTGCCGGGGCCCATTAGCCGTTGCTCGCGGCGCAAAACAAAGGGCCATCACCGGACGCGACCGGGTTAAAAAGCGAAGATGACGAGGAGGCACCAACCCATGAACAAAGAGCAATTTGTAGCAATCGGATTGCCGGAAGATATGGCCGAGAAGGCCGCAGCAGCCAGCCAGGACGAGCTCAAGAGCTTCATTCCCAAAGCGCGCTTCGACGAGGTGAATGACGCCAAGAAGAAGCTGGAGAAGGACGTCACCGATCGCGACGGCCAGCTCGAGGAGTTGAGAAAGTCGACGGGGGATGCCGAATCGCTCAAGGCGCAGATCACCCAGCTGCAGACGGACAACAAGGCCGCCAAGGACAAGTATGAAGCTGATCTCAAGGACCTGAAGCTGAGCAGTGCAATCCAGACGGCGCTGGCCGGTAAGGTTCATGACGAGGCGCTGGTCGCCGGGCTCGTGGACAAGACCAAGCTTGTTGTGGATGGTGACAAGATCGTCGGCCTCGATGAACAGGTCAAATCGCTGCAGGAGTCCAAGGCGTTCCTGTTCAAGCCCGAGGGCGGAAACGGGGGCCAGGGCGGCGCCGGTGGCTTTCAGCGCGTCGGAGGCAATGGCGGCCAAGGTGGGGCTGGCGGCGGCGCTGCTGGAGGCGGTCAAAAGAGCCTGGCGGATGCCGTTGCGGCGCATTTCCAAACCAACAAATAGGAGTGATTTAAATGCCAGTAACTTTGGCCGAAGCAAAAAAGAACGTACAAGATGACCTGCAAATGGGCGTCATCGACGAATTCCGTAAAAGTAACTTTTTGCTAGACAACATGACGTTCGATGACGCGGTCAGCCCGACGGGCGGCGGCGCGACGCTGACCTATGGCTATACGCGCGTTGTAACGCAGCCGACTGCCGACTTCCGTGCGATCAACACGGAATACACGCCGCAAGAAACGACCAAGCAGCGCTACACGGTCGACCTGAAGGTCTTCGGCGGTGCGTTCGAGATCGACCGCATCATCGCTGGCATGGGCGGCATCATCAACGAGACGACGTTCCAGATGGCTCAAAAGATCAAGGCCGCGCAGGCGCTGTTCAATGATACGGTCATCAATGGCGATTCCGCTGTCGATGTTGACGCCTTTGACGGACTCGACAAGGCGCTGACGGGCAGTTCGACGGAACTCATCCCTACGTCGGCGATCGATCTCTCGACTTCGGGGAACGTAGATACGAATTACAAGTCGTTCCTTGACATTCTGGACGAGTTCCTGATGGGGCTGGACGGTCCGCCGGATGCTATCATGGGCAACACGAAGCTGATTGCAAAGATCCGTGCAGCAGCTCGTCGCTCCAGCATGTATAACACATCGATGAACGAATTCGGTCAGCAGATCGAGAAGTACGGCATCATTCCCCTCGTCGATCTTGGCGCCAAACCGGGTACGAATAACCCGGTTATTCCTGTCAATGGCACGACGGGTGAGACCAGCCTGTACGCAGTGCGCCTCGGGCTTGATGGCTTCCACGGCGTGAGCATGGCCGGCCAGCCGCCAGTGCGTTCCTGGTTGCCTGACTTCTCGACGGCAGGCGCGGTCAAGAAGGGCGAAGTCGAAATGGTCGCAGCCGTAGCACTCAAGGCGACCAAGGCCGCAGCTGTCTTGCGCAAGGTCAAGGTGCAGTAATGCGCTACGAAGACGACGATACGCGCAAAACGGTGAATGCTCAGTACGCGGGCGTTAGCGTCGGTACACGGCTTGCCGACGGTGCTGACCCGGATAACGACGGCCTGGATCACCTCCGGGCCACTGAGCACGTCGGCACGGTTCTACAGGACGGCGCCGAGCCCGGCATCCCGGTACCGATTGACGAAGAGGAGGAATAATCCATGGCAAAGATCTACGCACCAAACAAGCAGTATAGCGGTGTATCTGCGTCCGTGTCGTTCGTTAACGGCGTCGGGGAGACGGATGATCCGAACCTGATCGCCTGGTTCGAGGATCATGGCTATACGGTCGAAGGCGGAACGGAAAAGGAGCCGGAAGTCGAAGAAACGGACATCGACAAGATGACCGTGGCGCAACTGAAAAAGCATGCAGCCGATCATCTGATCGACCTCGGCGATGCGACGAAAAAGGAAGATATTCTGGCAAAGATCAAGGACGCGCAGCCTGACCCGTCCGTAGAATAGGCGGTGCTCTCATGGCCTACGCAACGGCAGCGGACTATGAGCTGTACGGCAGCGGCTTGATCGCGCCTGCCGATCTAGACAAGGCGCTCGAGCGCGCAAGCGATCAGGTCGACACGCTGACCTATAGCCGCATCACAGCCCGGGGATTTACGAATTTGTCCGCCTTCCAGCAGCTCGCCATCAAAAAGGCGGTCTGCCAGCAGGCGGACTTTGTCTTTCAGTACGGCGACTACCTCGACATGCCACTCTCCAGCTACAGCGCGGGTAGCGTCTCCGTCACGCTGAACACGACGCAGGGCGCCGGCGGAATCAAATCTTTGCCCACCGTGTCCAACCTGCTGCTGTCGACCGGGCTCACGGGCAGGGGGCTGATCTGATGAAGCTCCCTTTTCCGACGTGGATCCTCAAGACGCCAGTGCAGGTTTACCAGGTCGAGCTGAGCGAGGACGGTGAGCCTGTTGAGACGCTGATCTATGACGGGTTATGCTGCTTAGACGAGAAGGCCAAGCAAACGCTGGACGCGGAGCGCCGCCTGGTCCGCCTATCGGGCAAGGTCATCGTGCAGGGTGACATTCTGCCGGACAAGCTGATCGAGGGTTACGTCAAATTAGGCGCGGAGCAACGGACGATATTCCGGTCGGCGCGGCCGCGCAATCCAGACGGCAGCGTGTTTTCGACCGAGTTGGAGCTGATTTAGATGGTCAAGGTCAAAACGACGATGAACCGTCGAGCGATTCGACAGCTCTCCGGCTCGCAGATCAAGGCGTTGGTGCTTACGGCCGAAGCCGTGAAGACCGAAGTCATGACGGCCGCCGTCGTACCCAAGCAGACGGGAGAGCTTGAGCGGAGCGGCCACGTCGACGGCAGCCGCGCCCGCGAAGGGCTCGCCAAGCTGGTATATGACACGCCGTACGCACGCCGGCTTTACTGGCATCCGGAATACGACTTCCGGCAGGACAAGAACGCCAACGCGAGCGGTAAGTGGCTGGAGGCTTGGATCTCGGGCGACAAGCAGCAGTTTGCGCCTAAGGCATTCCGCGCGCTCTATCGTCAGCTGAACCGGGGGACGATCCAATGATGCTGCTTTCGGAGGTTCGCGACTGGTTGAAGACGCAGATCGATTGCCCGGCATGGTACATCGGTAAGATCGACGGCAAGAAGGCCCAATGCATCGGGCTGTATAACGTAACCGGCGGGCTGCCAGTAATAGCAGTCGGCGGGCTGGAGAACACGAGCTATGCAGCGAAGACGGTGTCGATCCTCGTCCATTGGGGCAAGAATGCGGACACGGCCGAGCAGAAGGCCCAAGAGGTCTATGCGGCCCTGTTCGGCCAGTCGGCGGTGATCGGCGACCGCCGCGTGATCAACTTTGCGATGCGCACGCCGGAGCCGGTCAGCGTCGGCACGGATGACGAGGGAATTTACGAATACGTGATCGAGGTCACGATTCAATACGAAAGGTAGGGGATAGCATTGTTGAAAATGGATCTGCAAACATTCGCAGGGGCGACCGGCGTCTTCCCGGTGCACAACAACGTGTTCAAGATCGGCATCGCGGGGCGTTCTTCTTCCGCGACCGACATGGTCACGGTCAAAGACTTGGAAAACTTCTCGCCGGCCATCGACGGCAATACCGAGGAATGGTACGCGATGGACCAGGAGGGCTGGGTGCGCCGGGCAGTTACCGGCAAGGGGCTGACGTTCTCGTTCAGCGGTAAGCGCCACTATGGCGACCCGGGTAACGACTATATCGCGGGCCTTCTGCTTGGCACCGGGCAAGACGTCGAGACGAAGTTCGAATGGACGATGCCGAGCGGCGCCAAGCTGACGATGGACTGCGTAATTAATCTGACGCAGCCCGGTGGCGGTGACAGCACGAACATCGACGGCTTGGAATTCGAGCTGCTGAGCGATGGCAAGCCAACATTCACGGCCGCGCCGAGCGGCGGGGGAGCGTAATCCATGAGCAATATCATCAATTTGTCGGCGCTACTGAACAATGAGAAGCCGGCCATTCAGATCGGCGAAAAGCTGTACCCGGTCAATGACGGAATCGATGCCGTTATGGCTTTCCAAGAAAGGGCAGGCTCCGGCGTGCAGGGGATTCTGTCGGCACTGGAAACCGCGCTGGGCAAAGAGGCATGCGAGGACATCGGCGTTACCTCGATCAGCTTCGGGAATCTTCAGGTACTCGCAACGGGGATTCTGGCCGCGCTGACCAACATCTCCTACGAGGACGCCGCTGCCCGATTTCGCCGGGCAAGCGCAGCAGCCGAGTAACTGGTACGACCTGTATGAGGACTGGCCGTTGATCGAGGCGAGTCTGGCGAAGCAGTATGGCATTCGGATCAGACAGCATTCGGACATGCCTTGGGCCGAATTTTGCACGCTGGTGGCCGGGCTCATGCCTGACACACCACTGGGCAGCGTCGTATCGATTCGATCGGAGACGGACCCGAAAGCAATCAAGGCGTTCAACACGGACCAGCGCCGAATCTACAACGAATGGCGGAATCGTAGAGCCAAAGCCAAGCTGAGCAATCCGGCAGCGTTGGAGCAAGAGATGCGCAGTCTTGAAGCCGCGCTGGCTCGGATGTTCGGAGGTGATCAGGTTGTCAGGTAGCATCGGTCGCATAGATCTCGACCTCGGGCTGGATTACGGCTCGTTCAATCGAGAGTTGGACGGCATCGCCAATAAGGCGACGTATTTGGTGGGCGGTGCGTTTAAAGGCCTCGGCGGGATCATCGCCGGGGCCTTTGCTGTAGGCGGTTTGGTCGCCTTCGGCAAGGAGGCCATCGGGCTGGCGTCGGATCTGCAGGAGGTTCAGAACGTCGTCGACGTGACGTTCGGCAGCATGGCGGCCGAGGTGAACAACTGGTCGAAAAACTTGATCGACAACTTTGGCTTATCCGAGCTGTCGGCAAAGCGTTATAGCAGTACGATGGGCGCCATGCTCAAATCGTCCGGTTTGACTGGCGCACAAATGAAGGACATGTCCAAGCAGCTGACCGAACTTGCTGCGGACATGTCCTCTTTTTATAATCTCTCTAACGACGACGCGTTTTACAAGGTTTTTAGCGGTTTGACTGGAGAGACGGAGCCGCTAAAGCAGCTCGGCGTCAACATGAACATCGCAAACCTGGAAGCCTATGCGCTGAGCCAGGGAATCAAGACGTCGTACCAGAACATGAGCCAGGCGAACCAGACGCTGCTGCGATACAACTACTTATTGTCGGTCACGAAGGACGCACAGGGCGACTTCGCGCGGACGTCGCAAAGCTGGGCGAACCAGACGCGCGTGCTGGCGGAGCAGTGGAAGATCTTCCAGGGAACGATGGGCGCGGGCTTTATCAACATTCTGACGCCGGTTATCCGCGGGATTAACCTGCTGATCTCGAAGCTGCAGGTGGCGGCCCAGTATTTCAAGGCCTTTACGGCTGCACTATTTGGCGATGCCAGCTCGATATCTTCGACCGCGGCGGCAGCATCCGCGTCGACATCAAACGCGGCCAACTCGATCGGTGACGTCGGCACAGCAGCGACGGACACAGGCAAAGCGGTCAAGAAGGCAGGCAAGTCCGTCAAGGGTAGCCTGGCCGGCTTCGACCAGCTCAACACGCTGAGCCAAGCGACAGCGAAGGCGCTCGACGATGCTGCGGACAGCGCGGCTTTGTCTGGTCTCGGGGCAGGCCTCGGCGATATGGGCGCGATTACGCCGCAGGTTGACACGTCCGTGGCGACGGAGCAGGTGCAGGGCTTCGCAAATCGCGTCAAAGGCGTCATGTCTGGCATCGGCGATACGTTCCGCAGTGCTAGCCGCGTACTTGCTGACGCGTTCGGGCCGCCGCTGGTGACTGCCTGGGGGCTGATTGCGCCGCAGCTTGAAAGGCTCAAGGGCGTCTTCGGGTCAGTCTTCTCCGACATCAAAGAGCTGGGCGCGCCGCTTAAGAACTGGTTCATCGACGAGCTCGTCCCTTTCTGGCAAAAGGGCATTGTGATCGCCGGAAAGACGCTCGCGGGGCTGCTAGATTCATTCACGACCGTATTCGAGGATATATGGGATGCTGTCTTTCCGATCCTGTCGTTGTTCGTCAGCGAGGGCTTGCCGCGTCTCACAGAGTTTCTTGATGGGGCAGTGGATATCTTCTCGCAGTTGTTCGACAATGCCAAAATGATCTTTGACGACATATGGGAAGGCGCTGCGGCGCCAGCTATGGCCGCCTTGTCGGACGTTATCATCGGCACCCTCGATGTTCTGTTTGACTGGTGGGACACGTGGGGCTCGAAGATCACGAGCAATATCAAGACGAGCCTGGACAACATGAAAGAGCTATGGCGCAGTTTTTGGGACAAGTTCCTCCAGCCCTTTTTTTCCAACATGCTGGAGAATTCGAAGTGGTTATGGGAAAAGCATTTAAAGGGTTTGCTAGAGGAAATCGGGACTTTCATCGGCAAGCTGATTACGGCAGCGCAAGATATTAACAATAAATTTATTGCACCGCTGTTAAGCTGGCTCGTTGATAAACTAGGCCCGACTTTTAAAGTCGTTTTCAAGGTGATCGGTGATGTAATTACATCCGCTGTGGCGTTGATCGCAGACGTACTGAAGGGCTTGATAAAGGCACTTGGCGGCGTGATCGATTTTATCGCAGGCGTGTTCACGGGAGACTGGAAGCGCGCTTGGGAAGGCATCAAGACGTTTGCCATCGGCATTTGGGATGCAGTCGTCGGTGCCGTAAAGGGCGCAATTAACATTGTAATCGACCTGATCAATGGAATGATCGACGGAATTAACATGATCAAGATTGATATTCCAGAGTGGGCCGAGAAGGTGTCTGGCTATGACGACTTCGGCGTGCACATTCCTCGCATCCCAAGGCTCGCCAAAGGTGGCCTAGCCTACGGCCCGACGCTCGCTATGGTCGGCGACAACCGCGGCGCCGCAGCAGATCCCGAGGTCATCAGTCCATTGTCCAAGCTGCAGGAGCTGATGGGCGGTGGTAACTCCGAAATGCTTATCGTCCTCGAGTCGATTCTGGAGGCGATCCGACGGCTCGATCGGCAAATGATCCTGATGATCGGCGAGACGGAGCTAGGGCGCGCAGCAATCAATGCGATCAACAAAGTGCAGCGCCAGGAAGGCCGGACGCTGATTGGAGGGTAAGCATGGACATCAAAGTGAATGGAACATCGCTTGCGCAAGCGCCGACGGAGTTTACTGTCACGCCGCTGGATATCGACGATAGTGAGGCCACGGGAAGAACGGCCGACGGCACGCTGCACCGGGCCCGCATCGCGGTTAAGCGGCAGATTGACATGAGCTGGGGCCTTCTCAACTGGGCGGATACTGCTAGTATCCTACAAGCCATGGAAGGTCCCTTTTTCGAGCTCACGTATCCGGACCCGATGGACGGCAAGTACATGACGCGGACCTTCTACGCCGGCAACCGACCGACGCCGGCGGCGCTGAGCAAAGGCGGCACGGTATACTGGTCAAAACTGAAAATGACGCTGACAGAGAGGTGATTGGATGCTGTCCGTATCGCAGCAATTCAAGGACGCGTTCCGGGATCCGCGCCGATACGTCGAATTTAAGGCCGTCATCGCTGGCGTCGAATACGGTCCCTCGCAGATCGTCGACCTGACCATTCGCGATTCCATCCAGGACGGCGAGACGTTCGGCATCGGGACGGTGTTTTCTTCAGAGCTGGGTCTGTCGCTGCGGACAACCGACGAGATCCCGGTCAATGCCGAGGTGCGGCTGTACCTGCGAGCGGCTGATCTGACCTGGGATATGGCGACGATGTCCTGGATCGCTGCGGACGTGCCTTGGGAAGATGCGAGTACGGAGAGCATCCCGTATGGCGTCTATTACGTAGACAGCCGCAAGGAAGTCAACGGGTACTGGCGGTTCACTTGCTATGACGCGTTGCTGCAGGCGGAGCAGCCTTTCGTGTCGGCGCTGACGTACCCGGCGACCATGTCTGCCGTGCTGGCCGAGGCATGCGCTCAGGCAGGCGTCCCGTCAGCAGTGTCGGTCAGCTCCTCGCTCGTCTTCCAGATCGCGCCGACAGGTTACAGCTGCCGCGGTGTCATCCGGCTGGTCGCACAAGCGGCTGCGTCGTGCGCGCGGATCGGCAAGGATGGATATTTGTCGTTCGTGCCGTTCAAGCGCGGCGCGCCGGCGGAGACGATCACGACGAGCGAATACCGCAAGTTGACGCATACCAATCCGGTCAAGACGATTACCCGGCTCGTCTGCATTGTCGACGATGAAGGCTCAACGCTGGAGGCGGGCACAGGCGGCGCTGACAACACGGTGACGATTGAGAACCCATACATGAACCAGGCGGCCGTGAATAGCGCGCTGGCGCAGCTCAGCGGCACGACGTATAACCCGTTCACGATGGACTGGATCTGCCTACCTTGGCTCGAGGTGGGCGACCCTATAACGATGCAGGAATTTATCGGCGACACTTGGGAGAATACCGGAACGGCGTGGAATGAGACGGACATCCCATGGGACGGTATCGTGACGTTCGACTCGGTAATCCTGGTGAGCACGATCACTTACCGCGGTGGGGTGACGGGGCAGATTAGCGCAAGCAGCGACAGCGCGCCGCAGAGCGAGTTTAAGCCGGTCGGGACACTGACCGACAAGGTCAACAAGCTGAGCCAGTCCACGGTGAAGCAGGGCCGGAATTACTTTGGCGTGACGATTACGAAAGAGGATGGCTTTATTGTCGAACGCGATGATCATCTTACAAAGCTAACCCTAAACAGCGATGTTTGGGATTGGCGAGTGAATGGGAACTCGCTTCTATACCTCGACGCGCTCGCCGGCACGTTGAAATTCGCGGGCACGCTGGAGGCGGCGTCCGGAACCTTTGCGGGAGCGCTCATGGCGGCGACTGGAACGTTCGAGGGCGATGTGCAAGGCGGCCGGTTCCTGGGCGGCGAGATCGTGATCGGTAGCGGCAACAACGTTTTTAAGGCGAGCGATTCGGGCATTTGGGCTGGACACAGCAGCTTCGATTCGGCACCGTTTAGCGTGGATATGACCGGACATCTGTTTGCTTTCAATGCTGAGATACAAGGCGATATATCCGCATCATCGATACATGGCGGCACGATCGATGGCACAACGATTACCGGAACTAACATCTTCGGTTCGTATATCGCAACGAGCAACGGATCGTACCCGAGAGCGGAAATGAACAATTCCGCAAATTCGTTTGTTGTATACTCAAGCGCTACAAGTTACGCAAGATTTATTGCGAGTGCGAGTGGAGGATTTCCAGCCCTTGATTTTACATTCGGCGGTGTTGGGGCAACAATCTACGGCAACGCATCATTGTTTACGTTGGATTCCACCGGAATTCCTATGAGAATCGGTCCAAGCAACGCGGATATGAACCTTGTAGGCAACAACGTCATGATTAACGGACAAAGCTTTTCATCTAAAGCTGACAAGTCCAGTTTCACGGGTACGTTGTACGTTGCGAATACATCTGGAGGGGCAGCGAATCGAGCCATATCCGTAGTCAACGGAGTCATCCAATGATATACTTTGGAAAAATGGCAAAGGATGGCGAATATGCGCAAACTCGTTGTCGGGATGCTTATTGGTGCGGCTTTGACATTCGGAATACAAGCAGGTGCTTCCGGACTACTATCAAAAGGTGATAAAGTGGCGAACGTCCGCGAAGTTACATTTAACGGGAAGACCGTCGGTAATGCGGCAATTGTTAACGACTCCAGCCTCGTCCCAGTGAGGCCGATATCCGAAGCGCTTGGATTGGATATTAATTTTGACGGGGGGAAGATCAATTTGTCGTCTCCTTCGACTCCAGAGCCTACACCTTCGAGTGGGCCGGCAGCAACGCCAACTCCTGGCGCACAGCAATACACCATGGAGGCAATCAACTTATCGATACTCGGAATCGAGAATCAAATTAAATATTTCAGCGCTTCTGCCGATCAGTATGAGAAGGACGGTCAAATGGATATTGCCAAAACTTATCGCGAATACGCTGAAAAGCAAAAAGCGGAGCTTGTTATATGGCAACAGCGCAAGGCTGAACTTGAAGGAAAGTAATTACTTAATTGAAAAATAGTTCTTTTTATCCACGACTATATCTGCTATATTTGAGACAAAAGTCGCGGAGGTTAATTCATGCGTTATTTTCTCTGTTTTCTGCCGCCACTCGCCGTCCTCGCGTGCGGAAAGCCTGGGGCATTCCTGCTTAATCTGATTCTTACTTGTTTCGGCTATGTACCCGGCGTTATTCATGCGTTTCTTGTGGTCAGCAGCCATAAAGCTGACAAACGGAACGAAAAGCTAATTCGAGCAATCGAGCGAAATAGGGTTTCATAGTTAATCCACAATTTAACCACATATCTGCACAAAGGGTCCGTCGGCTGACGGGCTCTTTTTCGTGCGCGGGAGGCCCCAGCATGGCTCATAGACAAATCATTGTTCGAATGGATCTCGATCCGCGACAGCCCGTGCAGGAGGTCGTGGAAGTCGTGTCCGCGATGATCCAGGCGAACCTTGGCCGCGAGGACGAAATTCTGCAAGGTGTCAAGGAAGCAATCGAACGCGTCCAAGCCCAGCGCACCAAGATGAAAGGAGCTGAACGAGATGCCGAACCCGTACGCCAATCTGACGCCGTCTAAAAAGATTAAGGACGATTTTCAGACTATCACGCTAGGCTTTGATCGGGTCAAAGATGATATGGACGCGGTTAACCTTTTAATCGCCGATCATCTTTCGTCAATGATCGCCCACGCGGCCAAGAGCATTACGGTTGACCCAATAACGGGGGTAACAGCCGCAAACGTGCAGCAGGCTTTGGCGCAGTTGACCGCGCAGCTTACCGAGATCATCGCAGGCCCGGCGCCGTCCGCGGCCGAAGTATCCGACGCTCGTACTGGTGCGGATGCTATCGCCCGGGCTTCTGTTGGCATCCTCATTCGCGAGATTCACGCCCAGCAACTCAAGGCGGCGCCAACAGCCGTCACCCTATCCCCCGGCCTACAAAACATCATCGCCAATAGACGCTCCCGTCTCCGTATCAAGGAGATCAAGGGGCGGACGTTGGTTAATCTCGGAGGCAGAGCCGGGAAGTTCGCAAACTTAACCGGAATCACTACTGTAACCGGAACGTCGGCGGTCGTATCCGGTGGCGGGCAGGAAGGCCGTGACGCACTCCAGGTGACGGCATCGGGGGCGAATTCGTTCGCATCTATCGACATCGTCAATCAAGTATCCGTAGGCAAATATTACGTCGCGATCTGCAACGGCAAAGTCGGGACGGCCCCTTCGATGATTCTCGGACTAGACCCGGCAGCAGGCGCGGTTAGCGGTCCAAGCTCGAACACGATTACGTCGACAAGCTATTCCGTGCTATACCGCAAATTTTCGCCGACAACGATTGGCGCTAGGTTGTCGATTGGTCCTTACTCGTCATCATCGGCAAATGGACAAACGTTCTTCGCTGACGGCTTGCGCGTCTACGAAATCTCCGCAGCCGACTACACCGCCATCGACTCCATGACCGCCGCCCAAGTCGCCGCGAAGTGGCCGTATGTAGACGATGCCAAGCATACCAATGCGGTGTATGTGAGCAATGCGGGGAAGAATCTGGTTGATTCGTTTTCATCTTCTGATTGGACAATTGCTTCTAGCGCGACAATTAAAGGAGCAAACAGTCTAACTCTCGTAAATACAGCGCCGGGGGGCCATTCATCTTACCCAATCAACTTGCTACCCAACACGACTTATACTATCCGGGTCGAGGTACTAGGGGACAGCAATGTAAGATGGAATCTCACTCCGACTAAAGCTAGTTCTAGTTTCTCAGTTATTCAAAATCAATCATCGACTGCTACGATAACTTTTACAACTGATGCAACTACGACACTGTTATACCTAAATCTATATTCAAACACGGCGGGGACGTACACATTTAATAATCCGATACTTGTTGTCGGAGATGCATCTGCAATGCCGGCAACGTTCGAACCCAAGCGTGGCAGCTACCTTTACTTGCCAGATGCCCAACTCCGCAGCAACGTAGACGGCTCCGTAGCAGATAGCCTGTATACGGATGGAGAGGGTAAGCCGAGGGTGACGCGGAGATGGTGGCCTGTCGTGCTGGATGGGTCGCTGCCTTGGTCGTTTGGCTCATCGTTTACAGGTTACAAACGTGTTCTCTTTTCACTCGGCGGATCGCCTGTTATAAACAACGCAGAAGGCAACGTCGTCAAATACAATGGGTCCATACTGACGCGGAACTACGGCGTAGCTGATGGCTTTAGGGTCGGCGACGGGACGTCCAATAACCCAGTGTATATTACCATCCCTTCCAGCGACTCCGGTTGGGGAGACTCATACACACCAAGCGCTGCGGAGATCGCGGCGTATTTTTATGGGTATCGAATGTTCCAAAATGGTCAGTCTTCCAGCGTTCCATATAACGGAACAGGCACAAAACAGTGGTGCCGCGTAGATTTCAATACGCCGGCAGATGCACCGCTCACTGTCCCAACTGCGCCTTGGGCTGGATATACGCCATACCGTCTGATCTACCAACTCGCGCAGAGCGCGGACGAGCCGGTCAATTACGAAGGCGACCTGGTCTTGCACGAAGGCGGCAATCAGATCGAAGTCGGTACGGGGATTGTTGTACGTGAATCAGTCAAACCGACACTCGCCACAAACTGGGACATTAACAACAAGACGACAGGATCAGCGCTAAAATATCGAGTCGCCAAATTCGTCGGCATATACCGATCCGATCGTTTCGACGCCTTGTGGTCTACTTGGTCGGGAACGGATGTGTACGGAAATGTCGCAGCGTCCATCTTACCGTCAAGATTTGATACTGCCGCCCCATATGCCGTTACGTACTTAGCGCTCGACACGTATTCGCTTGGAATCGCTCCGCAGACCATCTCGGCCGACTATGCCCCGAACATCAAAGAGGGCTTGGACGACGTGACGCGGGTCGTAACTGATCTCAAGCGCGAGGTAAGCATACTACAGACGCAGAAAGCCGGAAAGCAACAATCACAATGGATTGCGCCGACGTTAGTTAATGGGTGGGTTAACTACGGAAACGGGGAGACGGTCGCGGGATACTACAAGGATGATCGTGGATATGTATTCATGCGTGGGCTCATAAAGTCTGGGGCGATCGGACAGGCGGCGTTTACGTTACCGGCAGGATACAGGCCTGATTCTCCGGTCCGCGTCTCCGTTAACTCCAATCTTGCATTTGGATCACTTATCATATCAACAGACGGCCGAGTCATCATCGATTCTGGCAGTTCAACAAGCTGGACAAGTTTAGCGGCGGTGCCGTTCTTGGCTACTCAGTAAAGGAGGGATAACGAACGTGAAGGAAGCTCATATCGTTGACTTAGAGGGTCATATCATTGAGTCGATCATCGTGACGGACGATCGAACCGGGGTGATGCCTCTTTACGAGGACCGAGCGCCGGAAGAAGAGGGCGGCCAACCAACGGAAATTGTCGTCGGTTACATCGTCGCAGAGAAAGTCCCAGAAGGGCTATATCAGCCCCGATGGGACTTTGCTGCATATGACGGGTATCAAACGGCCGTCACGGAGTCGCGCCTTGCCTACGCACAGGCATATTCGGACTGGAGCCATGAGGACGAGGATACACGCGGAGACGAGCCCGTGCTGACGCTGCCAGAGGCGCCGGCGTTTTGGGTGGAGGGATTGACGCAGGCAGAGATTGACGCCATACGTAACCAGCCACATGCGCCTACACCGGAACAGCAGATTGCAGCATTAAAAGCCGAAAACCTTACGACCATGGAAGCACTCGCCGAACTGTACGAAATGATGCTCGGAGGTGGCCTATGACAGTCATGGTGCAGGTCTATGTGCGGTTGATACAGGAGGGGCGCCGAACACTTGAAAGTGTGCCTGAAAATCTTCGGGAAGAAGTCGAAAAGGAACTGAATCAAGGGGCCGAGCAGACATGATGCTCCGGCTCTTTTTATTTCTAATCCTTGGAGGTGATCGTATGGCAATCGTGACGGTTTATGTGACGCTGATTCTGGCAGGGCGCCGGACGTTTGATCAAGTTCCTGCAACGCTGCAGCCGGCCGTAGAAGCTGATTTGGCTTCGACGGGACTCGGAACGGATGGTCAACCGCTCGGAGATTAGACAGCGGGCCTCGCTTCGGCGGGGCCTTTACTATTGGGGGTGGACGAGCTGGGGAGCGAAGACGTGAACACCGAGATACTGCAGCGATTGACCCGCGTCGAGACCAAGCTGGACATGCAGCTCGACGCCAGAGACAAGGCGGCCGAGGCGCTGCAGTCGGCTAAGTCGGCGCACCATCGCCTAGAGGAATTCAAGCAGCGGCTCGATGAGATGGACAAGCATTACGACAACGAAATACGATTATTGAATGCCCGAGTCGAAGCGGAATCGACGGCGCTTGCCGCAAGAATTAAAGCTGAGAATCAGGAGCGCAAGCTGGACCGTAGGTGGATGATAGCGACGATGCTCACTGTTGCCGGACTTGTGCTGACAGGGATCAAACTATTTTGAGGAGCGATCACATATGGAATGGACTGTTATCGAAAATCTGCTCGATCCGCAATTACTTATCGTGCTGTCTGCCTGCTGGGTGCTCGGCTACATTTTAAAGCGCACGCCCCGCGTGCCGGACTGGTCGATCGTGTACATCGTGACGCTGGCCGCCGTACTGCTCTCCATTTGGATTCTTGGCCCTGGTCCGCTGCCGCTGCTGCAGGGCTTCCTTTGCGGCGCCGTGGCGGTGTACGGATATCAGCTGGTCAAGCAGACCAAGGAGGGCGCAACCGATGTCACAAACGACTAAGGGCATTGACTGTGCAACGCCGCTCACGCCGAAAACGGCCGCTGCCGTGGCCGCTGCCGGCTACCAGTGGGCAGCCCGGTACCTCGTGCCTGTCGGGTACAGCAAGCGCCTAACGCGCGCGGAGGCGGTCACCATCACGGCAGCAGGCATGCAGGTCGTGAGCGTGTTCGAGACGACCGCCAGCCGGCCACAAGGCGGAGCAGTCAACGGCAAGAAAGACGGGGCGGCGGCGTACCTGGAGGCTCGCGCCATCGAGCAGCCGATCGGCAGTGCGATCTATTTCGCCGTCGATTACGATGCGCAGCCGAAGGGCTACGATCTGATCGAGGATTACCTGCGCGCGGCCGCCTCGGAGATCCCGGGTTATCAGGTCGGCGTGTACGGCTCGTATGCCGTTATCGAGGAGATGGCAAAGCGTGGCGCGGCCAAACACTTCTGGCAGACGTACGCCTGGAGTCGCGGCAAGCGGAGTAGCAAGGCGAACCTGTACCAGTACAAGAACGACACGCGCCTTGCCGGTATCGGCGTCGATTTGAACGAGTCGTATGGCGGAGAGGGCTGGTGGAGCACGAAGCCGATCGCTACAGAGCAACCGGCCGCGCCCGAGATCGTGCCGAAAGTCGTCCGCTTGATCGGTAACGAGGTCATCACGACCGGCGAGATCGTGGATGGGCGGCTGGTCGCACCGATCGCAGACGTGCTGAAGGCGGCTGGCGTCCCGTTCGCTTACGATAACGATACCAAAAAACTTTATCTGCTTTGATATTCCGCCCGGGGGCTTCGGCTCTCGGGCTTTTTTTTATTTGGTAGTTGTCGCCTATTGATTAAGAACGTACGTTCTGGTTAATATAAGAACATAAGTTCCCAGTGGAGGCGAACAAGATGGATATCACGAAATACGTAAATCGATCCGTCGAAATGATCTACGAGGACCAAAAGGGCAATTTCACGCAACGACCTGTTAAGGTGATCGCTGTGAACGACAACACGGTATCGGCCTACGACCTGACCAAGCACGCGCCGCGCAGCCTGCACGTCGATCGCATCCTCGCATGTCGGCCGCTGCCGGCACAGGGGCGTGGCATCTCATGACGGCCGAGGCAGAGGACCTGCAGCTCATCCAGGAGCATATCGAGATCATGACGCTCGTGGAGATGGCACGGGCACAGCATGAGGACGCCAAGGGTACGCGCAGCGGCATTACTAAGCTCGTCGGCAGCTTTCTCCAAGGTGAGCTGGAGCGCTCCCTGGGGCGCCTGAAGGCTCGGCGCATTTGGATCAAGGATAAGCCGGAACGGGCCGGGCTCAAATTGCAATTTACATATTCGGTCGCGGGCAAACGTGGCCTGTACGAGATCGAGCGCGCGACGCTCCGCGCCTACATGACGGAAAGGGTAGAGGACTATTCCGATCTGATCATCAAAGTGCAGATTCCTCGGCCGCCACTCGACGTCAAGTACGCCAAGGATAAGCACATGTTCATCCAGCCTAACCCTTAACTAGGAGACGTCGTTTTCGCCTTTCTATACGAAATTTGTAGGGTTTTTAAAAGTGTCAGTTTGGCTCCACCAAATGCAAACTTCAGACACGCCGATGAGGCGTGTTTTTTGCATTTGGTGAAGCCCCTTAGGGGGCGGACCCCGGGGGGGCGTTCCGCGCGCAGGAAGCGAAGCGGACGAGCACGGCATCGATATCTACCGCTGCGCTCTACTTCGGTGAATCTGCTTCGGCAGCAAGTTTAATCAGGATATCGTTATCCCCCTTGGCTCCACCAAACAACGACCACTTACCACGTCCAACTGGATGTGGTTTTTTTGTTGTTTGGTGAAGCCCCTTAGGGGGCGGACCCCGGGGGGCGTTCCGCGCGCAGGAAGCGAAGCGGACGAGCACGGCATCGATATCTACCGCTGCGCTCTACTTCGGTGAATCTGCTTCGGCAGCAAGTTTAATCAGGATATCGTTATCCCCCTTGGCTCCACCAAACAACGACCACCTACCATGTCCAACCGGACGTGGTTTTTTGTTGTTTGGTGAAGCCCCGTAGGGGGGCAGACTGCGCGAACGGAACGAAGTGGAGGAGCACAGATTCGATATCAACCGCTGCGCTCTACTTCATCGACAAAACTTCGAGAGTAATTTTAATGAGTATATCGAATAGCCCGGGGGGCGTTCCGCGCGCAGGAAGCGAAGCGGACGAGCACGGCATCGATATCAACCGCAGCGCTCTGCAGCGGCGAAAGCAGCCACCGTGGACCGCACGGTAAAGTAAATACCGACGAATGATAAAGGCACAGTCACTCAAAAAATTGAGGTGCTGGGCCTATTTTCGTTTACAAGGATTGCTGATTTGAAGGGGAATGGTAAAATGGACATTGTGCTGTCGTAGCACGGGCAGCAAGCGCATACAGATTGGAAGTGAACGGTTTTGCTTGGCAAACAAAGTTTTTTCAGTAATTGGAAAGTTCAGGTGCTGGCGGGGATTACGACCTCGCTGGCCGTGATTCCGGATTCATTGGCGTTTTCCTTTATGGCGGGCGTTCATCCGAATGTAGGGTTTTACACGTCGATTATCATTTTGCTGGTCATTACGGTGCTTGGCGCCCGGGGCGGTATGATCTCTGCTTCGGCAGGCTCGATGGCGGTGCTCATGACCACGCTCGTCGCCGGCCATGGGCTGCAATATTTGTTCGCGGCGACCATCCTGACCGGGCTCCTTCAGCTCGCGATGGGATTGCTGCGCGTGGGGCGCTGGATGAACTTCGTGTCGCGCGCCGTCGTCACCGGCTTTATCAATGCGCTTGCCATTTTTATCTTTATGGCCCAACTGCAAAATTTCCGCGGTCAGCCGTGGGGCGCATTTGCAATGGCTGGCGTCACCCTTGTCATCGTCTTCCTGTTCCCACGCTTTAACAAGACGATTCCTTCGCCGCTTTTTGCGGTCGTCGTGATGTCCGTTGCGGCCTGGGCGTTCCACATTCCGCTGCAGCGCGTATCCGACGTGGCACAGCTGTCGTCGGCGCTGCCCGGATTCGGCCTGCCGCAAGTTCCGCTCACGTGGGAGACGTTTCGCGTGATTTTACCCTATGCGCTGTCGCTGGCTATCGTAGGCACGACGGAGACGCTGCTGACGCAGGACTTTCTGGATAAACTGACGAGCGAGAAGACGGATAAAAATAAAGAAATTCGCGGTCAGGGCATCGCCAACGCCGCTTCCGGATTTTTTGGCGGCATGGCCGGCTGCGCCTTGGTGGCTGAATCCGTGCTGAACGTCAAGCTTGGGGGAAAAGGCCGCTTGTCCATGCTGACGGCCGGGCTTTTTCTGCTCTCACTCGTGCTCGTATTCGGCAGCGTGCTAAATTATATTCCGATGTCGGTGCTGGCCGGGGTCATGATCATGATTTGCGTGCAAATTTTCGATTGGGGCTCGCTTAAGAACATTCGGCGCATCCCGAAGAGCGAAACCACGATCATGCTGACGACGATGGTCGCGGCGCTGCTGACGCACGATCTGGCAATCGGCGTGTTCGCCGGCGTGCTGCTTAATCTTGTTCTATTCGTCGTGCAAATGTCGCGTATTCATGTGACGAGCGAACGGACCGGCAGCACGCTCACCTATGCGGTAACGGGCCACCTGTTTTTCGGCTCTTCGCCGATGCTTCGCGAGAAAATCGAGCTGCCCGGCGACGAGACGGCGGTTACGATCGATCTGAGCCGGGCAAGCGTATGGGACCATTACGCCGAACGCGACATCGAGAACCTGCTGGACGATTTCCGGCGGCAGAAGAAGAGCGTTCGCTTGATCAGAAAGGAGCCCGGCGTCATTTCATACAAAAACACTTGATTGTTTTTTATGAACTCGATTCATCCGAGATTTATCAAACGAAAACCACCAAATGCAATTTTCAGACACGTCGATGAGGCGTGTTTTTTTGTATTCGAAAACCCCCAGTTCGCTGTTCGCTGTGGGTTTCTGTTTAGTAACACGGGAACTCCCGACCGCAATATCGTTATATTTTAGCGCAACGCCCGGTCACTTCTATCCAGGGGGGCTGTGATACGATTGGAACGACAAAGGGTTGGCAAAAAAACGGGCGAAAAGGGAGATGAGGTCATGCGAATAACGCTGCGAGCCGAGGCCATGCTGCATAGTAAAAGAGCAATGACTGGTTTGTAAGCGCATGCAATATAAAACGCTTCTATTAAATAAAATAGAAAAATTTGCAATATCGCATCGTCATTGACTCTACCTCTGGGTGGATTCAAACAATTCTAACCATTTCTTGCGGTATTGATGAGGCGAGAGGCCAAACTTTTTCTTAAAGATCTTGCAGAAATAGGAGCAGTTTTCAAGTCCTATCGTTTCGCCGATCTGAGCGACCGTATGATTGGTCGTGGTCAACAGTTTAACCGATTCCTGCAAACGGCGCTCATTCAAATATTCGGATAACGTCATTCCGACCCATTCCTTGAACCGATGCGAGATGTGATACGGGGAAAGATGCAGCTCGTTTGCCATGTTATTCAGACTCAGCGGCTCGGTATATCGAGCTTCCAGCCATGCGAGAATGCGTTCGATTTGACTGGGGGTACGGACGGCGCTTAACTCTATTTGATCTTGGTAGCGCTCCCACACCGACTTAAGCTGATAGAAAAATGCAACGAGAAACAACGAAAATTCTTCCTCATTCGTCCGTTTCCGGTTTTCCCAGTTTTGAAACACGGAATGGAATTGATCCGCTTCATCGAGGTTGTACAGGCACGGAGAAGGGAGTTTGCTGGTCAGCAGTCTCTTATAGAATGCAAACAAACTTGGCCATTTCTCGAAGTAAGCTTCATACATCAAGGGCTCAAATTGAATGATCGAACGGACGAAAGGGGTTTCCTCCGACATCTCCGCTTGTAAAAAATGCAATTGATAGGGTTGAAATACGCAAAGCGTGCCGGGCGTCAATTCGTAGCTTTTTTGATCGACGATGAGTTTGCCTTTGCCTTCATGAACAATAAGGACTTCCAATCCTCGATGCGCATGGAATGTTCCTTTAAACCAGTCTGTCCCGGTGCTTTTGCGCAGATAGGCATAATGAAGAAAAAAATCGTGGTGATAAAAGGTCAGAAGAAAATGATTGGACACTGGATACACATCCTCTCTATAAGAAAGTTTACAGTATTCAAATAATACCGGCAAGAAATTGACCAATAAGCGATTCCAGGGAGTGAGCGGTGTGATCAAAGTAGCTCTGATCGGTACGGGTGGAATTGCAAATTCGCATCTGGAGGCCTATGTAACTTCGTTCAAGGAAAGATGCCGAGTCGTTGCTTTATGCGATATGTACGAAGAAAAGGCAGCCCGGTGCAAAGAGGATTACCAGCTCGACTGCAAGGTCGTGCGAGATTACCAGGAACTGCTGGAGAGCGATATCGATCTGGTATCGATCTGTACACCGCCGTATACGCACGCTGATATCGCGATCGACTTTTTGCGTGCCGGCAAGCATGTACTTGTAGAAAAGCCGATGGCTTCTTCCTTGGAAGAATGCGACCGCATGTTGGATGCGGCTATGGCGTCGAAACGGATATTGTCGGTCGTCGGTCAAAACCGGTTCAGAGATCCAATCATGAAGCTAAAGCGCACGCTCGACACAGGGGAAATAGGAAAAATCGTACATGCCCAAGTGGATTCCCATTGGTGGAGAGGCCACTGTTATTACGATCTGTGGTGGAGAGGCACTTGGGAAAAGGAAGGCGGCGGCTGTACGCTTAATCACGCCGTTCATCATATCGATATGCTGCAGTGGATGATGGGGATGCCGGACAAGATCCAGGCTTTGATGAGCAATACGTCGCATGATAATGCGGAAGTCGAGGACATATCCATCGCTATACTTTCTTACGGAAATGGAAGTCTGGCGCAAATTACAAGCTCTGTCGTGCATCATGGAGAGGACCAGCAACTTATATTCCAAGGGGAAAGGGCAAGAATTTCAGTGCCGTGGAAGGTTTACGCGTCTTCTTCCAAGGAGAACGGATTTCCCGTTCGAAATACCTCGCTTGAGGAGGAGATTGAGCACACGTACAACAACTTTGAGAATCTTCCTTATACCGGGCACGCCGGACAAATCAACGATGTCATGTCGGCGATCGAAACCGGTTCGCTCAAGGTGCTTATCGACGGCGGCGAAGGACGCAAAACGCTGGAGTTGATCACAGCCATTTATGAAGCGGCGGTTACGGGCAATCCCGTTAGTCTGCCTTTGTCGAAGGACAGTCTTTTCTATTCGAGAAGTGGCTTGCTCGCGAACGTCCCGCACTTTTATGAGAAGAGCTCGTCGGTAGTTTCCTTCTCGGAGAACGAGATCACGCTCGGCAGCGACTATTCGAAATAATACGGAAGTTCAGCAATGGAGGTTTTGATTGATGGCGAAGAAAGGGATTATTCACTACATTAAACATGACTTTCTGCTTTATTTAATGTTGGTTATCCCTGTTGCTTATATTTTGATTTTTAAATACGCTCCCATGTATGGTATACAGATCGCTTTTAAGGATTACAACATTTTTAAGGGTATCAACAGTAGTCCCTGGAATGATTTCGAAACGTTCAAGCAAGTTTTTTCCTCGAAACAATTCTTTCAGGTCGTACGAAACACCTTGGTATTGAACGGTTTGGATCTGATCGTGGGATTTCCGGCGCCGATACTGTTAGCTATTTTGCTCAATGAACTGGTATCGACGAAGTTTAAAAAGGCAAGCCAGACCATCTTGTATCTGCCTCACTTCCTCTCCTGGGTCATTATCGGCGGAATCGTCGCCCAATTGTTTTCTCCCACCGGCATGCTAAACGCCCTGATCGCCGATATGGGGGGTCATGGCTTTCCATTCCTCACGGATAAATACGCATGGGTTGGAACTTATATTTTAGTCGGCGTCTGGCAGAATGCGGGGTGGGGAACGATTTTGTATTTGGCCGCGATGACGGGCATCGACAACCAATTATACGAAGCCGCGGAAGCGGATGGTGCAGGTAGATTCAAAAAGATATGGCATATCACGTTGCCGGGCATCCGGCCGACCATCGTCATTCTGATGATTCTCCAGCTTGGCAATATTATGGCAATTAACTTCGATCGTCCCTTCAATATTCAAAACAACCTGGTTATGGACTTTGGAGACGTGATCAGCACTTATGTGTACCGTGTAGGCATTCAATCCGCAGACTTCTCGCTAGGTACGGCTGTCGGCTTGTTCCAATCCGTAATTTGCTTAATATTCCTCGTAAGTTCCAACTATATTAGTCGCAAACTAGGCGATGACGGCATTTGGTAAGGAGATGACGACGATGCTGCTTATACGAAAATTAAAAATGTCTGATTATATCATTGCATTCGTTATTTTAATTGCGGTTTTCTTATGCCTGGTGCCTTTTCTCTTTATTTTATCGCAGTCATTAAGCTCCAATAGGGCTATCATATCCCAATCCGTTACCGTGTACCCCATAGATTTCAATATCGAAGCTTATAAGGTCGTCTTCGCGGATGACGGCATGCTGTATTCCTTATTCTACTCGGTCGTTCTGACGGTTGGATTTGTGCTCCTTGCATTGATCACGACCATCCTGGCTGCCTATCCGCTTACGAAAAAAAGACTCCGGGGCAGAGGATTTTTTCTCCTGCTCATGCTGTTTACCATGTATTTCAGCGGCGGCTTGATTCCGGACTATTTGAACGTAAAAAATCTGCATTTATTAAACACCCCATGGGCGCTGGTTCTTCCGGGACTCGTGAGCGTGTATTACATGATCATTATGAAGTCGTTTTTTCAGAGTTTGCCGGACAGTTTGGAGGAGGCCGCCCACTTGGACGGATGCAACGACTTGCAGATTTTGCTTAAGATCGTTTTGCCTCTTTCGAAGCCGGCACTTGCCACCATGAGTTTGCTCTATGCCGTATTTCGTTGGAATTATTTTCAGGATGCCCTGTTCTACGTTACGAACGAAAAATATTATACGATCCAGCTCAAGTTATACAACGTGATCAATATCTCGCAGGATTTTGTTGGCGAAAGCGCTATCGTAAATTTGCCTTCGGAAGCTTTGAAGGCAGCGGCTATCGTATTTGGCACCATTCCGATTCTTCTGGTGTATCCATGGCTTCAGAAATACTTTGTATCCGGTATCATGATCGGTGCCGTAAAAGGTTGATATAGATGGCGCGGGATGGATCGAGGGCGGGCTTGTCCCATTCATTTCACCCATTTATATAAATAATATATTTTAAAGGAGAGGTTTCTATGAAGGCGGGGGCACGTAAATTTGTTTCTGTTGGTTTTGCGACGCTCATGCTTGCGTCGTCATTGTCAGCCTGTTCGTCAAAAGGCAACAATACGTCAGATAACACCAAGCCATCAGGCAGTACGCAAAATACGGCAAGCGAAGGCACCTCAAAAAAACATCGAACGTTGACGGTCGAAGTTTTCGACAGAGGCAAACCCGGACAACCGGACTTGAACAATAACTACTGGACCAAGTACATCAACGATAATTTCGGCAAGCAGTATAATGCTACCGTAAAGTTTGTTACCGTTCCCAGGTCCCAGGAAGTCGAGAAATTGAACGTATTGATGGCATCTTCGGATGCACCCGACATTGTATTCACTTACGACGCAGGAACCGTCTATAACTTCGTACAGCAGGGCGGTTTGACGGATCTTGGTCCGCTCCTCGATCAATACGGATCTGCTCTCACCAGCTATCTTGGCGAAGATATATTAAAGTACGGTAAATACAACGGCACCCAGTATGCTGTATCTGCTAAAAGGACGATTCTTGCAGGTTTTAATACCTTTATACGCAAGGACTGGCTCGATAAGCTGGGTCTTCCCGTCCCTACGACCGCGGAACAGTTCTACGACACCATGGTGGCATTTAAGGAGAAAAATCCCGGTCAGGTGTCCGGCGTTATCCCTTATGGATATAGCTTGAGCTCGTCCACTCCGGGGGTGGGCGCAATCATGGAAGCTTTTAAACCATCCAACCTTACGGAAAAACAATTCGCCACGCTTCAAGCGCAAAGCGTGAGCATGCCGCCGTGGAACTTGCCGGGGTATGATAAGGCCGTCCAATATTTGAACAAGATGTTTCACGCTGGATTGTTAAGCCCGAATTTCGTGACGGACAAGGATGGGAAACTCTCGGACGCCGATATCTCCAACGGCAAGGTCGGAGCGTTCTTCACCAACTGGGACGGTCCGTACCGAACCGCTCCCGGCACCTACAACAACCTGAAGGCAAACGTTCCGGGCGCAGAGCTTATTCCGATCGATCCGTGGCAGAATGATGCGGGCAACCATCCCAAGCAAGGTTACAGCCCGAATGGCCTTTATATCTTCGTGCCCAAATTTAGCAAAAATGCCGATCTCGCGGTTCAATATCTGAACTGGATGGCCGATCCCCAAAATACCCTCTTCCTCCAGAATGGCAAGGAAGGCGAGGACTATAACATGGTGAACGGCGTTCCGGTTCAGACAGGAACGACGACTTCCGGCGATAAGATGATGACGGTCGCGAACAATCTCGACTACGATATCCTCTCCAACGGTATCGAGCTTGGGGATCCGCAGAAAAATCAGGCAGCCATCTCTGCCGGATATCCGGGTTATGAGAAAGAGGTAGAGAACGCGTTAAAGGTATCGATGACAGAGAATTATGCGCCTTACTACTACTCGACGCCAAATGCGGCAGATGCCAAATACCACTCTCAGCTCACGAGTCTGTCCGCTCAACTGCTCGCTAAGCTGATTACCGCTAAACCGGCCGAATTCGACAGCCTGTACAAATCGTCGGTTCAACAGTTCATGGATCAGGGCGGCAAGGCCGTACTGGATGAATTCGTCAAAAATTACGATGCGCAGAACGGTCAATAATTCGAAGGTTTAAGATTGAGATAACCAGCACATCCAACTCCCAAGGGTCGATGAAGGCGCTTGGGAGTTGGTTATCTTTTGCCGGCAATCATAGGAAGAAACGCGTTGGTCGCAATCGAAAGACGGTTGGAGGCTTTCATGGAACTCATTTTCTCGGCTAGAAGCAGAGCGCAGGAACAGACGGAATATATCGGTCTGGAGCAACATGGATTGAGAGCTTTAATAGAGATATCGGGCGGCGATGGCGGTTCGAACGATCCGGTTCGAGCAAGCGTAAGGATCTGCAATGAGGGAAGAAGTGCTTGGGCGGGCGTCATTCACATCGAAATGCCTTTTCCGAAAAGGAATCCGAGATTTTTCCTGCCGGCCTTCATTTACGGGAGAAACCGGGGAGAGGCTCCTCAAAATGTGACGAACGAATTTCCCCGTCTGAGAGAGGGGAATCCGTCCCGTCCTTCTTCGCCTTGGTGGATGGTGAGAAGCGACCGGCTCTCCCACCCCGTCGCGCTCGTCTACGACAGCCGGAAAGTATACGGACTTAGCGCGAGTCCCTATTTTATTCGCAAGGATGGCGTTAAGCGGCAGTGGAAGCCAGGCGTCGAAGGAGCGTTCTATCAGTATGGCGGTTATACTTGCTCGCTCTCTAGCGGAAGAGTGGGGTATACGCTTGGTTACGAAAATGCGCCGCTCCTGTTTATCAAATCCAAACAGGTCGAGGAGCGGGCGCCTCTCGCGAACAACTGCTTCGAATTGGCACCGGGGGAGTCGGTGGAAGTATCATTCGACCTATTCGACTATGATGCCGATTCGGAGTTAGGCATCAATGCCGCAATCGAGGCGGTTTATTATCAATATCATCAGAGCCCCAGGAAAGCAAGCGATGTATGGACGACGGTTACCGATTTGTCGACGGCCATTTATCAATATGCATGGCTCCCGGAAGAACGGCAATATTCCGGATTTGTCATCGAGGATGATGACACGGGGGGCTACCGATATAACAAGCTTTTATCGATCAGTTGGACCAATGGGTTGTCTGTGGCGACGCCTGTCTTGATGGCCGCTCTGCGATTGGGAGACGAGTCCATGCGCGGACAGGCGATCGATTGTATCGCGAACATCGTCGAGAATTGTATGAATCCGGTCACGGGTCTGCCGTACGAATCTTATGAGAATGGGAAATGGTGCAACAACGGTTGGTGGTTTGACGGGATGCGCAATTCGGGGCATTCCTCTTATCTGGCGGGGCAGGCTCTGTATTATATCTTAAAGGCATTCGATTATGAGCGGCGGTACAGGAATTGTATCCATGACGATTGGCTGGATTTCGTCAAGCGTACGCTCCTGAAGTTGGAAAGGACAAAAAATGAGGATCATGAGTACCCTTATGTCATTTCCGAAAAGACCGGCGTCGGCATCGAGTACGATGCGTTCGCAGGAACGTGGTGCATGGCCGCGTTGGCCTATTATTGCTGGTTGACTGACGACAGCGCGCATTTAGACAGCTTGAAAAAGAGCGAAAACCATTATTACGAGACGTTCGTCAGACGCATGGAATGTTATGGAACACCGCTCGATACGGACAAGGCAACCGACTCCGAAGGCATCCTCGCTTATATAAAAGCGCTGCGATACATTCATGCGCTGACGGGCGATCCTCTATATCTACAGCATATGAAGGATGCATTCAACTACGAATTTACGTTCAAGTTCTGCTACAATTCGCCTGTGAAGGTGCCGCCGCTCAGCCGGATCGGCTGGTCCAGCTCCGGAGGGAGCGTCACTTCAATCGCGAACCCGCACATCCATCCCATGTCCGGCAACGTCGTAGACGAAATGCTCTATTTCTTGGAGAACGGTGAAGACCCGTATGTTCACGATCGCTTGTTAGATACGATCGGCTGGGGCTGCCAAACCTATAATCGATATGATCGAGAATTCGATTATGGGAAGAAAGGCTGGATGTCCGAAAGGTTTTGTCATTCGGAAGGGCTGCTCACTCAAAAGTATCGGGACGGTTCGTTAGCCAGTACATGGTTCTGCCTGATGCCTTGGGCGAGCGGATGCATTATTGAAGGACTGGCTGGCGACTATTGGGGACATAAGGAGAGATGAGTAAGTTCCGACACGCCGATAAGGCGTGTTTTTTCGTTCGCACGCATAAATCGTACGCCATTTTAAAAATCGTCCGTCGGCTGACGGGGCCGCATCTTGTCGGTTTCCCGAGAAATGCCCGCGCAAACTAAGTTTTGGCCGTATTCTTCTGCCATGCCCCGATGATACGTTTGGGACAGGCACTGCGCATAGCCGAGAACGGGAGAGGAGGCGCCATTGCGATTGAACGCATTTGTGAACCAGTTGATTGTATGGAGGGGATACCGTATTGAAGGCCGATGTACTTGTTCGGACTGATTGGAATCGGAAGTCGCGACGCATAACGAGACATACGATCCGGAGAATGCTGGCCCACTGGCAGCTTTACGTGATCCTGCTTCCTCCGCTGCTGTATGTGATCATCTTTCACTATATTCCGATGTACGGGATACAGCTTGCTTTCAAACAATTCCAGGCGATGAGCGGAATTGGCGGCAGCCCTTGGGTCGGATTCAAACATTTCGACCAGTTCTTCAATTCACCATCCAGCTGGAGAATTATCCGGAATACGGTCGGCATCAGTCTGTATTCGCTGGCGGCCGGTTTTGCGTTTCCCATTTTGCTTGCCGTCGCGTTAAACGAGGTGCGGGGGCGTTTTTTTAAGAAAACGGTCCAGATGGTCACGTATGCGCCGTACTTTATTTCGACGGTCGTGCTCGTGGGCATGCTGATGCAGATTCTCGATCCGCGGATCGGCGTGATCAATCAATTTATTACGTTGTTCGGCGGGGATCCCGTCAACCTGATGGGCAAGGCGGCATACTTCAAATCTATCTACGTATGGACGACCATCTGGCAGGGAACCGGGTATTCGGCCGTTATTTATCTCGCGGCTTTGTCAGGCGTCAGCAAGGATCTGCAGGAAGCCTGCGTCATTGACGGGGCGTCCAAGCTTCGGCGGATCTGGCATGTCGATCTGCCTGCCATCCGTCCTACCATCGTCATTTTGCTCGTTTTAAGCTTCGGCAACGTGATGAACGTCGGTTATGAGATGATTTTCCTTATGCAGAACAGTTTGAATCTGACGACATCCGAGATCATTTCGACTTATGTGTACAAGGTTGGTTTGGTCAATGCGAATTTCAGCTTCTCTACGGCAATCGGTTTATTTAATTCCGTTATCAACCTGATTCTGCTGGTGGCGGCGAACTACGCAGCGAAGAAGTTCACCGATAGCAGTCTGTGGTGAAAAAAGGAGGGGACACCATGGAAGCGCATCCGAATCGGTTGATGAAGGAGTCGCCCGGAGACCGGATATTTAATGTAGCGACCTATTTATATCTGGCGATTGTTTTTGTGCTGGTCGCCTATCCGCTGATCTATGTCGTAAGCGCTTCCTTCAGCGCGCCGAGCGCGGTAATCTCAGGCAAGGTTTGGCTCTGGCCCGTAGAGCCGACATTAAACGGTTACGAGGCCGTATTCAAAAACAAGCAATTGGTAAGCGGTTTTGCCAACTCGCTCTTTTACATGGTGGCCGGCACGCTGATCAATCTGGTGATGACCGTTATGGCAGCGTTTCCCCTGTCCCGGAAGGAGCTGTTCGGCCGAAACCTCTTTATGGCGATCTTCTTGTTCACGATGCTGTTCTCAGGGGGGCTCATCCCGACTTTTCTGCTGGTCAGGGATCTGGGCTTGCTCGATACGAGGTGGGCGATGATTTTGCCCGTGGCCTTGTCGGTATGGAACCTGATTATCACAAGAACTTACTTTCAGGCTACGATCCCGGACGAATTATACGAGGCTGCATCGATGGACGGCTGCACCGACTTTCGCTTCCTTCTCCGTATGGCGCTACCGCTGTCCGCGCCGATTCTGGCCGTCATGGCGCTCTATTACGGAGTCGGTCACTGGAACAGTTACTTTAATGCGCTCATCTATCTGAAATCGCCGGATCTTCAGCCGCTTCAAATCATACTGCGCAATATCCTGGTGTTGAATCAGCTGGACCCGACGATGATGCAGGATTTTGAGGTGCTGCAGCGCAAGCAGGGTCTGGCCGACATCGTCAAATATGCCGTCATCGTCGTAGCAAGCCTGCCGGTGCTGCTTATCTACCCGTTCGTGCAGAAATACTTCGTTCGCGGTATTATGATCGGCGCAATCAAAGGCTGATTGCAAGCCTGGCGCAAAAGCGGTGTAATGGTTGAAAGGGTCGTCGCACGAAAAAAATCAGGGGGTATACCATGAAAAAAGTGGTGAAAACGTTAGTCGTAAGCCTGATCTGTCTGTCCTTCATTCTTGCAGGATGCGCCAAAGATAAGGGAACCGGCAATCAGACGGGCAACCCGAACGCCTCCGGCGGCGGCAGCGCCGGAGAAGCGGCGGTAACCGAACCCGGCAGCTACCCGATCGTCAAAGATAAAATTACGTTGCGGGTCATGGCGCCGCAAATTCCACAGATCATCGACTTTAACACCAACGAGTTTACGAAATGGTATGAGGAGAAAACGAACATTCATATCGAATGGGAAGTCGTCCCTTCGGGGAACGTCAAAGAGAAGCTGAATCTCGTTCTGGCAAGCGGCGACTATCCGGACATCTTTCTCGGCCTCGGCGTCGACGACGTCATCGAAGCCCAGTACGGCGTCGGTCAGCAAATTTTCCGGCCTCTCGACGGCCTGATCGAGAAGCACATGACTGCCTTCAAGGAGGTTATGCAGAAGCATCCGGACATGAAGGGAAGAATCACCGCCACGGACGGCAACATCTATTCGCTGCCTTCCTGGAACGACTGCTTCCACTGCGGTTATGCCCAAAAAATGTGGATCAATCAAGAGTGGCTCGATAACTTGGGACTTCCGATGCCTACGACGACGGACGAGTTCTATCAAGTGATGAAGGCCTTCAAGGAAAAGGATCCCAACGGCAACGGCAAAGCCGACGAAATTCCGCTGGCCGGCGCGACTGACGGCTGGTACACGACGATCGACGGTTTTCTAATGAATCCGTTTATTCTTAATCCGGGCATGTATAACCCGCTCAAGATGATCGTACAGGACGGAAAGGTCATGTCGATCGTAAATACGCCGCAATACAGGGACGGTCTCGCCTATCTGAATAAATTGTATGCCGAGGGGCTGATCTATCAGCCTTCGTTCACCCAGAAAATCGACCAACTGAAGTCGATTGCCGCGAGCGAAGGAAGCGCGATTCTCGGCGCATTCCCGACCGGAGCCAGCGTCGGCGTGATCGATCCCGCCACGAACCAGGAACGGTACAAGCAGTACGTAACCGTACCTCCGCTTAAAGGGCCGGACGGAACGAGACAAGCTACGTTTTTCAAGTTTGATGCGGTGCAAGGCGGCGACTTCCTGATCTCTTCCACCTCCAAATATCCGGAAGCGGCCATTCGCTGGGCGGACGGTCTGTATGAATTCGAAACGCAGACTCGGTTGATCACCGGGCCGAAGGACGTCGGCTGGACAACGCCGGATCCGGGCGCCGTGGGGCTCAACGGGAAGCCGGCGCTGCTGAAGCGACTGAAGCCTTATACGAATGAACCGCAAAATGACGGCTGGATGCATGCGGCCATCGAATACGCGCCGGCCGAATGGCGACTGGGCGAACAGGTGGAGCCCAGCTCGGATCTTTTCACGCCGGATGGCCTCGAGCGTCTGTTGTATGAGGAGACGGCAAAAAAATACCAGCCTTATACGCCGGAAAATACGACAGTCATGCCGCCGGTCAAACTGCTGGCAGAAGAAAACGACGAGCTTCAAACGATCCGGATCGAACTGGAAAACCATATCAACGAATCGACGGTTCGATTTATTACCGGCAACTTGAAGCCTGCAGCCGATTGGGACAGCTACGTGCAGAGCCTCGATAAAATCGGACTCCAACGATTCGTCGATATCAATCAGAAGGCTTACGATCGACAGTACGCGAGCCATTAAGCATACGGAAACGACGGAAAAGACCGCCATAACTTCGTTATGGCGGCCTTGCCTCTTGCCCTTCTGCAAGATGGCAACACCAAAAGGGCTGTGATATACTTTTTTGACAACGCTTTCGCAAGTGCTGGGGGGATTCGATGTCATTTCTAAAGAAAAGACGCAGGCATGCCACGCTGACCAGACTGATCCTGTCCTATCTGCTTGTCCTCGTCATTCCGCTGCTGATCGGAAGCTACGTTTATAAGGAAACCGTCCAGCTTGCGCAGGAGGAGGCGCTCCGTTCCAATCAATCCCTTCTGGAGCAAACGGGGGCGATTGTGGACGAGCGGCTGAACGAGCTTGACGCCATCTCCAAGTATATTGCGATGGACCGCAAGATCATCTCCCTGATGAACGTCGAGGAAATCGCGGAAGGATCAAACGATTACTACAAGGTCTGGGACATCCTGAGCACGAACCCCAAGTACAATTTAACCAACAAATTTATCGTCGATTATTATGTCTTCTTCAAGGACAATCGGCTGGTGCTGTCGTCGGACCGGTCCTATACGAGTCCGGAAGCGTTCGAGAAGAGTCTGTATCGGAATCAAGACAGCGGTAGCCCGGACTGGGACCGCGTCCTGTGGAGCGAGCGTCATCAAAGCCAATATGTCTCCGGCGGCCACGTGACGATCGACGGCAAGAGCCACCGCGTCATTTATTACCTGCAGTCGATCCCTTGGGAGTATAGCAGCAATCCCAAGGGCGCGTTGATGATTCTGATCGATGAATCCGCCATTCAGAACCTGTTGTCCAAGATCAACCTCGGACGCAGCGGGATGATATTCGTCGAGAATCAGGATGGGGACATCATTACGCAGTTGACGGGAGATCGGACGGTCATCGAGCCGTCCGGCATTGCTGCGGGCAACCTTCGAGACGGAAACTACGTATCGCCTGCCGGGGAGAAGTTTATCGTGTCCCGTTCGTTGTCGACCGTCAGCGGCTGGAAATACGTTTCCGTCGTCCCGTCGAGACTGGTGATGACCAAGGTGGACTACATCCGCAATGTTACCTTTGCCGTACTGCTAATCACGCTTACGCTTGGCATCGTCACGGCTTGCATGCTGGCTTATCGGAACTATAAGCCGGTCAAACAGCTGGTCGGCAAAATCAGGGAGCTATTCGGAACGGACAACGACAGAAGCATGAGCGAATACGATTATTTGGACAGCAGGATCTCGGAATTGTACCGCAGCCATCGGAGCATGCGCGACCAGATGCTCCGAACGACCTTTTTCGAGCGGCTGCTGAACGGCGGTTTTTACGATCAGGGCGAGGATTCGCTGCCGGTTCATGTAGAAGGAGAACGCTTCGGCGTCATGCTGGCGCGGATCATGCCGGGCAAGGATACGTCGGACAGACGGACGGCGGAACAAATGAACAGACTGATGCTTCTCGTCAAGGAGGAGCTGTGTACCGAAGCAGCTGTACCCTTTTATAAGGATGACTTGAACGATAACCGGATCGTGATTGTCGTTTCCTTCGGAGAAGGCGATCCGTCGTCGATGAGGAGCATCGTCGAACGGTTCGAGGAGAAGGTTCGGGACAAGCTGCCCTTCGACGTTCATTTCTCCGCAGGTGCGGTGTATCCGGGATTGCATAATGTGAGCATTTCGTTCGACGAGGCCAAGCAGGCGCTCGAATACGCCCGTTACGCGAAGAACGGCAGCGCCTATACGCTTTTTAGCGAAGTGCCGAATGAGAACCAGAAGTTCTATTATCCCATTGAGCTGGAACTGAAGCTCATCAGCAACGTCAAGAGCGGCGACGAGGCGGAGGTTCGCAGGATCATCCGCAGGATCAGCGAGGAGAACTTCGTGAACCGAAGCTTGACGTCCGGGATGATCGAGCAGCTCATTCATGTGCTTAAAGGCACTGTCGTCCGAAGTCTCGGTCCGAACGAAATGGAGCCGCAGATCGGTCGGCTGCTGGAGAAGGTTCAACGGATGGACCGGATCGAAGACATTTTCGAAGCGATTCTGGCGTCGCATTTGTTATTATGCCATGCGCAGGCCGAACAGAAAAATCAGGACAAAGCCAAATTGAAGGCGCAGATCGCGGCGATTGTCGAGCAATCCTATATGCGTGAAGATTTTGTGTTGTATGAGCTTGCATCGCAACTTCGCTTCTCGGAAACGTACATGTACCAGCTGTTCAAGGAGCTGATGAACGCCACCTTTTCCGATTATCTCGAAGGTACGCGCATTCGGCGCGCGTGCGAGCTGCTGAACGGGGAGGAATGTACGATCCGGGACGTAGCCAAGGCGGTCGGATACAGCAGCGATCACACGTTCCGGCGGGCATTCAAGCGGATCATGGGGGTGGCTCCCACAGAATATGTAAGGGCCACCAGAGGGTTAGAGGGGACATCGACAACGTGAACGATCACGAGAGGGAGTAGGTCTGACGAATGAACAAGCTGGCTTCAAGACAAGTGCATCTGGATTTTCATACTTCCGAGTTCATACCGGGCGTAGGTGCTAAATTCGATGCAGGGCAATTCCAGGATGCGCTTCGAGCGGGACATGTAAACTCCATCACGATTTTCGCCAAGTGCCATCACAGCTGGAGCTATTACCCGACCAAGGCGGGCCGCATGCATCCGACGCTCGATGTCGACCTGACCGGAGCGATGGTGGACGCCGCGCATGCGATCGGGGTCAAGGCGCCGATCTATATTACGGTCGGCTGGTCGGCAGGGGATGCGGACGACATGCCGGAATGCGTAGCGCGGCAGCAGGATGGCGGGATACAGATGATCGGCGGCTTGCCGGATGCGTCGCCCTCCGACAAGCGGCCGATCGTTTCCTGGAAATTCATGTGTCCAAGCGGCCGCTATGCGGAATTGATTTATGCGCAAACCCGCGAAGTGTGCGAACGTTATCCGGAGCTCGACGGTCTTTTTTACGATATTTGCTTCCAGCCGCCGCTATGCTGGTGTGACAATTGCGTCGCCGGCATGAAGGAGCAGGGGCTGAACCCGGCTGTCGAACAGGACGTGCGCAGCTATCAAGTTCTCAAATGGACGCGTTTTACTTCAACCTGCACGTCAATATTGAGAGCGTATCACCGGGATGCGTCCATTTTCTTTAACGGCGGCGCGGAGTTGAATCACAAGGAGTGGCATGGCGTCCACACCCATATCGAGATGGAAGACTTGCCGACGACATGGGGCGGGTACGACAAGATGCCCGTGCGTGCCAAATATTTTGCCGCCCTCGGAAGTTCGTACCTCGGGATGACCGGGAAATTTCACACGATGTGGGGCGAGTTCGGCGGATTTAAGAGCCCCGAAGCGCTTCGCTACGAGGTCGCTTCGATGATGATGTACGGCGCCCGCTGCAGCATCGGCGATCAGATGCATCCGAGCGGTCTGATGGATATGGAGACGTATCGCACGATCGGCGAAGCTTACCGCTATGCGGAACAGATCGAGGAATGGTGCTTCGACGTCGAGGAGACGGCTACGCTCGGCGTCATATTATCGAACCGATCGGAAGCGGATGAAGGTCTGACCAAGATGCTGCTCGAATGCCAGCTCGACTTCGACATCGCGGACCCGGAACGGGCGTTGGACCGATTCGAGACGCTGATCCTGCCGGATTCCGTTGTGTTAAATGAGGAAGCGGCCTTGCGAATCCAAAGCTATGTCGACCGGGGCGGAAGTTTGCTCCTCACGGGGACAAGCGGCTTGAATCCGGGAAAAACACATTTTCAGCTCGATGTCGGCGCCGCCTATCAAGGTCCCTCCTTGTACGAGAACGATTATGTGCTTGCGGGCGAACCGTTGAACGCCGGCATCGTATCGAGTCCGTTTTTGTTCTATGAAGGCGCCGAGCAGGTCAGCGTGAAGGACGCGGAAGTGCTGGCCACGATCTACGAACCGTACTTCAACAGGACATATGGACATTATTGCTCGCATCAGAACACGCCCTATGGTATGGAACCGGCCGATTACCCGGCCGCCATCCGCAAAGGCAGCATTGTGTACGTGGCTCATCCGATCTGCTCGATGTACTTCCGCCATGGCGCCAAATATCATCGCGACTATCTGATCAACGCTCTGAAGCTGGTTTATCGCAAGCCTGTCATGCGGGTAAGCTTGCCCAGCTGCGGTCGGGCACGATTCGTCTATCAGCGTTCGCAGGAGAGATATATATTGCACCTGACGTATGCCGCGCCGATTCAACGCGGAAGGACGAGCGTGATCGAGGATATGCCGCCGCTCCACGACATCGCTGCCGAGCTGACCGTCGGATCGCGCGTGACGCGGGCGACGTTGATTCCCCAGGGTGAATCCATACCTTTCGTTCAGTCCGGCGACACCGTGAAGCTGACCGTTCCCCGCGTTCAGGGACATCAGATGGTCGTTTTAGAAGAGACACGCCGATAAGGCGTGTTTTTGTATTCTCGGATTCATTCGATTGCGCTTTTTTTAAAGCGTTGTGAAATCGCGTAGAACATGCCATAGTTATGATTAGCCATTAACAGCGGTCGGCAAAAAACAAACGGCAGGGAACGAAACGATGACTACGATAAAAGATATTGCGAATCACGCCAAAGTGTCGGTTGCTACCGTCTCCTATGTGTTGAACAATACGCGATATGTTAGCCCGGAGAAAAAGGAACGGATCCTTCAGGCGATCCGCGAGCTGGACTATGTGCCTAATGCGGTAGCCAGAGGACTGCGAGTAAGGCGAAGCCAGACTTTAAGTCTTGTCGTAGCCGACATTACGAATCCTTTTTATCCGGACATCGCCAAGGCTTGCGAAGAGGTGGCGCAAGAAGCCGGTTATTTGGTAAACATCATTAACACCAATGAAGATGGTCAACGTCTGGCGGATGCGCTTAGGCTACTGCGCGAAGGCAAGACGGACGGTATGATTATTACAACCGCGCTGGAAAAAGATGGGGCCGTATTAAAAGAACTAAAAGATTATGCTTTGCCTGTCGTTTTTGCGCATCGAGAGCTTCCGGGGCTTGATATGGACAGTGTGGTATCCGACAACTTTAACGGTGCGGTGACGGCTACGAACCACCTCCTCGGACTTGGCCATCGCAAAGTTGCGTTTATGGGTGGGGTGGAGGGCTCCGAGATAACCCGTTTGAGACGAGAAGGCTATGTCTTCGCCATGCGCGAGTCAGGGCTTGCGATCGAACCGGAATGGCTTATTTCCGGAGAAGCGCGTTATGAGCCTAGCTATCTCGCAACGAAGACATTAATGGAGCTGGATGCATCCAAACGGCCGACAGCCATAATAAATATTAATGATGTAGGCGCGATCGGCGTCATCGATGCTGCCTATGATTTAAAATTGAGCGTACCCGACGATTTGGCCGTCGTCGGCTTTGACGATCTTTTTATCGCGAATTCGCGGCTGATTCAGCTGACTACGGTTCGTATTCCTCGATATGAGCTCGGCAAAAAGGCGACAATGATATTGCTGGAGAAGTTAAAAATGCCGGAACGAGAAGCCGATGATAAGCCTGTCAATCGAATCGTCCTGCCGGTGGAGCTGATCGTGCGGGGGACTTGCGGAGCAAGGGCAAGAGAAATGGAAAAATAATGATTTACAACGCCGCGAGCACGTTTTATAGTAATGATATCTAATCGATTAGATGAACTTGCGATTCTATCTAATCGATTAGATGAATAACACGAAGGGAGGTTTTTATAATAGGAGTTCTGAACTTTAAGCAGGACCGACCTATGGATCTAATCGGATTAGGCCGGCTATGCATCGACCTCAATGCGAACGAGATTCATCGGCCGATGGAGGAGACTTTGACCTTTACGAAGTATTTGGGCGGCTCTCCCGCGAATATTACCGTGGCAGCCGCCAGGCTCGGATTGAGCGCCGGGTTTATCGGCAAAGTGTCGGACGATGCCTTCGGTCGATATATCGTCCGGTACTTGCAGCAGACCGGCGTAGATGCCCGCTGCGTTGCGGTTGATCGCGAAGGAGCCGTTACCGGACTGGCATTTACGGAGATCAAGTCTCCGACGGACTGCAGTATTCTCATGTACCGGGATAATGTCGCCGACTTGAAGCTGTCTCCGGCGGATATTGACGAAGGCTATATTCGCAAGGCTAAAGCCCTGCTCATATCAGGAACGGCGCTGGCGAAGAGCCCCTCAAGGGAAGCGGTGTTCATGGCGTTGGAATACGCGTCCAAGCATGAGGTCGTCACTTTTTTCGATATCGACTACCGTCCGTATACGTGGACCTCGGCGCTTGAAGCCGGCATCTATGCCAAGCTGGCAGCCGAGAAATGCGACTGTATTCTGGGAGGACGCGAGGAATTCGATTTGCTCGAACTCGCTATGGGCCGCCCCCTCCATCAAGAAGACGATTGGACGGCAGCTCACTGGCTGAAGCATAAGGCACGGCTGATCGTCGTTAAAAGAGGAGGCGACGGGTCCAAGGCTTATGACCGCAGCGGCAACATTTTCCATGGCAGCACCTTTCCCGCCGAGGTCGTCAAAACCTTTGGAGCGGGGGACGCCTTCGCCGGCGCCTTTATATACGGCATCATGCAAGGATGGGAAATTGAAAAAGCCCAGACGTTCGGTGCGGCTTCGGCGTCGATCGTCGTATCCAGCCATAGCTGCTCCGATGCCATGCCCACTGTAAGCCAGGTCCAGGAGAAAATCGATCGATGGACATCCAAGAAGCAGATGGGGTAACGCATAGGAGGAATCGATATGACAGCATCTATAACGACGGTACCTAATTTTATTGGGGGGCAATGGACGGTCTCGGCATCGGAGCAATCGGACCCGGTTCCGAATCCGGCAACGGGAGAAGAAGTGGCTCGCGTTCCCTTGTCCACCAAGGACGAACTGGATCAGGCTGTACGGGCGGCAAGCAAGGCTTTCAAAGAGTGGAGCAAAGTCGCGGTTCCCAAGAGAGCGCGGATTCTGTTCAAGTATCAGCAGCTTCTCGTCGATCGTTGGGACGAACTGGCCAAACTTATCACGCTGGAGAACGGCAAGAGCTATGCCGAGGCTTACGGCGAAGTGCAGCGCGGCATCGAGTGCGTGGAGTTCGCGGCCGGGGTGCCGACCTTGATGATGGGCAGTCAGCTGCCGGACATCGCCACGAATATCGAATCCGCGATGTATCATTATCCGATCGGCGTGGTCGGCGGCATTACGCCGTTCAACTTTCCGATGATGGTGCCTTGCTGGATGTTCCCGCTGGCGATCGCTTGCGGCAATACGTTTGTGCTGAAGCCCTCGGAACGTACGCCGCTGCTGGCGAATCGCTTGGCGGAGCTGTTCGGCGAAGCGGGACTGCCGGACGGCGTACTTAATATCGTGCACGGCGCCCACGACGTAGTCAACGGATTGCTGGAGCATCCGGACGTAGCCGCCATCTCGTTCGTCGGCTCCCAGCCGGTAGCGGAGTACGTATACCGGACGGCCGCCGCCCATGGAAAACGAGTCCAGGCACTCGGGGGAGCCAAAAATCATTCCATCGTCATGCCCGATGCGGATTTGGAGCTGGCGGTAAAAGAAATCGTCGGCGCTGCATTCGGCTCGGCGGGAGAACGCTGCATGGCCTGCTCGGTCGTCGTAGCGGTGGGAAGCATTGCCGACGAGCTTGTGAAAAAGCTGGCGGACGCGGCAAGGAACTTGACTGTCGGCGACGGCAGGGACAAAGGAACGTTTCTCGGACCCGTCATCCGCGAAGCACACAAAAAACGAACCGTTCAATATATCGAAGAAGGCGTGCGCGAAGGAGCGACGCTTGTCCTGGACGGCAGGGAGCATGCAGCGAGCGGTCGGTCGGGGTATTTTCTGGGCCCTACGATTTTCGACCATGCCCGCAAAGGGATGAACATATGGAACGATGAAATATTCGCCCCTGTCCTTCAAGTCGTTCGGGCGGTCACCCTTGAGGAAGCGATCGAGCTGGCCAACGCGTCGGATTTTGCCAACGGAGGATGCATTTATACGTACGATGCCAGATCGGTCCGTCAGTTCCGCGAGACGATGGACGCGGGAATGCTGGGGATCAATGTGGGGGTACCGGCGCCCATGGCCTTCTTCCCGTTCTCCGGCTACAAAAAATCGTTCTACGGCGATTTGCATGCCAACGGCAAAGACGGCGTGGCGTTCTATACGCGCAAAAAAATGGTCGTCGCGCGATATTAACGAGGCGGAGGATGCGGACCATGTTTGATTTGACAGGGAAAAAGGCGATCGTCACAGGCGCTAGCCGCGGTTTGGGGTACGGGATGGCCAGAGGTCTGCACGATGCCGGGGCCGAAGTGGTGATATTGGACGTGAGCGACGAAGCGACGGAGGCCGCGCTCAAGTTGAGCGAAAGTGGGCCGACGGCTTTTGCCGTGAGGGGCGACTTGTCGGACCGGGAAGATTTGTTGCGTTCGTTCACGGATGCCGTGGAGCTGCTCGGGGGCCGGCTTGATATCTTGATCAACAACGCCGGCATGCACGATCGCCGATCTTGCCTGGATTTGCCGCTGGAGGCATGGGATCGGGTGATCGAGCTTAACCTCTCTGCCGTTTTTCAGTTGTGCAAATATGCCGGCGAGGTTATGTTGAAGAGAGGCGGAGGCAAAATCATCAACATGGCGTCCATGCTGAGCTTCATCGGCGGCTTCAATGCGACTGCCTATGCGGCGAGCAAAGGCGGCGTAGCGCAGTTAACCAAGTCGCTCTCGAACGAATGGGCCGGCCAGGGCATTCAGGTGAACGCGATCGCTCCCGGATACATGGACACGAGCATGAATAAGGATCTGCATGAGGATTCGGTACGGTATCCTGCCATTACAGCGAGAATTCCGGCCGGCCGCTGGGGCACGCCGGAGGACCTGTCGGGTATCGCCGTGTTTTTGTCCTCGGAGGCATCCAACTATATTACAGGGGCGGTTATACCCGTCGACGGGGGATATTTGGCCCGATAAGAGAGGAGCGTTTCAATGGAAGGACGTCTGAAAGACAAGGTGATTGCCGTTACCGGCGGTACGAAGGGGATCGGCAGAGGGATCGTAGAGATGGCGGTCCGGGAAGGCGCAATGGTGGCGTTCGGCGGAAGGAGCGCTTCCGAAGGCGAAGAGCTGGATTCGCGCCTGTCGGCCGAGTACGGCGATCGAATCTGCTTCGTTCAGGGCAATATCGCGGAATCTGCGACATGCCGGCTATTCATCGAGCGCACAGTCAACCGATTCGGAAGGATAGACGGGCTTGTCAACAATGCCGGTTGGTTCCCCCGGGCGACGCTGCTGGAGACGGACGATGCGCTGTATGACCAGGTGTTCGACGTGAACATGAAAAGCGCTTTTTTCTGCTCCAGGTTCGCGATCGAACACATGCTGAAGTCGGGCGGCGGGTCGATCGTCCATATGGGCTCCACCCACGGGTTCGGGGGAATTGACGACCTCGCTGCCTACGGATGCGCCAAAGGCGCCATGCATACGCTCAACAAGCATATCGCCAGAAACTATGCGGCGCATAAAATCCGGTCTAACTGGGTGACGGTAGGATGGGTGGCTACGGAAGGCGAGGTCGCCAGAGTAGAAAAGAACGGAAGCGGCGCACAGGAACTCGAAGCTCTTGGAAGGTCCGAAGTGCCGAGCGGACGGCTTCAAACGGTGGAAGATATGGCCTACGGCGTCATCTATCTGCTGGCGAACGAGTCTTCGCAAGTCACGGGAACGGATCTTCATATTACCGGCGGGTTTAATATTTAATTTGCCGTGAGGAGGAGGCATATGCGGCGACGAAAATAAATTGATCGCCGCCATGCGCGCGGATGTGCCGGGCCACGACCCCGCCTCAGCTCTTCTTGCGATACTTCCCCGGCGGCATGCCCGTTATTTTTTTGAACATCAGATTAAAATAAATGGCGTTCGGATATCCGATCCTGGAAGCGATTTCACGTATTGTCAAATTAGAGTGCTGAAGCAGCCGCTTGGCTTCCTCGATCCGGCAATGGATCAAGTACTGGATCGGGGAGACGCCCATTTCGTCCTTATAAAGATGGGCCAAGTGATAAGGGCTTACAAACACCAGGTTGGCTAAATCGCTAAGCGTCAGGTCGCGGTTAAAATTTTCCTCGATGTACGCTTTGACCGTCATCGCGGTCGTGGGCGCAGTCTGCCGCTCGGCATGGTACAGCTTGCGCAGCAGAATGACAAATGCGGCCTGCATCAGCAATTGAATAAGATCGCGGGAGCCGTACGACGGGCTCTTGGCTTCGGTGTGGATATCCGTAAAATAGCGGTTGACGGAGCTGAAATCGTGGCCGAGATTCACAACCGGCACCGCCTCCGGAGAGATGACGCAGCCTTGGGGCAATCCTGATAAGGAGACGCCGCCGCAGGCGATGACGATGCCCGTCAACGGAGCTTGGGCGGAGGAGACAAGTTCATAGGTTTTGCCGGGAGCCGGTGCCAGCACATCGCCAGCGGATAGAGAGATGATCATGTCGTCGATCAGACATTCGCCGCGCCCCTCTTGAACGAGGAACAGGTCTGTACGGTCGCCGCTGCCGAGAGGGTTGCTCCACGAAGGCTCGCCGGCGAGGGAGAACGACTGGACGAAGGAGGGATGGCGGACGATATCGGGCATTTCCCCTGCGAACATACGGTCGGCATCCTCCTCCAGCGAACAGCGATCGAACTGAATCGTACGCCTGCGATTATTGTACATATTAAAGTTGTGTGTTTCCGAATTCAAGGATTCCCGATAAGGTTCGCAATAATTTATAATCAATGGACAACAATCGTTATTTTACATCATGCCTATCTTGTATAAACTGAAGTGTATCTTCTGTCCCGCCGAAGCGAGGTGCTTCCGTGCTTTTATTACTCAAAAATGTGACGAAAACATTCTACGGCGTCAAGGTGCTTGACGACATCCGCTTTGAGCTGAAAGCCGGCGAGGTCCACGCACTGATCGGCGAGAATGGGGCCGGAAAGTCTACGCTTGCCCATCTGATCGCGGGTGTCCATCAGCCGGACTCCGGCACATTTATGCTGGAGGACCGCGAGGTGTCGATCGGATCGCCTTATCATGCGAAAAAACTGGGCATCGCAATCGTGCATCAGGAACCCCCGCTATTGCCCGACATGACCGTGGCGGAAAATATATTTTTGTCTCGCCAAGCCGATTTGATGGGCATCTTCACGAACAACCGCAGGCGAAGGAGACAGGCCAAGCAGCTGCTCCGCTCGTTAGGCAGCAGCCTTCATCCCGATACGCTTGTCCGTTATTTGTCCGCCAGCGACAGGTACTTGGTGGCGATCGCGCAGGCCATCTCGCGCAAGCCGAAAATATTGATTATGGACGAGCCCAGCGATTACCTGCCCCACCAGGACCGGGGACGCCTCTTCGATCTGGTGCGGGATTGCAGCTCGCAGGGCATCGGCATCGTTTATATTACCCATCGCCTGAAAGAAATAGCGAATCTGTGCGATCGGATCACCATCCTGCGCGACGGCAAGCATGTGATCACGCGCAGCGTGGAAGGACTGTCCGAGAAACAGACGGCTGCGCTTATGCTCGGGCGGGAGATCGGCAATCTGTTTCCGCCGATCCGCGAGCAGTTCGGCAAGGAGCTGCTGCGCGTCGAGAAGCTGACCAGGTGGCCGGAGCTGCAGGATATCAGCTTCGCGTTGCGTCAGGGCGAGATCGTTGGCGTAGCCGGGATGGCGGGAGCCGGGAGGACGGAGCTCGCCGACACGTTGTTCGGCCAGATGCGCAAGGACCATGGCGCGATATACCGCGACGAGAAGCCGGTCGAAGTCGCCGATCCTTATGATGCAGTGAAGCAGAATCTCGGCTACGTCCGTGAGAACCGCATCGATTCGGGGCTGCTGATGAATATGAGCGTGACGGAAAACCTGTCGATCTCCAGCCTCGACAAGATCAACCGCTACAAGTTCCTGCACAGGGGGGAGGAGCGGGAGCTCGCGCTTGACAAGATCGTCGGGCTGGATATCAAGTTGAACCATCTGAATCAGCAGGTGAAGTATTTGAGCGGCGGCAATCAGCAGAAAGTCATGCTCGGCAGATGGCTCGCCGCGGACAGTGAAGTTTACCTGCTCGACGAACCGACGCAGGGAATCGATGTCGGTGCCAAAGCGGAGCTGTATGTGCAAATACACAACCTGGCGCGCCAGGGCAAAGGGATCCTACTGATCTCGTCGGACATTCAGGAGCTGGTCGGCTTGTGCAATCGGATTCTGGTCATGCGGGGCGGCAAAATTATAGAGAACTGCAAGAGCAGCGAGACGAGCGAGGAGCAAATTGCTGTACTGATCTCCTGATCGTGAACCGAAGTCTGTCCGCTCAGTCGCGCGGACGGGCTTTTTTTAACTAATTGCATTATTTTGCGGAAATGAAAGCGCAATTATTTATAATCGAATCTCAATTTTGCTGAATTGTTTTGTAACCGGTTGCTGAGTAGTATGGAGTCAAGGCAAAGCCGGCCCGTCGATTCCGGAGCGACGCCGCCGTCCGACAGCCCTCAAAATTCACAATCCCGGGAGGAACCTTAAATGTTCAAGTACAGCTTTGACGCTCTCGTCTACCATGGTGAATCCATTGGCGCAAGCGTGCAGCGCTTGTCCAAGTTCGGCTACGATGCCATTGAGCTGGTCGGCGAGCCGGCGCTCTACGATACGAAGGAAGTTCGCCAAGTTGTAAGCGATCACAATATGGCTGTCTCCTCGATATGCTCGATCTACAACGCGGAGCGGGACCTTGCTCATCCAGACCCGGCTAAACGCAAGAAGGCCGTGGAGTACGTCAAACGCATCGCGGACATGTCAGCCGAGGTGGGGGCTCCGGTCATGATCGTCGCACCGGCCGCGAACATGCGGATCAAGGAGCTGGGAGCCGCGTCGGACGAATGGAAGTGGGCGGTCGAAGGCATTCGCGAGGGCGGAGAATACGCCGCATCGCTGAACGTCAATCTCTGCATCGAAGCATGGAACCGCTACGAGACGTACATGCTTAACCGACTGGACCAATGCGTTGCGATGATGAAGGATGTCGACCTGACGAACGTCGGCATTATGGGCGACACCTTCCATATGAACATCGAGGAGACGAACAACGCTGACGCCATCCGCGCCAGCGGCAGCGCGCTTATCCATATTCATCTGGCGGACAGCAACCGCGCGGCGCCGGGCATCGGCCATACGGACTTCCGTCCCGTACTGCAGGCGCTGAAGGATATCGATTATCAAGGCTATCTGACCTTCGAGATTCTCCCGGCGGCGGCCGACCCGTTCGGGGTTATGCAAAAGGGCGGCGGCAAGGAGTTCTTCGACGAATACACGCAGCAATCGATCGCGTTCATTAAAGAAATCGAAAAATCGCTCTAAACCGCAGGAGGAGGAGATCGCATGAAATTCGGCGCAAGCACATTCATCTGGGCATCGCCCTTCTCTCCCGCTACGTTCCATCTGGCGGACAAGGTCAAGGAAATGGGATTCGACGTCCTGGAGATCTGCATTGAGGATCCCGCCACCATTCCGGCGGAGCAGACGCGGGAATATCTGGACAAGCAGGGCGTAGAAGCGCTCGTATGCGGCGCTTTCGGTCCGAACCGGGACATCAGCTCCGAGGATGCCGGCATCCGTGCGGAAGGGCTTGCCTACATCAAGACCTGTGTCGACTTTGCCGTTAAGCTCGGCTCGCCGCTCGTCTCCGGTCCGATGTATTCGGCAACGGGCAAGACGCGGCTGCTGGGTCCGGACGAGAAAAAGCAGCAGTGGGCATGGACGGTCGAGCATCTGAAGATGGCGGCGGACTATGCGGGGCAGCGAGGCGTCAAGCTGGCGATCGAGCCGCTCAACCGCTACGAGACGGATCTGATCAACACGGTCGAGCAGGGGCTGGAGCTGCTGGATAAGGTGGGGCAATCGAACCTCGGCTTTTTGCTGGATACGTTCCACATGAATTTGGAGGAGAAAAACATTGCCGACGCGATCCGGCTGGCCGGCAAGCATATTTTTAACTTCCATACCTGCGAAAACGACCGCGCCATCCCGGGCACCGGTCACATCCCTTGGGAGCAAACGGCCGGGGCGCTGCGGGACGTAAATTATGACGGCTACATCGTGATCGAAGCGTTCACGACCGAGATCAAGGAGATTGCCAGAGCCGTATCCCAGTGGCGGAAGCTGGCGCCGACCCAGGATGCGATCGCCGCGGAGGGCATCGCGTTTCTGAAAAAGGTATTCGCATGATCGAATCGCTGGAAGTCCGCAACGTCGTCAAGCGCTTCTCCGGCGTCACCGCCTTGAAGAACATGCATTTCAAACTGCGCGGCGGTTCGGTTCACTGTCTTGTCGGCGAGAACGGGGCGGGCAAGTCCACCTTGATCAAGATTCTCGCCGGGCACTACATGCCGGACGAAGGCGAGATCGCGCTCGACGGGCAGCCGCTGCGGATCGCCAACCCGCGCGAATCGCAGCGGCTCGGCATCTCGATCATTCACCAGGAGCTGCTGCTCGTGCCGGAGCTGTCCGTCGCCGAGAACATATCGCTCGGCCGGCTGCCGAAGGCCGGCTCCGGACTGATCGACTGGAAGAGCGCGCAGCAAAAGGCGGCAAGCTCGCTCGCCCTGCTGAACGCCGCCATCGATCCGAAATCGAAGGTGGCCGAGCTGTCGACGGGAGAGCAGCAGCTCGTCGAGATCGCGCGTTCTTTGTCCGTCGATACGAAGATTTTAATTCTTGACGAGCCGACGGCTTCGTTGTCCGAGTCCGAGACGTCGAGGCTGCTCAGCATCATCAAGGACCTGAAAAAACGCGGCCTCGCTATATTGTACGTGTCCCACCGGATGGAGGAGGTGTTCGATCTGGCCGACGATATCACGGTCATCCGCGACGGAGCGGTGGTACAATCGGCATCGAAGGAAGAGATGGATCCGGACAAGGTCGTCCGCCTCATGGTGGGACGAGATGTCTCGCTGGAGCGCAAAAACAAAGGCGTTCACGGCCGCAAGGTGCTCGAGGTCAGGGGATTGGGACGTTCCGGGGCGCTCCGGAACGTGAACTTCCACCTCCACGAAGGCGAGATCGTCGGCTTCGCCGGCCTCGTCGGCTCCGGAAGGACGGAGATTGCGCGCTGTCTGTTCGGCGTCGACCGGATCGACGAGGGCGAGATCATTTTGCAAAACGAGACCGTGCGCATTCGCGATCCGCTGGACGCCATTCGCAAAGGCATCGGGCTGGTACCAGAGGACCGGAAAAATCAGGGTCTCGTCCTGCAGGGAAGCGTGAAGAACAATGCAACGCTGTCGGTGCTCGGCCGGCTGCAGCGGTTTGGCTGGATCAAGGGCGGGCAGGAAACGGATCTCGTTCAGAGCTACAAGGAGCAGCTGCGGATCAAGACCCCTTCGATCGACACGCCTGTCTCTTCGCTGAGCGGCGGCAATCAGCAGTAGGTCGTGCTGGCCAGATGGCTGGCCGTCCTGCCCAAGATCCTGGTTCTGGGCGTGCCGACTCGCGGCGTCGACGTCGGCGCGAGGGCGGAGATCCAGTCGCTGATCGAAGAGCTGGTGCGTCAGGGCCTCGCGATTATTCTGATCTCGTCCGACCTGCTTGAGCTGCTGTCCATGAGCGACCGTATCGTCGTCGTCAGGGACGGCAGCACCGTAGCCGAATTGGCCGGACCGGACGCAACCAAAGAAGAGGTGCTTAAGTATGCAACGGGTTCATGAACAAGAGGCGGGAGCCGGATCCGCCCGTGCCGGACAGAAGAGCGGCACATCGAAAATCAGTCAGAAAAGCCTCGGCCGGTATATGGGAAGTCTGGGACTGTTCCTCGTCATTCTCGTATTCGGCATCGTGCTGAGCATCCTGTCGCCTGTCTTCCTGTCGACGACCAACATCGTGAATCTCCTCATTCAATCGACGATTCTGGCCGCGCTTGCCATCGGCTCCACCTTCGTCATTATGACGGGCGGCATCGATCAGTCGGTCGGCTCCGTACTGGCCGTCTCCTCCGCGGTCGGGCTCGGGCTCATCGAGCATCACGGCATGCCGGTCATCGTCGGGGTGCTGGTCAGTCTGATTATCGGTATTGCGTTCGGTATTTTCAACGGCTTTATCATCACCCGGTTTCAGGTGCCGGCTCTGATCGTCACGTTGGCATCCATGGGGATCGGCAGGGGGATCATTTTAATCTACACGAACGGCGCAAATATCTCTCCGGTCCCGGACAGCTACGTCTATCTGGCCAATGGACGGATATTGGGCATTCCCGTCATCCTGCTCCTCGTCGGACTGCTCGCCGTCATCGCCCATATCATTTTGTCCAATACGGTCTACGGCCGCTCGGTCTATGCCAGCGGCGGCAATGAGCTGGCCGCCCGGCTGGCGGGCATCCGCACCAAGCGGGTCATCACAATGACCTACGTTCTGTCGGGACTGATGGCCGCCGTCGCGGGTATTCTGCTCTCGGCGCGTCTCGAGTCGGCCGGTCCGACCGCGGGCAACGGCATCGAGCTGACCGTCATCGCGGCGGTCGTCATCGGAGGCACGAGCTTGTTCGGCGGACAGGGCAACATCCTCGGCACGCTGCTCGGGGTGCTGCTCATCTCCCTCGTATCGAATGCAGTCAACCTGCTCGGCGTTCCGCCGGCTTGGGATCAGCTTGTCAAAGGCGTCGTCATCCTTGTGGCCGCGCTGCTGGACGTGTACCGACGCAAGTATTCCAAGGCGGGCTTATCCAAATAAGCCTGTCCCCTATGCCAAGAGAGGAGCTTTTCCTATGAAAAAATCGTTGGTCAGCACATTATCGATTACGCTGCTCGCAGTCGTCTTATCCGCATGCGGTTCGTCCGGCAACTCCACCAGCAATTCCGCCGGCAATTCCGCCGGCAGCTCCGACAATTCCGCAAGCGCTTCCGCAGCTGCCTCCGGCAGCGCGCAACCCGCAGCCGGCGGCGGCAAGAAAAAAATCGCCGTGCTCCTCTACAGCCGCGGCTTCGAATTCATGGTCGCGCTGGATCAGGGCATTCAGCAGAAGGCGGCGGAGCTGGGCGTAGAGGTGACGGTTCTGGACGGACAGTCCAACAGCCAGACGCAGATCGGCCAGATCGAAGACAACATCGCGAAGAAGGTCGACGCCATCGTCCTCGCTCCGAACAACTCCGACGAGCTCGTTCCGGGCGTCAAAAAAGCGAATCAAGCCGGCATCCCGGTCGTCACCGTGGACAGCGTCGTCTCCGAGGGCGCTGACGTCGTCAGCAGCGTCACCTTCGACAACAAAAAAGCCGGCAAAATGGCGGCGGAGTATATCATCAAGCAACTGCAAAAGGGAACTGTGCTGGAAAATACCGGCGCGCAAGGCGCCTACCATGCCGTGCTCCGCGGTGGCGGCTTCAACGAAGGCATGAAGGCTTCCCCCGACTTCAAGGTCATCTCCAAAAACGCCGACTGGCAAGCGGAGAACGCCCAGAACATCACCGCCGATTCCGTCACGGCCAATCCCGACATCAACGCGATTTTCTCCCATAACGACGATATGATCCGCGGCATTCTCGGCGGACTGCGCCAGATCGGCAAGCTTAAAAACGTAGGCGAAGCCGGGCACATCATGATCGTCGGCACGGACGGCACCCCGGAAGCGCTCGACCGTATCCGCAAGGGTCAGCAGGATGCCACGGTCCAGCAGGATCCGTTCGAGATGGGCGCCGCGGCCGTTCAAGCGGCCGTCGACAAGATCGACGGCAAGGAAGTGACCAAAGAGCAGTATATGCCGGCGACGCTCGTGACGAAGGACAACGTCGACGATCCGAACCTGTGGGGCAACAAGTTTAAGAAATAAACGGGCGGATAGGCCCGAACAACAAGGATAGGCACAAAGGAGAGAAAACCGTATGAAACGGAAAATGATTCAAATCGGCATCGGCGGATGGGGCTGGAGCTGGCAGCAGGTCGTCGTGGACTCCGCCGTATGGGAGCTGGCCGCGATCGTCGATCTGAATGCAGAGCTGCTGGACAAAGCGGCTGCGCAGTTCGGCCTGGACCGGGAGAGGCAATGCTTCTCCTCGCTGGGCGAGGCGCTCGCCGTCGTCCATGCGGATGCGGCACTCGTCATCGTGCCGCCCCAGTTCCACGCTTCCGTCGCGATCGAAGCGATGGAGCGGGGGCTCGATTGCATCGTCGAGAAGCCGCTCGCGCACACGATTCAGGATGCGCGCCGCATCGTCGAGGCGGCCGATCGGCTCGGCCGCAAGCTGATGGTAGGACAGAATTACCGGTTCAAGCGCGCCCCGCAGACCGTCAAGTCCCTGCTCGGCCGCGATCTGATCGGCGAGATCGGCAGCGTCTACATTCAATTTCAGAAGGATCCTGCGTTCACGGGCTTTCGCACCGAGATGGAGGAGCCGCTTATCACCGACATGGCGATCCATCACTTCGATCAGATCCGCGGCATTCTGGGCCTGGAGCCGGTCAAGATCACGGCGGTCAGCTGGAATCCGCGCTGGAGCAGGTTCGCAGGCAATGCGGCGGCCACCGTACTGTTCGAGATGTCGAACGGCGCACGCGTCTCCTATACCGGCAGCTGGGTATCGCGGGGCTGGGAGACGACCTGGGACGGCGATTGGCGCATCCAAGGAGACGGCGGCGAGATCCATTGGGCTGACAACGAAGTGACGGTGAAGCCCCATGACCTGTTCAAGACCGTATTCCAGGAGGGGGCGGTGGAGAAAAGGGGCGCGCTTCAAGCGGACCTGCTCCGTCTTCCTGCCGAGGAACGGCAGGCGACGCTGCTGGAGTTCTCGCTGGCGATCGACGACAATCGCGCGCCGGAGACGTCCGGTGCGGACAATATCAAGAGCATGGCGATGGTCATCGGGGCGGTGCGCTCGGCGGAGCTTGGGCGCCCGGTCACGATCGACGAGATTATGAACGAATAGGAAGACGAGATATCGGAAGAAGCCGGGCCTGACATATGAAAGGGCGGAGGGAATCGGAATGGACAACGGCAAGATGGGCGTCGGCGTGATCGGGACGGGCTTTTCGGCCGACTTCCATATTCAGGCGCTGCTGCGGCTGCCTGAGGTGAAGGTCGTCGCGGTCGCGGGCAGCAGCGAGGCCAAGGCACGGGCGTTGGCTGACAAATACGGCATCCCTGCCGCCTATGGAAGCTATGGCGATCTGATCGCGGACGAGGCGGTGGAGGCCGTCCACAACTGCACGCCGAACGTGCTGCACTTTGCCGTCAACCGGGACGTACTTCTGGCCGGGAAGCATCTGCTGTCCGAGAAGCCGCTGGCGATGAACAGCGCACAATCGGCGGAACTGGCGCGGCTGGCGGAGAACAGCAAGGGCGTGAGCGGCGTCTGCTTCAATTACAGGCACTTCCCGATGGTCGTGCAGGCCCGGTCCATGCTGCGCAGCGGCGAGATCGGCAAGGCGCATCTGGTCCACGGCGGCTACTTCCAGGACTGGCTGCTCTACGATACCGACTACAGCTGGAGGCTGGAGCCCGGGGTGAACGGCGAGTCCCGCGCGATCGCGGATATCGGCTCCCATTGGTGCGATACCGTTCAGTTCGTGTTGAACAGCCGGATCTCGGAGGTGTTCGCCGATCTGAGTACGGTGCATCCCGTGCGGTATAAGCCGAGGCTGGCTGCGGCAACATTCGGACAAGCGGATGACGGCGACCGCGAGGCGTTCGAAGTCGCGACAGAGGACGCGGGCTCCGTGCTGCTCCGCTTCGAGGACGGCACCCGCGGCGTGTTCACCGTCTCCCAGGTCAGTGCGGGCCGCAAGAACCGGCTGCTCTTCGAGATAGCGGCGGCCGAATCCTCCTTGTGCTGGGACCAGGAGAATCCGAACCGGCTCTGGGAAGGCAAGCGCAGCGAGCCCAACCGCGAGCGGATGCGCGATCCCGGCTTGCTGTCTCCGGAAGCCGCCCGGCTGGCGCACTTCCCCGGCGGGCACGAGGAAGGCTGGCCGGATGCGCTGCGCAATCTGATGGCCGACTTCTATCGGGAGGCGATGAGCAAGCGGGAAGCCGGAGAGGCGCACCGTCCCGGACCGGCGTCGTTCGCGACGCTGGCCGACGGACATGGCATCATGAAGGTGATCGACGCCATTCTGGAAAGCCGCCGGACAGGCGCTTGGGTACGGGTGGACGATTAAATGCAAGCCGGGACCGACTTCCGATGCGGATGTCGGTCCCGGCTTGTGGCGATTCAGCGTTGATCTTGCCGGCAGCAAGGCTTATGCTAGAGGCATCTTGTTTAACCTGCCGCAAAGGAAGCGACTTCGACTTATGACAGCATCGGTTCGGCTATCCTATTTCTATCTGTTCTATTTCTTCATTTATATGGGCAACGCGGTATACGGCACTTTTATCCCGCTCTACTTCCGCGATGCGGGGTTTGACGCCTCGCAGATCGGCATCCTGCTTGGCATCGGCCCGCTGGTGGCCATATTTGCGCAGCCGGTATGGGGAACGCTCAGCGACAGGGCCAAGACCAAAAATCATATATTGCTGCTGCTGATCGCCGGGAGCGGAGGCGCGATGCTGCTGTATCCTTTATCCGACGGGTTCGGCTATTTGCTAGGCATGATCAGCATCTTTACTTTTTTCCAGGCCTCGATCTTCGCCCTCAGCGACGCGATCACGCTTGAAGAATTGGATCGGCGCCGCTGGGCGGGCGGATTCAGCCGCATTCGGCTGGCGGGCACGCTCGGATTCGCGCTCATGTCGATCGTGTTCGGCTTGATTGCCGAGAAGCGGGTAGACCTGATGTTTGCGGTCTACGCGATGGTCATGGCCGTATCTTTCGCGTTCGTCCTCCGCTTTCCGTCGGTCGCCGGCCACCAGAAGCAGGGACGTCGCATCCGAATTTGGATCTTGTTTCGCAATCGCAAGCTCGTCTTCTATTTGGCGGTCAATTTCGTTCTTCATATCACGTTGGGCTACTACTATACGTTTTTTCCTTTATATTTTCAGGAATTGGGCGGCAGCAACGCCTGGCTCGGCTGGTCGATGGTTCTGTCGTCGCTGAGCGAGGTACCGTTCCTGCTGCTGGCGGGCAAAATATTTCAGCGGGTACGCATCCACTACATTTTGTTCGGGGCAGGCATCGCGGCGGCGCTGCGGTGGTACTTGTTCTCGGCCATCCATGATCCCTATTGGACGATTCCGGTGCAGGTGCTGCACGGCTTGATCTTTATCGTATTGTCCGTCACGATGGCTACCATGATCAACCGGGAAGTGCCGGATGAACTCAAAGCGAGCGGACAGACGCTAAACGCGCTGCTCTGTCTGGGCATCGCCCGCTTGATCGGGAGCTACGCGGGCGGAGAAGCGAGCGAGATCTGGGGGATGCGCAACGTGTTCCTGTACAATGCGGTGCTCGCGGTCGGTTGCATTGCCGTGTTCGCGGTTTTGTTCCGCCGCATGGAGCGCCGTTCGATGACGCAATCAACGTAAATCTCTCGCGCGGCATGCGCCGATGCCTGTCGCGCGCTCACCAATCAATCAGACAAGCTTACGCCCTGCGAGCATCTTAAAATGCGTCGGGGACAGACCGGTCGTCGACTTGAACAGCTTGGACAAGTAGGAGGTATCGGGAATGCCCGTCCGCTCGCCGATCTCGGATAGCGTGAGATCGGTAGAGGTGAGCAGCCGCTTTACGCTGTCGATTCGTTTGCGGTTGATATATTGGATCGGCGTCGTGCCGAGGTGCTTTTTGAACAGCCGAATAAAGGAATTGGGATGCATATGCGTCAAATCCGCCAGCTCCTGCACCGTAATGTTCCGCTGAAAATGATCGTCGATGTAGGTCAGCACGGCGCGGAGGAGGTCGGAGGTTTCGGCGTGCGCGTGCTGGATGTCGATCGGAACGGACCGGTCGAGAAAGTATCCGATGAGCCGGAGCAGACAGGCGTTCATATGCAGCGACGAGGACAGCGTATCGGCCTGGTGGAACCGGAGCATCTCTTTGAACAGATCGGCAGGCAGGCCGTCCTTTTCTTGCACGTCGATCATCCAGGGGAGACGAATCAGGTCGAACAAGTTGATCGTTCCGATTTTCGCCGTAAAGTGGCACCAGTATTTCGTATAGGGCTTGTCGTTAATGGCCGAGTACGATTGCCGGACGCCTTCAGGCATGAGGGCCAGCTGGCCCGGCTTCGGATAAAGCTCCAGGTCGCCGATCTTAAGCCACCCTTCTCCGTCCGTAATAAAGTAAAACTTGTTATAGTCCGGCGTATAATCGATGTCGCGCCAATCGGACCAGACCGGATTAAACCCTAACGCGGTCACGTTGACCTGCAAATTGGAAAGGTACATCTGCAGAAGTCGCTTACGGGAGCGTTCGTTCATCATGTTTTTCACCTGCAAGGATGGTTAGTTTTATACAAGCAACGGTTAGGTTTGTATCTTCTTCAGCATAGCATACCGGTGCTACCATGGGTCTGTCTCCATTTAAAACGGGACTGTCTCCGTATGAATCGGACAACCGGAGGTGCTTTTGTTGAAAGCAGATTATAAGAACGGACCGTTCCAACCGACCTTTGATTCGTTAAGAACCTTTGAATGCCCGGCATGGTTCAGGGATGCGAAGCTTGGCATCTGGTCCCATTGGGGACCGCAGTCCGTGCCGATGTTCGGCGACTGGTACGCCCGTAATATGTATATCGAAAATACGGACCAATATCGCCACCACGCCCGCGTGTACGGACATCCTTCCGAATTCGGCTACAAGGACATCGTTCAGCGCTGGAAGGCCGAAAGGTTCGATCCGGACGCCTTAATGGAGCTGTATGCGGCAGCGGGCGCCAAGTACTTCGTCGCGCAGGCCATGCACCATGACAACTTCTTTAATTACGACTCCAAATTGCATAAGTGGAATGCGGCGCAGGCGGGACCGCAGAAGGACATCGTAGCTCTGTGGAGAGCCGCGGCTTTAAAGAAAGGCTTGCCTTTCGGTCTGACCGAGCATATGGGAGCGACCTTCAGCTGGTTTGCGCCGAACAAAGGCAGCGATAAAGCGGGACCGTACGCGGGCGTTCCGTATGACGGCAACGACCCGGCTTACGAAGATTTGTATTTGCCCAACCGGGAGCACTACGGCCCGGACAAAGGCATGCACGACCTTGAGCCCTGGTATACGACGAACGAAAGCTGGCGCCGGCATTGGCTGGCGGTCATGAAAGAGCTGATCGATCGATATGAGCCGGATCTGCTCTACTCCGACGGCGCCTTGCCCTTCGGGAGAATCGAGGAGAGCGCGACGGAGTCGGACGCGGCGGCAGCGTTCGAGGCCGGGCGGGAGGCGGTCGCTTACTTGTACAACAAGAGCGCAAGCCTGCACGGCGGAGTCAACCAGGCGGTATACAATCAGAAGGATCGGCGACAGAGCGTCTATGCCATCGGCATTCTGGATATCGAGCGCAGCCAGGAGAGCGACATCAAGCCCGAGCCCTGGCAGACGGACACCTGCGTCGGCGGTTGGTTCTATGACGTGCGCGCGGTATATAAGACGCCGGCGCATGTCATTGAAATTTTGGTGGACATCGTCTCCAAAAACGGCAATCTGCTGCTCAACATTCCGCAGAAGCCGGACGGCACGCTGGACGACGAGTGCACTTACCTGCTCCGGGAAATGGCCGCCTGGAAAAGCGTCAACGAGGAGGCCGTCTATGAAACGCGCCCGTTTCGCGTATTCGGCGAGGGGCCTTCAAGCGTCGTGATCGACCACTTCAAGGAAGATGCCGTCGATTGGACGCCGGCGGATTTCCGGTTTACGCGGCGCGGCAACATGCTTTATGCCTTCCAGATGCGCTGGCCGGCAGACGGAATCGCGATGATACGCACGTTGACGGAAGCGGATCGGGTCAAGTCGGTCAAGCTGCTCGGCGCCGGCGAAGTCCCGTTTGAGCAGCCTTACGGAGCGTTGATCGTGCGCCTGCCCGACCGGCGGCCGACGCCGTACGTCCATGCGCTTGCCGTCGAGCTCGAGGATTAGGGAGCGACAGTCGGCACGGACGGCCGACCGATCGTCGCAGATCCCCGTTCACGCGGACAGGAGCGGCTAACGCTTTTACTCCGCATGCTCTTTCTTGATCCCCCGGTGAAAAGGACAGCCCGTCAACGCCGTATCGTCGTCCCGCAGAAAGTATTGCTTGTACTCGAGATTCCCCTGCGAGCCGTAAGGCTTCAGTTCGGGATGCGCCGGCGCTTCGTCATAGGCGGCCAAGCGGGCGCGGATGAGGGGAGCCGTAGCGGCTGCGCGTGCGGGCTGCGCGTGCCAGCGATCCAATACCCAGCGGGGCGTCAAGGCGAGCATAAAAAACGGGAAGTGGCGACTCTGGCGGGAGCGATGCGCCGGCGTCGCACAGTATACGAAGTACCGTTCGTTGTCGAAGCAGTACTCCCAAGTCGGCTGTCCGGTGTCCTCGGGAATGTCCGCGGGCCATGCCGCTTGGTCCAGGCGGCTCACTTCGCTTAACAAGTCCCAGAATTTCGCCTCGTAGGCGAGGACATCCTTTTCGTCCGGTTCTTGTTCAAAAAATACGATCAAAGACGAATAATCGCCGAACTGGCGCGACGCTTTGCCGTATTCGGCGACGAGCTCGCCCAGCTCCCGGCCTGCGCAAGCGTGCCAAGGATTCGCGACGAACCCGTATCGCAGGTGACCCAGCGCAAAAGCTTGCGTAGCGGGAATGCAAGGGAAGCGGGCTTTCCGGTCGGACATCTTGGCCGCGAATGCACGGAACGCCTCTTTTTTCCACGCTTCCGGAACGAGCTCCGCATTTTCGATATCGGCAGGCTGCAGCAAAAGCGACATGAAGCATCCTCCTTTTGCTACAGCATATTGCCTGGGCGCAATATGGTGACAACCGCCGCAAAAATGATAAGCCGCGCCTCATGCGAAGAGGCGCGGCTTTTCTATTCGGCCAATCATCCGTTGTCGAGCAGGGCAAGCTCCTCCTCGCCAAGCGTCAAGCCGCCTGCGCCGAGGCTGTCGGCGAGCTGCGATTCGTCGGTCGCGCCGACGACGGCAAAGGAGGGAAAGCGGCGCGATACGATATAGGAGAGGGCGACCTGCGAGATCGTGACGCCCCGATCCGAGGCGATAAGCTTCGCTTGCTCGAACCGGCGCTTATTCGCCGGAAGATCGAACAAGGGCGGCGCCTCAAAAGCGGTCCCCGCCCGGGCGGCGGCTTCCATCTTGGCGAACAAGCCCTTGGCCAACGACGAGTAGGCAAAGAGCGGCAGGCCCGTCTCCTCATGGTAACGGTACATCGCTTCGTCCAGCACGACGACGGTGGGATCCTCGATATGCGCCGTATCCAGGCTTGCGAGGCTCCACCATGCCTGATTGGCGGCGAACATCGGCAAGTCTTGCTCCGCCGCGAGGCGATTCGCTTCCGCGATCCGGTCCGTCTCCCAATTGGAGCAGCCGAAGCTCCTGATGATGCCGTCCTCGACCAGTCTGCCGAGCGAACCGAGCAGCTCGGCGACCGGGATCGACCGGTCGTCGCGATGCAGCCAGTACAGGTCAATCGCGTCGACCTGCAGCCGGCGCAAGCTGCCTTCGGCGTCGGCTCTGATGTCGGCCGCTTGAAGCCTGGAGACGTTCATCGCCCCCAGATCCGGATGCCCGCCCTTTGTCGTCACGATCATGCGGCTTCTGATGCCGCGCGACTTCATCCATTTGCCGATCACGAGCTCGCTCGCGTTCGCTTTGCCTGGCACCCAGTTGCCGTAAACTTCGGCCGTATCGACCATGTTGCCTCCGGCATCCGCATACAGATCCAGCAGCCGCATGGACTGCCGTTCGTCCAGCCGCGTCCCGAGCGGAACGCCGCCGAGGACGATGACCGAGCACGGTTGATCGATGCCGGTTATCGGACGTTTGCGCATGCTCATCCTTTTACGAGCCTCCTATTTTCGCCATTTGGCAGGAACTTCATCTTGCGATCAACTTGATTATAGCCGCTGCCAGGACCAAATTGAACAAAGTAGATTGCTGCCTGCCGCAATTAGAATGATTGACAAATTGAGAATAAAGATATTATCTTTAAATAAATAAGATCATATCAATAAGAAGAATGATGTACGGGAGACGCTGATGAAGAAGCTGGCTCATGAAGAAGTAATCGAGCAAATACAGGAACAAATCCGCGCGGGGGAGTGGAAGCCCGGCGAACGCCTGCCGACGATGCAGGAATTGGCGTCCCGGTACGGACTCAGTCTGACTGCAGTAAGGGAAGCGCTGCGTCTGCTCGAGAGCCGGAGCGTCGTTAGTATCGAACATGGTAGAGGCATTTTCGTACGCAACGATCCAAGTCTTCTCGAAGATCCGATGGCTCCGATCAAAGGAATGGAGACGCGTTCGCTGCTTGAGCTGCTGGAGGCGCGTCTTGCGATCGAACCGGAGCTGGCGGCTTATTGCGCCATGCGGGCGTCTGCGGCCCAGGTCAAGTCGATCCGTGATTTGTCGGATCTGATGGAGGCGCAGCTGGAGCGGGGCGAGGAGCATTTTCAGACGGATGTCCGCTATCATCAGGAGATCGCTGAAGGCGCAGGCAACCCGCTGCTTGCCCAAATGCTGTCCGTCGTGGCGGATTTGTCGGCGCAAGGAAGGAGAGAGACGGATAAGCTGCCGTATATGCGGGAGAAGGCTGCCAGCTATCATCGATTGATCGCCATCGCGATACGGGAGCGGGAGGCGGAGCAAGCAAGAGCGCTCATGAAGTCACATATTCAAGATATGATCAATGCCATTCAAGCGAAGGGAAGCGGATCATGAAAATTACGAGTATGGAATTGTTTATCGTGCCGCCAAGATGGCTGTTCCTGAAGATCGATACGGATGAAGGGATAACGGGCTGGGGAGAGCCGATCGTGGAAGGCAGAGCGCGCGCGGTGCGAGCCGCGGTCGAGGAGTTGAGCGGGTACCTGATCGGCAAGGATCCGCTCGCGATCGAGGATCATTGGCAGGCGATGTACAGGGGCGGCTTCTATCGCGGCGGTCCCGTGATGATGAGTGCCATCGCGGGAATCGATCAAGCGCTGTGGGATATTAAGGGGAAATACCACCAAGCCCCCATCTATCAGCTGATGGGCGGAGCTTGCCGCCAGAAGATCAAGGTATATTCCTGGATCGGCGGGGATCGCCCCTCCGATGTGGGGGAAGCCGCGTTGCGCGCGCAGTCCGAAGGCTTCACCGCCGTCAAGATGAACGCGACCGAGGAATTGCAATATATCGATTCGTACGAAAAGATCGACGAGGTGCTGAAGAGAGTGGCTGCGGTCCGCGGAGCCGTCGGTCCGTATTTGGGCATCGGCATCGACTTCCACGGGCGCGTCCTCTAGCCGATGGCGAAGATTCTGGCCAAGGAACTGGAAGTATTCCGTCCGATGTTCCTCGAGGAGCCCGTGCTTCCGGAGAACAACGAGGCGCTTCGGGAGATCGCGTCCGCTACGAATATCCCGATCGCGACCGGCGAGCGGATGTTCTCGCGGTGGGACTTCAAAAGGCTGCTCGCGGACGGATACGCCGATATCATTCAACCGGACGTGTCGCATGCAGGCGGCATCACCGAGTGCAAAAAAATTGCGAGCATGGCGGAGGCTTACGATGTAGCGCTTGCGTTGCACTGTCCGCTCGGACCGATCGCGCTTGCTGCTTGCTTGCAAGTGGACGCGACTTGCCATAATGCGGTTATACAAGAGCAGAGCCTGGGGATTCACTATAATGAAGGGAACGATCTGCTCGACTACATCGTCGATCCGTCCGTCTTCAATTACGTAGATGGCTGCGTCACGATCCCGGACGGTCCCGGACTCGGTATCGAGATCGATGAGGCGCATGTGCGGAAGATGGCGGATATCGGACACGACTGGAAAAATCCGATATGGCGCCATCAAGACGGCAGCGTAGCGGAGTGGTAACAGGAAAAACGCGTTGACTAGCGGAAATCTCGCAATCTTTTATTCAACCTTGGCGTCGTCCCCTTCGTTCCGGTAGGAGATCGGTGTCTTCCCCGTTTTTTTGCGGAACAGCTCGTGGAAAAACTTCAAATCGCGATACCCCGACCGCGCGGCGACCTCCTTGACGGGCAGCGTCGTGCTTCGCAGCAGCTCGCAGCTATGGCGGATTCGCAGGTTTTGCACGTACTCGGTGAACGATTGTCCCGTCGCGCGCTTCAGCATACGCTGCATGTAGCTCGCGCTTACCGGGAGATGGGCGGCCACTTCGGCCAGCGTGACCGGCCGATCGATGTGGCGTTCGAGGTAGTCAAGCGCGGCGGACAACCGGGAGCTTGTCGCGACGGCAGCGCTTCCTGCCGTCTCCAGGCGATGCAGGCAGACGAGAAGCTCGGTCAGGCGCGCGTAGAGCACGGCTTCGTAGCCGGGCAATTGCGAGCCGTATTCCCGGTAGAGCGACTCCATGCAAGCTCTTCCTTCATTATAAATATCCTTGAACCGGCGGTACGGCCTGTCGTCGCCCGACAGCAGCGACAGCGCCGTCGCAGGCAGCGGATACGCACGCGCAAGAATACCCGGCACGGAAGGGTCGAACAAGCAGTTGTAGACGATCAACTCGTCCTTCGGCGCTTCCGATGCGGGTCGGTAGACGTGCCTCGTGCCGACGGGAATAATGAACAGATCGCCTTTTTCCACGTAAATCCGTTCGTCCCCGATATAATGGAAGCCTTTGCCCTCGGCGACGAATTGAATTTCCACAAAGTCGTGAATGTGGATAGGCAGCGTGAATCGCTCGCGCTCTCGCGTGACCGCGATTGGAAATTCCGGCTGCCAGAAAATCTTGCCTTCGAGCTTAAACGGCGTAGCGGACACGATCGACGACTCCTCTTCCATCAGGATGCGATTGCCCTATTCATATCATATGCCCCCCTCTACAAGCAACCGATTCTCTCTTGTATGCTAATGAAAAATGAAGCGGAGAGGATGGCGGCATCGTGAGCGCAAGCGATAAAGAGCAGGGAACGGCAATCAAGCATCGACCGGATCTGGAGGTCGTCTGGGAGGCGGATTGGATATGGCGTTCGCGACGCATCCGGATCAACGATTTCGCCTATTTCCGCAAGGAAATCGAGGTGCGCGGGACGCTCGATTCGGCCAAGCTGTTTTACTCCGCGCACCATACGGCCAAAGTCTACGTCAACGGGACGAAACTGGGTGGATTCGTCTCTCCCGCGCCGACGAATCCGGAGAAAAGAAAAGCTTATATGGCCTATGACGTAACGGAGCTGCTCTCGAGCGGCACGAACTGCCTGACGGCGGATGCCCATTACCTCGGCGGGGGCGGCCAGAACTACTACGACGGGTTGCCGGGCTTCAGGCTGCAGCTTCATTTGACCTATGCGGACGGCACCGAGGAAGTCGTTCGGACCGACGCGACGTGGCGGGTTCTGAAGGAGATGCCGCACGAGACGGGGACGCCCTATCAGCAAAAGCGCCGGGTGTCGGCGATCGAGAAGTTCGACGCGCGCAAGCTGGACTCCGAATGGCGCTTCGCCGGCAACGCGGTAGCGGCGACGCTGAAGGCGAAGGTCGCCAAGATCGGCCGGGAACAATGGCCGATGGCAGTTCAGCTGATTCCGGAGGGCGCGATCGAGGAGGAGATCGTCTGCGCGAAGCTGCCGCAGCCGGCGGGAGGCGACGCCAACGGGGAGCGGCCGCAGGTGTTCGATCCCGGGCGTATCGTATCTGGCTGGCCGAAGTTTAAGCTGAGGGGAATCGCAGGCGCGACGATCCGGCTCCGGATGTCGGAGGATCTCGACGAGAACGGCCGGGTCAAGCATAATGTGACAAACGAGCATTCGGATTACTACTACGACGAGTATACGATGCGCGGAGCGGAGACGGAGACGTGGCAGCCGGACTTTTCCTTCAAGGCGTTCCGTTACGTCGAGGTAACCGGATATCCGGATGAGATCCTGCCCGGCGAAGTGACCCTCTGCTGGGCGCATACCGATATGGCGTACGTAGGCAGCTTCTCCTGCTCGGACGAGCATTTGAACGCGCTGTACGCCGCGGCCATCCGGACGCAGAAAAACAACACGCTCGGCCAGACCGTCGATTGTCCGCATCGCGAGCAAGCGCAATATACGGCGGATACGGATTTGCAGGCAGAGACGCTGCTATACAACTTCGACGCGATCGACGTCGTCGACAAGACGCTCTCCGACTTCACGGATGCGCAGCTGGCCGACGGTACGTTCCCGTTCGTCGCGCCGACCAATTACGAGAATAAGGACTTCCGTCTCCAGATTCCGGAGTGGGACCTGCACTACGCGACGCTCATGTGGAAGCTGTACGAAGCGTCGGGACATGTCTCGGTGCTTGCGAAGCATTACGAGACGGTGCGCCGGATGGCCGACTACTTCGTCGGCATCCGCGACCCGAAGACGGGGCTCGTGCCGCTCGACAAAGGCTGGCATATCAGCGACTGGCCGTATCCATCGGTCGAGCACGCCGGCGCGCATCTGACCGTGCAGCAGATCAAACTCGTGCTGGCGCTTCGGATATTGAGCCGCTCGGCGGATTTGCTCGGTCGGGAAAAGGAGGCGGGCGCCTACGCGAGCCTGGCGTCCGAGCTGTCCGAGCGGGTCGTGGGGCAGCTGTATGACCCGGAGGCGAAGCGGTTCCGGGACAGCTCGGGCGCGTCCGCGACCCACCAGGGCGTGACGGCCATCGCGCTGCTCGCGGACCTCGTGCCGGCGGAGGACCGCGAAGCGTCGATCGATTCCGTGGCGCGCCAGCCGTGGGAATGCCGCACCGTGCTCTCGCTGCCGCTGCTGCGTATGCTGTTCGAGAACGGACGGGAGGCCGAAGCGTTCGCGCTGCTGAGCCGGAGAGAATATCCCGGCTGGGGATACATGCTCGCCCAAGGGGCGACAACGATGTGGGAGGGCTGGGACGATATCGAGAGCCACTCCCATGCGTGGAACGGTTACCCGGCCCGGCTGCTGCAGGAGTTCGTCGTCGGCATCCGGTCGGAAGCGCCGGGCTTCGCGAAGACGGTCATCCGCCCGTACCTGCCGGACGGCCTGACGTTCGCCGAAGCCGACGTATGGACGCCGCTCGGCGTCATCCGGGCGGGCTGGTACCGCGAAGAAAACGGAGCCGTCCGCGTGCGGGCCCGGATCCCGGAAGGGATGGACGCCCGATTGTCTCTTCCGATCGGCGGCAGGACGATCGATCGCGAGCTGAAGGCAGGAGACAACGAGTGGTCGACGGAATGAATGAATCCAAATGCGTGCCAGCATCAAGCTCTCGCGATAGCGAGGGCTTTTTTCGCGCTCCATGTAGACCGGCCCGCGAGTCTATAAAGTAACTTTTTGCCCCTACAGCACCATTTAGTCATTTGTTATTCAGGTGCGTGCGGTAATAGGCGCTGCGGAATTCCGTCGGCGTCAGACCTTGGAGCCGTTTGAACAGCTTCATGAAATATTTCTCGTCCTGAAAGCCCAGCGCAAAGGCGATTTCTTTGATGCTCATGGACGATTGGTACAGCATATTTTTGGCTTTGGCGATTTTCAGGCTGTGGATATACTCCTGCATGCTCATGCCCATATGTTTTTTAAAAAAGCGAATTAAGTAGTCTTTATTGTAAGTGAATTGTTGGGCGACGTCCTGGACCGATATACGTTCGGCGCTGTGAATGCGGATCCACTCGAGAATCTTCATCAGCTTTTTTTCGGCCGGATCGGCCGCTTCGTCCGTCTGTGATTGGCTCTTCAGTTGGGAAAGCGTCTGCTCGGACAGCTCGATGAGCAGCAGCGTAACCAAGTAGTTCAGACTATGTCCGGTGTAATATCCGGATTCCATGGTGTGCAGCAGCTGATGAAACAGAATATTCACGCGCTCGATCTCCCGGGGGGAAGAAAAGACGGGAATGTACACATAATCGGCCAAACGATGGAGATACGGGTTGTTGTCCAACATGATCAGGTCGGCGTACAGTTCTTTTTCCTCGATAACGTCGTAATCGTTCTCGCATTGAAAATGGAACCAGTGGAAGGAGCAGTTCTTGTCGGACCAATCGTAGCCGCAATGCGATTGGTTGGGCAGGATCAGCAAGGTTTGCTTGGGCTGCAAAGGGTATTGCTCCTCGCCGAGCTCCAGGTAGACGGTATCGCGCACAACGATGATGAGTTCAAAGCTTGTGATGCTTCGCTTCGTGTGAATCCAGGGCTGGTCGGCGACGAAGCTGCCGGCTGACACGAAGGAGAGCGGGCGGTTGATGTTCAATTTCAGGAATTTCATGTCAGTATTCACCACCTAATGTACGTGAATCATTCCCGCGCGCCATGGCAAGCCTCAAAAAAGACCGATTATAGCCGATAAGAGGGAGTCTTTGGGGCGATCCATGGAATCAGCTTCAGTGTAGCAGAAAATATAAAGCGTTTACAGAGGGTCGGTTTCAGCCACCTATTCTGTTTTTTCGTATACCGACAAGGCTGCGTCCGGATGTTATTCTGGGCGTAGGTCACATTCTATCAGAAAATAGACGGAGGGCTGGGAAATGGTCAATACGAGAAAGAGAGCTATCGCGTGGATTGCCATGCTTCTGCTGCTTGCAATTGCAGCAGGCTGCGCGAACGGGGGGAATACAGGCGGTTCCGCCCCAAGTCCCGGAGGGAGCGCGAAGGCGAACGAAGAGGTGGTCAAGCTCAAGTTTTCCTTCTGGGGAGGACCGGAGGAGAAGGCGTCGATGCTGGCACAGCTGGATCAGTTCAACAAGCTCCATCCGAACATTCAGGTGGAAGGCATGCACGTCGCGGACGACTATATGGCGAAGATGAACACGATGGCGTCCTCGAATACGCTGCCGGATCTCGGCTACTTTCCTTCCGGAGCCGTGGCGTCATGGACGCAAAACGGCAAGTTGGCGGATCTGACCGAGCTGTATGAGAGCGACCGGATCGGCAAGAAGCTGGATTCGGTCATTTTCCGGAATAGCGGCGGTTCCATCATCGGAGCGGGCGTCGCCAACGAAATTCTGGTGCTCAATTACAACAAGGAAATGTTCGATGAAGCGAACGTGCCTTATCCGCCGTCTTCCGCGGACGAGGCTTGGACCTGGGAGCAATTCGTGGATGCGGCCAAGAAGCTGACGAAGGACCGTGCCGGCAAGCATCCGGGGGAAGAAGGCTTCGACGCCAATAACGTGCAGACATTCGGCGTCAATATTCAAAGTCTCGGGCAATATTATCCGGCTGCGCTATTCAGCAACGGAACCGGGATCGTAAGCGAAGACGCCGCCGCCTTCACGATCGGCAGCGACGCATCCGTGGAAGCGCTTCAGTCGATCGCCGATCTGATGTACGTGGACAAAGTCATGCCCAAGCCGTCGCAAATGTCCACCATCCCCGCCGAGGATACGGCGCTGCTCACCAAACGGATCGCCATGTCGATCAGCGGGCAATGGTCGCTGCAGACGCTCGGCAAAGCCAAAAACGAGAAAAATCTGCAGCTTGGCATCGGCGTGCTGCCCAAATTCAAGACGCCGCTAACGACCAACTTCGGCGAACCGGTCATCATTTTCGACACCGATCGAACGCGGAAATACAAGGCGCAGGTCGAAACGGTCTATGCCTATATCATGAACCCCGAGAACAGCATCAGCCTGATCAACAGCGGCTTGTGGATGCCCAACGAAGAGCAATGGTATACGGACGAAGCGTTGATCAAAAAGTGGACCGATACGCCGGTGCATCCGCCGGAATACCGCAAGGCCGTCGTCGATTACGCATTGAATCACACGAAGCAGAACCCTTCCTACTACTGGGAGGACACCGAGGCGCTCGTCATCATCAATCCGGAGCTCGATCAGCTGTGGCAGGGTAAAAAGACGGCCGCGGATGTCGTGCGCAACGACATTTTGCCGAAGCTGAAGGCCAAATACGGGGACAAGTACCGGTATGAGTAAGCCTGCATCGAGAAAAATCGCGCTGAAAAAGAAGGAAGAGATCGCCGGGTATCTGTTCGCCCTTCCGGCGATTCTCGGCCTGCTGATCTGGACGATCGGTCCGATGGTGGCCAGTCTGGGCATCAGCCTGACCGATTGGCAGATTTTGAGCGCGGCAAAATGGGTCGGCTTCGACAATTACCGAACCGTTTTCACCGAGGACCTTTTCTTTAAAAAGTCGCTGCTGGTCACCTTTTATTTCGCCATCGGGAGCGTCGTGTTCACGATGCTGGCTTCCATCGTCGTGGCGTTGTTCATGAATTACGGCGTCAGGGGTCAAGCGGCGTTCCGCACGATTTTTTACTTGCCGACGATCGTGCCGATCGTGGCTTCGAGCATGCTGTGGGTATGGCTGTTCAATCCGGACTTCGGCCTGCTGAATACCGTGCTGAAAAGCGTAGGTCTCCCGACGTTAATGTGGATTTACGACGAAGCGACCGTCATTCCGTCGCTCATCCTGATGAGCATGTGGGGCTGCGGCAGCGCGGCCCTTATCATCCTCGCGGGGCTGCAGGATGTGCCCAAGCATCTGCTGGAGGCGGTGGAGATCGACGGCGGGAACGGCTGGCACAAGTTCCGTTACGTCACGATCCCGATGATTACGCCGGTCATTTTCTTTAATCTGGTCATGGGATTGATCGGTTCGCTGCAGGCGTTCGCCCAGGCTTACGTCATGACCGGCGGGGGACCGAACAACGGGACATTGTTCTATGTCTACCTGATCTACCGGGAGGCGTTCCAATACAATCACTTCGGCTATGCGAGCGCGTTGTCCTGGATTTTGTTCGCATTGATCGCTTTGTTGACTGCCGGCGTCTTCAAGAGCTCGAAAGCATGGGTGCATTACGGAGGTGGCAAGTAACATGCGAATTCGCAAGACGGCCAGCTTCGCGGTTCTGCTCGTTTGCGCGGCGCTGGCAGCCGTACCGTTCCTGTGGCTGATTCGCAGCTCGCTGATGAGAACCGACGAGTTGTTCATCTTCCCACCCCGCATCTGGCCGGAAGAGCTGCTCTGGCAAAATTACGCGGACGTGTTCGACATCATTCCGTTTGCCCGTTATTTGTTCAACACCTTGCTGATCCTGATCCCGGTCATGATCGGCGTGGTTCTGACGAGCAGCATGTGCGGATACGCATTCGCGAGATTGCGGTTCCGGTTCCGCAACGCCTGGTTCGCGGTGATTCTGTCGACTATGATGCTGCCCTCGGCCGTAACGCTCATTCCGACCTTCATCATGTGGTCGGAGCTGCGGGCCGTCAATACGTTCTGGCCGCTCATTCTGCCGGCCTGGTTCGGCGGGGGCGCGTTCAACATCTTTCTGATGCGCCAGTTTTTCATGAACATACCGCGGGACCTGGACGAGTCCGCCGTCATCGACGGCGCTAGCTTTCTGCAGATATATATTCGCATTATGCTCCCGCTGGTCAAACCCGCATTGACGGTGGTCGCCTTTTTCACCTTTATGAACGTATGGAACGATTTCTTCGGGCCGCTCATTTTTCTTAATGAAGATTCCAAGTTTACGCTGGCGCTCGGATTGCTTCAGTTGAAAGGCATGTACGCCACGGACTGGAACCTGCTGATGGCCGGCTCCGCGATCATGGTGCTGCCCGCCATCGCAATGTTCTTCATAGGCCAGAAATACTTTATTGAGGGTATCAGTCTGACCGGCATCAAGGGCTAGCGCCGGTCGGCGATGAAATTTGCGGATCGCAGCTTATGGCGATCCAGGAGGAAGATGCGGTTGTATACGATTGGTTACGATTTTGGAGATACCTTTGTCCGAATGGACGAATTGCAATTCGCCGTCCGCCTGTTCACGGTGAACAACGTATACGCGCCCGACCCGCAGCGCGTCGAAGTGCGCAGGGAAGGGGACCGCGTAACGCTTGCGGCGAGCGGGTTGTCGTGGGCGGGCAACCAGCGGCGCGCGGAAGGCTCGATCGGGCTTGAAATCGCGCGAGGAGCGGATGGGCGTTACATCGTGACGGCCAGAGGGAGTCATGCCTCGGAGGAATGCAAATCCATCATGCTCGAAGTGCTGGGACTGGACGTTAAGGCGCTCACCTACGATCAGAACAGGCGCGAGACGGTTGGGTCCGGCGGCTGCATCGCAGCCAAACCGTATCCCGGCTTTATCATGAAAATGCCGCTGGTATTCGTCGAGAACGGAAAGGGACAAACCTGGTACGCCTTGTCGAAGGATCGCGCCGTCCGGGGCAAAAGCTTCGCCGTGCATGAAGATCCGTACCTGGAAGGCAATGTGCTCGACTTGGTCCATCAGGAAGACGCTAGACGCCATGCGTTTGAAATCGATGCGCCGCCTTGGCACATCGGGCGCTGCGAGGAGCCGGCCGATATCGTGCGGGAGCGATGCGCCGACCTGGAGTCGCACTTTAATATCGTGCCGTACGAACGGCGGTCCGACGTCCCGGCCTGGCTGGACGAGATCAAGCTGGTGACGATCCTGCACGGCGAGCACTGGACAGGTCATGTATTTCAGACGTTCGCGGAGATGGAACGCAGTCTGCACTGGATCGCGGAGCGGATGCCCGCCCATCAGGCGATGGCTTTTCTCCCCGCGTGGGACGGCCGTTACTATCATCGTTATCCGATTTACGAGCCGAGCGAAGCGATGGGCGGAGCCGAAGGGTTCGCAAGTCTCGTCGCGACGGCGCACCGTCTCGGCTTCCGGATCGTGCCGATGCTCGGCGCCAACGGGCTGAACCTGCAGTACGCCGAAGCGCTTGGTTTGCGGGACGTTGCCGCGCGGGACCGATGGGGAATGGAGAGCCGCATCAATTGGGTGGATTGGGATTACGACCTGTCCGCGGAAAGCAACAGCGTGCTTGCCAATCTTGGCCATCCGGCCTTTCGCGAGCATATGATCGAACGGGCGGCGTATCTGGTGGACACCTACGGGGTGGACGGCATTTTCCTGGACGTGTCGAGCTACTGGATCAACGACCCGGTCCATTCGCCGTACGAAGGCACGCTGGCGTGGGCGGCGGCCATGAAGAGCCGTTATCCGGACCTCCTGCTGTTCGGCGAGAACAGCTATGATGCGCTATGGGGCGCGTTCAGTCTGTTCCATGAAGGACGCGCCCCGGGCGCATACGAATACGCGTTGTACCGTTATGCCAGGCAAACGCATTATTTGGCCCATCCGGCGCCGGGCAAAGGGTCGGGCGGCGTGCACGAGTGGGCGTGGCCTTCCGGCGGGCAGCTCCCGTCCGGCGATACGCCGGAGGTGATCCCGACGCTGTCGATCGTGGCGGATACGCTGACTCGGCACGCGGACGAGGCGGAATCGCAAATCGCCAAGGCCAAGGCGTGGCGCATGCATTTGCCGGGCCTGGCAGGCGTACCATTTTGACCATGGGAGGGATGGGCTATGACAGCTGCGGCCGCGACGCGAAGTGATGCGGGACCCGGCATCGGCCTGACGTTTCGTCCGAATCCGGACAACGGAGAGATTGCTTTTCTGGGCTACGCAGGCGACCCCAGACAGGAAAATTATGTAGCCGGTCCTATGGAACTGCCGTTGATCGGATCTGACGCCCCGAACAAAGTGGAAGGCTACTCGGCCGTCCTGCTCGGTTACCGTTTGCCGGGAGACCGTCCGGAGGAAGAACCTGCTTACTGCCGACAATGGCTCTCTTTCCGACGGGAGCCGGGAGAGGCGGAAACTTACGTATTCGAAAACGAGCATGTCCGGGTAATCAAGACGTTCCGTGCCGAGGCCGATGCCTTGACGGTCGAACTCGCCGTCACGGCAGGCAGCCGCGGGCTCGAAGCCGCCGAACTGGCGATCTCGGCGCCGATAAACAACTACTATTGTCCGTGGCGATACGACCAGCGCTACTTGTACGGGCATTTGAACTACGAGCATGTCCATCCGGGCGGCGCGCACGGCTATCAGCTGGTGGAAAGCCTAAGCGGGAACGAACCTTTGCTGTACTGTATCCCGCTCGGGGATACCCGATTCGAGCACGTCTCCCGGTTCCCTGGCACGATCGATCTCGAAAGGCCGGGCATTCCCAACCACGCCTGGCCGGGAAGCAGCCTGCTGTTCCTTCATGCCGAAGGCTATTTGGCCGCGAACGGATTTAAGCCGCTGCTGCCCGGCCTGGCAGCAAGCGGAATTCGTCTGGGGCCGGGAGAGACGGCCGTCCGACGTCTCCGGCTGGGCTTCGTCGAGCGACGGAGCGACTTGGCCGAGGTACTGGTCAACAGCGGTAAAATCGATGCGTACGCGGTGCCCGCGATGACCGGGCCGATCGACGCCGAGTTCCGGATCGTCGCCAGGGGCCGCGGCAAGCTGTCGCTCCTGGACGCGAACAAGCTTGAGTCGGTGTCCGAGCAAGAGAGCGCGGATGGCCGTGTCTGGCGGTTCAAATTCCGCGAACCGGGCGAGCAGCTGGTGCGGATTGCCGGCGACGGCGCAGCCGAGCCAGCTGCGCTGCTTTTTCGCGTGACCGCGCCGCTGCCCGAATTGTTCGAGCGCCGCGCGGACTTTATTGTCGACCGTCAGGTGCTGCACGACGAGAACAGCGTTCTGAACGGCGCCATTCTCCTGTATTCGCTCGGCGACTTCGAGGCATTCAAGGGCGAAGGACTGTATGCCAAGGAGGACAGCTTGTGGGGCAACGGATCCTATGAAGGCGGGATCACCGACGGGATGTTCGCCGCAGAGAAAAACGCGTTGTATCCGAATCGGGGACAGATCGCCAAATTGGAGCGGTATATCGTCGATTATGTCCGCCGCTACCTGCAAAACCCGGACAACGATGAAGTCCAGTGGTGGCTCTTTCGTTTCGACACGACCCGTTCTTACAACTACATGCATGTCGCCAATCTGTACTACTCGATGTACCGGATCGCCAGGCAATACGGCATGACGGAAGCGTATTCGGCCGAGCAATACCTGGACTTCGCCTACCGGACGCTGATGAAAATGTTCGATGCGTCGCGTCCGATGGATCTCATCACCGGGTTGATGGGCGGACAGCGAATCTTCGACCTGCTGAACAGCTTGCGGGAAGAAGAGAAGGTGGAGATGTACTACAACCTGCTCATTCGGGTCCGTCGGCACGCGGATGAGCTGTTCCGGGGGGATGTGCCCTACGGCTCGGAATGCCCGTACGACAACACCGGATACGAGTGTATCGCCTATTACGCCGACTATTTCAAGGAAGAAGATTGCCTGTCGGCGATCGGCCAAGCGATGCAGGCCGTGCGCGGCGAACAGCCGGTCTGGTGGTGGCAGGGCAGCGACATCCGCTGGTGGGATGCGGGGACCGACTTTGCGGAGGTATGCCATCACTATACCAGCCCGCTTAATTCGAGCGCGCTTCTGATGCTCGTTCGGCAAGGCGTTCTGCAGCCCGATCCGACGCTGCTGTCCCTTATCTATGGCGGCTTGCTCGGCTCCACGGCCAAGATTCACGGGGACGGGCGGGCCAGCATGAGCTATTGCTGGGAGCAGGAATCTCCCAACTTCGGCGATCATGTGTGCACGGGCGATGTCGGGCTGAGCCTGTACGGCACGCTGCTGGGCTTGCAAGCTTTTGCCTATGCTTCGCCCCGGCATGGCGAGCTGGGGTATCTGGGCCAGCTGACGCGGCAGCCGTCCGGAGTGGGCCTTCGGTTTGCGCCACTTGCGGGTGCGGACAGGCGGGTGTCCTGGCATTTCGAGGACGAGAACGGGAAGGTCGAGCGGGGCGATGCGTACTGCTCGTCCGGCGCAATCGGCGAGATCGTCTTCGGCGGAGAAAAAGGCGGGCTGCGGATCGCCATCCGGGGCAGCGGAAGCGACGGCATCCGCGTCGGCACGGGCGCTAACGCCGCCGGAGAGCTGCGGCTTCGGCTGCCCGTCAAGCCGGTTGGCGCCGCCATTGACGGAAAGGCCGTTCGACTCCGCCCGATTGCCGAGCGGGAGTACGCCGTCGACTATCCGTCCGTCTTGCCGGTCGGCGGCGAATTCGCCATCGATATCGCAGTGGCCCCTTAACTTCCAACGCTTAAGGTTAGAATCAATTCTTTCATTAGAGCTTATCCTGGAACTCTCCATCGCTTTGACGATCCGATTCTCTTATTGCGTTTTTCGGACGAAACAACCGGAGGTTTTCAGGATAAGTTTATTTCGTTTTCCCCTTCCATTTTGAAATGATCCTTTTAAATCGATGAATCGAGAGGAATGAGAATGATAAATGAATCCAAAAAAAGCGATGAGCATCCTTCTGCTAGCGTTACTATTGGTGGCGTATTCCGACTTTGGTTCCAATGGGATATTCGCGCCTCAGATCGCATTCGCCTCCAGTCCGAATCTGGCCTTGAACAAATCCGTCACCGCTTCGACAGGCAGCCTGACCCCCGAGCTGGCCGTCGACGGCAGCTACGGAACGGGCTGGTACAACACCGGTACCGGGGACCGTTGGCTCCGTATCGATTTGGGCGCCGCAACAACGTTTAACAGGTGGAAAATCAAGCATGCCCAGGCCAGCGACGACAATCCGGCCTACAATACGAAGGACTTCGTTCTTCAAATCAGCAATGACGGAAGCGCCTTCACGAACGTCGATACCGTCTCCGGGAATACGCAGGGAATCACGAACAGACTCCTTTCGCCGCAGACGGCTCGGTATGCAAGAATACTTATTACCGCTCCCAATCAGGGAATGGACACGATCGTAAGAATACTGGAAGTGGAACTGTTTAACGATACGCATCCAAGCTCGAACAATTATTACTACTTCGATATGAAAAGCTATATCAACAGCGACCCGAAATCCTTTTACCCCGGCAGGGCCACGGAATATTTGGCGGAATCGGCGATCCCTTCCGGCCGGTACATTAAATTAAATATTAGCAGACCTTCAAGCGACGCGTTCAACGCGACGGCAAGGGTGCCCGAATTCGAGCTCTATTACAATCTGGCGCAGGCGAAAAGCGTTGCGGCATCGAGCTATCTGAATGAGACGACAAGGCCGGAGGCCGCGGTGGACGGCGGATCGTCCATCGTCGGACAGCCCGAAACAAAATGGGTGAGCAACGGCGCCTCGGCAAACAGCAATCTCACGGTGGATCTGGGTCAAACGAAAACGATAAAGAGATGGGCGGTCAGGCATGCCGAGGCGGGGGGAGAGCCGGCTTCATTAAATACGCGCGATTTTGCGCTTCAAGTCAGCACGGACGGGGTGAACTTTACGAATGCGGACAGCGTGTCGGGAAATACCGGCGCGGTAACCGAGAGGACGATAACCGGCGCAACCGGCAGGTACTTTAGACTGAATATAACGACGCCCAGCCAGAACGGGGACTTGCATGCGAATATTTACGAGTTTGAACTATACGACCAGGGAAATCTCTTGACGAACAAAACGGTCATTGCGAGCTCTGGTCACGATGGGGCGAACATACCTGAAAGTGCGATCGACGGGAATGCCGCGACAAGCTGGACGAGCACCGGCACGCCTGCAAGCTGGCTCAAGATCGACCTGGGAAGCGTGATGAAATTCAACAGGGTGGTCTTAAAAAACGACGGCTATTCGGGAGGGCCGCAAGCGAACAACACCGTGGCCTTCGAAGTGCTGGCGAGCGCTGCGGATGTCGATGCGAGCTATAAAGGATTTATCGGCGCAGGGAGTTATACGAACACCACGTATCCGAACGCCTTCGACAGGTCGTTCAGCACGCAGCTCTATAAAAAATACGCTTACGATATGATTACGCTTCTTACTGCCTTGCAAGGCGTCGTGAACAGGGATACCGGCGGCCCCAAAATATTTTATAAATATTTCACGACGAACCTTGAATATTTGTCCGGCTATAATTCGGCCGATTACTGGCTTGACGGCCTGACGGACCCGGGCAATCTGTTCGCCGGCAAGACCAGAATAACCGTTACCGATCCGTTCGTGCTGATCGATGCTTTCGCCTATAAGTTCGGCGGGCTTGTACTGTGGGATGAAGCCGTACCTTCGACCTCGAACGTGGCAAACACGATTGCAGGCGTCGAGGATCTGCTGCCGGTCAGATACGACGCGTCCGTCAACAGCCTCTACAGCGATATCATGGGCAGAAGCTCGCTTGGACTCACCCCGTCGGTCTATTTGAACGGCAAATTTACGGGGAGCGGCACGATCTGGAATTCGTCCACGCCCTCCACAGGAAGCAAAAAAAACGATGCCTATATATGGGCCAAAGAGAAGTACATCGATACCGGCAAGGCGAACGCCCGGCTGCTGGCCTACTATATCGATGCCTGGACGACAAACACGGATAAAAACGGGAATATCGTCTATCCCAACAGCACGGAGGCCGAGGGCGAACTTAACGACCGCGGGCTGATCGTCAAGGATTATTTCATCCGAAATAAAGCCTTCTTCCTGGACCTGCAGCCCGAGCGCAATCCCGGCAGCGTGTTGCATAAACCGAACGATGACCCTACTCAGCCTTTAGGGACGGATTACAACACCTTGTCTGCCATCCTTGATGCTGCAAGAGCCCAATCGGGGACCGATCCGATAACGACAGGCGGCTATTTGCCCTGGAAATATAAATATACCGATTTTGTCGATGCGACTGCGGATACGGTAAGCTCGGTGGAAATTGCCCAAGGCCATATGTTTTCCCAAAGACTCATTCAGTTCGATGCGGATGCGATCGGAATGGAATCGTTAGCCAATGCGTCCGTCTACCAGGATATCCCCCTGGACGGCAATTTGCATCGGACGAATAACGGAGACTCGAGCGTGCAATACGATCCCGCCAAAAAATACGTCATGCTCTACATGGGAGATTACGATAACGCGGCATGGGCAGGAAGCCTGCTGCCTGGAATATGGGACGAGACGAATGGAAGGGGAAGAATTCCCCTCTCGTGGCCCGTATCGCCCGTCGTCTCCAAACGGGTGCCGATGGTATTTAACAAGCTGTATGCCGAAGCGACGCAAAAGGACTACTTTACCGGCAGCGATTCGAGCGGCGCCTATATTTATTTGCAAAAGATACCAAGTCCATATTTACAGTCCTATAAAGCGTATCTCGCAGGCGAATTAAACAAGTTCGACATCGATAGCACGGGTCTTTTGTTTGTAACGGAAGACGCGCCCATGACCGCGGCAACGTATGACGTCCTGAGCGAGCTGGTTCCAAACGGCGTAGGCTGGACCAGCGCGGAAAAGAAGTTGGTGCAGGGCGTACCGTATGTGCCGGTCATCAGCCCATTCATCAATGAGTCCGCCAGCTTCGTGGAGAAAACCTTTTACGATTACATGACCGCCATCCTTCCGAACGAACAATTTTATTTTTTCAGAACGGTCATACAAGACCCCAAGCAGCTTGCGGATGCCATTGACGCCTTGCATGCCGATTTTCCGGCGTTAAATTTCGAGGTCGTCGACCAATACGCCTTTTTCAGATTATACAGGCAATCTTTGATCGCGAACTTATCCAACCTGAGTTTTCCTGCAAACGGGAAAGGAACTGAAACCTCCGTCCTGTTCGAAGACGATGGAAGCACCGTCATGGACGGCAATTCCAGATATGCAAGCGCGGCCAACTCCTGGACCTACAAGTTCGACCTGGACGATGCCGTATCCGATGCGACCGCCTATCTGGATATCGGAGGGGATTATATCGTGAGCGGCTCCCGCGACAACGCGAATTGGACGGTGCTGGCCGACCCGGGGAGCGTTATGCCGAGAGGCGAGATCGACGTGGATCTGAATGCGTTGTTATCCAACAATCCGAGCAAGCAGATCTACTTGAAATTTACGGACGGAGCGGCCGACAGTAATATGGGGGCGAGGTTATACCAGGCGGAGATCGATACGAACAGGCACAATATCGTATTGAATAAGCCGGCGACGGCAAGCGGCCAGGTGAACGCCGAATCTGCAGCGGCTAAAGCCGTCGACGGGTCCATAGACAACCAATGGTGCAGCATCGACAGCGCTCCGCACTGGCTGACAGTGGACTTAGGCGCGAACTACAGCATTTCGAGATGGGTAGTCAAGCATGCGCATTCGGCAGGGGACAATGCCCTATTCAATACAAGAGATTTCAAGCTGCAGGTTAGCGACGACGGCGTGAATTTTACGGATGCGGATACGGTAACCGGGAATACGGCGGATATTACGGACAGGAATGTCACCGTTAGCGGAAGGTACGTAAGGCTCTATATCACCCAAGGCGCGCAGAACGGACAGTCGAATTTCGCGAGAATAAGGGACTTTGAGGTTTACGGCGCGATCCAGAAAAATGTGACCTTAGGCAAAACGGCGACGGCAAGCGGGCAAGTGGACGCGAGCAGCGGTCCCGCGAATGCGGTAGACGGCTTGCTGACCAATCATTGGTGCAGCATCGACGCAGCCCCGCATTGGTTAAGCGTTGATCTTGGCCGGGTATACAATCTTTCCAGATGGGTGGTCAAGCATGCTCATTCTGGAGGCGATGCGGCGGCATACAATACGAAAAACTTCAAACTCCAGGTGAGCAATGACGGAACCAACTTTACGGACGTGGATTCGGTGACAGGGAACACCGCGGACATCACCAATCGAAACATCGCGGCCAGCGGACGGTATGTAAGGCTGTACATTACGCAGGGGGCGCAGGACGGGCAAGCGAATTATGCTAGAATCAGGGAATTTGAGGTTTACGGGAAATAGAAGCAAGTTGGCTGCGGATCAAAGCTCCCCCGCCAACCTCTTCCGATACTGCCCCGGCGTAACGCCTTCGATCCGCTTGAACACGCCCGTGAACGACTGGGTATCCCGGTAGCCGACCATGCCCGAGACGGCGTCGAGCTTCAGGCGCGTATCGCGAAGCAGCTGGCATGCGGTCAGCACGCGCTGGCGCTGGACGAACGTATGGAAGGTCTGTCCGGTATGCCGGACGAACAGCCGCTGGAAGTGCCGCTCGCTCAGGCCGAACCGCTCGGCGGCCTGGCGCTGCGTCAGCGGCTCGAGCGCCTGCTCGCGAACGTAGGCGACGGCTTCGCCGAAGTCAAGGAAGGCGGCCGCGGGCGATCCTGCTCCGGTCGCCTTTTCGCGCAGCCGCGTCCATTCGATCAGAATCTGCGTCAGCAGCGCGGTCAGCATCGCCGAGGCGCCGGGGCGAAGGGCGGCGTGCTCCTCGTGGATTCGCTCGAACAGCGGCTCGAGTACGAGTCGCTTGTCCCTTGCGATGCCTGCTTCCATTTTGTCCTCGATCAGCCCCGCCACGATCTGGTCGAGCAGCAGCTCGGGAGCCGTTATGGCGATCTCCGTCAGAAGAGAAGGCGCGAACACGACATTATAGACGACAAGCCGGCTCCGCTTGTCGGCAGAATAGGGACGGAATACGTGCGAGCAGCCGACGGGCAGCACGAAGAGATCGCCGCGAGCCGCGGGCAGCGCCTGTTCGCCGATGTACTGGTATCCGGTCCCTTCGGCGACGTAGTTCAGTTCGATAAAATCGTGCTCGTGCAGACCCGAATCGAAGAAGTTCTCCTCGATGCGGTTGACGAAAATGCGCAGGCCGCCGCGGAACAGATTTTTGCCCCGCAACGTATATTGCGTCTTTTTCATCTCAGGGCCTCCAGCTTCAATTTGATGTCTATTTTACCATGGAATATTGTCCGGTTCACCAATGTATTTGCCGCTGGCAGCGCTTTAAACTGCAATCAGGATCGGTAATTTAATGACGGCATGGGGGCATGAACGAATGGCGGAGATCGAAGTATACGGACTGTCCTGCAACACCAGGTTAAACCCGGTGGGCATCGACGACAAGGCGCCGCGGCTGGGCTGGAAGCTACGTTCGGAGCGGCGCGGGGGCGTTCAGGAGGCGTACCGGATCCAGGTCGCGGAAGATGCCGCGTTTGAAGGCGGGCTTGCGTGGGATACGGAGAAGTTGGCCGGCGATCGTTCGGTCGCGGTGACTTATGAAGGCGAGACATTGCGATCGCGCACGCGGTATTTCTATCGTGTGAAAGTATGGGTTAATCAGAGCGAGGAATCGGAATGGAGCCCGGCCGCCTATTTCGAGACGGGGCTGTTGTCGGAGGCGGAGTGGGCGGGAGCCGACTGGATCTCGTACGCGCTGCCCGCGATCGAAGACGGGCATGAACCTGTCGCTTATTTGCGCAAGGCATTCCGACTGGACCGTCCGGTTGCCTCCGCACGCATATACGCAACGGCGCTTGGCATGTATCGGCTGTTCGTCAACGGCGAGGCTGCCGACGATACCTGCCTGAACCCCGGCTGGACCAGCTATGCGAAGCGCGTGCAATATCAGACCTTTGACGTCACGGCCTTGCTGAACGAAGGGGATAACGCGATCGGCTTCATGCTCGGCAACGGCTGGTACCGGGGCAGACTGGGCTGGGAGAAAAAGAGCTACTACGGCGACACCAGAGCCGCACTTGTCTTGCTGCAGGTACGCTATGCCGACGGCACCGAGACCATCGTCGGCTCGGACGGCAGCTGGCGGGGCAGCGACGGCGCGCTTCGCTGGTCCGAGCTTTATGACGGCGAGCATTACGACGCCAGGCTGGAGCGGAAGTCGTGGTCGCATCCGGCATTCGACGATTCGGAATGGGGAAGCGCCTCGCCGTATTCGCATCCGAAGACATCGCTTGTCGCGCAGGAGAGCGAGCCCGTACGGATCGTGAATACGATCGTGCCGATCTCCGTGGTGACCACGCCGAGCGGCGAGACGCTGCTTGACATGGGACAGAACATGGTCGGCTGGGTCCGGTTCACCGTTCGGGCCAAGGCGGGAACGGTCGTGACCGTGCGCCATG
>NZ_JAGXJW010000353.1 GCF_019091135.1 Cohnella sp. GbtcB17 | reverse complement strand
GGAGCCCCTCCAAGGTTGGTGGTATTCAGGAAAAGTGCCGTATAATTTGTTGCAGAGCAAATCGTTCCCCCTTGAATTGTAAAATTCACAACACGGCTCGCATCTGCAGATACTGGAGCCGCCGATATTACTGAAGTCAATGCCACTACTCCAGCTGCGATCAATCAGGTTTTCTTCAACCACTTCTACATTGCAACCACTCCCCGTATGTATTGCCCATATCATACAAGGGAAATTAAGGAACTATAAGT
>NZ_JAGXJW010000352.1 GCF_019091135.1 Cohnella sp. GbtcB17 | reverse complement strand
TAGCAAGATGTGAGTGTCTCAACTCCAATAAACCCAACAAACAAGCATGTGGGGTGCCCTATATATTACAACGGATGGGAATGGCAGCGGATAACAACGGATATGAATGGCATGATGATCAAATTTGGACGCGAGGCAAGCAATGTAATATATACACGAATATCCCGTAACTGGCATTCGGGTTTTGCCAGCCTGGGTACCTGAGGTATCTTACATGCAAGACAGAACACCCCATGGCCTCGGCCGCCACAC
>NZ_JAGXJW010000351.1 GCF_019091135.1 Cohnella sp. GbtcB17 | reverse complement strand
CGGAGCGAATCTCCTTTATAAGGTCTGGCGGCACGGAGGGCGTGCTAGCGCCACACTTCACGGTCATCACCCGATCCGAAGCAGAGGGAGGCCCGGCTGATCCTGGCTTGAAGTCGCTTGCGGGCGGCGTCGCGCATTCCCGACGCTTCCTTCCGGTGGAGCTCGGACGCTCGGCCCAAGACGAGGTAGTGTCGGTGGCCGGAAACCGGGCTGTGGCGGAGGGGCGGAGTGGGGCGGACTCCGAAGTGGAAT
>NZ_JAGXJW010000350.1 GCF_019091135.1 Cohnella sp. GbtcB17 | reverse complement strand
GCCGTTGGTCAAAAGCTTATCCACCTCTTTCTCCAAAGCCTCGGCTTTCACCGAGTCGAGCGGGCGTCGCTTTTGCTGGTCTGGCGGCACGTCCAGATTGACGTTGAGGACGTGGGTGATGACGTGGGGGCTTATGCCAGTCATGTCCTCTTGGCGCCATGCAAAGATGTCGATGGCGCCCTTCAGTGTTTTTATTATTTTTTCTTTTTCCTCCGGATCTAGGTTCTTTCCCAGCCGGAGTACTTTGGTGGA
>NZ_JAGXJW010000349.1 GCF_019091135.1 Cohnella sp. GbtcB17 | reverse complement strand
CCTGGCGGATATTTTGACGGAGGGCATCGTCAAGCAGTTCCCCGACAAGTTTTAACGAGCGGCTTTGCTCCATAAAACGAGCTTTCTATAACCGCCCGCGTGGCGGGGATAGGGAGCTTTTTTACGCTGCGCAACTTTTTTGTAAGCCGACACGATTGTTGTGGCCTGACACGATTGTAGCTCCCGCGAAAAAACGTTTCTCTAGACCCACTCCGATCTCGCTTGCTAGTATGGGTGGTACTGGATAGGGAG
>NZ_JAGXJW010000348.1 GCF_019091135.1 Cohnella sp. GbtcB17 | reverse complement strand
TTCCATCAGGGTATCCGGTAATAATTTGGCGATCGACTAAATAATTGATTTCCGATGAATATTTATCTGGGATATCTGTAAATGTTGCCGCATGCGCTTTCCCACTCATCGTAACGACCAAAATACAAACTGCTACAAGAAACGAAAAATTATAACCTATTCGTCTAAACATTGTTGCCCTGATTCCCCCTGCAATCAATTAATATATTCTGTCACATTGTATCATAACTTGCGGGGAAAATTGTCAGGTTTT
>NZ_JAGXJW010000347.1 GCF_019091135.1 Cohnella sp. GbtcB17 | reverse complement strand
ATTGCGCAGATTATCTATACGACGAAGGGCAGTCCCGCGCCGGGCTGCTATTTCGGTTCCTTCGTCGTGTCCGGTCAATTCCGCCAAGCCTATCCGGACCTCACCCAGCGGGTGGTCAACAACTTCGTCCAGGCGTCCTATTTCGCCTCCGATGAAAAGAACCGTGATGCGCTCTTCGATATCTGGGCTCTGACCGGTCCGCCGCGATCGACCTTCGAGAAGGATTATGACGGTGAGCGGTTGAAGGATCGCC
>NZ_JAGXJW010000346.1 GCF_019091135.1 Cohnella sp. GbtcB17 | reverse complement strand
AGTTGAACAGCAGACCGCTGTTCAAACGTGAGAGGATATGAGAGCGTCGCCTCGTAATTGTCAATAAGCGCCTCAACCTCCTCCCTGCCCATCAGCCCCGCGCCATCATCTGCGAGGCGAGCGGCAATTGCACGAGCAGTTGTCATTTCCATCACCAAGGGGCCAGTCGGATGAAGCAGTCCTGTCGGGCCGATAATGAAGCTCGCTTGCTCGAATCCTTCATCAATAGCATCAGACGCCAGCGACCTCCATC
>NZ_JAGXJW010000345.1 GCF_019091135.1 Cohnella sp. GbtcB17 | reverse complement strand
TAATTACTTTGTGTTTTAAGTAGCAAGTCGGAGCTTCACCCCAATGCTTTTATTGAAACTACAATTCTTATGTTGTGTTATACGTATTCCACGTTGGATGTTTGCCCAAAACTCTTTATATATAGATTTTAAAATATTAAAAAGAGATAATGCACAAATTAGAAATAATTAAACTCATTTTGTAATGAGTCTATAAATAGGTAGTGGCCCCAAGAAATAATAGGGTTCTTGTATTATCTCCGGCGCCATCATA
>NZ_JAGXJW010000035.1 GCF_019091135.1 Cohnella sp. GbtcB17 | reverse complement strand
AATTCTCATTTTCGACGAGCCGACGGCCGTATTGACCGTGCAGGGAATTCACGAGCTGAGGCAAATCTTGAAGCGGCTTGCAAGCGATGGCAAATCCATCATTTTGATCACGCACGACCTCGGCGTCGTTGCCGAGCTCGCTCAGCGCGTTATCGTCATGTATGCAGGGCAGGTGGCCGAGCAGGGCAGCCTGCACGATATCTTTTATAATCCTCGTCATCCTTATACCTGGGGACTGCTCCAATCGGTGCCTCGCCTCGACAGCGACAAAAAAAGCGAGCTGTCGTCCATTCCGGGCACGCCGCCGGACTTGTACGCACCGCCTAAAGGCTGCGCGTTCGCGGCGCGCTGCCCGTACGCGATGAAGGTGTGCATGGACAACGATCCGCCGCAGTTCGAGATCGACGGACCGACCCATACGGCCAAGTGCTGGCTGAACCATCCGGACGCCCCCAAGGTAGACAGGCCGATCGAGACAGGGGGTGCCGCACATGTCTAATGCGCCTATTCTGGAACTGACGGATCTGCGCAAGCATTTTAATCTGTCCGGCGGCCGCGTGCTGAAGGCGGTCGACGGCCTGAACTTCAACGTTCGCCGCGGCGAGACGTTCGGCCTCGTCGGCGAGTCCGGCTGCGGCAAGTCGACCGCCGGCCGCACGATCATGCAGCTGTACGAGCCGACGTCCGGCAGCATCAAGTTCGACGGCCGCGACGTGAGCAAGCTCACGAAGTCGGAGCGGATCAAGTTCACCAAGGAAATGCAAATGGTGTTTCAGGATCCGTACGCATCGCTTAATCCGCGGATGACCGTCGGCAGGATCATCGGCGAGGGCCTCGAGATTCACGGACTCGCTTCCGGCCGCAAGCGCGCGGAACGCGTCGCCGAGCTGCTGGACGCCGTCGGCTTGAACGAAGAGCACGCGAACCGGTTCCCGCACGAATTTTCCGGCGGCCAGCGGCAACGGATCGGCATCGCGCGTGCGCTCGCCATCGAGCCGAAGTTCATCGTGGCCGACGAGCCGATCTCCGCGCTGGACGTATCGGTGCAGGCGCAGGTCGTCAACCTGTTCAAGAAGCTGCAGCGCGAGCGCGACCTGACGTACCTGTTCATCGCGCACGACCTGGCGATGGTCAAGCACATCTCGGACCGCATCGGCGTCATGTACCTGGGCAAGCTGGTCGAGGTCGCCGATTCGGACGAGCTCAACGAGAACCCGCTGCACCCGTACACGCAGTCGCTGCTGTCCGCGATCCCGCTGCCCGATCCAGAGCAGCAGAAGTCGCGCGAGCGCATCATCCTGAAGGGCGAGATCCCGAGCCCGCTCAATCCGCCGAGCGGCTGCCCGTTCCGCACGCGCTGCCCGCACGCGATGGACATCTGCGCCAAGACGATGCCCGAGTTCAAAGAGGTCAAGCCGGAGCACTACGTCGCCTGCCACCTCTATTAATTGTAATCGCACGACCCGCGCCGGAGGATACGCCTCCGGCGTGTTTTGTGTTGAGCGTCACATTTCATTCACCGCCGTGCCCGCCGACGCCCATCCAAATAAGTGTCAAAAGGCATCTAATTCCTCCGTACGCGATAAAATCCGCCGAATAACAGTCAAAAGGCAGTTAATTTTGTAAAAGTGACTCCGTGCTCGCATATTCCGCCGAAATAACTGCCTTTTAACAACTATCAAAGCTTGTCCCCCTGGAGCCGCCGAAATAACTGCCTTTTAACCACTAATCAGCTACTCTCGACGGCATCCGCTCCATAGGCCGGCGAATGCTGCGTCATAACAACCTCCAGGCCGCATCCGTCGCTTCGTATCGTACAACCCGGCTTTCTGTCGGCCCGCGTACTTCCGTGAACAACCCCGCTGCACATAACGCGTTCAGCGCCCGCAGCGCTGTCCGGTGACCGATGCGTAAATGCTGCACGATATCGACGGGGCGCAGGGGACTTGGGCGTGTGGCGGCCATTCGGATAATTTCGCGTTCAAGCAGCTTGTCCGTGCCGAGCGGACTAGCTTGCGTTTGAAACCGGGCGAGCAACAGGCGCAGCAGCGTCACGCACAGCTCCGGCCTCGCAGCCACATCGTCGTAAGCGAAGCTGACGACCTGATAGCCCATGGCGGTCAGGAAGGTCTCGCGATTGAGCTCGTTGCAGTACTTTTGCCGGTCCATGTCGCGCACGTGTGGGCCGAAGCCCTTGATCTCGATGACCAGCTTAACGGCCGGTCCGATCCATACAAAATCGCAAAAGTACGACAAGCCCCGCCAATCTCTCACCTCGTACTCCGGATGCAGTCCGTCAAAGTGACCGTGCAGCTTCCACCATACGTTTTTGCAAAACAGCTTCTCCGCCTCGCGATGTCCCCGCTCCAGCCTGCCTCTGCGCTCGCCCGATCTCGCAGACAAATGCTGCGCGATAAAGGCTTCATGCGCTTGCTCGAATCCCATCAATCGAACCTCCTTGCCCAAATAAAAACGCCCCGTCGGCATTCCCTTAAGGGAATGCAGGCGGGACGTTCTTCGTCTCGATAGTTACATTATAGAGGGGGAGGCGCACTCAGGCAACCCGAGATTGAATACGCTCGTTTACTTCTGTCGTTCTGCTGCTCCTACTTCAACCCCGACCAGGCCGGCTCCTGAATCTCCAGCCAGCGGTTGCGGATGTCGAGGATCTCGCGGTCGGGGAGCTTGCCCTTGGCCGCATAGCCGATATTCTGGCGGAAATGCGTCAAGTTGGTCGTGCCCACGATGGCGGTATCCACGTACGGCACGGAGAGCACAAAACGAAGCGCCTTCTCCGCGATGGCGTCGGAGTCGTTTTTCAGGAACGGGTAGTTCAGCTTCTCCAACCGCTCCACGTAAGGGTCGGGCGCATTCTCAAGCCCTTGGCGCACCCAGACCGCGTTGGCGATCGGCCGCTTCGCGATGATGCCCATGTCGTGCTTGGCCGCTTCGCTCACGGTGAGCTGCAGCGCCTCCTGATCGGCGATGTTGATCGACGTCTCGAGCGCGTCGAACACGCCGGTATTTACCGCATATAGCGCATCCGTGCTGTCGCCGCTGTAGCCGATATAACGCGTCAACCCTTCGCGCTTCAAATCGCGCAGCGCCTCGATCAGGTCTCCCTGGCGAAGCACGGCCTCCGAGCAGCTGTGGATCATCATGAGATCGACATAATCGGTCCGCAGATCCCGCAGCGTACGCTCGATGCTGGGCCGCACGTTGCGAACGTCCCAATCCGGATAAGGAAGACCGACGCTCTCGCCCTCGCCGAGCTTGCTGAAAATATAGTACTCGCTGCGGCGGCTCGAGACGAACTGACCGATCAGACTCTCGCTGCGCTTGTAGCTCGATGCCGAGTCCAGCACGTTAACGCCTTCGTCCAGCAGCGCGTTGAGCAGATCGCCAACCTCGCGGTCGGTCGCCTTCGAGCTGTCCATGCCGATCTCGGCGCTGCCGAAGCCGAGTACGGACACCTTCATATCGGTTTTACCGAATTTACGCGTCTCCAAATCCGATTCCCTCCTAATGATTCGATTCGCTTAAGCCTGCTACCCATTTGTACCCTTGGAGGCTGCGTCTCACGCATAATTCACTGATCAAAATGCCCGCACCAAAACGCCCGCACCGAACGCTCACCTCTGGGCTGGTCCCCGCATATGTTGGTTGCAGAAGCCTCGGCCCGACGCCTTCACCGCCCGCGCTTTCACCCGCCCAGGTTCACCGAGTGCGCCGAAGATAGCCGAAGACGGCCGGTTTCGCTTTTTAAAACGCCGATGTTAAAATAGAAGGAGCTAGTCCGCATTCGGAAGGAGATCTGAAGATGGCGAACACCTACGTGTATACCCGCAGAGAAGAAGTGGCTAATGCCATTACGCACGGATTGGGCGCAGTGCTCAGCGTATCGGCGCTGACGATTCTGATCGTCTATGCGAGCCTGTACGGGACCGCCTGGCATGTGACGAGCTTCGCAATCTACGGTACGACTATGCTTCTATTGTATACGGCTTCGACGCTCGTTCACGCGCTCCAGGAGGGCAAGCTGAAGGATCTGTTCGAGACGTTCGACCATTCGTGCATCTACTTGTTTATCGCCGGCACCTATACGCCGATTCTGTTGACCGTGCTCCGCAGCCCGCTGGGCTGGACGCTGTTCGGCCTCGTCTGGGGGCTTGCGATCGGCGGGGTCATTTTCAAAGCGTTTTTTACGAAAAAATTCCTCTACTTGTCCACGCTGGTCTACATTCTGATGGGCTGGATGATCGTGTTTGCCTGGGGGCCGCTGACTGCGGCGTTATCGACGGGCGGCATGCAACTGCTGATCGGCGGCGGGCTGCTGTATACGGTCGGTGCGATCTTTTACGTCTGGCGCGGCTTTCCGTACCATCACGCGATTTGGCATCTGTTCGTGCTCGGCGGCTCAATCGCGCACTTTTTCGCCATTCTGTTGTTCGTGCTGCGGATCTACTGATATTTCCCCGGAAATGGATCGCCGGAGCGCTTGGGCCAATAATGCCCGAGCGCTATTTTTGCTTCGAACGGTTTGGAATGCGTTTTCCGCGTTTAATTAGGGGTATGCGGTTTAACCATGCTCGGCGGGGGGAGCGATCAGGATGAAGCATCATATCAATAGCTATACTTTTAAAAATTGGATGGGTCCCATGGCGTACGTGGAGTGGGATGCCGACGCTTCGGCGCTGACGACAAGCGTCGAGGCTCACCCCGAGCGGATCGGACTGGCCGAGCTGATCGCCCGGCTCGGCGCTGAAGGATATGGCGGCATCGAGCTCGCCTATCCGCATCTTAAGGATCGTTCGGCAGAAAAGCTGGCCGAATTGAGGCGGATCTCGGCGCTCGCGGGGGTGGAGCTGAACGCTCTGCTGCTCGACTTCGGCGATCCGGGCACGAACGATGCAGCCAGGCGCGACGCCGAAATGGCGCTTTATCGCGAATGGATCGACGCCGCCGCCGAAGCCGGCTTTCGCCGAGTCCGCGTCGGGGCCGGGGACGGAGAAGACGATGCGTCGTTCGACCGCGCAGCCGAGACGCTTGCGCTGCTGGCAGCTTATGCGGGGCATGCCGGCGTGCGCATCGTCACGGAAAACCTGGGCGCTTCGCTAAGCACGGCCGACCGGGTGCTGCGTATGCTCGAGAAGACGAGCGGCAGCGTCGGGCTCACGGCCGACTTCGGCAACTTCAAGGAGGACAAGTATCGCCAGCTCGAGGCGATTCTTCCGCATGCCGAGACCGTTCACGCCAAGGCGAGAGAGGACGGAGGCGGCCGGCTGGACTCTATGGACTTCAGGCGATGCGTCGAGCTCGCCAGGCAGGCCGGCTACGAGGGACCGCTCTCGCTTACCTATCTGGCCGACGGAGACCCGTGGTCCGCGCTCGCCGAGATGCGCGAGCTGACGGCGCTTAAGCCGGCATCGGCTCCCAGACTGCTGTAGCACTGACGGGGTCGTTATCGACGTCAAATCTCATACTTGCAAGACCGCATCCAGCCCGCGCGCTTCTTTTCAAGAGGTCGCATTCATGCGCGTCTTGAACGACCGCGGGCCGAGGCTCGCGGTTTTTTGCTACCATACGACGCACGCATGTTGTCGCACATCTTACAACCAAGGAGGAGATTGGCATGCAAACAGGACCGACCGCCGTACAGACGCCCGCATTCGTCGCATCGTACGATTATCGCGCCCAAGAGGGGACGGAGCGTTACTTCGATTATGCGAGAACCGTCGCGAGAATCGCCGGGTTGCTCTCGGACCGCTTCGGCTGCGAATTCAAGCTCTACGACCAAGCGGATCAAGGAGACGTTTGGGACGGCTTGGCCGAAGACATTGAGTCGGATTACCCGGGACTCGTTCACGTTGCATCCGTCTTCGACCTTGTCGAATCCCGCCAAATCTCGTTTCAACCGAAGCTTGGGGAGTCGATCTACCGGATGCGGCCGTCGGTCCGCAACAATATATTTGCCTATCCGGAATATCGCGTCGCGCTCGTTCGGGTGCCGATGCTCGTCCATCTGGGGCTGCTCTCGACCGAGGACCTGATCTTCGCGCCGGACGACGAACAGCTCAGCGCCTGTCTTCAGGCGATGCAGCTGCGGCGCACGGAGGAGCGCAAGATGCACGTATACACCGACACGCGCGAAGGGCTCCAGCATTGCCGCGAGCCGATCGCCCAGGCGATTCCCCGGGAAGACGTGATGATGGACGAGACGCTCAAGCAGCAGATCTTCCGCTCCGTTGACGAATTTTTCGGCGGCGATCGGACGTTTTTCGAGCAATATCAGATCCCCTACAAGCGGGGCATCCTGCTCTACGGCAAGCCGGGCAACGGCAAGACGACGCTGGTCAAATCAATCGCGGGCAGCGTCGAGTCGCCTGTATTTTACTGGCAGATTACCGAATATACGAACAGCGAATCGATTCGCGAGGTGTTCGCCGCCGCCGTCAAGCAGGCGCCTTCCGTGCTGGTCATCGAGGACATCGATTCGATGCCCGACTCGTGCCGCTCGTTTTTCCTGAATATTCTGGACGGCGCGACGGCCAAGGAGGGCGTGTTCCTGATCGGGACGACCAATTATCCGCAAAAAATCGATCCCGCGCTCATCAATCGCGCCGGCCGGTTCGACCGCGCCTACGAGGTCAAGCTGCCGGACGAGGCGCTGCGTCTGGCATACCTGCGCCGCAAGGGGCTGCCCGAATTGGCCGGGGAAGAGCAGGCCGCCCATGCGGCGGAACGTACCCAAGGCTTCTCGCTCGCGCAGCTCAACGAGCTGTACGTGTCCGCGGCCTTGCAGAAGCGTTACGACGATCATATCGACCTGGAACAGCTTGTGCTCGGTCTTCGCAACGATCTGGACAAAGGTCGCAAGCGAGATTGGCTGAACGGCACGGACTGGGGCGGCGCATCCAATCGCATTGGATTCCAATGAAAATACTTGGATATTTATGGCGCTTGCAGGAATTTGGCGATAAGAATCGAATTGATAGATTGTCGAATCTTACCAAATTCCGAGGAGCGTGACCTTACTCATGTCCGAGCAACAATATCAACCCGAAACGCTGGCGGTTCATGCCGGCCAACAGATCGATCCGACGACGCTGTCGCGGGCGGTGCCGATCTATCAAACCTCGTCCTACGGCTTCCGCGACGCGGAGCATGCGGCGAACCTGTTCGCGCTGAAGGGGTTCGGCAACATCTACACGCGGCTCATGAACCCGACCTCGGACGTGTTCGAAAACCGCATCGCAGCGCTCGAAGGCGGCGCCGCCGCGCTCGCGACGGCGTCCGGCCAGGCGGCCATCACCTATTCGATCCTGAACATCGCCGGCGTCGGCGACGAAGTCGTATCGTCTTCCACGCTGTACGGCGGCACTTATAATCTGTTCTCCACGACATTGCCCAAGCTGGGCGTCAACGTCAAGTTCGTCGATGCGTCCGATCCCGAGAACTTCCGCGCGGCGATCACGGACAAGACGAAGGCGCTGTATGCCGAGACGATCGGCAATCCGAAGGGCGACGTGCTCGACATCGAAGCGGTCGCGAAGATCGCGCACGACAACGGCATTCCGCTGATCGTGGACAACACGTTCCCGAGCCCGTACCTGCTGCGTCCCATCGAGTGGGGTGCCGATATCGTCGTGCACTCGGCAACGAAGTTCATCGGCGGTCACGGCACCTCGATCGGAGGCGTCATCGTCGACGGCGGCAAGTTCGACTGGGCGGCCAGCGGCAAGTTCCCGGGTCTTACGACGCCGGACCCGAGCTATCACGGCGTCGTCTACAGCGAAGCGGTCGGTCCGATCGCCTACATCATCAAAGCGCGCGTGCAACTGATGCGCGACATGGGCGCCGCGATCTCGCCGTTCAACTCGTTCCTGCTGCTGCAAGGTCTCGAGACGCTGCACCTGCGCATGGAGCGCCACAGCTCGAATGCGCTTGAGGTGGCCCGTTATTTGGAGAACCACCCGCATGTAGAGTGGGTCAGCTACACCGGCCTGCCGAGCCACGAATCGTACGAACTCGCCAAGAAGTACCTGCCCAAGGGCCAAGGCGCGATACTGACGTTCGGCATTAAGGGCGGTGTGGAAGCGGGCAAAAAGCTGATCTCCAGCGTGAAGCTGCTGTCTCACCTGGCGAACGTCGGCGACTCCAAGTCGCTGATCATCCACCCGGCCAGCACGACGCACCAGCAGCTGTCCGAAGAGCAGCAGTACGCGAGCGGCGTCAGCCCGAACCTCATCCGCCTGTCGATCGGCACCGAGTCGATCGTCGACATTTTGGCGGACCTCGGCCAGGCGATCGAAGCGAGCCAGCAATAACGGTAACGATTGGATAACAGACGATCTCTGCGGCCGCCCGGCTTCCGCGGAGGTCGTTTTCCGTTGTGCGGGGGAATATAGATGAGGTAGGCCGTGCGATCGGCGAACGGAAGGCGGTCCTCATATGGAGAGCAAGCTTCGGTTCCGCAAAGACGGAACGTTTAAAATCGTGCAATTCACCGATTTGCACTGGCAGAACGGCGAGTCGGAGGATCTTCGGACGCGTCGGCTGATGGAGCGGGTGTTAAGCGAAGAAAAGCCGGACCTGGTCGTCTTCACCGGCGACATCGTCTTCAGCCTAGGCTGCCGGGATCCGTACGCGTCCGTTGCGCAAGCCGTGGCGGTGGTGGCCGAGAGCGGGACGCCGTGGGCGGCCGTCTTCGGCAATCACGACAGCGAAGGCGACGTCTCGCGCGACCGGCTGATGGAGACGCTGGTACGGCAGCGGGGATGCCTGGCGAGCGCCGGGACCGAAGCGGTGCACGGCGTCGGCAATTACGCGCTTGCGATCGGCGGCGCGAACGGCGCGACGCGCCACGCGCTCTATTTTTTGGACTCCGGCAGCTATTCCGAGCTGGAGCGGATTCCCGGCTACGATTGGATCCGGGAGAGTCAGATCGACTGGTTCAGGGAAAAAGCCTCCGCGTTAGCGCCCAAGGGCGCTCCGCCGCTTCCCTCGCTCGTCTTTTTTCACATTCCGCTGCCCGAGTACAAGGAGGTCTGGCGAACGCGCCGGTGCGACGGACGCCGATACGAGCCTATTTCGTGCCCCAAGCTCAATTCGGGCCTGTTTGCGGCGCTGGTCGAAGCGGGCGGCGTGCTCGGCACGTTTTGCGGACACGATCATATTAACGACTTCGAGGGAAAGCTGCATGGCATCCGGCTCACTTACGGGAGATCCACGGGGTATCATACGTACGGCAGGCTGGGGTTCAAGCGGGGAGCGAGAGTGATCGAGCTGCAGGAGGAAGGCGCGCGTTACGAGACCTGGATCAGGCTGGCCGGCGGGCGGAAGCTGGCAGCGCCGAGAATCCACAGGCCTCTCGGGAAGCGGCGGTAAACGGCGGTAAAAAAGGGATCAGCGCCCTCGCTTGTGCCCGGCTTGCGGCAGAAGGAGCGGCGCTGATCGGCCTTCTTATTCGGTTGGACTTGGGTATACGGCTTGCGGACCCACTCGCTCCGCAGCGCCTCGGGATTCAGCTTGCCTTCGCGCACGGCTTTGCGCCTCGCTTTTTTTGAGCCTGACATTCCCATTCGGGAACACCTCCATTGATGAAGATTAAGCACGATTGTATCGCATAATATCGCGCCGGGCAATAGGCATTGTCTCGGTGTGTCGTCTCGGTGCCTCGCATCCATGCGTACGATTCGCCCTTTATACCGTTTGCGGACTATAATAGAGTAAACGATAAAGCGAGGAGCGCTGCATAACGATGCCCCATATTTACTTTAGAGGCCTGACCGTCGAACAGGTTCAGGCGATCGGCGAATCGCTGGAGACGGAGCTGTCGGCGATCATCGGCTGCGAGACCGGCGACCTTATGCTGGAGGTCGTCCATACGACCTGTATAGCCGGCGGCCGGGTCGCGCCGTCTTATCCCTTCGTCGAGGTCGCTTGGTTCGAGCGCGGACGGGAGGTCCGCGACGCGGTCGCCCGCTGCCTGGACAAGCATATTCGCGGCAGCGGCGTGCCGGAGGCGGAGGTCGCCTTCCGCAGCTACCGGCCGGCCGACTATTACGCGAACGGCGAGCCGTTCGGCGCCGATCCCGCGGAGGCCGAGCTCGACGCGCTGCGCGCGGACAACGCGAAGCTGAAGGACGACCTGGCCCGCGTCCGCAAAGCCTCGGCCGCGGCGGCCGCAGGATCGATGTCGACCCGGCTTCGGGACGCGCTAAGAGAGTAGTCACCGGGAGGATGCATACATGCTCGTTTTTTATTATTTGCTGGCGGTCAACCTGGTCGCCTTCATCATCATGGGGTACGACAAGACGAAGGCGATGCACAAGGAACGGCGCGTCCCGGAGAAGCGGCTGTTCCTGATCGCAGCGATCGGCGGCGCGCTCGGGATGCTGCTCGGCATGCGCTTTTTCCGCCACAAAACAAAGCACCGCTCCTTCACGGCGGGCATTCCTGCCCTGCTCGTGCTGAACGCGGTGCTGGTGATGGTGTGGTTCGGCCGTTGATCTAGCCGCGAGGCGGACCGACTATCTGGCGTCGTCCGGATCCGGTGACGGATCGAGACCGACGACGTCGGCCAGCTTCAGGTCGCTTGGCTCGTGAATGCCGGCCTCGGCGCGCAGGGCATCGAGCGCTTGCTCGAGATCGTCTTCCTTGACGATGATATAAGGGCTCTCCCAACGGCTCTCGAGCGGCAGCACGTTCAGCGTGTCCGGCTTCATCTCTTTCACGTTGTAGATATAGTCGCGCAGGATCGATTCGGGAATGTCGGTCTGCACGTTTTTGCCGAGCAGGTCGAGCACCTTGCCCCACTGGAGCATGCCCTGGAACGAAGCGAGCTTCTCGGTGAGCTGGCTCAGCACCTGCTGCTGGCGGGCGTTGCGGGCGATGTCCGAGGATTCTCCGGTGCCGCGGTTCGACTTGCGGTAGCGGACGAAGTCGAGCGCCTTGGCGCCGTCCAGGTGCTGATAGCCTTTTTTCAGATCGATGTTCGTGCCGTCTGCGTTGTCCACATACCGCATATCCATGTCGACGTCGACGTCGACGCCGCCGACCGCGTCCACCAGCTTGCGCAGGCCGTCAAAGTTGATCATGATCATATAGTCGATCGGGAAGTCGAACAGGTCGCTGTAAAATTCCTTCGTGTTTTCCATCGCCGTATCTTTGTCTTTGTTGTAAAAATAGGCGTAATAGTAATTGGCCTTGTGGGACCCTAGGTCCTCCGGCTTGAGCTGAAGGTCACGGGGCAGGGAGATCAGGCTCGCCGAGTTGGTCTGCGGATTCAGGCTGCCGAGCATCAGAACGTCGGTGTTGAGCGTGCCGCCGCTGCCTTCCCTGCGGTCGATGCCGGCCAGCAGGAACGTGACGGGCTTCTTGATCAGCGTGCTGTCGCTTGCGTAGTCCGCGTCTTCCTGCTGCCCGCCGGCTGCGCCTGACGCCGAAGCGGACGGAGAAGGAGAGGGCACGGGCTCGTCGCCGGCCATGAGATTGATGGCATGATTCGCTTTATATACCAGGTACCCGGCATAGCTGCCGACGATGACGACGAGGGCGCCGACGACAATCCCCGCGTACTTTAACGTTTTGCGCACCCAGGTGCGATTTTTTTCAGGCGTATCCATTATGAATCCTCCGCTTGATTTAAAATTAAAAATGAGAGCAACCCTTTCTATTTTAGGGCAAATGCCCTAAGAGTAAAGAAAGAAATTCCACATTATTTGACGATTTGAAGACCGGATCGGTTGCGGATTTCGGAAGACTGGCGAGATGTTTCGTTAAAAGCAATTTTTGTTATAATAAACGTTGTTGCAGGTTGCTAATGAAAGAGGGGGATATCGGTGAGCAAGCCTAATGATTCGGCGATCCGTCATCAGGTGATCTTCGATCTGAAGCATGAGAAGGGGTCTGCGGAGGCGGATCGATTCCTGAAGGACGGTTGGCGTATACTTACCTCCATTCCCGCTGTGCGAAACTTTGAGGTATTGAAGCAGGTCAGCCCTAAAAACGATTATACATACGGCTTCTCTATGGAATTCGCGTCGCAGGCCGATTATGACAGCTATAACGCACATCCCGTCCATGTCGCGTTTGTCGCCGAGCGGTGGGAGACCGAAGTATCGCGGTTTCTGGAGATCGATCATGTCAGCGCATTTAACGCCGAGGAGGAACAACGCTATGCAAATTAATCTATCGGGGAAAACCGCACTCATCACCGGCGCATCCGGACAGTTGGGCCGCGTGATGGCGCGGACGCTGGCAGGCTGCGGCGCCAACGTTGCCATCCATTATCGGGGCAACGCCGCCAAGGCGGAGGAGCTCAAGACCGAGCTTGAAGCGATGGGCGTGCGCGCGCTGACCGTGCAGGCGGACGTGACCAAGCTGGACGAAGTGCTGGCCATGAAGGAGACGGTAAAAGCCGGTCTCGGCACCGTCGACATCGTTGTAGCAAACGCGGTCATCCAGTATCAATGGACGAGCGTGCTGGAGCAGGCGATCGAAGACTACGTCGGCCAGTTCGAATCGTGCGTGCTGCAGAGCGTGCATCTGGCCAAAGCGTTCGTGCCCGACATGATCGCGAAGGGCGGCGGCCGGCTGGTCGGCATCAACACCGAGTGCGCGATGCAGAACTTCCCGACGCAGTCCGCCTACGTTGCGGGCAAGCGCGGGATGGACGGCGTGTACCGGGTGCTGGCCAAAGAGGTCGGCGAGCATCAGATCACCGTCAACCAGGTCGCGCCTGGCTGGACGATCAGCGATCGCGACCGGGAGGCCGGCACGGAGCGCAGCGAATCGTACGAGAGCACGGTTCCTTTGAAGCGGCGCGGCACGGACCAGGAGATCGCCAACGTCGTCGCGTTTCTGGCCTCGGACCTCGCGAGCTTCATCACCGGCGCTTATGTGCCGGTGAGCGGCGGCAATGTGATGCCGGCGATTTAAGGACGATTTAGAGGACGATTAAAAGTGGCCGGCGGTATTCGGGCGCCGTCACGCCATTCATAAGGCATGCGAGAGCGGATCCCTTGGGGGATCCGCTTTCGGTCGTTCTGCGAAAGTGAAAGTCTATGCGAAGCAGGAATACGGCGATGTCGGAGACCGGCGAAGTGGAAACGACGAGAAAACGACGGCGCGCCGTCAGCCATCTGGCTCGAAGCTTCGCAGAAAAAGGACACGCCCAAGCCATGGATTTCCGCGCGGATATCAGTTATGCTGTCGTTGACAGATTGACCGAAAGACCTGAAGGCGGGACGCGACATGGACTTCCTGAACGAATTGCGACACATAGATGAACGTACGCTGCTGGATTGGTTGGACCAATACCGTGCATACGGCCCGTTGCCGGGCATTTTGCTCACTTTTATGAAGTCCTTCGTCCCTCCGCTGCCCACGATTCTCATCGTTGGCGTGAACGCGGCGGTGTATGGGCTTTGGCTGGGCTTCCTCTATTCCTGGATCGGCATCGTGCTCGGCTGCCTCGTTACGTTCTCCATCATCCGCAAGATCGCCGACCGTCCGTACTGGCAACGTTGGGCGGAGCGCCCGCGAGTGAGCAAAGGCATGCGATGGGTGCGCCGCAACGCATTCAGCTACGTGTTTTTGCTCAGCCTGTTCCCGGTCGGCCCCTTCGTCGTCATCAACATCGCCGCGGCACTGGCCCGCATGAGGTTCCGCTCGTTCCTCGTCGCCATCGTGCTGGGCAAGGCGGTCATGGTGTTCGTCATCTCCTTCATCGGACACGATCCCGCCCAGTTCCTCCGCCACCCCGAGCAAGCGCTGTACGCGCTCCTGTTCGTCGCCGCCACCTGGTGGATCGGCCGCCGGGTCGAGAGTTATGGGATTAAAAGGGCGGAGCGGCGGGAGGGCGGTTTGACCGAGGAAGAAAGACTTGCATAACGTAGGTGCTCAGTAATATATTGCTGCTGTAAGCGAGAAAAGCGAGGCTGCAGCGAACATCGGAGCGGCGAAGGCGGCTGTAAGCGAGAAAAGCACCGTTGGAGCAAAGCCTTCTTACTGTAAGCGAGAAAAGCGCGGCTGCAGCGACCATTGGAGCGGCGAAGGTGGCTGTAAGCGAGAAAAGCACCGTTGCAGCAAAGCCATGTTACTGTAAGCGAGAAAAGCGCGGTTGCAGCGAGCAAGGGAGCGGCGAAGGCGGCTGTAAGCGAGAAAAGTACCGTTGCAGCAAAGCCATGTTACTGTAAGAGAGGAAAACGCGGCTGCAGCGAGCAAGGGAGCGGCGAAGGTGGCTGTAAGCGAGAAAAGCACCGTTGCAGCAAGGCCATGTTACTGTAAGGAAGGAAAACGCGGCTGCAGAGGTGGTATGAACGGCAGGGGCAAGTGTAAGCGAGTAATATGCTATTATAGCGTGGTCTGCGTAGAGCTGACTGGACAATCATCTTGCGCTCGGCATACAATAGATGAAAATAGATACAGCGTGAAGCACACGCCGTTCGTCTCTTCGGAGCGGGCGGCGTTTTTGCGTTCAGTGATTTGATCGAGGAGGAACGAGTGTGAACGCCAATGAGCAAATCGAGCAATTTATAGCGTGTCAACGTAGAGAAGCGCACGGCAGGAGGCGGGAGATGCTGGAGAGGGACCTCTACGGGACTCGCTTATTGCTATCAAAGTTACTGCTGCCTGTGCTGAAAACGCTTGATGGACTTGTACTGGAGTATGAGGTTCTATCGCAAAACGGCGTAAAGCTTTATACGGACGCCTTCTTTGAGCCGCTGCAGCATGTGTACGAATGCGAGGGATTCGTGCCCCACGTAGAGTTGCAGACGAGAGAGCGTCACGATTTTGCGCAAAGTCGATTGCGTACGTTTGCGGCCAAACGTTTTGTTTATGTGCCGTTCAGCAGAGACGAGTTGGAGAAGAAACCCGAAGCCTGCAGACGTTCATTGTACGAGATCATCGGCGAGCAAACAACTTCGCAGCAGAGCAGCAAGCTGTACTTGCTTCCAATAGTTGAGCGAGAGCTGCTGCGGTATGCGCTTAACGTTTCGAATCGTTTTTCGTTGTCGAGCGCATGCGAAAGTCTCGGCATTGGAGAAACTTCTGCGCGCAGGCACCTGCGCTCGCTTTATAACAAGCGGCTGCTTCGTTCAGTAGGAAGCGGAGATCGACGCCTCCATTATTATCAGATTACGGACGAGGGGCGGGCGCACTTTTTCTGAATCTCTGTACAAAAAAATAACCCCCGAACCCCGCGGCAGCGGAGTCGGGGGAAACTGGGCATCAATCCTGCAGCCGGCCGCGTGCCCAGACGCCGCGCAGCTCGAGCGCTTGGTCCAGCAAGAGCACATCCGCGCGCTTGCCGGCTTCGAGCGAGCCGGTGATGCCGCCCAGCCCGAGCTGGCGGGCGGGGTTGCCGCTGGCCATGGCGCTGGCGGCGGGGATGTCGACGCCGACCTCTCGCACCATATGGCGGAAGGCGCCGATCATCGTGAGCGTGCTGCCCGCGAGATTGCCGCCGTCCTTCAGGCGAGCGACGCTGCAGGTCATGACGACGGGGAGGCCGCCGAGCTCGTAGCCTTCGCCGTCCGGCATGCCCGCCGCCGCCATGGCGTCGGTGACGAGAATGACTTTGCCGTTGCCTTTGGCGCGGGCGAGTACCTTGATCGCGGCATGGTGGACGTGATGGCCGTCCGCGATCACTTCGGCGCAGATCCGTTCGTCGGAAAGCACTGCGCCGACGGTGCCCGGATTGCGGTGGTGGAGCGGCGTCATCGCATTGTACGTATGAACGGCGTGCCGGAGTCCGCGGTCCGCGGCGGCGACGATCTGCTCGTACGTCGCGTCGGTATGGCCCGCCGACGGCACGATGCCGTACGAAGCGAGCCGCTCGATATAGTCGAGCGCGCCGGGCAGCTCGGGCGCCAGCGTCTGCAGCTTGAGGACGCCGGGATAACGCGCGACCCATTCGTCCAGCCATTCGAGCTGCGGCGGTCCGATATAGTCCGGATTTTGCGCGCCTTTCCACTTGAGGCTGACGAACGGTCCTTCGAGATGCACGCCGAGCACCTGCGCGAATGGCATGTCGCCCGCCATGTACCGGCTCGCCCGGTCGATCATCGCCGTCAGCTCCTCGCGCGAGGCGGTGAGCGAGGTCGCCAGCATGCCGGTCGTGCCGTGCTTCGCATGGAACCGTGCGATCGCCTCGATGCCGGCCAGCGACTCGTCGGCATCCATGAAGTCATGCCCGGCGCCGCCGTGCACGTGGACGTCGACGAAGCCGGGGAGCGCCCAGCCCCCGCCGCCGTCGATCCGCTCGGCCCCTGCCGCCGCAGCCGGCAGCGGATCGGAAGGCCCGCCGATCGCGGCGATCACCGCGTCCCGCAGCCAGATCCAGCCGCCGTCCAGGACGCCGCCCGGCGTGACGATGCGGGCGTTCGCGATTAGCGTGCCGCCGCTGCCAGCTTGTCCTGGGAGGCCGCTCATGACAGGTGCCTCGCGGCGGCGCGGTCGAGCAGCACCGTCAGACGCGGGTGCGTCTGCAGCAGCGAAGCCGGCACGTCCGTCGTGATCGGGCCGGTCAGCGCCCGCTTGGCGATTTCAGCTTTGTCCGCGCCGCGAATGACGAGCAGAATCGTTTTCGCCTTCAGGATGCTGCCGATGCCCATCGTGATCGCCTGCTTCGGCACGTCGTCGATGGAGTCGAAGTAGCGTGCGTTCGCCTTCAGCGTCTCCTCGGCCAGCGTCACGACGTGCGTGCCGCGCACGAGATCGGTATCCGGCTCGTTGAAGCCGATATGGCCGTTATGACCGATTCCGAGCAGTTGAAGGTCGATCTGCCCCGAGCGCTCGATCATCTCGTCGTAGGCGGCGCATTCGGCATCCGGCTCGGTCGCGTTGCCGTTGGGCAAATGCGCGCTGTCAGCCGGCAGATCGATATGGTCGAACAGGTGCTGACGCATATAGGTATGGTAGCTCTCGGGATGATCCTCCGGGAGGCCGACGTATTCGTCAAGATTGTAGCTGGTCGCGTTGCGGAAGCTCACGAGTCCTTGCTTGTACATTCGGACGACTTGCTCATAAATGCCTACCGGCGTACCGCCGGTGGCGAGGCCCAGCACGGCCCGCGGATTCGTCTGCACCAGGCTTACGATGATGTTCGCGCCTGCTTCGTTCAGCTTTTCGTTGTCGTCAAATACCAGCAAATTCATGACGGATTTCTCTCCCTTTTACCTGTATATTGGCGCACGGTCTGGAACGATCGCTCCAGCCTCGGCACATACTCGTCAAAATGCTCGCTCACGAGACCCGTGAAGAGCACGTCAACCACATGAAGCTGCGCGATCCGGGAAGCCATGTCGCCGCGCCGCATGCCCGCTTCGGATGAAGAGGTGAAAAGGCGAATCGATGCGTGCGAGGACAACGTCGATTGCCCGAAGCGCGTGATGGAGATGGTGGTGGCGCCCCGCTCCGCGGCATAGCGCAGCGCGTCGATGATCTCGAGCGTCTCGCCCGAGTACGAGATTCCGACGGCGACATCTCGCTCGGTCAGCGAGGCTGCCGAGGTCAGCTGCATATGATGATCGGAAAAGACCGCGGCGGCCTTGCCGATCCGGATCAGCTTGTGGAAAAAGTCTTCCGCGACGAGCCCGGACGTCGCCACGCCGTACAGGTCGATCCGCCCGGCGCCGTGAAGCGCCGAGATCGCCGCGCGCAACTGCTGCAAGTCGAGCAGGTTGGTCGTGTCGGTCAGCGATCGAACATGGTTCGCCGTAATGGCCGACACGATGTCCGCAAGCGGGTTGCCGGCGACGATATCCTGGTATTGTCCGGCAGCAGGCTGACTCGCCAGCTCGGCCGCCAGCTTCATTCTGAAATCCGCGAAGCTCTGGAACTGCATCGTTCGGCAGAACCGGGACACGGTGGCCGAGCTGGCGCCGGTCCATTCGGCGAGCTTGGAGATCGTCAGGCCGACCGCTTCTTGCGGCTGCCTGAGTATTTTCTCCGCCAGCTCGCGTTCCTTCGGATGCAGGGTGTCCAGCCGATCCTCGATCGCTTGCAATATCCCCATGCGATCCTGCCTCCCCGTCACTCAAGAAAATATGTTACTTCGCAACTCCATTATAGAAGAAAATAATTTTCTTGTCTATTTATAGGATGTGACTATAAAAATGATTATTTATATGTATTTCTATCAATAGGATCTTTTTGATAAGCTGTCGTTGCATCTAAAATTGAAGGGGCAATCCTAAAGGCGGGCATCGCGCATGGAAAAGGAAAAAGCCGATATCGGCCGCAAAACCGAGCTGGACGGCAAATTAAAAAACGTACTGAATGCACGTATCCTTGCGGATTCCTTCCCGCGCCTCGCTCAGCGAATAACGCCCGGTCTTCGGGTCCTCGACGTGGGGTGCGGAACGGGAGCGATCACGAAAGGCATCGCGGAAGCCGTCGGCCCGAAGGGCAGCGTGGTAGGCGTCGATAGCAACGCAGCGCTGATCGCGGAGGCGCGAGCAAGACACGAAGGCACGCCCGGCTTGAGCTTTGACGTGGCGGACGTCTACAACCTGGATAGGAACGGCGCGTTCGACCTTGTCGCGGCGTCTAGACTGCTGGTCTGGCTGCCCGATCCGGCGCTCGCGATGGCGAGTTTAGCAAGCGCGGCCCGTCCGGGCGGCACTGTGCTGATTGCAGACTACAACCACGACAAGATCGAGTGGTCTCCGGAGCCGCCGGACAGCACGAAAAATTTTTACGCGGCGTACTTGAAGTGGCGTGCGGACAAGGGACTGGACAATGCGATTGCGGATCGGCTGCCTGCTTTAATGGAGGATGCCGGGTTGCGGGACATTCGCGTATGGCCCCAGCATGAGGAGATGCGCCGGGGACAACCGGACTTTGAGGCGAGAGCGTCCATCTGGGCGGATACGGCGGCCAGCAGGGGACCGCAGATGGCAAGAGACGGCTTCGGCGATTCGAAAGCCTGGGAGCGCGCGGAATCTGAATACAGGCGATGGGTGGCGGAGGAAGCGACCTCGATCAGGATGTATATGCTGGCGGCGGAAGGCATCAGGACCGAATAGAAGCCGCCGATCGCGCAGCATTAACTTGGCTTGCCGCTATCAAAAGGCGAGAGCAAGCGACGCAACGCCCCTTAATCGCGATTCTCTTAGAGGAGCGAATATAAAAGGTCACTTAAAGGCTTGAAGAGGGCCAATGCCGGGTCCAACGGGTTTGGAATCGGCCAATGCCGTAGTAAGGCGGCCCACAAGGCGATGCCGACGGCAAGCAAGAGAAAAAAGTTCGCCGTTTCTCGCCGATGGCGCCTTTTCCTCAATTGCGGCCAATCGAGCAGGATCATGACGGCTGCGGCAAGCAAGACGCCCGTTATTCCCAACATCGCTTCTACTCCTTTATCTTATCTTTAAAAGCGTTGCCGATCGTGCCCAGCCTCCGAATGCGGTAGTCCACTTCGATGCTTACGTCCATGTTGGCGAAATGACCGTTCCAATCCGTCCGAAGCTTGCTCCAAGCCGCGGGGGCGGCACGATGGATCGCCTCTCCGAATCCGTAAATGTCCAGCCGGTATTGCCGCTGCATCGTGCGAATCGATTGGAGGCAGAGGCTTTTTAGCTCCTCGGCGCCCGCGTTTTCAAGCGCTTTGATCGTCCGCTCATTCATAAGGTCGATGCTGCATGCCACTTCTCCGATATTGACCTCGGCCCGAATGAAGATATCGACCCGCGGCTTTCCATCGACGACCTTCCCTTTGATCCGCGTATCCGACCGGATGACTTCGGCGGCGAGTGATCCCCCTTTCGGACAAGGAAATTCGACGACGCTGCTTCGCACATTGTTGACGAGAAAGTTGTATGCGGTACTCTCGGTCTCGTTTAACCAGCCGATCAGCCGATCTTTCCGAAATATCGCCAATCCGTTAGCGTTTATGCGTCCCGGCGGATCGATGTTTTCGATGTTATTCTTGGTCGCTCCGGCCCGCGAATCCCCCCACACCTCGACCGCCGAGATGACGGAGCTTTTCCCTTCCGTGACCATTTCTTGAATCAATTTATTCAACGTGACGGTAGAGGCAGGCGCCCACACCTTTTCGGAAATTTGCAAGGAGGTATATAATTTGTTGGCAGGAATTCTTTCCAGCGCCGTTACTCGCTTGAGTACGGCTTCGGCTGAAGCAGCCCTGGCGACGACGATGTAATAATCGCTTCTGAGCTCATGGTCTCGCGTCAAAAAGTCCAAGGCGTCCGCGATACCTTCCCTGGCCAACGTTTCTCCCAGCACGAGGACGCGCAAATGCGCGGCGTATATTTTCCGGGGTGACACCGTCGTCATTCTCCGCATCGCTTCGAAGATGGTTTTACCTTGGGATTTGTAAGTCACGACCGGCAGTCCGCCCGAGGAACCCCGATTCGCGGCCACGGCGTTCGGCACGACGGCCTGCACCGACAGCAAGTACTGGTCGTCCGCCTTGTCTATGCCGATGCCCATCGCGATCGCCAGGTCGTTCATTTCTTTCCGGCTCCAGCATCCCGTTAATAGGAGCGAGAGTGTCAGGGCCAAGAGGACGAGGGCAAATGTCTTTCGCAACGTTATCCCTCCTGCTTCAAGTCTGCGGCGGATTGCGCCCGCGGGTCGGATTGTTGCGGTTCAGCAAGCGCGGCCGTTTCGCGATGCCCCAACGCGGCAGCCGGAACAGCGTGTCCTTCTGGTTCGAAGCGTAGAAGGGGGCGATCGAGGTCATATACGGTGCGCCGAAAGACTTCAAGCTGCACAAATGCAGCACGAGCAGGATGAGCCCGATAAAGATGCCGAACAAGCCGAACGAAGCGGCGAGCCCCATGAGCGGAAAACGAAGAATCCGAATGGAGATCGACATGTTATAGCTCGGCATGACGAAGCTGGAGATGGCCGTGATCGAGACGACGATGACCATGGCCGCGGATACGATGCCCGCTTCGACCGCCGCTTGACCGATGACCAGCGTCCCTACGATGGAGATCGCGGATCCGACGGCTCGGGGCATCCGAATGCCGGCCTCCCGCAAGATTTCGAACGTCACTTCCATTAACAACGCTTCGATGAACGCGGGGAAAGGAACGCCCTCCCGTTGCGAAGCCAAATTAATCAGCAGGTTGGTTGGTATCATTTCCTGGTGAAAAGTCGTGACCGCGATATACACCGAAGGCCCGACGAGGGCGATGAGGAAGCCCATATACCGAATCATCCGGATCAGCGAACTGACGTCCCAGCGATGGTAGTAGTCCTCCGGCGACTGGAAGTATTGAACGAACAGCGCCGGTACGAGCAGCACGAACGGCGTCCCGTCGACGAGAATGGCGACGCGCCCCTCCAATAGACCAGCCGTGATCGCGTCGGGCCGTTCAGAATTAAAGATCGTCGGAAACGGGGACCACTTTTCGTCCTGGATCAGCTCTTCGATATATCCGCTCTCCAGAATGCCGTCGATATCGATCCGTTCGATGCGCTGTCTGACTTCCCGGACGATGCTGTCGTCGGCGATGCCATTGATATACATAATACCGACGTCGGTTCGGGTCACGGTGCCGATCTGAATGGTCTCCAGCCACAGCCGCGGATCCTTGATCTTTCTGCGAATCAGCGCCGTATTGACGCGGATCGACTCGACGAATCCTTCGAGCGGCCCCCGAATGACCGTCTGTGATGCCGGTTCGGCGATACTACGATGTTCGACGCCTTTGGTAGCGGCGATCAGCGCCCGGTCCGAGCCGTCGATCAGAATCGCGGTGTCTCCCGACAATATCGCTTCGAGCAGCACGCCTGCGTCCGGGACGACCGACAGGCCGTTGACTGTCAATACGCTATCCTTCAACAGAGCGAGCGGGTCGCGATGATTCGCAAGGCGCGCGCCGAAGTCCGCCGACCGGCAGATTCCAGACATCAAGGGCTCCATAATAAATTCGTCGATTATCTTGGAGTCCGCCAGACCTTCGGTGTACAGCAGAGCTGCAGAGACGAAAGCGGGCGCGTCGCCGATTCGAAAAGACCGAACGATGAAATCGGTACTATGGCCGAGCGCGTTCTTCAGCATATCGAGATTATGCCGTAGACTGGGCGCGAGCGTTGCGTTTGCGTTCATGCGATTCTCCCGTCATCGGTCCTGGTCCGAAGCCCCCTTATGCGGGCGACGACTAACAGCAGGGCCGGTATAAGAAAGCCGGTAGGCATAAAGTAAAAAAACGCGGATTTGACGATGAGCGTCGTGTAGACGGCATTCGGATAGATGACAGTGGACAGGGGGACAAGTATGAGTCCCATCGGAAAAAGAGAGGCCCGAATTTCCGACAGCTTGAACGTATCGGCGTAAAATCGAGCCGAAGCATAAAAGCATAGGGACAGCTTAAAAAAAATCGACAAAAACCAGATGACGGCCATGACTGCTTCGGTACGCTGAATGAATTCGCCGATATTCGCCTGCTTGGCCAGCGCATAGCTGGGAAAAGACTCGACGGACGTAAGATAAGCTCCCAAGACGAGCAGGCACACCGTCGTGAACAGGATCAGGAACATGCCGGCCGCCAGCACGCCCCCCATAAAAACCCGGCCCGCTCTTTTGGCATTCGATACAAGCGGGAACAACATGAGAAAAACGGAGAGCTGCAAAAAAGGAATCGCGATGAACGGCGGGGCGGCTTTGAACGCAGGGCCGATCCCCCTCTCCAGTACGGGCGTCAACTGCACGAAGTCTATTTTGGGGACGAGCAGAATAAAGAGGATGGAAGCCAATCCGATCAAGATCGGAAAAAAAAATTCTGCCGCTCGCGCGATGACCTCGATACCGAGACGGACGGCATAGATCGAGATAAACATAAAAGCGATGAGGATGGCCTGAATAGGCGTTTCGGGCATCATCTGCGTGGTCACGAAATCGCCGACGTCACGGAGCAACATCGCCGAGAGCATGAAAAAATACAAGAAGTAAACGATCGACACTGCGGGACCCGCTATTTTTCCGAGCAGGACTACGCTGTACTCCGTCAAGCGCTGGCCGGGGAATCGCTCGGCCAACGATTTGATCGGCCACGCGGAAAGAAGCCCGAATCCCGTCCCGACGATGCCGGCGAGCCAGGCATCCTGCTTCGCTTCTTCAGCGAGCAGTCCGGGTACATAGAGAATCGCGCTTCCCACCGTGAATATGACGACCAGAATGGTGAATTGCCGAACCGAGATTTTACCGTTCGTTATCATTGCGCCGTACCCTTCGCCGAACAAGATGCAGGATTAGGAAAACCACGGTTTAGCTATTCCCATCCTTTTCCTGACTTAATCAGTCTTTCCTGTACGGCGATTCAATAGCTTTTCTCGTAATCTACGATATTCCGTGCCGGCGTGCCCGTTGTCAGGTAGGCTTGCAGATTTTCGACAAATAAATCCGTCATGCGCGCTTTGTACTGCTCGGTCGCGCCGCCGATGTGGGGCGTAATGATGACATTGTCCATCGCCCATAGCGGATGATCCGCGGGCAGCGGCTCCGGATCGAAGACGTCGAGTCCGGCGCCGGCGATCGCGCCGCTGCGCAGCGCCTCGGTCAAGGCGTCCGTATCGACCGCCGTGCCTCGGCCGATATTGATGAAGAGGGCGGACGGCTTCATCGCAGTGAACCGTCCCGCATCGAACAGACGAACGGTCTCAGCGGTATGCGGCAGCACGTTAACGACGACGTCGCTCTCGGCCAGCACGTCGTCCAGCCGCTCCGGCGTATGCATGACGTCTACGTGTGAAGCAGGCTGCCCACTGCGCCGAACGCCCAGGGTCCGCATGCCGAATGCCTGCGCGATGCGCGCGACCTCTGCGCCGATCTCGCCTGCGCCGATGACGGCGAGCGTTCGTCCGCGAAGCTCGTCGTAGCCTTCCGAACGCGCCCATTTGCGCTCCGTCTGGTTGCGCACGGCATCATGCAGCTTGCGTGTAAAGGCGAGCAGCATCGCGAATACCGTCTCGGTCATCGGCACCGGATGTACGCCGCTCGCGGTCGTCAGCACGATGCCCCGCGCCTCGAGCTCGCCAAGCGGCAGATTGTCGACGCCTGCCGAGCCTGTCTGCACCCATTTCAGCTTGCCGGGGGTGCCGGCTTCCTTTTCCCACGCAGCCTTCCACCACCCGCACAGCACCTCCGCTTCCGCGAGCAATCCGGGGTCGAGCTCCGCGGGTTTGCCGAAGATGACGTTGCAGCCGGGCGCCGCGGCTTGAATCCGTCGTTCCTGCTCTGGATCGAATCCGAACAGACTGACGATCGTGCGCATATCGATTTCCTCCTTCCGATTTCTCCTATTGTACCGCGTATGGCGCGTAATCCCCAAACAAAAACGGACCGATCCGGCCCTTCCGGGCGAATCGGTCCGCAGCGGAGACGCGCGACGGCTCAGGCGGTCGGCAGCAGCTTCGCGAGGGAGGCGCTGTCTTTTTTGGACAGCTTGGCGTACTCGCTCCCATTTTCCTTCACGAGCTCGTAAGCGTCGGCATCGGTCGTCCAGACGTAATAGACCTCCGTCTCCTTGTCGCCGGCCAGCGCCGACAGCTTGTACGAAGGCGAAGCCGACATGGCGACGCTCTCCTTCTTTTGCCAGTCCGCGCCGCTTAGCACCGCCTCGACCTTCTCGGCGTTCTGTTCGCTGATCTGCATAAACGGCTTATAGTCGCTGCCCGACGGCAGGCTGATCAGAAAGCCGGGGGCGTCTGCGTCTGCTGCGGTGGCGGCAGGACTGGACGCGGGAGCGGTGCCGGATGCCGAAGGAGCGGCATCGGTCGCCTGCGGCGAGCCGGACGCCGACGCGGTAGCGGATTCCGAGGCCGTCTGTGTGGCGCTGGGCGACGGTGAAGCGGAGGCTGTCGATTCGGCATTTTTATCGTGATTCGTACAGCCGGCGGCGGCTAACGACACGGATAGAAGCAGTGCGGCGGTCGTGATTCGGAGTCTCATATCGGATCTCCCCTTTCGGAACGTGATACCTTTTAGACGGATAACGGACAAGGGAAGTTGCGCCTGTGGAAGAAAGAGGAAAATTGGAGAGTTGTTCGCGGCGCATATCCCGTCGTCGAAGTCGGCTCCTGCTGCGGCGGACGGACGTGCTATACTGTTGGTTACACAGATGAGGAGAAGGAGGCGTTCGCATGTCGGCGATGCCGGTGGATCGGACGATCCCTGACATTAAGGCGGCGCTGCGGGACCGGGGAGGCGCCGTACTGGTCGCCGCGCCCGGCGCGGGCAAGACGACCCGGGTGCCGATCGCCTTGATGGAAGAGCCGTGGCTCGGGGGGCGCAAGATCGTCATGCTGGAGCCCCGGCGCATCGCCGCGCGCAGCGCGGCCGAATACATGGCGGCGGGACTCGGCGAGCGGGCGGGGGAGCGCGTAGGCTACCGCGTCCGGATGGATACGAAGGCCGGTCCGAAAACGGTCGTCGAGGTCGTGACCGAGGGCGTGCTTACGCGGATGCTGCAGCAGGACCCTTCGCTGGCGGATGTGGGGCTCGTTATATTCGACGAGTTTCACGAGCGGAATTTGAACGGCGATCTCGGGCTTGCGCTCTGCCTGCAGGCGAAAAGCCTGTTCCGCGACGATCTGCGCCTGCTCGACATGTCCGCGACGCTCGAGCCGGGACCGGTCGCCGGCCTGCTCGGCGGAGCGCCAGTGATCGAGAGCGCGGGCATTATGTATCCGGTCGAGACGGTTTATCTCGATCGTCGGTCCGATGCGCCGATCGAGCGGCAGGCCGCGGAGACGACGGCGTATGCGCTGGCGCGGCACGAGGGCGACGCACTCGTCTTTTTGCCGGGCTATGCGGAAATTCGGCGCACGGCGGCGGCTCTCCAGACACGACTTAGCGGAGCGGGCGTGCAAGACGTAGAGATCGTGGCGCTTCACGGCAGCATGCCGCCGGGGGAGCAGGACCGCGCGCTGGCGCCGGCCGCGAACGGCCGCCGAAAGGTCGTGCTCGCGACGCCCGTGGCGGAGTCGAGCCTGACGGTCGAGGGCGTTCGCATCGTCGTCGACGGAGGGCTGATGCGGGCGCCCCGCTTTTCGCCGCGAACCGGCATGTCGCGGCTTGAGACGGTACGCATTCCCGTGTCGTCCGCCGATCAGCGCCGCGGACGCGCGGGCCGGGTCGCGCCGGGAATCTGCTACCGGCTGTGGACGGAGGAAGAGCACCGGCAGCTCGTGCCGGCCGGAACGGCGGAGATCCGCGAGGCCGACCTCGCGCCTCTTGCGCTTGAGCTGGCCGTATGGGGCGTGTCCGATCCCGCGGAGCTGGATTGGCTGGACGCGCCGCCGGCCGCGGCCTACACGCAGGCGCGGGATCTGCTGTCCGCGCTGGGCGCCATCGGCGCGGACGGCGCGCCGACGCCGCACGGCGCGGCCATGGCGCGCTTCGGTGCGCATCCGCGGCTCGCGCATATGATGCTGCGCGCGCAGCCGCTCGGCCTCGCGGCCGATGCCTGCCGGATCGCCGCACTGCTCGGCGATCGGGATCCGATGCAGGTCGGCGACGCGGACCTGTCGCTCAGACTTGCCGCGCTGGCTGCGAGAGACGGACGCATCGATGCGGGCCGAAGGGAGCGCCTGCTGGCGGAGGCGCGCCAGTTCGAAGCGCAGCTGAAGGCGGCAGGCGGCGATGCCTCGGGCTTTGGTTCAGCCGCGGCGAGCAAGATTCGTTCTGCGCAGCAGGCGGCGTACGACTGCGGTCTGCTGCTGGCGTTCGCATACCCGGACCGGATCGGCAAGCTGCGCGGGGGCGGTCGGTTCACGCTCTCGGGCGGCAGGGGCGCTTATGTACCCGAAGGACAGCCGCTCGCCGGCGAGCCCTGGATCGTTGCGGCGGAGCTCGACGATCAGGGAACCGAAGGGCGGATCCGGCTGGCTGCGCCGCTGCGGGCCGACGATCTCGAGCGGCATTTCGGCGATCGCATCGCCGAGCGCCGGACGATCGCCTGGGATGCGGGGGCTGGCGCCGTCAGGGCGCGGCGTACGATCTATCTCGGCGCGTTGACGCTGCGCGAAGGGCCGCTCCCCGACCCGGATCCGGCCGCCGTGACCGAGGCGCTGCTTGGCGGGATTCGGCTCGAAGGGCTCGACCTGTTGCCCTGGTCCAAGGCGTCACGCCAATGGCTGGAACGTGCTAGATTCGTAGGGCTGCACGACCCCGAAGGCTGGCCGGACCTGTCCGAATCCGCGCTGCTGGAAGGGCTGGAGGACTGGCTCGGACCCTTCGTCCACGGCATGCGGACGCGAGGAGACCTGCAGCGCTTGAACCTGACGGAGGCACTGTCGGCGCTGCTCTCCTGGGAGCAGCGCCGAAGGCTGGACGACGAAGCGCCGACGCATGTCGCCGTACCGAGCGGCTCCCGCTTGCCTGTCGATTACAGCGATCCCGCCGCGCCTGCGCTGCACGCGAGGCTGCAGGAGCTGTTCGGCTGGCCCGCCTCTCCGCGCATCGCGGGTGGAAGGGTATCGCTTACGCTCCACCTGCTGTCGCCGGCCCAGCGTCCGGTTCAGGTTACGCGTGATTTGGCGAGCTTCTGGCGGGATACTTATTTCGAGGTTCGCAAAGATTTGAAAGGGCGCTACCCCAAGCATTACTGGCCCGACGATCCGATGCAGGCGCAAGCGACCAGCCGGGTTCGTCCGCGAACGTAGACTCCCTTTATTTTCCTAGTATGTGGTATGATCGGATCAGGCGCGCATGCGCCGGCTTATTGTGTCACGTGAAGGCGATCGGGAGGTTGCTCGATGAAAATCTTTTTTATTTTTGTTTTGCTCTCATGGCTGCTCGGTAATCCTTTTTTGGCGCTGATTGTACTGCTTGTCATTATTTATGTGCTCGACCGGCGGTTTGTGGGCATTACCCCGAGCTTGCTCAAGCCGTTCAAGCGGCGCAGCCGCGTAAGCAAGCTCAAGCGTCAGCTGCTGCTTAACCCGCATGACACGCCTGCCAAGTCGGAGCTTGCGCACGAGCTGATCGGGCTGCGCAAGTTCGAGGAAGCGCGAAGCCTGTTGGCGGGCATGGAGGACCGGATGACGCAATCCGCCGAATATTGGAGCGACCTTGGGCAGTGCGAGCTTGCGCTAGGACAGCTGGAGACCGGGGAAAAGCATATGCGCGAGGCGTTGGACATTAATCCGCGCGTCAAGTTCGGACTGCCTTACTTGCTGCTCGGCGATGCCTGGGCCGGCAAAGACGACGAGAAGGCTGCCGCTTATTTGCGGGCGTTCCAGGACGTCCATGCTTCTTCGTGCGAAGCCTACTATTTGCTGGGGAAAATCTATGACAGGCTTGGCGACCGCGCGGCCGCGAAGCAGGCTTACCGGGACTGCGTCGGCGTCTATCGGACGCTGCCGCGCTATATGAAGCGGCGGGAACGCAGATGGGCATTGCTCTCGTCCGTTCGCGGCCGCTAGCGCTTTTGTGCGTTAAAAATGCAGCGGGGCCATCGGCGATGGTCCCGCTGCAGTCGGTTCATTTTTAATCCGCCAACGCGTCTTCTTCCTCGGCTGTTTCGTCTTCCGCTACCGCTTCGGCATCGTCCTCCGCCACGGCTTCGGCCGCGTCTTCCGCGTCCGATTCGGTCGCCTCTTCAATTTCGATCGATGCGGCAGGCGCATCTGCCTGGACGGCCCAGTCGTCCGTCAGTACGGCGTCTTCGACGGCGGGCGCCGCTTCGACTTCGGCTTCTTCCGAATCGTCAGCGGACGCGACGGCCTCGGTATCCTCCGCGGAAGCCTCCTCGCCAAGCTCTTCCGTATGCGCTTCCAATACCTCTTGGTCCAGCTGCTCGTCGTTCGTGCTCATAGCGCTCTGCCTCCTTGGCGATGTTCGGGGCATGTCCCCGATCTCAAAATAACACGAAGGTCCCGGCATGAATACGGGTGTAAATTGACGCTATTTGTCCAGAAGCATCGAAACCGGGGTCTGTAATCAAATTGTAATCCGATCCGACCGGAACCGACAAAAAGACTCTCCTGCGGCGTTCGATCGCAATCGACGAACGGACGCGGATGGTGGCGAACGGCGACGAAATTGACATCCATAAGCCGTTCACTTATATTGTGCGAAGAAGAACCTATGAGAGTACGGAGTTGAAGCGCATGAGCGGGGGCGGACGCAATCGGCAGGGCAAGCCGAAGCAGCATAAGGGACAGCAGCAGGGAAGCCGGGGAGCGGCGCAGGGCTCGCGCTTCGGCGACGACGCGAATCGGCAGCGGGGCCGGGGCGGTTCGGGAGCGGGCAGAAACGGAACCGACCGTCCGAGGGCGGATCGCAGCGCCCGAGACGGCGGGCGGGGGCAGTCGAGACAGGAGGCTTCCCGAGGCTACGCCGGCACCGGACGCGGAAGTGGCGGAGAAGCTAGAAGCCGTCCGAAAGGAAATCCGTCCGCGCTGGCCGGCATGAGCGATTCCTTGCTCAAGCTGGGGAGACGCAAGGCGGAATGGATGGAGCTTCGCCTGCCGGGCGAGTTGGCTGCGGCGCCGCTGCCGCAAATTATGAAGCATACGCCGCTCGCGCCGAAGCTCGTTTCGAAGCTTGCGCAGACCAAAGGCATTGTGCAGCAGGGGGCTTCGCTCCGGCTTGCGCTGTTTCCGCGCGAGACACGCGATTTTCCGCCGGATTGGATGGAGCTGAACGTCCTGTACGAGGACGACTTCACGCTTGTCGTGAACAAGCCGTCCGGCTACGAAGTTCATCCGAGCGAACGAGGCCAACGGGGCACGCTGGCGCACGGCGTCGCCGCATACTACGAGATGACAGGGCAGGACGTGCGGATCAGGCATATCCACCGGATCGACAAAGAGACGACGGGGCCCGTACTGTACGCCAAAAACGAATTTGCCCACTATCAATACGACAAGGCGATGCGGGAAAAAGAGATCGAGCGCATTTATCTCGCGCTGGCTGAAGGAGAACTGGCGCAGGAGCGGGGCACGATCAACCTGCCGATCGGACAGGACCGTCACCATTCTACGCGTCGCCGTGTGAGCGAGACCGGCGATCCGGCCGTCACGCACTACGAGGTCGTCGAGCGATTTCAAGGCTACACGCTTGTCCGCCTGCGTCTCGACCCGGGGCGCTCCCATCAGATCCGCGTGCATCTCGCCGCGATCGGACATCCGCTTGCCGGCGACGGCCTTTACGGCGGCAAACGCACGGTGATCTCCCGGCAGGCGCTGCACGGCGAACGTCTCATCTGGCCGCATCCGTGGACGGGCGAGCGGCTGTCGGTCAGAGCTCCACTGCCGGCGGACTTCGAGGCGGCGCTGGCCAAGCTGCGCGCATAGGATATGGAATAATACGCTTGCATCTTTTCAGCGCAAAAGGTATGTTATAAGCAATGACATAATTGCAAGGTCCTGAAGCACAGGCCGTTCACCGGAGCATATCCGGCGGGCGGCCTGTTTTTATTTTCTCAGAAGGAGGACTTAAAGATGGACACGAAGTCGAATACGGCGTTCGAGCGCGCATACGACGAAATGATGGAGAGAGCGATTAAGGCGAGCACGGGGGAACGGAAGCGCAGGTTGCTGCTGGACCGGTTCAACGAGAAGCTGCTGGCTCAAAACGTGTGGTGGGAGGTAAGAGGCGACCTGGAGGGCTTGATTCCGGAGATGGAGATCAGAGATTTGAAGGACGGAACGCGCTTTAGCAACTACGGCTTTCTCCATCCGATCCCGCGCCCCAAAGGCTTGCTGATGGAGGCGGATGCCTTCGGCATGCATTTGCGTGACGTGAGTCGGTGGCAGTATGCCGACAACCTGGAGAGACAGAACCATTTGCTTATCGACGGCTGGCATCTGCTTCGCTTTTCGCGCGACGACATGATCGAAAAGCCGCGACGCTGCCAGCAGACGCTGATCGCTGCGCTGTCGGCATGGGGCTTATCGCTCCTAAGGACCGACCAAGGCTGAACGTGTACGAGCGGGCGATACTGCACTATGCGCGGGAGCGCGCGGATCGCATAAGGCTAGGTGAGCTGTCCAACGATATTCAGGTTAGTCACCCTAAGCTTAAAGTAGCTTTGTTACAACTTGAAAAGAAGGGACTCGTTGAGTTGAAATGGTCGCAGGGAAGCAAGCTTATGCAATTTTATGCGAAGTGAAAATTGAATCAGACAAAGTATGCACGTAGATCGACAGTTGGCGAGACCAAGAGAAGTATCCAGCCCAAGTATGCACGTAGATCGACAGTCAGCGAAACCGCGAGGAGTAACCAGCCCAAGTATGCACGTAGCTCGATAGTTGGCGAGGTTGCGAAGAGTAACCGGCCCAAGTATGCACGTAGATCGACAGTCAGCGAAACCGCGAGGAGGAACCAGCCCCAGTATGCACGTAGATCGATAGTTGGCGACACCGCGAAGAGTAACCGGCACAAGTATGCACGTAGATCGACAGTCAGCGAAACCGCGAGGAGTAACCAGCCCAAGTATGCACGTAGATCGACAGTCAGCGAAACCGCGAGGAGTAACCAGCCCAAGTATGCACGTAGATCGACAGTTGGCGAAACCGCGAGGAGTAACCAGCCGAAGTATACACGTAGATCGACAGTCAGCGAAGCCGCGAGGATTAACCAGCCCAAGTATGCACGTAGATCGATACTTCGCGGATCCCCCCGCACACACCAAAAATCCCCCGCCTCCCGGCAGGGGATCCGCTTAAACTGTCCAAGCCTTCAGCGGCACAAGGCCGCCGTCATCAGATAGGCGATGGTCGATTCGGCGCCGCAGTTGACGTTGGGGCCGTTTTCCTGGAGGCCGTCGCAGCCGCTGCCGTCGCTTGCGTCGGCCATGATGGCGCCGAGGTCGTTGTCGCCGAAAAACCATTGGAGGCAGCGATTGCGCGCGGACCGCAGCTGCGCCGCGTAGTCGGCGACCTCGATCGCGTGGGCGTCGGATTCGCTGGCCGTTGTGGCTGCGCCGCGGTCCTCGACCTGACCGTCATCCGTCTCAGCGCGGACGGCGAGCGCGATGCCTACTTCCGGCGCCCGGATGGAGCCGTTGCCTCGGAAGCCGCCGTTGCCGCGGTCTCCGCCCGGCGATCTCGCATTGGCAGAGCCCCCCTTTGCCGGGGCCCCTTGATCGTACGCAAGCAGCAACGCAACGCCCTGCTTGCCCGCTTCCTCGAGCGCGACCGCGCCTTCCTCGAGCGCCAGCGCCAGCTTGAAAATTTCGAGCGGCTGCTGGTCCCATTTGCTGCTCCTCGAGCGCGTGCGCCAGCCGGAATTGCCGATCGGGCGGAACCAGCCTTCTTCCGCGGTCATGGCCGCCTGAAGAGAGGACAGGCTGTCGAGGCCGATCTCCAGCGCTTCCGGCGCGTGGGTCACCCGGTAGGACCGCAGCAGCGCCCAAGGCAGCACGCCGTTGCCGTAGCTCATCTGCGTTTCGAACCAGCGCCATTCGGCGTCCGAATGACGAAGGAACGACTCGATCAGCTCGTCTTGGAAACGGACGACGTGCGTCTTGAGCTGCTCGCGCCAGCCCGGCTTGAAGGCGATCGCGCCAGCGCGCTCGCTCTCGAGCGCATGCGCGCACGCCGACAGCGCGTAGGCTTTGCCGCGCAGCGAACCGAGCTGTCCGAGCGTGGGCATTGCGCATTCGAACATCGATCTCGCGGCGTCCTTGTGCGAGTCGGGCAGCCCGACCCAGGCGCTGACGCATGCCCAGATCGATCTTCCCTGGCAGTCGTACGACACCGATTCCGCTTCGGGAGAGCGATCGTACGCGACGTTGTTGTGCCACCAGCCGTCTTCTTTTTGCTGCCACAGCATGAACGACAAGTAAATGGAAGCGAGCTCGAGCAGCTGTATGCGGTCCGACTCGCTTACTTCGGCGCCCGGGACGTCCCGCAGCCATTCGGTGACTGTCCAGAGCGAACGTGCATTATCGTCCGTCGTATAACCTTCGCCTCTGCGCGGCGTGCGTCCGAGCGCATGCTCGAGCAGTCCCGTATCGTCCGTCATTCTCCGCAAATGGGTAAAAGAGGGCGGATGGCTCCGCCCCTTCGGGTTATATAACATCGGCCATCCTCCAACGTTTCTCCGCAGCGGTCCGTTCCAGCAGCTGCAGGTATTCTTGGCCTACGACCGGCCATTGCATGCTTTTTCCGATTTCGGCAACCCTTGTCTCGCACATCTTGAGCTTCTCCGGATAAGAGAATAGCTCGATGAGCTTCACGCTCCAAGCTTCAATGTCGCCATAAGGGAGCAGGAGCTCCTCGCAGCCTTGAAGCAGATCTTTGGCGTAAATATAAGGCGTGCTGAGCACCGGGCGCCCTAGACCGACCGCATATGCCAGCGTGCCGCTCGTAATTTGCTGCATGCCGGGATACGGCGTCACGTACAGATCGCATGCCTGCAGCAAAGAGGTGAGCTCCTCTTCCGGGATATAACGATCGATCATGCGCACATGGTGCTGCAGACCGAGCTCTTCGATGAGGGCGTTCAACTCCTCCCGGTATGCCTCGCCCTCGTGCTTGCGCACTTCGGGATGCGTTTGACCGGCCAGGACGTAGAGCAGATCGGGCACGGCCTTGACCGCGGCAGCCATGGAGCGGAGGATCAGCTCTACGCCTTTGCTGCGGCTGAGCAGACCGAATTGGAAGACGACCTTGCGCTGCTCCCAGCCGTATTCGCTGCGTGTGCGGATCCGGTCCGCTTTGCTCGGAACGGGCGTTCCGTGCGGAATATAGGAGATTTTCTCTAGCGGAATGCCGAAGTTGTCGTTCAAATAGCCGATCGCCTTGCGATTCATGACATGAATGCGATCGCTTCGCTTGGCGATTTCGGCTTGAACGGCAGCATAGGGCTCCTGCGGGTTTTCAAATACGGTATGAAAGGTCGTGACGACCGGCTTGTTCAGCCTGCTCAGCAGCTCTAGCGCGTAGGAGCCGGCCTCTCCGCCGAAAATCCCGAATTCATGCTGCAAGGAGACGATGTCGACGGCGCTCCGGTTCAAATAGTCCGCCATCTTGCGATATTCTTCTTTGTCGTTTTTAAGAAGGGGATAATGCCAGCTTTCATTATAAAGTTCCAGCTCGTCTTCGTTGCACATGGCAATGATCGGATCCGGAAAAATGCCGTTGTGGGCTACCCGAACCGCTTCCCGAAGATGGTGCGTGTATGTGGCCAGGCCGCATTTCTTCGGTACGTAGGTGCTCACATAGGCGATTTGAAAAGTTTTTGGACTCATTAATGTCGCACCTCCAGCTTGTAGTAGCGAATTTGCCGACTTCATAGCGCAGCTTCGGCGACGGTGGTGCCCAAGCCGAATGCATATCCGTTGAGCAGCGACGAATCGCCGACGACAGATCGCGAAGGGAGGATCGTCCTTGCGATTCGGGCCTCACGGCCGATCTCGCAACGCGAGCCGATAACCGTATACGGCCCGACGATCGATTTGTCGCCGATTGTGGCATGCTCTCCGATTACGACGGGAGGTACGAGCAGCACGCCTTTTCCGATGACCGCGCCTTGGCCGATCCAAATGCCTTGTTCGTTCATTTCCGTACCGCTGATCGAAAGCGGAAGCTTGCGGTCAAGCAGGTCCCAGTGAAGCTGGGCATAGCTCTCGGGCATGGTTGCAAATGTACAAAAGTTGTCCGGTATGTAGCCGGATATCTTGCTTCCATTGCCGATCAGGAGAGGAAATGTTTCGTTTTCCAAAGAGACGTGTCGACCTACAGGGATGAGCGACAGCGCGGATTTACTCATCATGTATACGCCCGAGTTGAGAAGGATAGACGGCGCATTCTGCGTGCTTGGCTCTTGGACGAGCGAGAGGACGTCTCCATCGGATCCGACCTGTACGATGCCGTACGGCGAATCGCGTCTGCCAGACGTCAGGCACATCGTGACGATCGCAGCCCGATCGTCATGGTACGCCATGGCCTGGTCGAGGCGAAAAGCGTGAACGGCAGCGGGATGCAAGACGACGAACCGGTCCTGAAGCAGCGGCTCCGCCAGCTTGATCGTACCCGCCGAGCCGAACTGTTCCCAACCGGTCTGATAGACGACTCGCACGCCGAATCGAGATCCGTCTCCGAGCAGCTCCGCCAAATCTTCCTGATCCTGCCGGCCGACCGCGACGACAATTTCTTGGACGCCTTGATCGCGGCCCAGCGTGACCCAATGCTCGATCCAAGGGAGATTGACGATCGGAGTCGTCCATGCTCCCAAGCCATCTGCCGCCGGATTCGCGCCGAGTAACAATGCTTGCATGGACTTGTCGACCTCCGTAACGGGGATTGCCATGGCTGATACGGCGCAAGCGGCATGTACATTAATTAACGCATTTTGACGTCCGATGAAACAGGAATTGTCAGAAATTCATTCCTTTCGCATGGATTTTCCGAACAATCCTGGCGCAGGAGGGAAGCAAAAAGGCAACCGCAGCGGGAGATCCCGCGGCCGATTGCCTTTTTGCGATCGGGTCTGTTTGACTGTGACGAAGGGTTAACGCTACTTATATAAGTGCTCTATTCGGCGCATTTATTCAGTAGCGGCGCCTTCGCTGTGCGTTCATCGCTGTTATAAATTCCGGCGACGGCCAAAGATCAGCGAAACGACGAACAGAATCAGGAACAAGAAGAAGAGGAACTTGGCTACGCCGACTGCGGCGCCGACGATGCCGCCGAATCCGAAGATGGCTGCGACGATGGCGACGAGCAAGAAGATAAACGCCCAGTATAACATAAGAACGCCTCCTAAGTATGAATGATAATCATACCTTGCGGGATCGTGGCGGGTCGGGGTGGTCGAGCTTTCATGGAGCGACTCTACCGCCTTGCCGAAGGACGCTTCGATCGTTTCGCGAATTTCAGTTCGTCCTATCGGCTCCCGCTAGTTTCGAGCGTCGGTATGATCTTGCTGCATCCTTACCACTGCCCCAACCGGCTGAATCACCTGCAAATCAAGGCAAATTAATCCTACATTAACTTCTTGAAATTACGCACGGGGGCGCCGAGCTTCTCGTTTCCGAGAGGGGGCATACGTCGTTTCGCCGTCTGCCGGCAAGGGTAATTGACGATAGGCAAGAGACAATCGAAATTCCCTTGAAAGGAAGGTGATACGCATGAGCAACCAGGCATTGATGGCTTGGAGCGTCGTCGTCGTCGCGATCAGCTTCGCCGCCCTCTGCGTATACTTGATCGTCACCTTGAAGGCGGCCCGGGAGACGCTGGTCTCCGTCCAGGGCACGATCAAGGAAGCGAATCAGACGGTAGGGATGCTGCATACGAAGGTTGAGGACTTGACCAACAACGTCAAAGTCATCTCCGAGGACGTGAAAAACAAGATTCGGTCGACGGACGACTTTTTCCAGGCCGCTCGCAATGCGGGCGTGACGCTGAAGGAAACGACGGGAGCCGTGAAGGACATCTCCTCGACGCTCTCCCGCGCGGTCAGACAGCAGGTCGCCGCGCTGGAGCCCGGTCCGGAGAACAAGAAGACTTGGACCGAATGGTTCAAGATCGGCATGAACGTCGTATCCGCGATCCGCAGCGCCAAGCAGCAGAACAAAGAAGAAAAAGCGATCGTTGCCGCCGAACGGCAGGAAGAGGAACACCGCTTGTACGACAGCGCGGCGTATGTCCCGGAGCCGTTTCAGCCCGGCTCGCACAGGGTATATAACGGACACAGTCACAACTGAAAATCGATTGAAGGCAAGTCGTCGCCGATCGGCTTCGACAAAGATAACGAGGAACGAACGATAAGGAGGAATCGACATGGACAGGGCTTATGCCAAGTTGGTTAACAACGGACTCGAAGCGTTCGACACGGTCAAGGATCTGCACCGCCAAGGCTACCGGGAAGAGGAGATTTACGTGCTGGCACACGGCGAGAGCCGTACGGACCGGATCGCGGACGTCGCGAACGCCAACACGATCGGCGCCTCCGAAGAAGGCGTCATCCAATCCGTCGCGAATCTGTTCAGGGATCGGGGCGACGAGCTGAGGGCCAAGATCAAGGCGCTCGGGTTCGATTCCTCCGAGGCGGAGCAGTACGAGGCAGAGCTTGATCGCGGCAAGGTGCTCGTCCTGGCGAAGCATTGATGTTGAGATTGCGCGGCTCGCCTTGCGAGATTAGGAAGCTTGGTTGACGGGAATAAGGAATGAGAGGCATTCGCCTGCTCATTCCTTATTCCCGTTTGCCGGCATTGCTTTACAGCGGGCTATGGGCTGAGATAACTTTAACGTATGATATACGCGAGGAGAATTGGACAATGAGCATTTTGGTCGTAGACGACAATCCGATGAACGTGATGGTTGTCCGGGAGATGCTGAACCGGTCGGGCTACGAGGACGTGCAGATCGCCTATTCAGCCGATGAGATGTTCGATATACTAAGATCGGACAATCTAGGCGCTCAGGCGCCTACGTCGATCAATCTGATTCTGCTTGATCTTATGATGCCCGGCATGGACGCCATCGAGGCCTGCGCCTTGCTCCAGAAGGACGAGCGCCTTCGCGATATTCCGGTCATCATGGTGACTGCGATCGGCGACTCGCGCAAGCTCGCTGAGGCGCTGGACGCCGGCGCGTCGGACTACGTGACGAAGCCGATCAACAAGATCGAGCTGCTGGCGCGGATCAGGTCCGCCCTTCGCCTGAAGAGCGAGCTCGACTGGCACAAAGAGCGGGATCGGCGGCTGCATGAGGAGCTGAGCCTCGCCAGGCAGGTTCAGGAGGCGGTTATGCCCAACGACGTCGACGGCGACAACCTGAGGGTGCAAGCATTCTTTCGTGCCTCCGAGGGGCTGGCGGGAGATCTTTATTCCTGGCATGCGCTCGATTCGAAGCATTACTTGATCGCGATCATGGACGCCATGGGCCACGGGATCTCTTCCTCGCTGATCAGCATGTTCACCGCTTCCGTGCTGCACGAGGCAATGCGTACGACGGTCACCCCGAAGCGTATCGTGCACGAGCTGAACAGGCGCTTGCTGCAGTTGCAGTACGAGAACGAGATGGTTCAATACTATTGCACGGGCATATGCGCCTGGATCGATCTGGAGAACGGAATTATCGAATACGTCAACGCCGGCCATCCTCCGGGCCTTATCACACGAGGAGACGGCGGTACGCAGCAGCTTTACGCGACGGCGCCGCCGATCGGCATGTTCGAGCAAATGGACGTGCAGATGGAGACGGCAAGCATCCGGACAGGAGACGTGCTCCATCTCTTCACGGACGGGTTGCTCGATTTGTTTCCCGGCGACATGGAGCAGCGGATCGAGCAGCTCACGGGCACGATTCTGGAGGCCGGAGGCGACCACAAGGCGCTGGAGAGCCTGCTCGTCCAGGAGTCGCTGGACCGGCGGCCGGACGATCGTTGCCTGGTCAGGGTCGAAGTTAAAAAAACTCATCGTTGATGGCGGTTTAGCGACGTCGCAAACATTTTTACATAGCGAGCCGCAAGAGGCGTAAGCCTCAAGGCAGGCAGGACGGTGAACGACGGCGATTCATAAAAAGCGTGGTGTTACATTGACGGATTTTTTAGATATTAGCCCCTATGACGAGCGCCTGGAAAAAATCGAAATCGAAAGTCTACTCGAGGCGCTTTTCAAAAGGTACGGCTACGATTTTCGCAATTATGCCTATCCGTCGTTGCGGCGCCGAATATGGCACCGCGCCTCGATCGAACAGCTCGGGACGATTTCCCTGCTGCAAAATCTCGTGCTGCACGATCGCGACGCGTTCGAACGGCTGCTGTCCGATCTGGTCATTCCGGTCACGGAGATGTTCAGAGACCCGGGCTTGTTCCAGATTCTTAGAGCGCGGGTGATGCCGATCCTGAAGGAGGCTTCCTTCATTCGCGCCTGGCACGCGGGCTGCGCGACCGGCGAGGAAGCCTACTCCATGGCCATTCTGCTGGATGAGATCGGGATGCTGAATCATTCGCGCATCTATGCGACGGACATCAGCGAGGCGAGTCTGCAGCGCGCCAGACAAGGCCTGATCTCGCAGGAACGGATGACCCTGTACGCGCATAACTACGAGCAGTCCGGCGGGAAGGCGCCCTTCGCGTCTTTTTACGAAACGAATCACGGACAAGCGATGCTGCATGCCAAGTACCTCGAACGAATCGTTTTCGCGGAGCACAATCTGGTGACGGATCGCTCGTTTAACGAGTTTCAGATCATCTTTTGCCGGAACGTCATGATTTACTTCGACAACGGGCTCCGCGAGCGGGTTCATACGCTGTTGTACGAAAGCTTGTCGCCGGGCGGCTTTCTCGTTCTCGGCAACAAGGAATCGGTCGCCTTCACGAGCTTCGCCGGACGCTACGAGACTTGGAACGACGAGTACCGGATCTATCGCAAGCCGCTTTGAGGCGCGTCGCGGAAGCGGCGTGCGCGGTTCAAAGCGCCATCCCTCGGGTAAAATTACAAAAAGGCGATGCGTTCGTTTGCCGCCTACAAGGAGGGAATGGCCATGGGAGTCACGATCGGCATTTTTGAAAGCGAGCAACGCGTGTTGGACGCCGTGGAGCTGCTTCGCGCGAACGGCGCGCACAAGGACGGCGTGCGCGTCATCGTCAAGAGCGAGGAAAACGTGCCGCTGCTCACTGCCAGCGAAGCGATCCAGGTCGAGAGCATCACCGGCATCCAGGAAGCCAGAGATCGTTCCTACGGCGATCGCGACGGCGACGGTTCGTCGTGGGGAGACGATGGCGTGCTCCCGCTTCCGGCGGCCGGCCTCCTGGCGACGCCGGGGGTTAGCGGCACCGGCGGTTACGCCGGCGGCGTCGTGCCTGCGGGCTTGGCTGCGGCCGGCTTGGCCGGGCGGGGCGGCAGCCTGCTGGACCTGGACGGCGACGGACTGCATACGGACGACGTGCTGGCCGATCTGGGCCTGCCGGACGGCGATGCGGGAAGACTGGCCGACGAAGTCAACGGCGGCCGCTATCTTGTCGTCGTCGACGATCGTCCCGACGATCAGGCGGGCAGCCTGCTAAGCCAGGCGGGAGCTGTCGAAGTACTTAACTGACGGCGAGGGTCGTCGCAAAAAAAGAACCGGTCTTCTGCTACTGCGGCAGGCCGGTTCTTCGACTGCGGAGTCCGACGAGCTCGGCCAGCATGCTGGTCTTGCCTTGAAGCGCCTCCGTCAGTATGCCGCTTGCTAGCATACTGTACACCGCTCCGTTGCCGCCGTACCCAAGCGCTACATATCGCCCTGGACGCTCCGGATCTTCGCCGATCAAAGGCAGATCGTCCTCAGATTCGCAAAAGGCGGCATTCCAGGCGTACTCCGTTTCCAGCGACAATTCGGGAAACAGCTTGCGGGCTTCCGCGAGGAGCCGGTTCGCCTGCTTGTTCAAGGCGCTCCGGTCCGCTATCGGTTCGCGAATATTTTCATCGAAGCCGCCGATCACGACGCGGCCGTCCCGCGTCGTCCGGGCATACAAATAAGGCCTTGCCGTTTCCCACAGCAGCCATCTTTGGTGCCAATCGGCGAGCGACGGTACGACTCGCGTCGCGATAGCACTGGTGCGGGCATACTTGATAGCGAGATGGCCGAGGCCGGCGATCTCGGGACGGTAGCCGACCGCGTAGATGACGGACGAAGCGCGCACCGTACCGTGCGAGGTATGACACGCCAAATCGCCCTTCGGTCCTTCGACGGACTTCAGGGACGTATTTTCGTGGATGCGGGCTCCTTTTTCCGCGGCTCGTTCGGCGAGTCTGACGGACAGGCGGTACGGATTCAGTTCGCCGTCGCCGTTCGTCACAAGAGCCGCGGGTTTGGCGAAAGGGAAAATCGCGCGAAAGTCAGCCTGCTCCAGCCAATCGACGCTGAAGCCCCTGGCGCGAAGTGCTTCGTATTCCGTCTTGAGCTTGGGCACGTCAGCTTCGGAGCTGGCAAAGTAAAGGCTGCTGCGGCGTTTGAACGCCACGTCGTCCGGGAGCGTCTCCGCAAGCTGGCCCAGCCGTTCCACGGCGTTTTTGCAGGCCCGGTAAAAATGAGCGGCACGTTCCTCGCCTATGCGGGACAAGAGGTCGGACAGCATGATATCATTGGAGTATTGAAGCAACCCGGTGCTGGCGGCGGAACTGCCTCCGCCGATTCGTCCTTCGTCGATCAGAACGACGGAGAGGCCTGCCGCAGTCAATGCGTCGGCCGTCAACGTACCGGTCAAGCCGCCGCCGACGATCAACACGTCGCACCGCGCGGATCGGCCGGATAGGGACGGATAACGGGGAGGCTCGCCGCCGCCGGCGAGCCAGAGCAAAGAACCGTAATATAGCGGGTGCAATCGAACGCCTCCGTCAGATGGGATTCGTCCAAGTATATCCTAAAGAGACGTTCGTTAGACGAGCGGCAGCAGGTAGTAGATAATCAAGTACAGTACGCCGAAAAAAATGATCAAATATGCGGCATACTTGATGAAGGTCGACCAAACCATGCTGGAATCCGACTTTTCCTGCACCTCGTGCCTTTCGATGTCGACGTCCTTGTTCATCATGTTCAGCTCCTTCGCGTATTTTTTATCCTGAGCTGGGATATGCTTCTTTACCCGACCGCAGACTGCCCAAAACAAAGGCGTTTTCCAGGTTTAGGGCTGTTTCAACAGACAAGGGCGAGGGGTAATAAAATCTATGAATAACGGAAAGGGGTTTCGTATGCAAAGCGAAAAATTGACATTTCAAACCGAAAATCTGGACGGCTTGACCGTCGTGCGGATCGCAGGCGAGCTCGATCTCGAGGTCGCTTCGCAGATGCGCTCCGTGATGGAGCCCCTGATGGAATTGTCCGACCGCAAGCTCGTACTTAATCTTCGAGACCTCAAATACATCGACAGCACCGGCATCGGCATTCTGATCAGCATCGTGAAGGCCCGTCATGCTCGCAACGCCCCGTTCGGAGTAGAAGAAGTGCCTTCGACGATTCAAAAACTATTCGATATGACGGGGATCACCCCGTTCTTGGCCGCTTCTCCAAATGCTTAATGCGAGCGAGCACTTACATTCCGAAGGGAACGAGGACGAAACAACGATGAGAAACGATGGGACAGTGACGCTGACGGTACCCGCCAAAGCCGAGTTCGTTGACATTATCCGCTTGACCTTGTACGGCATAGCCGCCAAGATGAAATTTTCTTTCGAAGAGATCGAAGATATGAAGGTTGCCGTCTCGGAAGCATGTAACAACGCCGTTTTGCATGCCTATGATCATTCTCAACCGGGCCATATCGAGGTGTCCTTCACCATCATGAACGAAGACCGTCTCCAGATCGCGGTGAGCGATTCGGGCGTCAGCTTCGAACAGGTGACCGATCGGTCCACGTCCACCTTGCACGGTAAGTCCATCGATGAAATCCAGTCGGGCGGATTGGGACTTTACTTGATGCAAGCGTTGATGGACGAAGTGGAGATTCGAAGCAATCAAGGCACGAGCGTCATCCTCACTAAACGGCGGCTGGCGCAAGAAACGGTATGAGCCTTCAATCGAGCGCCCGTCTGCCCGACGACGCGATCTTGAAGCTTCTGGAATACCAGAAAACGCTGCGCAACGAGCTGGCCGAGGAGCTCATTCGGCACTACGAGCCGCTCGTTCGCATGGCCGCGCACAAAATGTCGCGCAGCCATCTGAGCCTGCAGGAAGATTTGTTCCAGGTCGGCCGCATGACGCTTTTCCGGCTGCTTAAGCAGTTCGATCCCGATCTGGGCATGCCGTTCGAGCCGTATGCGATGAAGAGCATCGTCGGCCAGATGAAAAATTACCTCCGCGACAAGTCGTGGTACATTCAAGTGCCGCGACGGATCAAAGAGAAGGGTCTCGTCGTGCAGCAGGCGATCGACGAGATGACCGTACGCCTCGAACGCTCCCCGAGCGTCGAGGAGATCGCCGAATTCCTGGAGATGAGCGTCGAGGATACGCTCGAGGTGCTGGCCGGACGCGAGCTGCATCACTACGTCTCGCTCGATACGCCGGTATCGCAGGAAGAAAACACCGCTACGCTCGGTGAACTGATCGGCTCGACCGCCGACGACTTTGCCGGCGTCGACCGCCGCATCGATCTGCAGGAAGCGATGATGAAGCTGAAGCCCGAAGAACGTCAGGTGCTCTTGCTCCTGTACGAAGAAGGGCTGTCCCAGCGCAGCGCCGCCGACCGCCTGCAGGTGTCACAGATGAGCATCTCCCGCATCCAACGGCGCGCCATCGAGAAGCTGAAGGGCTGGCTGACCGAACCCGACGACGACGAGGATTCCGATTAATTCCAATTCGATCAACTGTTTCTACCGTCCTGCCGCCGGGTAATAATCGGTAAGCTACACCATTCACTTCGCCGAAGGCGGTGGACATGATGACGGTTAAATATCGAATCGAATGCTTCGAGTGCGACATTGTAGTCAGGCAAAAAGACGAGGCCCATACCCTTAGCATCCAATCCCGCAAAACGCCACTTGGCAACGGCAACCGGTTAGCCGAATATGCATCCGAGCAAGAGGCTGTACACGCGGCGGATCAACTCTGCCAGTCGTATACCATTGCGAGGGAATTCGGCTACCATCTCTCCGGTGGGGAGTTCGTCAGAGACGGCGTACCTTCCATCGATGTCGTGTCGCTGCTCAGTCAGGAACTCGACGCCTCCGATCTGAAGTCGCTTCTCAATCGCGAAGCCATCAAGCACGGCATACAGCAAACAGGTTGAAACCGGTTGCAACATAAATGAGGGGCCTCTTCGGAGGCCCTTTTTTCAATGGATGGCAAGTTAGGCAGAGGACACCGGGCACCGGACTCAGGAGTCGCTATTTTCGTAAAAACCGGTCCCGAGACGATCGTAACGGACTGGGTGGACGTTATTCAACCGAATCCAGACTAAAAGAAGCCCACTATTGCGCAATAGCGGCGCCTGAGTCCGCAAGAGGCCCATGATGTCGGCTGGATCAAGAATAACGGCTCCTGAGTCCAGGAGCGGGCTCATAACGCCTCAGCCTCAGGCCTTCTCCTGGATCGGGTCGCTCACAAGTCCTTCCTCGCTCAGCTCGCTGCCTGTCTTGACGCGCTCCATATCGCGGCCAAGACGCTTCAGATCGTCGAAGTCCTGCACCATCGAGCCGTTCATCGCCTCGTCGACGGAGCGGGTCTCGATCGGGCCGGAGGGCCGGCTGTCTTCTTCTGAGCGATAATCGGCATTCGCGCGATCGATCGCCGCATCAGGCTGAGCGGCCACGCCTTCGGCGACGTCCTCCCGAACGTCGGGCTGTTTGGATTCAGTCATCTTAATCGCTCCTCTTCAGAAATTCGCACAGACAAAAGCCAATCCCGAGCAAGCTCAGGGTTGGCTTTTGGAGGTTATTCAGTTCGGCTTCGTCGATTCCTGAAGGGAGCCGGTGATCTCGTCCTTGGCGCCGTTCATGCCGTCCTTCGCGCTGGACAATGCCGATTTGGTCTGGCCGATCATATCCGAAGCTTGTTGGCCGACTTTGGAGGCCAACTCTTGCGTTTTGGTTCCCGCGGTGGAAACCCATTCCTTCGACTTATCCATCGATTTGCTGTAGGCGTTCATCAGATCCTGACGCGTCTCGCGTCCCGGTTTCGGAGCCAGCAGCAGCGCTGCTGCCGCGCCTACTACGCCGCCGATAACAACACCCTTTACCATTCCTGCCATGTGAATTCCTCCTTGTAATGGCTGTGCCATTTTGTTATAAGTGTTAACGTCCTGCTTGAGCTATTTTTACCCTAGGGGGTAGGTGCTGAATCAAAGCGGACTTTCCGCAGGGCGTGCTTTAGACTACAATAGGTAGCAGATGATCAAAGAGGGCGAGGACGTTCATGGAATCACAAGAATACGGCGGTAGCCTGTCTTCGTACGGCTGGAGCCGCAGCGAATCGGAGCGGAGCAGAAGACCTTGGAGCCGGATCGATTTTATTTTGATCGGGATTCTCATGCTCGTCTCGGCCTGGCTGTCGCTCCACGATCTGGGCAACCGGCATGCGCCGCAGACGTTCTGGCGGCCCGACGTATCTGGCGAAGGCTTCGTCGCCGACTTCGGCGAGCTGCGCCAGGTCGGCCGCATTAGCCTGTACGAGGGGCCTGGAGCCGCGGGCGAGACGCAGATCGAATCGTCGGCCGACGGCGTGAACTGGTCGCCGTATCTGACGGTCGAACACAAGACGGGGCGTGTATTCACCTGGATGGCAGAGGACAAGCCGGCCAGCGCGCGGTACATGAAGTTTACGGCCAAGCGCACCGGGTACAGCCTCTACGAGGCCGGCTTTTTCGAGGCGGGTACAAAAGCGCGGATCGCCATCGCCGGCATCGCGCCCGCCGGCGCCAAGGGAGAGACTTCCGCAGGCGGCGGCGAGCAGGTATTCGACGAGCAGGACGAAGCGCCGTATCGGCCGGGCTACCGCAACAGCATGCATTTCGACGAGATTTAACACGGGCGCACCGCCTACGAATTCATCCATGAGATCCAGCCTTACGAATGGACGCATCCGCCGCTCGGCAAGTGGCTGCTCACGTTCGGCATCCGTCTGTTCGATATGACGCCGTACGGCTGGAGATTCATGGCCGCGGTGTGCGGCACATTGATGGTGCCCGTGTTCTACGCGGCGGCCAGAGCGATGTTCCGCAGCACGCGCTACGCGTTCATCGCGGCTTTGCTGCTCGTGCTGGAGGGCTTCCATCTCGTCCATTCGCGCATGGCCAACGTCGACATTTTCGGCGTGACCTTCACGATTTTGATGTACACGTTTATGTACAAGTACGGAGAGAAAAAATGGGAGAGCGGGGGCTTCGGGCGAAGCTTCGGCTACCTGGCGCTGTCCGGGATTTTTTTCGGCTGCGCTTCCGCGGTCAAATGGAACTATATGTACGGCGGCGCAGGCCTGGCCGTCCTGCTGTTTCTGGCGCTCTACAGACGCTGGAGAGAGTCCCGGTGGGAATACGGCAGCGCCTACTTCAAGAAGCTGACGCTCACGCTGCTGTCTTGCTTGATCCTGTTCGTGGCGGTGCCTGCGGGAATTTATGCGGCTTCGTACATTCCTTACGAAAAGGCGACCAAAGCGGACGACGGCCTGAAGGATCTGCCTCGTTACCAGAAGGACATTTACAATTATCATAAAGGCGTCAAGGAGAAGCACCCGTACTCGTCCAAATGGTATACGTGGCCCGAAATGCTTCGACCGGTCTGGTACTACGGCGGCAAGGACCTGGCGAAGGGGGATGCGCAGAGCATCGCCGCCATCGGCAATCCGCTCGTCTGGTGGGGCGGCCTTGCGGCCATGCTGCTGTCCTGGTGGCTGGGCGCACGCAACAGGGACAAGATTGTGTTGACGATCGCGGTCATGTATTTGTCGTTTTACGTCCCGTGGATGGTGTCGCCGCGCAGCATAACGTTCCTGTACCATTACTTCCCGATGGTGCCGCTGCTGATTCTGTCCATTGTGTGGATGCTTCGCTGGCTGGAGCAGCGCTGGTACTACGGCAGGACGTTCACCGCGCTCGTCATTGCCGGCGCCGCCGTCCTGTTCGTTTGGTTCTATCCGGTGCTGACCGGCATGACCATCAGCCGGGAGTGGATGAACTTCGGCATCCGCTGGCTGCCGAGCTGGGGATTCTGATCGATATTCGTCCTGAAGTTCAGGCAAGTTGAGGAGGAAGCCGCATGGCTGCTGTGGTGACGCTGTCTGTCGTCGTCCCGATGTACAACGAGGAAGAGGTCATAGAGACTACGTATGCGAAATTGACGGAGGTGCTGGAAGCGACGGGCGAGAGCTACGAGCTCGTATTCGTCAACGACGGCAGCAGGGATCGGACGGCCGCCATCGTGCGGGGCATATGCGGGCGAGACGCCAGAGTGAAGCTGCTCGATTTCGCCCGCAACTTCGGCCACCAGATCGCCGTGACCGCCGGCATGGATCATGCTTCCGGCAGAGCGGTCGTCCTGATCGACGCGGACCTCCAAGATCCGCCGGCCCTCATTCCGCAGATGCTGGCGCTGTGGCGCGAGGGCTACGACGTCGTCTACGGCAAGCGCATCTCCCGGCAGGGCGAGACCTGGTTCAAAAAAACGACGGCCAAGTGGTTTTATCGCACGCTGGCGGCAATGACCTCGGTCAACATTCCGGTCGATACCGGCGACTTCCGGCTCATGGACCGCAAAGTGTGCGACGCGCTGAGCGGAATGCGCGAGCGGAGCCGCTTTATCCGCGGCATGGTCGCCTGGGCGGGCTATCGCCAGATCGGTCTCGAGTATGCGCGCGAGGAGCGCTTCGCCGGAGAGACCAAGTATCCGCTGCGCAAGATGGTGCGCCTGTCGCTGGACGCGATCACCTCCTTTTCCACCAAGCCGCTCAAGCTGGCCGGGATTCTCGGCTTTTTGCTGTCGGCCGCGGGCTTTATCTATCTGATCGTCGTCATCTGCCAGCGCATCTTCACCGACACAACGACCGCGGGTTGGACGTCGCTTATCGTGATCAGCCTGTTTTTCCACGGGATCACGCTGTCGCTGCTCGGCGTGCTGGGCGAGTATATCGGACGCATCTACGAGGAATCGAAGCGGCGACCGCTATATCTGGTGGCGGACAAGCTGAACTTCGAAGCTGCGCAGGATGATTCGCGCGAGCCGCGGGAGCAAGCGCCTTATGCGCTGCGGAGATGACCGCATCGCCGTACGTTAAAAAAACGGGACATTGCAAGAGCGTCAGCGCCCTGCCGTGTCCCGTTTTTTTCGTTTTTCTCATAGCGCTGCCGATATCTCGCCTTCGCCCTCGCCGTCACGCCCGGCCGCTTCGCGAAGCAGCTCCATCATATGGCGAATCGCGGGATCGCGCCACTTTTTGCGGTGGATGACGATCTGCGTATAGAAGGTGATGTCCGGATGGGAAAAGGGAAGCCGAATCAGTCTGCCCTCCGCCAGCTCGCGCACGACCGCGATCCGAGGCAGCAGTCCGATGCCAAGGCCGTAGGATACGCACTGTTTGATCGCCTCGAGGCTGCCGAATTCATGGTGGACGTCGTAGGCGACGCCGTGCTTGCCCAGCAGCTTCTCGAAGGCGTTGCGATACGTGCACGTATGCTCCGTCGCGATATAGGACTGGCCGTTCAAGTCGGCGGCGCAAACCTGTACGGCCTGCTGCAGCCGGTGTCCCGGGCTCGCCACGAGCACCAGCTCTTCCTCGCGCAGCTTGATCGCCTCGATGTCCTCATCGTGAATCGGCTGGTCGAGAACGATGCCGAGGTCGATCTCTCCGGCCTTGATCAACTGCAAGATCTGAGTCTCCGTGATCGGATGCACCTGGAGGTTGATCTCGGGATAGACGCGGCGGTACTGGTTGAAGACGGGAGGCAGGAAGTAGGAGAAGAGCGATTCGATCGTGCCGATGTCCAGATGTCCCTTGGCGGGCCTGGAGATCAGATGCTTGGAGCTCTCGTACAGCGTCAGAATCTGCTCGAACGTGTCGCGAAGCTGCTCGCCTGCGGAGGTCAGTCTCATCGATCTGCCGAACCGCTCGAACAGGACCACGCCGTATTCCTGCTCCAGCTTCTGAATGTGCGTCGTGACGCTGGACTGGACGTAGCCCAGATTCTCCGCCGCCTTGGTGAAGCTGTGACAGCGCGCTACCTCGATAAAAGAACGGATATAAATAAAGTCCACATTTGCCACCACCTGTCTAAAGGACGGATCAGTGACCGCGCAGCCAGCCGAGCAGCATCAGCGCCAGCCAGGAGGCCGGCAGCCCGGCATGCGGGCGCTTCGTCTCTCGAACGTGCCGTTCGACCGCCCAGCGCCGCTCGCTGACTTTGATCTCGTTCTCCCATATTTTATAGGCCGTCCGGTCTTGGATCAACAAATAAATCGCCCCCTCGGTCTTTGGTTGAGGAATATCTTAACACCCTCACCGGACCGGGGGTTATCGAGCGATTTGCATGCCGATTATCGATAATATCGATGGAAACGCCATCATCGGAACGTTCGGGGGCTGGGGGCAAGAGCGGTCAAGAGCTGTAAAGGGCGGTCAAGAGCGGTCAGGAGCGGTCAAGGGCGGTCAGGAGCGCAAGGCGTCCGTCCGGTAGCCCGTAGGCGTCGTGCCGAACGCGCGCCTGAATTGTTTGGAAAAATACAAGGCGTCCGGAAAGCCGACCGAAGAAGCGACCTGCTCGACCGTCAGCTCGGGCCGCTCACGCAGAAGACGCTTGCCGCGGTCGATCCGGATGCGGGTGAGAAAGGCGATCGGCGTCACGCCGGCGTGGCGCTTGAACAAGCGCGACAGATAGGCCCGGTTGTAGCCGAGCGTCTCCGCCATCGCTTCGATCGATACCGGCTCGGCGTACTGGGTTGATAGGTAGCCGATCACCTGGCGGACGAGCTCCTCGCCGTGCGTATCGCCGATCGGCGGCTGCTCCGCGCGCTCTGCGCCGGTCGACATGAGAGAGGCGAGCAAGAGATAAAGCAGGCCGGCGGCCTCGAGCGAGGCGGAGGGACGCCGCGCGCGGAACGCCTCGTAGATCTCGCGGCATCGCTCGTCCGGCGACGAGTCTTCGCCGGTGAAAACGATATGGCGGTCGGCGCCGAGACCGGCTTCGGCCAGCAGAGACGCCGCCCGGTCGCCCGCGAAGGCGACCCAGCGGTACCGCCACGGATCAATCGCGTCCGATTCGTAGCTGAACAGGCGCTTGGGGCGGATCAGAAACGTATGGCCGGGACCGAGCGCGTGAACGCGCCCTTCGGTCTCGAAGACGCCGTGGCCGGAAATCACATGATGCAGCAAATAGTAATCGACGACCTTCGGTCCGACGCGATGCGCCGGACGGGTCTGGCTCTCCCCCGCGAACAGCGCGGCGAGCCCTTGGGGGAGCGTGCGCGCGGGATTGGAGGCGACGCGGTAATCGGGGGCTCGGTTCACCTTGATCCGTCTCCTTATCGGGCTTCTTATCGCGATTGTACCGCACGAAGTCACATTTCTCCATAGAGACCGCATTTCAAGCCATTTCCCGTTCGCGCCTTCCGGCGTTATACTGGAATTAAATCGCAGCCCTAATCTCAGGAGGAATCCCATCATGCCTCATTATCCGACGCTTCGCGAGCAATTCATCACCCGCCTCGGCGAGGGCGAGTCCGACATCCGCATCTTCGCCGCGCCGGGTCGCGTGAACCTGATCGGCGTGCATACCGACTACAACGGCGGCGCCGTCTTCCCGGCCGCGCTGACGTTCGGCACGACGCTGCTCATCCGCCCGCGCGCCGATCGCCAGCTGCACCTGGCTTCGACGAACTTTCCGCAGTCGCGGCTCGTCCCGGCGGACGATCTCGCCTTCTCCGAGGAGGACGACTGGACCAACTATCCGAAGGGCGTCGTCTGGGAGCTGACGCAGCGGGGCATCACGCTGTCGCGGGGCTACGACATTTTGTATCACGGCGAGATTCCGAACGGCGCGGGGCTGTCCTCGTCCGCTTCGATCGAGGTCGTCACGGCGTTCGCGCTGCTGACGCTCGAAGGCCGCAAGACCGACACGGTCGAGATTGCGCTCTGGTCGCAGCATGCGGAGAACGAGTTCGTCGGCGTCAAATGCGGCATTATGGACCAGTTCGCGGTCGCCAACGGCCGCAAGGATCACGCCATCCTGCTCGACTGCGACACCTTGAAGTACGAGCTCGTCCCGTTCGAGTCGGGCGATTACAAGCTCGTCATCGGCAACACGAACAAGCGCCGCGGGTTGGTCGACTCCGCGTACAACGAGCGCCGGGCGCAATGCGAAGCCGCGGTCAGCGATTTGCGCGCTGCGTTCCCCGAGCTGACGCTGCTCGGCCAGCTGACGCTCGCCCAGTTCAACGACAACGCGCATCTGATTGCGGACGAGATCGTCCGCAAGCGCGCGCGCCACGTCGTCGAAGAGATCGACCGCGTCGGCCGCTCCGTAGAGGTGCTGCGCCAGGGAGATCTGGCCGCCTTCGGGCAGCTGATGAACGCGTCGCACGATTCGCTGCGCGACCTGTACGAGGTGACGGGCGCGGAGCTCGACGCGATGGTAGCCGCGGCGCGCGAGGTGCCGGGCGTGCTCGGCTCCCGCATGACGGGCGCGGGCTTCGGCGGATGCACGATCTCGCTCGTGCACAAGGATAGCACAGAGCGCTTTATCGCCGAGGTCGGCGACAAGTATAAGGCGGTGACGGGACTGACGGCGGATTTTTACGTATGCGACATCGGCGACGGCGTCCACGAGATCAAGGAGGCGAACTGATATGGCGGTATTGGTGACGGGCGGAGCGGGCTATATCGGCTCCCATACGGTAGCGGCATTGCTGGACAAAGGCGAAGAGGTCGTCGTGGTAGACAACCTGTACCAGGGTCATAAGGAGGCGCTGCTCGGCGGCAAGCTGTACGAGGGCGACCTGCGCGACGAAGCGCTGCTGGACCGGATTTTTTCCGAAAACGAGATCGACGGCGTCATCCACTTCGCGGCCAACTCGCTGGTCGGCGAGAGCATGACGAATCCGGGCAAATATTACCATAACAACGTGTACGGCACACTCGTGCTGCTGGAGGCGATGAAAAAGGCCGGCGTCTCCCGCATCGTATTTTCCTCTACCGCGGCGACGTACGGCGAGCCCGAGAAGGTGCCGATCGACGAGTACGACCGGACCAAGCCGACCAACGCCTACGGCGAGACGAAGCTGGCCATGGAGAAGATGATCTCCTGGTTCGACGTCGCGCACGGCATCAAAAACGTGTCGCTCCGCTACTTCAACGCCGCCGGCGCGCACGAGAGCGGCAAGATCGGCGAGGACCATACGCCCGAATCTCATCTGATCCCGCTCGTGCTGCAGGTGGCGCTCGGACAGCGCGAATTCATCTCGGTGTTCGGCGACGACTATCCGACCGAGGACGGAACTTGCATCCGTGACTACATTCACGTCAGCGATCTGGCGAACGCGCACATCCGCGCCCTGAACCGTCTGCGCGAAGGCGGCGAGAGCGCCGTCTACAATTTGGGCAACGGCACGGGCTTTTCCGTCAAGCAGGTGATCGACGTTTCCCGCGAGGTGACCGGCCATGAGATTCCCGCGAAAATCGTGCCGCGCCGCTCGGGAGATCCCGCGGTGCTGATCGCGTCGTCGGAGCGGGCGCGCACGGAGCTCGGCTGGACGCCGAAGTTCGCCGATCTGCGCCCGATCGTCGAGAGCGCCTGGGCTTGGCATTCGGCGCACCCGAACGGGTACGGAAAGTAAAGGCTGGCGGGGCGGCTGGGCAAGAGGAAATGCGCGAGGTGTGGGCAGGGGACGCTTAGAGCAGACGAAGGGATGACACGAGATGAGCAACAACGGCGAAGCCGCGGACACGAGCGGCATGACCGAGGCGCGCAGAGCCGAGATCGGATCGCTGATCCGGCGGCTGGTGCGATTCGCGCTGAAGCGCGGCATGATCGGCGAGCTGGACGAGGATTACGCGCACAACGCGCTGCTGGATTTGTTCGGACTGAAGGCGCCTGCGGGCGGCCCGCTGCCGGAGGAGACGCTTGACAGCCCGGTCGCCGTGCTGGAGCCGCTGCTGGATGCGGCCGCCGCGCTGGGGCTGATCCCGGACGACACGACGACGCAGCGCGATCTGTTCGACGCCCGGATCATGGGACTGCTGATGCCCCGTCCGTCGCAGACGTCGGCGGCGTTCGACCGGCTGTCGGCCGCGGAAGGCGTGCGTGCGGCGACGGATTGGTTTTACAGGCTCAATATCGACTCCAACTATATCCGGATGGACCGGATCTCGAAGAATGGCTATTGGCTGCATCCGACGGCCGACGGCGAGCTGGAGATCACGGTCAACCTGTCCAAGCCGGAAAAGGATCCGCGGGAGATCGCGCTGCTCCGCAGCCTGCCGCAGACGAAGACCGACTATCCGAAGTGCCTGCTGTGCCGCGAAAACGTCGGCTATGCCGGCAGGCCAGATCACCCGGCGCGCCAAAATTTGCGGATATTGCCGCTTACGCTGCGGGGCGAACGGTGGTTTTTCCAGTACTCGCCATATGTGTACTACAACGAGCACAGCATCATCCTGCGGGGCGAGCATGTGCCGATGCGCATCGTGCCCGAGACGTTCGAACGGCTGCTCGACTTCGTGGACGCTTATCCGCACTACTTCGTCGGTTCGAACGCGGACCTGCCGATCGTGGGCGGCTCCATCCTGAACCACGACCATTTCCAGGGGGGCAGGCATGTGTTTCCGATGGAAAAGGCGGGCGTGGCGGAATGGGCGACGCATGGCGGGGAGCGGGGGGTGCGCGGGGGCATCGTGCAGTGGCCGATGTCGGCGCTGCGCCTTCGCAGCCGCGACCGGGCGGCGCTGCTCCGCGTGGCCGATCGAGTGCTGGCGGATTGGCGGGCTTACAGCGACGCGTCCGCAGAGGTGTATGCGGCGAGCGGCGACGTGCCGCACAACACGATCACGCCGATCGCCAGACTCGCCGCGGACGGCGAATACGAGCTTGACCTCGTGCTGCGCAACAATCGTACGAGCGACGAGCACCCGGACGGCATTTTCCATCCGCACCGGGAGCTGCACCACATCAAGAAGGAAAACATCGGCTTGATCGAAGTGATGGGCCTCGCGGTGCTGCCGGGCCGGCTCGATGCGGAGCTCGCGCAGATCGCCCGGCTGCTGACGGGCGAGACGGCCTACGACCCGGCGGCCATCGGCGGCGGCCGGAGCGATGCGGCAGCGCATCCGCTGGCGAAGCACGCGGACTGGATCGCGGAGCTGGTCGCCGCGCACGGAACGGCGATGGCGCCGGAAGCAGCGAAGGCCGCGCTGCAGGCGGCCGTGGGCGACAAATTCCACGCCGTGCTGCGCGATGCCGGCGTGTTCAAGCAGGACGCCGCGGGTCGGGCGGCGTTCGGGCGGTTTCTGGCGGCGGCCGGCTTCCTGGAGCCGGGGGCCGAATAGGCGCGGCCCGGCGCCGCAAAACGTAAAACGCCTTCGTTGCCTGAAGCAGACAGGCGACGAAGGCGTTTTTTTGCTGTGGCGTTGGCGGGTTGTTCGGTTGGGTGCTGCCAAAATACGCTAGGGCGCAAGGTCGTTGGCCGCTTTGACGAAATCTGCGCCGAATAAGAATCCGGCACAGCGCAATTTTCCAAAAGACCCGGCGAACGGGCGAATAAGGGTCTGCGGCATTTCTATTGCGCTAACATCAATCGATTGTCGGCAAATAAGAGTCTGCGAGATCTCTATTTCGCCCGTATCATTCGTTTACCGGCGAATAAGGGTCTGCGGCATCGTTATTGCGCCTGCAACAAAACGTCTGTACTTATGGCATCCGGCTCCGTACCCATTTACCCCCGCAGCTTGCCCAGCTCCGATACGAGCGCTTCGACCTCGCTGATGCTGAAGCGGTCTTTGGAGGCGACCATATCGTATATGTCCTTGAGATCCTCGTAGCGTTCAGCATTAAAATGCGACGCCTGCATTGCGGCTCCCGAAGCCATCCGCAGCTTCGTCTTGATCGCTTCGATCATATATTCTACATTCTCTTGTGTCGGCTTGGTCAAATCCATTCGCGCAGCATCCTCTCTCGGTATAAACTCATCTCATTGTATCACAGCGGCGCCTTCTCCGCGCTGGCGTATCCGAACGTCGCGTGATACGCTGTAACGAGAACAAGCCATCTTCGAAAGGAGCAGGACGATGACCGCGAACCGCGCCCCCGGGCAGCCTCCTGTCTTTTATGCCGCTTCCGGCGAGCCCGAGCTCGAGCGTTTTTTTCGAAGCGCATTCGGTCGGCATCCCGGCAAGACGATCGTATTTCTCTGCATCGGAACGGACCGCTCGACCGGGGACTGTCTCGGTCCGCTGGTCGGCACGATGCTGGAGGCACGCGGAGTCGGCGGGGTGATCGGCACGCTGCGCGAGCCTTGCGACGCGGACAGGCTGGAGCGCGAAGCGTCGGCGCTGCCCGCGGACGCAGTCGTGATCGCGATCGACGCCTGTCTCGGCCGGCCGGAGAACGTCGGGAAGTTTCTGCTCGGCGAAGGACCGCTTCAGCCGGCAAGGTCGGTGGGCGGGGCGCTCCCGCCGGTCGGGGATTATAGTGTCGCGGCGGTCGTGGGCGAATTCGGTCCCAAGCCGTACATGACGCTCCAGACGACATCGCTGTATGCCGTGATGGAGATGGCGAAACGGATCGCCGCTGCGGCCGCCTCCGCGCTTGGCGGCGTTCGTCCTGAAGCGTCAGGCGCGCACGACCCCACTAGCGGCGGCTTTATTTGAGTTCGAGGACGACAATTCGTTAATATAATAAAAAACGGCGGAAGGATGTGCTGGCATGACTCGCAACCGGCTGACATTGAACAACGGGCTCGAAGTCTCGTATGTGGACGAGGGGCAAGGTGTACCCTTGCTGCTGCTCCACGGCTATTGCGGCAGCGCGGCGTATTGGAACGACGTGCTGCCCATGCTGTCGGCGCAAGCGCGGGTCGTAGCGCCCGATGCGCGAGGGCATGGAGAGACCGCGGCGACCGAAGGGACGTACGCGATGGAGCAGCTTGCGGAGGACGCCTTGCAGTTGATGGACGCCCTGCATATCGGACAGGCGTTCGTGCTCGGCCATTCAATGGGGGGCTACGCGGCGCTCGCGCTGGCGGAACGCGCCCCGGACCGGCTGCTGGGGCTTGGCTTGCTGCATTCAACGACGTTCCCGGACGATGAAAACGGCAAAGCGAATCGCGAAAAGGTGGCGGCTCGCATTTCCCGCGAAGGCATGGAGGGGCATATTCGCGACCTCGTGCCGAAGCTGTTTGCGTCCGACAATCTGGCGCAGCTGCAACCGCAGGTCGACCGCGCGCTCGCGATCGGCTTCGGGACGTCCGCCGAAGGCGGCATCGGAGCGGCGCTCGGGATGAAGGAGCGTCCCGACAGGCGCGCCGTGCTCGAGTCGCTAGAAGCGCCGATTGTGCTGCTCGCCGGCGAGTCCGACAACGTGATCGGTCCGGACAAGCGTTTCCCGGTCTCCGGCCCGAATGTGACGCACCGTCTGCTCGAAGGCTCAGGGCATATGGGCATGCTGGAGCAGCCGGCAGCGTTCGCCGAAGCGATCGTTTCCTTCGTTTCGGGAGCAGAACAGAAGCGGGGAGATGCCGATGTTTGAACGCGACTATTTTATGCGCCTGATCAATCAGATGTCGGTCGCCTTCGGCGCGCTGATGGGACTCAAGCAGCAGGGCAAGCACGAGGAAGCGCTGCTGCTGATCGACGAGTTCATGAGCAAAGAACTGCGTATGCGTGCCCGGCTGGCGCTGGGACTGTCTGACGCGGATTTGATAGCGATGTTTAGCGGAGACGGGCGCTCGGATGCCGAGGCGATCGGGGCGATCGGCGCCTTTTTGCAGGAAGAAGGCGATGTGCTGGCGGATATGGGCCGCGAAGCGGAGAGCCTGCAGCGCTTAGAAAAAGCGTTGCGCCTGATCGGCTATGTGCTCCGCACGCACGGACCGGTGGAAGGCCTCGAGCTCGAGCGCAGGATGGAGCGCCTTGTAGAAGGACCGGCTCGCGTTGACGGCTCCGCGCAGACGCTCCGCGCCATCATGGAGTGGCAGGAGCACGCCGGGCGCTATGCGGACGCCGAGAACAGCCTATACGAGCTGTTTGATGCCGGGGAGGCCGGAACCGAAGAAGGCTTGTCCTTCTACGAACGGCTGAAGGCGTTGGACGACGAGGCGCTGGGACGCGGCGGGCTCTTGCGCGAAGAGCTGCGCGAGGGCGTTCGCCAGTGGAACAATCTGACGAAGGAGACGGCATCATGAGCGCGGAGACGACAACAGAGGAATTGAACGCTCTCGTCAGAGGCGCGATCGAAGCGGGCAAGCTGATCCAGGCGACCGTCAGCCAGCCGCGCAGCAAGTCGGAGGAGACGCGCAAGATCGCGGTCCGTCCCGTCCTGCTGAAGGGCGAGCTGCGCTATCAATTCGAACGGTTCGCCGGAGCGAAGGCGCTTCATCACAATATGGCGCCCGCGGATGCTGCAGACGAGCTGCTGCGCCTCGTCGAACGTGACTATCGTCAGGCGCTGCTCAAGACGCCGGAGAACGATATCCAGATTCTCGTCAGCAAAAAGGGCAAAGCGGCCGTTCTGCGCGGCGCGCCGACAGCGAAGGCCGCGACAGCCGGAGGCTCCTCCGCGCCGGCGCCTTCGCACAACCGGACCAAAACGTACGTGCTACCCGAAGGGGAACCGGTGCCTTTCCTGGAAGCGCTCGGCGTCATGACGCCCGAAGGACGGGTGGTCAAGGCGAAGTACGACAAGTACAGGCAAATCAACCGGTTTCTCGAAATGGTATCCGACGTCATCTCCGATTTGCCGGCCGACAGAGAGCTGACGATCGTCGACTTCGGCTGCGGCAAGTCTTATTTGACGTTCGCGCTGTATCATCTGCTCGCGATCAAAGAGCGCCTGTCCGTCCGAATCATCGGGCTAGACCTGAAGGCTGACATCATCGCGGACTGCGCGAAGCTGGCCGAACGGCTGGGCTGGGATCGCCTACGCTTTGCGGTTGGCGACATCGCGGATTATGCGGACGCCGACAGGGTTGACATGGTCGTCACGCTCCATGCCTGCGATACGGCGACGGACGCCGCGCTGCTGAAGGCCGTAGGCTGGCATGCTTCGGTCATCCTGTCGGTGCCGTGCTGCCAGCACGAGCTGATGCGCCAGATCGAGCAGCCGTTGCTGAAGCCGCTGCTGCGGCACGGCATTTTAAAAGAACGGTTTTCTGCGCTCGTCACCGACGCGGTGCGTGCCCAGCTGCTGGAGGCATCGGGCTATAAGGTGCAAATGCTGGAGTTCATCGATCTGGAGCATACACCCAAAAACCTGCTGATCCGGGCCGTCCGCAGCGGTTCGCCCGCCTCTGCGCAAACGTGGAAGGATTATGAGCAGTTCAGGGATTTCTTGGCGATTTCGCCTTATATGGAAAGAAATATGGAACATAAAGTAAATAATTAGGAGAAATTTAACCTTAATTTTTACAATGTTTGCCAAACTTCTTGTCGGCAAAATCCTGCCTATGTTAGAATAAATCAATTGCCCCGGGTTATTGGGTTAGTCTTTCCATGAAAAGGTGAGCCGCTTGGAATTTATACGGCCAGACTTTCTGCTGTTCGTTTGTCTGTTTGTGCTGCTCGGCCTTTTCATTGCCCTTAATCCGATTTCCAGAACGCACAAGGCTTATCTGGTTTTCCATTTTATTATGATGCTGTGGCCGTTAGGTCAGGTCGGCGTGCGTTCCACGGACATTCCTGCCTATCAGCATTTATACTTAACCGTGTCCTTCGTCGCGCTTAGCCTGCTTGGACCCGGCTGGCTCGCTTTTGTGCTGTTCCTCACCAAGCGAACGCACTATTTGCGAAGACCCCCTCGCCTGCTGGCGTTTTTCATGCCTGCGCTCTTCTGCGCGGTCTCGGCGATCGCCAATCCGTTCGGCCAATTCCTGAAGCCCGAAGACGGGCAGTATGGGGATCGGCATTACGGCCCGCTGTTTTGGATCATGACTTTTGTGCAATTCGCGTACTTTTTTATCGCGCTTCTCCATATGTTCAACGCTCACCGGACGGTACGTTCGATCAACGAACGCAAGCAGCTCGCCACCACCCTGCTCGGCATGTTCGTACTCACGCTGTTCGCGGTGCTCGATCTGCTGTTCAACGTCGTGCTGTCGCCTTGGCTCGGCGTCGTTCAAGGGCTAACCTCGACAGGCATCGTCCTGTCGGATATTTGCTTCGTCGTCGCGATTTACCGGTACGGCGTATTCGATCTGGTCGATACCGCCAAGCACAAGATTTTCGAGCAGGTGGAGACGGGAATCGTCGTGATCGACGAGTCGTGCAAAATATTGGACTATAATCGCAGCGCCGTCCGCTTCGCGCACCTCGTCAAGGGGGAGGCCTTCGATCTCGAACGGATCCTGCTCTCCGGTCAGCCGGCGAACGACGTGAGCGAGTTTTTGTTCCGGTACCGGCATCATCCCGCGGATCGGATCCGTACGGAGATTTTGCTGACGGACGGGCCTTACCGATCGGTCTCGCTGCAGATCTCGCCGCTGATGGATCAGTTCAAGACCTTGCAGGGGCGGATCGTCGCCTTCTACGACGTCACCGAGCAGCGCAAGCTGATCGACGAGATGAACGAGAAGAACGAAGCGCTTCACGAGCGTAATCTGGAGCTGATCGCGATTCAGGACGAGCTCTACCGCGCGAACAAGAAGCTGGAGAAGGCCGCGATTACGGATGGTCTTACCGGCTGCTACAATCGTATCTTTTTCCAGCATTACGTCGAGCACGAAGCCTTTCTTTGCAAGCAGCGCGGGGTTCCGTTCTCCATCCTGCTGTTCGATATCGACCATTTCAAGCGGACCAACGACCGATACGGCCACCTCGCAGGCGACGAAGTGCTCCGTTCGGCGGCCGTAGCCGCGCGTTCGGCGCTTAGAGGCTCCGATCTGCTGGCGCGCTACGGCGGAGAGGAATTTACGGTCTTCCTGCCGCAAACGAATCGGGACGAAGCGCAGGCGGTGGCGGACCGCATTATGGCTTCCGTGCTGGGCAACGAAGCATGGATCGCCGGCGAGAAAATAAGCGTCACGATCAGCATGGGCATCGTCACCGACGGGCTCGGCGAAGCGGCCGCCGCTTCGGACGACGGCGACGGAAGGACGGACATCGCCGCAGATTTGCGAACGTTGTTCGCGAAGGCGGACGTGGCGCTCTATAAAGCGAAAAACGAAGGACGCAATCGGGTCGTCATCTCGTAAAACACGAGGCGAAGGAGAAGGAGCGGTCGTTGAATGGGCAATCGCGGACTCATGACCGGCTTGGCGACGGCGGCGCTGGTCAGCACAGCCGTCGGCTTGACCGGGCTGGCGCAGCGGTATATGGCTTCGAACGGGAACTATGCGTTGTGGGAAGCCGCCGGCTTCGCGCTTGTCCTGTTCCCGGTTTTCGGCATGCTGGGCAGGCAGTACGACCGGCTGAAGCGTCGCGCGGACCGCGACGGCTTGACCGGCTTATGGAATCGCAGCTTCGCGCATCGCTGCGTCGTCGGCCTATTGAAGCAAGCGACGGCGCGGCGCAAACGGCTCGCGGTCGTGCTGATCGACCTGAACGACTTCAAGCTGATCAACGACGAGCTCGGGCATGCCGAAGGCGACAGGGCGATCTCGATGGCAGCTGCAGCTCTGGAGGCTTCCGCCGTGCGCGGCGAGATCGTCTGTCGCTGGGGCGGGGACGAATTCCTGCTGCTGTGCCCGTACGCGGATCGGCAGGAAGCCGAGGCGCTGAAGCACGCGATCGACGAGCGGATGGAGCACTTGCCCCTGCACAGCGGGTACCGCATGTCGGCCTCCTGCGGGTATGCCTTCTTTCCGGAGGACGGCGCGACGTTCGCCGAGCTCTCGCAGGCGGCGGACCGGCGGCTCTACGATAACAAGCGCCAAGCTAAATGTCCGCCGGAGCCGCGCAGGCTGGAGGCGTGAGGGTCAAGGCCTGAGCGTCAGGGACAGAGCGTCGGTTGCCCGTAGCAACTCCGACAGACATTCACCGCGATTTGCGAACCGCGTTCGGCGGCTGCGCAGCCAACCCTGTTCGAATACGGCGTTCGACCGTCGTTCGGAGAAGGGTTATTCGCGCTTGCGGCCGACCGGAAAAGCCGCTACGCTAAAGACAAAACGCTGAACGAAGCAGGGATTGGATATGATCTACAAAGGTTTGCTGCGGCTGTCGTTCGCGCTGACCGGCGGTCTGCTGTTTGCCTGGGTGTTGTGCTGGGCCGCTTACAAGCAAGGGCTGTTTTACGACGCGGACTTGTACGGCTTCGAGTTGGCGCTGCTCATCGTCGCCGCCGTCGCAGCCATCGCCGCGATCGCCGTCAGGAGGGCGCTTCCCTGGTGGGCGCTCGCGCCGCTGGGGCTTGCGGCCGCCTACGGCTGCGCTTGGCTGGCTGGCCCGGCGTCCGTCAAGGGGACGGCGGACAGCCTGCTCCGATGGTGCGCATACGGCGCATGGCTCGCGCTGGCCGTGTTGTTTGCCGCGCGGCGCGGCCGAAGGAATGCGGGGCACGCAGCCTTGCACGCCGCCGGCCTGTACTTCGTATGGGGCGGACTGGCTGGCTGGTACGGCTGGATCCGTTATCCGGACATCGTCTACCGCTCGTCGGATGCCGCTTTGTCGATGACCGGCGCGCGGCTGGCCGGCTTTCTTCAATATCCCAACGCCTGCGGCGCCGTTGCGGCCTTTTTCGTGCTCGCCCTCTGGCAGCGGCTTGACAGTCCGGGACGCGCGGCGAGAGCCTTCGCGGCCATCTCGCTCGTGCCGGCGCTGACGGCGCTGCTGCTGACCGAGTCGCGAGGCGCCATGCTGGCGCTTGCCGCAGCGGGACTTGTGTCGCTGCTGGCGGCCTATCGCCGGGACCGCCGGGGCTACGGCCTGGCGGCCGCAGGACTGGCTGCGCTCGGCGCGGCGATCGCGGCCAGATCGGCCTTCGGCGCGATGGAGGCCGGGACGCCGGGAGACGGCGCCTGGACGCTGGCCGCGGCTGTCGCTGCGTATGCGGTGGCGGCGCTGCTGCTGAGACCGCCAGAGGCGAAGCGGTCATCGAGCATCGGCGCAAGGCTGCGCAGGCCGCTCACGACCATATGGGGCGGCGCGGCTGTGTTTGCAGTTTGCACAGCGCTCGCTTACCTGCTGCTTGCCTCCGGCGGCGGCGCGGGCGGCCGCGCGGAAGGCAACCTCGAGACGGCCGGCGCGCGAACGCTTTACTATAAGGACGCGCTGCGCATGTTCGCGGACCGCCCGCTGTTCGGCGCGGGAGGAGAGGCGTGGCGCATGCAGGTCGGCTTGTACCAAAGCGGACCTTATATCGGCAACGAGGTTCACAGCGGCTACCTGGAGGTACTCATCGACACGGGCGCGCTTGGATTCGCCGCACTGCTTGTCATGCTAGGCGGCTTCGCGATTCTCCTTTGGCGGCGCCCCGGAGCTCGGCATGTCTGGGGCCCCGCGGCGGTGCTGGCGCTGCACGCAGGCGTCGACTTCGATTGGTCTTACGCTTATATTTGGCTGCTGCTGCTGTTCTGGCTGGCGCTGCATCTGTCGCTGCCGCCGCACGAGCCTGCGCCGGCGCGCCCGCTGGCGCCCCTGCGCGCCGGGGGGGCCTCGAAGACGGCGCGCATCGCCCTGCTGCGGCTGGCTGTTCCGGCGCTGGTGCTGCTCGCTACGGCGATGGTCGCCGCGGCGCCGGCCGGCCGCTACAAGTCGGCGGCCGACGCGTACGAGGCCGCGCAGACGGCCGGAGGCGACGCGGCGAAGCTCGCGCTGCTCCGCGAGGCCCAGCGGGCGAACCCGCCGTGGAACCGGCCGCGCCTCGAATCCGCCGCGCTGGTGCCGGCGGCCGAACGGGCAGTCCTGCTGTCCGCCGGGCTGCGCTACGAGCCGAATTCGCCGACCGTGCATTACGCGCTAGGCATGGCGTATGCGGACGAAGGCGAAGTCGGGAAGGCGGAGACGCATCTGAAGGAGGCGCTGCGGCTCGCCCGCTTCGATCGCGAATCGCAAAACGCTGTTCTCGCCAGATTCGCGAATCTTGCGCAGCAGTTGAAGGACGAAGGAGACGACGAAGGGGCTAGGCAAGCGGGCCTCGCCGGCATCGGTTTTTTCGAGCGCTACAAAGCGCTTTACGCGCGTCAATACGCCGGCAAGACGAATCCGTGGTCCGGCACGGCGCTGTTCGTCTCCGCCAAGGTTAACGCCGCGAAATGCGCGATGATGGCCGGGCGTCGCGAAGAGGCTGCGTCCTGGCTGCGGGAGGCGCTGCGGGACGGCGATGAGGATTGGCGAAAAGAGGCGCAAGCCTTGCTCGATTCTATTCCTTGACGTTCTTGCTCGAATCTCTTGCTTGATTCGATAAGTTAGCGCTAACAAGCCCGGCCGCACCCGCATCGTTATAGACGCGGCGCTGCCGGGCTTTTATCGGCGGACTTGCACGGACCCCACCCTTCAACCGCCGAACGCGTCCCGGAACGCCCGGGCGAGGCGGTCCCGGTCGATCTCCCACAGGCTTGCGATATCGGAGGCGACCTCCGCTTCCCACCAGTCCGCGAGCTTTTTGCGGTCGCTGCGGTGCTCGTGGATCCAGAGCAGGTTGAGCATGACGCGGCGTACGTACAGCTCTTCCGCTTCCTTTACCTTCGCGTCGGGTACATAGGTCTTGAGCCGCTTCAAGGTACGGTACAGCTCGTTGCCGCACGCGCGCCTGATCGTTCTGGCGGTGGGCAGCGAGTCGGCGTGCTTGCCTGATTCGTTTTTCATGCACAAGCGCTCCTCTCCGCGATAATCTATGCGGGAGAGGAGCGCTTGGTTACGAGAGCGGCCGCCGCCGATCGTGGGCGATTATTGATTGTGGACAATTATTGGACGACGAGGTACCCGACCATCGGGACGCCGTCCTTCGGGTCGCTGTGCGTCTCGCAGACGATCGCGTAGGTGCCGGCTTCCTTCGGGGTGAACCGGACGACCGTCGTTTTTCCTTTGGTCACGGTCGCCTTGACGCCCAGTCCTTCGATCGTGAAGGGATGCGACGCGCCGTTTATGCCGGTAATGCGAAGCTCGACGGGCTGTCCTTTTTTCACCGGGATCGTGCCGGGGTCCCAGCGATACGCCTCGAGCTCTTGCCCGCTGTCCGTCTTCGAGGTGAATTCGGTCGTCACGATGTAACGGACCTGCACATCCGACGGCGGAGGTGCGGTAGCCGCCTGCGACCGGTGCCATCCCGCGTAGGCCGCGCCGAGCACGACGATCGCCAGGGCGACGACGTACCATTGAATTCTCCTTTTGCTGATAAACATGACTCTGCTCATATCCGTTCGCTCCTCTTCGGCTTTGTCCTACTGCATTTGTATGCGCAGGCCCGTCCCCGCATGACATCGTTTCTACCTGGACCCCGGCCCAAGTAGAATCGGGATGCGCGGATATGCTAGAATAATAAAGGTTCCGGCCCCTACTTATATCGCGTTTGTCCTACGACGCAAATACGATGAAGAGAGCAGGTACATACGTTTATGATGGATACGGTTCACGAATGGCTTAATCAGCTGCTGCAATGGATTGAGAGTCTCGGTTATTTCGGCATCATTATCGGTCTTGCCATCGAGGTCATCCCCAGCGAGATCGTGCTTGGCTACGGCGGTTACCTGGTCTGGAAGGGCGACGTCAACTTCTGGGGAGCGGTCGTGTGTGGCGTGATCGGGGCGCTTATCCAGCAATGGATTTTGTATGCGATCGGCCGTTACGGCGGCAGACCGATCGTGGATCGTTACGGCAAATTCCTGCATTTGAAACCGAAGCATGTCGACAAATCGGAGCAGTGGTTTCAAAAGTACGGGCCGATTATCGTATTTACCGCGCGATTCGTGCCGGTTATGCGACAGGTCATCTCCATCCCGGCCGGCATGGCCAGGATGAATCTGGCTTTATTCAGCGGCTTGACGCTGCTCGCGTCTATTCCCTGGTCGATTTTGTTCGTCTGGCTCGGCAAGTCGCTCGGGGACAACTGGGAGCAGATCGACGAGAAAGCGGCGCCTTACGTGCGTCCGATCATTTTGATCGCGCTCGCTGCATTGATCGTTTATTTCGTCTATATTTTCCTGCGCAAGCGCGGCAAATCCATTTAACGGATTTGCTTTTTTCTTTTGCATGGGTTTTCCTTTTGCCGCCGGGATTGCTACAATAGGATCAAGTTCATTCAAGTTGTCGAAACGAGGGATTCGCATGAGCCAACAGCTCGCACACAAGTTTAACCAAGGCATCTCGCCGCGCGCGTTTATGGACGGGATGGAGAAGAACAAGGAAGCTTTTAACGCCAACTACGACAGCTTCGCATGGCCCGACGACAAGAGCCGGGAATTTTTCGAATCTCTGAACAATCGCGACGATCTGCGCGCCATGATCATCACGGCGGACTGGTGCGGCGACGCGCTGCGCAGCGTGCCCGTCGTATTTCGGGCATTCGAAGCCGCCGGTATCCCGACCGAGGTCATGATCATCGAACAGCACTTCGACCTGATCGACCAACATTTGACCTTGGGCGGACGTTCGATCCCGATCGTCCTCGTCACTGATACGGGCGGCGCCCTCCTTGGCAAGTGGGGACCGCGTCCGCAGCATGTTCAGGACGTGATGATCGCTTTCAAGGAAGCGAATCCGGACAACCAAGCGGCCGACTATCAGGACAATCTGGCGGTAGCGCGCAAGGAGATCGTCAAGCAATACGGCGATGCCTCCGAATATACGCCTGTCATCCTTTGGGAGCTGCAGGACGTGCTCGAGCGCGTTTAAAGGAGCTTCGCGATGCTGACTTTTCAAGCTTTTCTGCTCGGTCCGCTCCAGACCAACGCTTACGTGGTCATCGATGCGGCGCGGACGCGGGCGATCGTGATCGACCCCGGCACCGCGGATCCGGCGCTTTTGCGCAAGGTTGCGGGTCTTCAAGTCGAGGCGATTTTGCTTACGCACGCCCATTTCGACCATATCGGAGGCGTGGACGAGCTTCGTACGAAGTGGGGCTGCCCCGTCTATCTTCATCCGCTGGAAAAGGATTGGCTGACCGATCCTGCGAAAAACGGCTCCGCAAGGTGGAGCGACGTGACTGCGCCCATCAAGAGCGGCCCGCCTGACCATAGTCTCGAGGACGGCATGAAGCTGCAGTTGATCGGCGAGACATTCGAGGTGCGCCATACGCCCGGACATTCGCCAGGCAGCGTCAGCTTCGTATGCGGAGATCTGCTGTTCGCTGGCGATGCGCTGTTCCGGCGCTCCGTCGGACGTACCGATCTGCCCGGCGGCCATCAGGATACGCTGACGAAGTCCATTCGAAGCAAGCTGTACACGCTGCCAGACGATACGCTCGTCCTGCCGGGACACGGCCCGTCGACGACAATCGGCGAAGAAAAACGGGAAAATCCTTACGTTCCGGCGCTTTCTTAAAAGGCCGAGCCAACGGATTTCCCGGGAAATTGTCGATCGGTGGAAAAAAGGGGTTTACAACCCTTGCGTTCCTCTGCTATATTGGCGGTACGAAGATATATGTATAGCAACGGCTGCGAAGAACGCAGGCGACAGAGAGCACGGTCTCTCTTGCGCCTGCGTTTTTTTGTTTGCCGTTGTCAAGGGAGGCTAGTCGTTTGAACAGAGGAAGACAGATACGGATCAGCGTTTCCGCGGCCGTATTGTCCGGATTGCTCGTCTACGGCGTTTATTTGCTGCAGATGAGGCAGATCAGGTTGACGGAGACGACGGAGGTCGTCGTACCGAAGCAGTTCGTGCCCGCGGGCACGTCGCTCGGCCGCGAGATGCTGACGAAGCTTCGACTGCCCAGCGGCGCGGTTACCGGCGAGATGATCGTCGATATGGACGAAGCGGACGGCTTGGAGTCCTCCGTTCCGCTGGGCGGCGGAGAGCCGCTGCTGCGGTGGAAGCTGGACAAGTTCAGGCTGCTGCCGCGCGTCGGGGAAGCGACCTTTCAAGTGCCGCGCGATTATGTGAAGTCCGTCTCCAGCGGGATTCGGGCGGGCGACCGGGCGATCGTGTATTTGTCGGCGGAGGATGGCGCGTCGCGCAGGCTGTTTCCGGAGCCGGTGGTCGTGGCGGCGGTCAAGACGGCTTCGAATCAAGAGATCGACAATCCGAAGAGCTCGAATCTATTGTCCATGGCCGAAGGGGACAAGGAGCGGATGTACGCCTCCCGGCGGGACGCGAACGGCAGCATCGACGCGGTCAACCTGAATTTGACAGAGGCGCAGTGGCTGGAGCTGGACACCGCGTGCAAAGACGGGAAGTCCAAGCTGATCGTGGCCTTCGACGCGTCGTCGTTCGAAGCGGGGGAGGCATCGGGCTCATGAGCGGTCAACGGGGATCGCTGATCGCGTTCGCGGGCTCGACGCCGAATATCGGCACTTCGCTTGCGGCGTTCGGGACCGCCTACCGGATCGCTTCGGTGACGGGCAAGCGCGTCGGCTATCTGTGCCTGAACTTGAAGAGCGCCAAGACGCATCTGTATCTGGGCATAGACAGACCCGAGATCACGCTCAGCGGCATGCGTCCGGAGCTGAAGTCGGGCACGCTGACAGGAGCGAAGCTCAGGCAGTACGCGTTTGCGCCTTCGCGGCTTGACGGCTTGCACGTGCTGTTCGGCAATCTGGCGCGAGACCAGGCCGAGTATTACGAGCCCGAGCAGATGGAAGCGTTGCTGGGGGCCGCGCGAGACGCATTCGACGTGACGGTGGCGGACGTGAGCGCCTATTGGGACAATGCCGCGACGGTATGCGCCATGCGAGCGGCCGATCACCGGTGTCTGGTGACGACCGGGAGCTTGACGCATTTTCAGGAAGACGTGAATCGGTGGACAGGGCAGGTCGGCTCGCAGTTCGGGCTGTCGCTTGCGAATTATCATCTGGTGCTGATGCAGAGCAAATACAGGCACGCGGGGGGATTTGGAATGAAGGAAATTCGCAAGGAAACAGGAGCCATTTCGTTGTCTGAGCTGCAGCTCGCGGAGAGCGTGCACCTGCAGCTCGACAGCGGCCGCCTGGACGAGTGGCTGGCGGCGGACGAGCGCCACGCCTCCGCTTTCGATCCGGTCGCGGGCACTTTGCTGCGGCAGTTGAATTGGGAAGAGCGGTTGAAGCGCACGGAGCGCCCTTGGCTTCGAAGGCTGCTGCAGCACCGGAGCAGAAGAAGATGACGGCTGTTTATCGGCAAAGCGGCGAAGATCGGACCGGGGAGCGGCCGGATGCAGCAGCTCGATTCTCCGCAGCGGCTTACGCGGCGCGGCTGCAGGAGGACAAGCAGGGTCTCGTCCCTTACGGCGCTTCGCAAGAGGGCGGCGCGGGAGCCGGCGGCCAGGACCTCGGCGCTTTGACGGAGGAAGCCCGGCATATGCTGGCGGCGCCGCGAGGCTTCAGCGACGAGGACCGAAGGCGTTACGCTGAGAAGCTCAATCGGGCCGTGATCGGATTTCCGCAGGAACGGCAGGAGCTGCTGGCCATTTTATCCGATTGGATCATAAAAAAGCGGCTTCAGCATGCAAGCTTCGGCCCGTTGCCGTACGGTTCGCTTGCCGAAGCGCTGTTCGCGGAGGTTATCGGCCTCAACGTGCTCGAGCTCATCCTTAAAGATCGCGATGGACTCGAGGAGGTGCAGGTCGTAGGGACGCGAATCTTCGAGGTCAGAGACGGCATGGCGACCCGTTCGGCGTTCAGCTTCAGTTCGATCGCGCAGGTGGAGCGGATCCAACAGAACCTGGTGCTGTTCAACGACGACTCGATCAGTCCCCGCAAGCGATGGGCGGAGGTGTTGCTCCAGGACGGCTCACGGGTGACGATGACCGGCTTCGGTTTTACGGCTCAGCCTTCGCTTACGATACGCTTCTATACCGTGCGGCGCTTCGATCTGCAGACGCTGCTCAGACCGGAGTATCGCTCGATCGACGAGTCCGTGTACAAGCTGCTGCGCTGCATCGTGAAGTCCCGCTTCAACATGGTCGTGATCGGTCCGACCAATACGGGCAAGACGCATCTGATCAAGGCATTGATCGCGGCGATGCCCGACGAGGAGCGGATCGTGACGATCGAAGGCAGGTTCGAGCTGCGGCTGCAGCGGGACTTCCCCGACAAGAACGTCATCGAATACGAGGCGGACGAAGACGATCCGCAGCACGGCCCGCAGCAGGCGTTCAAGCTGGCGCTTCGCCAGTCGCCGCAGCGGATTTGCCACGCCGAGATTCGCGACGCGGATGCCAACATCTACGTGCGGGCTTGTACGCGAGGACACGAAGGCAGCATTACGTCCGTCCATGCGAACAGTCTGGAAGACGTGCCGGACGCGATCACCGACATGTGCATGCTCGATGGCAGGGCAATGAACGCGGCCAGACTGACTCGCCGAATCGCGGAGCACGTCACGCAGATCGGGTTCGAGATGCGGATGGTGGGCGGCAGCCGGAAGCTGGTCAGAATCGGAGAGTACGTCTGCGGCGGCGACGCGATCGAGGTTCGGGATTGGGCGCGCTACGACGAATCCAGGGATGCTTGGCAGCTGAAGGCGGAGCTGTCGGAGCGGGCATGGGAACGGATCGGCAGGCTCGATCCCGAGAGCTTTGCCTGGCTGCGCGACGTGAGAGGCGCGGGATCATGCTGACGACCGGGCTTGCGGCCGCTGGCTGCTTGTTGTTCTTGCTGCTATTCGCCGCGCTGAAGGCATTGTTCGCCTTGGCGGAGGACAGCCATAGCCGCTCCAAGCGGCTGGGCAGACACGAGGCGGAGGATACGGCGGCGCAAGCGAGCATGGTTTGGTTGCAGCCGCTATTTACGCACTTGGCGGACGTTCTTGCGGCTTCGGGATGGCGAATGAAGCCGAACGCATTTTGGAAGCTCGCACTCGGGCTCGCGATCGCGGGCTTTGCGGTAGGCGCCATCGTGTTTCAGTCGCTGCGCTCGTCGGCGCTGCTGGGTGCGATGCTTGCCATACTGCCGTACAGTCTTTTGCGGATGTCGCTGGTCAACCGCCAGATTTCGGCCAGGCTCAATTTTTTGCCGGCAGCGGAGCTCTTTTATCAGTGCTATCTCGTGAACGGCTCCAGGCACGTTCGCACAGCATTGCAGCGCATGGTCGAAGAGCGGCAGCTGCCGGGGGATACGCAGGCCATATTCGAAGAGCTATATCGCCAACTGAACATTCACCACGACGACGAACGCACGTTAAGGCGATTCTCGATGTCCATCGGCCACATTTGGGCGGATTACTTCTCGAGCTTGCTGGCGGTCGCTTTAAGCGAAGGCAACAACATCTCGGACAACTTGCGCGAGCTCATCGACGATATGCGAAAAGCGCGCATGGACGACCACGCGGAACGCCACAGGCTGCTCGAGATTCGTTTGGCCAATTTTACGCCCTTGTTTTTCCTGGGGCTGTTCTTGGCCATCAATTTCAGGCTGAACGCACAGTCGAGCGCCTTGTACTATTTGTCCGACCCGGGCGGCCGGAGCATGCTGTTGAACGCGTTGGTGCTCATCTTCGGATCGTTTCTGATGGGATTGTATTTATCCAGGCGAAAATTGTGAGCATGCGTCGGGGACGGCGTATCTCAAAGCAATTCACTTCGATCCTGAACGGGAGGTGAACGGAATTGACGGGAATCAGTCAGACTCTATACGCTACCGTATTATGGCTGGTCCAGTTTATGGCGGGAACCGTCGGCGTCGCATTCGTATTGCATGCGGCTACTTATCGGAAGCCGCGATGGCGGGTCTCATTCGCCGGCTGGCGCAAGCACGGTCCGCCCCGGTGGTGGCTTAAGGCGACGGGCTGCGGTACGGACAGCTCCGCCTTGCAGGAGAGGCGGCTGCTGCTCGCCGGCTGCGGCGTCAGACTCGACCCGACCATCTATTTGGCTTCGAGGAGAAGCTTGATTTTCGCTTGCGTCGGGGCAGCTTGCTTCGCGGCGGCCGGCGGAGCGTTCGGCATCGTTTCCGAGGTTATGCTGTGGAAGACCTTGCCTTTCGTCGCTATGCCCGCGGTCGTCGCCGCGTTCGACAAGGCTTTGCTGGATTCGTTCAAGCGATATCGATCCGACCGGATCCGCAAGGAGCTGATCGCCGTCATGAACCAGCTGATCTATTATATGGGCTCCCGCCTGCACCTGCACGGCAAACTCATGCGCTGTATGCCGTATACCCGGATCATTCGGGGAGACTTTCAACTGCTGCTGAACGAGTGGTACTACGACGCGGACAAGGCGCTCCTTCGCTTTAAAGAGCGGCTGGGCACCTCCGAGGGCTACAGCTTCGCCGAGACGATGCGCTCGATGCGCCTTCACGAGAGCGACGAGGTCTATCGGATGATTAGGGACGTGCTGGCCGAATACAAGGCGGGGATCGAACTCGCCAAGGCTGGCAGAAAGGAGACGGCTTCGTACGCTTTGTTCGTGCTGGCGGGTTTGCCGATTCTTTATACCTTTCAAATTTTCTTGTATCCGTGGGTCCGGGAGTCCCAGAAGCTGTTTGAGGTGTTGAAGCCTTAATTAGCGCAGCGAGGGATCCCAGTCCATTCAGACGCTGGGAAAGGAGGTGCTTCATAATGCGGAATATTCTGATAACTGTCATGATGCTGATCGTCGTGGCCTTAATGTTTAACGGGATCGTCGCGAACGACACGACGGGGACCCGCGCGCGTATCGAGACGCACGGCACGACGGCCAACACGACGCTTGGATCGATGGAGCCTTAAGGCGCGAAGCTTTGAAGCAAGGAGGAATTCGTCATGAGACAGCTGCTGATGACCGTGATGCTCATCCTGACCGTCGCGCTCATCTATATCAACGTGGCGGGAGGGGAAGGGGGCACCAAGGCCAAGCTCCGCGATTCAGGCACGGGAATGGCCGGCGCAATCGCCCGGATCAGTCCATGAAGCAATTGCTTGTTTTTGTGTTGTTCGCGACGTTGTTCTGCTGGCTGATGTTTTCCCCGATCTACAAGCATGTGGTCGTACTTCGCCAATCGCTCCTGCAGCAGGAGGTCGATTACATGCTGGAGGTAGGGGCGAGCGGACGGTACGGGTATATCGACGCGGCGATGATCGACGACTCCCGGACGAGATTGTCCGATTACGGATTCAGGCCGGAGGTGCTCGAGTACGAGGTGACGACGACGAGCGGTTTGCCGGGGACGGATGCGACTGCGCCGCTTCGTCGAGGCGACGGTCTGCGGTTTGTAATCCGTTATCCGTACGACGGTCTGATGGATATCGACAGGCTGATCGGCGTCGATCCGCCTTCAAACACGGCACGAATGTCGGCAGCGGGAATGAAAATGAGCGAATTCGTGCCCTAGGCGAAGGGAGCGCACCTTACATGCACAAGCTATTTTTCAGCTTTCTTATGATCGTCGTCTGGTGGTTGCTGCATGCGGTGCAGCTCGAAGAGGAGACGGCGCTCGGCACCTTGCACGAAGGCAAGCGGGCCGTCGATCGGGCTGCGCACGCGGCTGCCCAGCAGATGGACGAGCTGAAGCTGGAAGCGGGCACGGTGTCCATCGATCCCGCGCGGGCCGAAGCGGCTGCGCGAGCCTATTTGGCTGCCAATTTGCGAACCGCCGCCGACTTGTCGCCTATAGAGGGAGCGTGGTTGGAGAAGGCGCCCGAGATCGTCGAGTTCGCCGTGATCAACGAGCAGCATGCCTTCCCGTATACATATATCAATACGGTCTACGATTACGAGGTCACGCTTCGCAAGCCAGGCGTCGTAATGATCGTTCGCCTCGAATGCCCGCGCGTGTTCGGACTGATCGATCCGATCGAATGGGATTTGAAGGGCGCTGCCGAGCTGGTATTCGCTTGAACGTGGACCGTCTCCCGTATGTGATAAACTAGAGAAAAACGCATACGATAGGGGAAATCCGATTTGAACGAGACCATACATTGCTCGCCTGAAGAGAACCTTGAAAGACGGCGCCGCCTTCAGCGGCTGATGACGGCAAGCGGCTTGCAGGCGTGTTTGATTACGCAAAACGTAGGATTGTACTATTGGTCGGGCTCTATGCAGACAGGGTACTTGTTTATTCCCGCGCAGGGCGAACCCACCTATTATGTTCGCCGCAGCCTTAATCGGGCGATGCGGGAGTCCGCGGTCAGGACCGTACCGCTCAGTTCGCTTCGCTCGTTCGACAACGCGCTGACGCGCGATTATCCCGAGCTGTTCGCGGACGGCGGCCGTCCGGCTGTCGGCGCGGACCTCGACGTGCTGCCGGCGCAGCTCTTCCTGCGGCTGCAGGAAGCGGCGCCGAATGTACAATTGCGCGACGGATCGGCCATCATGAGGCAGGTCCGATCGGTGAAGTCGGCAGGCGAGATCGCGCTGATCGAGAAGGCGGCCCGGGCGGCCGCGGCCGCGCTTGACCTGGCGCTCGGCCGGATTCGCGAAGGCATGACGGAGCTTGAAGTCATGACGATCCTCGAAGGCGAGATGCGCCGGCATGGACATATCGGACTGATGCGCATGCGAGGCTACAACCAGGAGATCATGACGGGCATGGTCGCGGCGGGAGAGGCGGCTGCCGAGCCCTCATACTTCGACGGCCCCGCCGGCGGCAGAGGCTTGACGCCGGCTGCGCCGCAAAGCGCGAGCCGGAGGCCGATCGGCGCGGGCGAACCGATTTTGCTCGATATCGGCTGCTGCATCGACGGCTATACGATCGACCAGACCCGAACCGCTGTCATCGGCGACCTGGACGACGAGCTGTCCCGCGCGTACAACGTCTCGGTGCGCATCCTCAGGCACATCGAGTCTTTGCTTAGGCCCGGCGGCGCATCTCCGGAGTCGCTGTATGCAGAGGCGCTTCGCCTCGCGGACGAAGCCGGTTTGGCGGCGCACTTTATGGGGTTCGGCGCGGATCAGGTCCGCTTTCTGGGCCACGGCATCGGTCTCGAGATCGACGAATGGCCCGTTCTCGCACGCGGCTTTGCCGATCCGCTCGAGCCCGGCGTCGTGCTTGCGATCGAGCCTAAGTTTACTTTTCCGGACAGAGGAGTCGTCGGTATCGAAAACACGTACGCGATTACCGCGGATGGCTTTCGTACGCTGACGTCGTCTCCGGAGCGGCTGTACCGTCTGCCTCTCCACTCCTGACAAGTCTATTGCTCTTGGACAATCGTCGCGTTATCTAGTAGGATAGTAGGATAAGCAGCTACGATTAATGTCCGCTTGATCAGGGGAGGGAGAAACGGCATGCTGAAGCTGGGGGAGAAGATCATCATCGTAAACGACCGTTTCGAGCAGAACATGCCCGTCGGCGAATACGGCTATATCATCGCCTATGACCGCAACAACGACAGCGCCTTCGACTATATCATCCGGGTTCCGAATGCGAACCGTCAATATTATGTGCCTGCGTCCGACGTCGAGCTGGAGGAAGTGCTGCTCGAGCTCGAGGCGGAGCGGATCGGCCGCGAGGCGCTTATCGATTATGCATTGGCGACGCATAATGCCGAGCTGTTCAAGCGCATTATGAACGGCGAGACGGATGAAGCCGAAGAGGAGACGCCGCGCGAGGTTCAGAGCCGCGAGGAGTTTATCAGGCTCGTCAATTTGAAGGCGTGGATTTAACATTCCGCTGCAAACCAAAAAAAGCTTCCAATCCGCTTCAACGCGGATTCGGAAGCTTTTTTACGGTCAGGCAATTAACGCTGCGGCGCGCCTGTCTTGACCTCGACGTCGATATCGCCGCGAGTCGCCCTGGAATAAGGACATACTTGATGCGCCTCATCGGCCAGTTGCTGCGTTTGCTCGGCATCGAGGCCAGGCACTGAGACGTTAAGGGTAACGGCCAATCTGAAATCCGCGCCATCTCCTTTGAACAGGGACACCTCGGCCGCTACCTCCGAGCCCTCCGTTTCGATGCCCTTGTTTTTGGCGATCAACTTCAGCGCGCTGTGAAAGCAGGCTGCGTAACCCGCCGCGAACAGCTGCTCGGGGTTCGTCGCGCTGTCGGCCGAAGCCGACGGCTGGGACAGCTTCAAGTTCAGCTTGCCGTCGGACGATTTGACGAAGCCTTCGCGGCCGCCTCTCGAGGTCACTTGCGCCGTATAAATCTTATTCATTTCACATCGCTCCTTTGATGATCGATTCAGACAGAAACGGTCGATGCGGTACGCTCGAACCTGACCGGCATCGGAACGGGCGAAGGCGGACCGAACAGATAGCCCTGCATGAGCGGCACGCCCGCTTCCCGCAAATATTGCCATTCTTCCTCGCGCTCGACGCCTTCGGCCAGTACGACGCCGTGGAAGCGGGACGCCCGCTCGAGCACGTCCTCGATCCGGCGCTGCTTGTCCGCGTCCGCGTCGCAGCCTGCGACCCACTTGCGGTCGAGCTTGATATAGTCCGGCTGCAGCTGCTCCATCGCTTCGACCGTAGCGAATTCGTCGCCTAGGTCGTCCATGGCAAGACGAATGCCCATATTACGATAGGCAGCAAACACTCTATTCAGATGCTTCACGTCGTCCATGCGTTCCGTCTCCACGACTTCGAACACAAAGTCGGCTGGATCCATGCCGCTCATGATGATGCGTTCAAAGGTTTGCTGCAGGCATTGGTCGGGGCGATAAATCGAAGACGGCAGGAAATTGATGAATTTTTTTACCCCGGCCGGCAGCTGGCGCGAGGCGACCCGAATGGCGCTGTTTCTCGCCTCGCGATCCAGGAAAGAGTGAAGGCCGGCCGCCCGGGCCGCTTCAAACAGCTGCGACGGTCTAAACGGCGGCTGCTCGGGCAGCGGCCGCAACAGCATTTCGTAACCGATGGGCGTGCCGCTTAATTGCACGATCGGCTGCATATAGCTCGAAAAACGGCGGTTCGCAATATAATCGACGACGCGATGAGGGCCGAACCCGGTCAGCAGACGCGATGCTTGCACCCAGCCGTCGCTCTCGTCCCGCTCCGTTCCGGCAACAGGTTCTTCGAAGAAAAATCTGCATTCCACCGACTGCTTCTGCGCTTCGGTCAGCCGGCGGTCCGCGACATTCAGCATCTGAAGGAGCTGCTGGTAATGGTCGTATCGGATGCTCCAATTGCCCGATTCGCCCGGAGGACCGAGCAATTCCGTCAACGTCCGCGAAGCGCCTGCATCCCTGGCTCTGAATTCGACGTAGCCGCTGTCGCGCAGCGGCGCCTGCCTTTCGAAGGCTTGACGAGTCAACATCAAAGACAACCTCCCTAGTTTTTTATAATGGCGTATACTCCCGACAACCCCTTATAATTCGATTTAAGTATTTCCCCATTTTTCGCCTTTATGAAACAATTCCGAATGCCAGCTTGCATTGAGTTCCCTCGGCATGTCCGATATAATAATGAGAATTGAAAAGGTATCGCAGCAAAGGAGAGAACAGGCCCATGAGCATCACCGCAAAGGACGTCGAGCACGTCGCCAACCTGGCGCGCTTGACGCTTACCGACGATGAAAAAGAGCAATTTACAGGACAATTGAACGCCATCCTTAAATATGCCGAAAAGCTGAACGAGCTCGACACGGCCGGCGTCGAGCCGACGAGCCATGTGCTGCCGATGTCGAACGTGATGCGCGAAGACGCGCGCAAGGCTTCCTTGCCGATCGAAAAGGTGCTTCGCAACGCGCCGGAGGCCGAAGACGATCAATTCAAGGTTCCGCCCGTACTGGAATAGAACAACTCCGAGGAGGAAGCTGCATTGTCGCTGTTTAACCTGAGATTGTCCGAAGTGCACGACAGGCTTCATCATAGAGATTTGTCCGTTCAGGAGCTCGCCCAAGCTTCGCTTGCCCGAATTGCCGAGACGGATACGAAGATCGGCGCGTTTCTAACGTTGAACGAAGAAGGCGCGCCCGCCCAGGCCAAGGCCATGGACGCCTCGAGCGCGGCCGAGCGGGGGCTGTTGTACGGTCTGCCGGCCGGCATCAAGGACAACATCGTCACCGAAGGGCTTCGCACGACTTGCGCGAGCCAATTTTTGTCCAACTACGACCCGATCTACGATGCGACGGTCGTGGAAAAGCTGAAGGCCGCACAATCCGTCACGATTGGCAAGCTGAACATGGACGAATTCGCCATGGGCGGCTCCAACGAGAACTCCTCGTACCAGCTGACGCGCAATCCTTGGGATACCGATCGCGTGCCCGGCGGCTCGAGCGGCGGTTCCGCGGCTTCCGTGGCGGCCGGCCAAGTTTACTTCTCCCTCGGTTCCGGTACCGGCGGCTCGGTCCGCCAACCCGCCCCCCATTGCGGCATCGGCGGCCCCATGCCCCCTTCCGGGCTCCTCTCCCGCTACGGCCTGGTCGCCTTCGCGTCGTCGCTCGACCAGATCGGTCCGCTCACCAAGAACGTCGAGGATTCTGCATACGTCCTGCAGGCGATCGCAGGTCACGACAAGCGTGACACGACGTCGGCGAACGTCGACATTCCCGACTACACGGCTGCGCTGACCGGCGACATCAAGGGCCTCCGCATCGGCGTCGCCAAGGAATACCTCGGCGAGGGCATCGATCCGCAGGTCAAGGCGCGCGTGTTGGAGGCGCTCAAGACGTTCGAAGCGCTCGGCGCCGAATGGGAAGAAGTGTCGCTGCCGCATACCGATTACGCTATCGCGACTTATTATTTGCTCGCTTCGTCCGAAGCATCCTCGAACCTCGCGCGGTTCGATGGCGTCCGCTATGGCGTCAGAGCAGAGGATCCGGCCAACCTGTTGGACTTGTACAAGAAGTCCCGCAGTGAAGGCTTCGGCCCCGAGGTGAAGCGCCGGATTATGCTGGGCACGTACGCGCTCAGCTCCGGTTATTACGATGCTTACTATAAAAAGGCGCAGCAGGTCCGCACGCTGATCAAGCGCGATTTCGACCAGGCGTTCGAGCGCTTCGACCTCATCGTAGGACCGACGGCGCCTACGACGGCGTTCCGCATCGGCGAGCAGGTTGGCGACCCGCTCACGATGTACCTGAACGATATTTGCACGATTCCGGTGAGCCTTGCCGGCGTGCCCGCGATCAGCGTACCTTGCGGCCTGGCGGACGGACTTCCCGTCGGTCTCCAGATCATCGGCAAGCCGTTCGACGAATCGACCGTGCTGCGCGCCGCTCATGCCTTCGAAGGCATGACCGAATTCCACAAGCTGCGCCCGGCGCTTTAATAGGAGGAACAAATACTCATGTCCACCGTATCCCCATACGAGACGGTCGTCGGCCTCGAAGTGCACGTGGAGCTGCACACGAAGACGAAGATCTTCTGCGGCTGCGAGACCTCGTTCGGGGCGTCGCCCAACAGCCATACGTGCCCCGTATGTCTTGGCCATCCGGGCGTGCTGCCCGTATTGAACCGCCAGGCCGTCGAATACGCCATGAAGGCCGCCATGGCCATCAACTGCGAGATCGCCGACTGGTGCAAGTTCGACCGCAAAAATTACTTTTATCCCGATTCGCCCAAGGCTTATCAGATCTCCCAATACGACGAGCCGATCGGCTCGAACGGCTGGATCGACATCGAGGTGAACGGACAGACGAAGCGGATCGGCATCACCCGGCTTCACCTGGAGGAGGATGCGGGCAAGCTGACGCATATGGACGGCGGCCTCGGCTCTCTCGTCGACCTCAACCGCGTCGGCACGCCCCTCGTCGAGATCGTCTCCGAGCCTGACATTCGCTCCCCGGAGGAGGCTAAGGCTTATCTCGAAAAGCTGAAGGCGATCATGCAATACTGCGATGTTTCCGACGTCAAGATGGAAGAAGGCAGCCTGCGCTGCGACGCCAACGTGAGCATCCGCCCTTGGGGACAGGAGCAATTCGGCACACGTACCGAGCTGAAAAACATGAACTCATTCCGCGGCGTGCAGCGCGGTCTGGAATATGAGGTCATGCGCCAGTCCGACGTGCTGGACGGCGGCGGCAAGGTCGTACAGGAGACGCGCCGCTGGGACGAATCGCAGGGCAAGACGTTCAGCATGCGCAGCAAGGAAGAAGCGCACGACTACCGCTACTTCCCCGATCCGGACCTTGTACGCGTGCAGATCGACGCCGAGTGGAAGGATCGCGTTCGTGCTTCAATTCCAGAGCTTCCGGACGCGCGCCAGGCCCGCTATACCAAGGAGTACGGCTTGCCGTCCTACGATGCCGGCGTTATCACGTCGTCGATGAAGCTGGCCGACTTTTTCGAGGAGTCGTTGAAGTATACCGACGACGCCAAAGCATCGGCGAACTGGATCATGGGCGATCTCCTCGGTTACTTGAACGCGAACAATCTGGAGATCCAGCAGGTTCCGATCACGGGCCAAGGGCTCGGAGAAATGATCCAGCTCATCGCCAAGGGCACGATCAGCTCCAAAATCGCCAAGACCGTATTCAAGGCGATGCTGGAATCCGGCAAACTGCCGCAGCAAATCGTCGAAGAGCAGGGACTCGTGCAGATCAGCGACGAAGGCGCCATCCTCGAGATCGTCGATCGGATCGTAGCGGCTAATCCGCAGTCGGTCGAAGATTTCCGCAGCGGCAAGGACAAGGCGAACGGCTTCCTCGTCGGCCAGAGCATGAAGGAAACGAAGGGCAAGGCCAATCCGGGGCTTGTCAACAAACTGCTCATGGATCGTCTGAAGAATTCATAAGAATGGCTAGAGGAGGCGGCATACCCGACTGCAGGGAGGCCGCCTCTTTTTAAAGCCTGCAGGAGGAGAGCTGGACCGATGCCAACGATAGAGCGGCTGGACCTGACCAGCCAGGAGGACGTCGGCGATCTATGGCGTCTTCAGCACGCCGCTTACCGGATCGAAGCAGAGCTGATCGGCATTCCCGATCTGCCGCCGCTTCACGACACCATCGCTACGCTCCAGGCGTCGGAAGAGACGTTTTGGGGCTGCAGGGACGACGACGGCGAGCTGATAGGCGCGATTGCGGCCGAGCGGGCCAAAGACGGTTCGGGCGTCATCAGCAGAATGATGGTGCATCCCGACCATTTTCGCCAGGGAATCGCCGGCGCGCTCATTGCGCATATGATGCAAGCATGGAGTGAGGTGTCCGGGTGGGAGGTTACGGCCGAAGCCCGCAATCTGCCCGCGATCGCGCTGTACGAGCGCTGCGGCTTCGTCGCGGTCGACACTTTCCATCCGCGCGAAGATATTACGATGATCACCCTGAAGCGGCCGCCCAAGACTTAAGTCGGGCATCCCTCCCCGACGGGAAGCCGTTGCCGCTGCAGACGATCTGCAATTAAAATGTGACTTATAAGGCGTGATACTGAATTGGACAATCCATGGGTAATCGACGATTGGCATCTGATGCTTCGCCTCTTGCTGTCCGTGCTGCTCGGCGCCTTGATCGGCTACGAGCGCGAACGCAAAAACCATGCCGCGGGCTTGCGCACGCATACGCTCGTCAGCTTGGGCTCTTGCTTGATCATGCTGCTGTCGATTTACGGCTTTTCCGAATTCATCGGGCAGTACGGCGTGAACCGGGATCCGGCACGGTTGGCTGCACAGGCGATTACGGGCATCGGATTTTTGGGCGCGGGGACGATTTTATTCACGGGCAAGTCGATCAAAGGTTTGACGACCGCGGCGTCTTTGTGGGTCGTTATGGCGATCGGCCTTGCGGTGGGAGCCGGTTTCTACGTAGGCGCGTCGTTTACGATGTTTTTGGCGCTCGCCGTGTTGTGGGGGCTGAACGTCGTGGAGAAGCGGTACGTCGCCCACCCGCGCGAGTTCGTCTTCACGGTGGCGGCGCAGGCCGATCGGGAGCTCACTGAGCCGATCCGGCTGCTGCTCGAAGCGAAGGAAGCCAAGCTGATTAAAGTGCAATTCGACGAGAGCGCGATCGAGACCAGGGGAGAAGGCGGTATCCGAATCCGGCTTACGATCCGGCTCGGCGATCCGCTGCAGGCGGTATCGCTCGCGGAGCAGCTGCGCAGGCTTGAGGGCATTCGGACCGTGTCCGCGGAGTAGCGCCAAAATTGATGTCGGGGGATGAAGTAATGAATAACGAAAACAATGAATGGCAGCAGCCGCAGGGACAGCCGTCCAATGCCTCGCAGGGTGCCTCCGGAGAGACCGTCTGGACCGATCCGGGCACTCTGCCGTATCCGCCCGGCTACGAGCCAAGCGCGGCGTCGATGACGAGCAAAAAGAAAAGCAAGTTTTTGGCGGGCTTGTTCGCTTTTATTTTCCCGGGGACGGGTTACATGTACTTGGGGCTTATGGGCAAAGGCGTCATGACGATGCTGCTTCTCGCGCTCAACATTTGCGGCGTCGTTTTCGTCGTTCAAGAGATGGAGGGGAACGTGCTGACCGTCGTGCTCGTCAGCCTTCTTCTGCCGATCATCTACTTGTACAATTTGTTCGATACGCTGCAGAGCGCCGAAGCCGTGAACGAGCGGATCGCTTCGGGCGGTTACTACTACCGTCAGCCGCCGCTCGGCTGGGATGGCCGTCCCGCCGCCCGCTCCGAAGGCGATTCGCGCGCTTTCCCTGCGCTCAGCATCGTGCTGCTGGCGGCAGGCGCGGTCATTTTGCTCGGGTCGTCCAACATTCGCTGGCTCTTTCATTCCGCGGGGGCGATGTTCGGCGCGATCGTACTGATCGGCGCCGGCGCCGCGCTCTGGTTGTGGGAAAATCGCAGCCAGCAGGGTCGCAAATCCTAAATAAGAAAAAGGCCGTCACGCTCGTGGCGGCCTTTGCCATTGACAGCGCCTTTTTAAACCGCTTAAAATATAATTTAACCCGAAGGAAAGGCTGTGAGGAGCATGGAAACCCGGATCTATCATGCCGTGGACCAGCTCAAATCCGGAGGCGTCCGGATGACGCCGCAGCGCTACGCGATACTGAAGTACTTGATGGAGTCCACCTCGCATCCGACGGCCGACGATATTTTCAAAGCGTTGTCTCCGGCGTACCCCAGCTTGAGCGTAGCGACCGTCTATAACAACTTGAAGCTGTTCGTCGACGCCGGCCTGATCCGGGAGTTGACCTATGGCGACGACTCCAGTCGGTTCGACGCCGACTTATCCGATCATTACCATGCCATTTGTACCGGATGCGGCGCGATGGTCGATTTTGAGCACGATCCGGTCGTAGAGGTCGAACGCGCGGCGGCAGCGCGTACGGGGTTTCTCGTACAAGGACATCGAATGGAGATTTACGGTCTATGTCCGTCATGCCGCGGGCCGGTATCCTGATTTTTTCGTCAACTTGAACTATATTTGGCATAGACCGCGCCGGGCATCCGGCGCGTTTGTTATATCGGGGGGGGCAAATATTGGTCGAAACCTCTCGGACGTTTCGTTCGTCCTTTAATAGAATAGATATAGGAGAGTGAGAGATTGCAGACGACGATAATGGGCGGACGCGGCAGACGACGCAGAAAAATGACGCCGATTCTGGGCCTGTTGCTATTGTTTTGCCTTTCCGCCGCGGCGGCCGCATTCGCTTGGTGGTCCTCCCAGCCGAACCGGGCTTATGAGAAGCCGGATTATATGGCCAAAGCCCATCCGATCATGAGCGAGGGGGATTGGACCGGCGATTACGCGCTGGGCGAAGGCGAAGGATTGTGGATCCCGTTTCCGCTCGCCAAAGAATTGATCGGGGACGGCGTGCGTTATGAGACGGAGACCGATTCCGTTATTTTAACGTCGGATACGAGCGTGCTTCATTTTAAGACAGGCAAGCTGAGCGCGACGCTCAACGCTAAGCCTTTTAATATGAGTTTCGGCGCCAAAAAGACGGAGGACGGAACGCTATATCTCCCGTTCGCGCCGCTCCAGCAGTTGTTCGGTATGACCGCCGCGACGGATGCGGACACCGGCATCGTCACTTTGGCGAAGCCGGGACTCGCGATACAGAAGGGCGAAGTGCGGGCAAGCGGCAAAGGCGTTAAGCTTCGCAGCGGCGCGGGAAAGTCGAATCCGATCGTGCAGGATCTGCCGGCCGGCACGTCCGTCGTCGTATGGGGAGAAGAGGATGGCTGGTACCGGATTCAAGCTTCCGATGGTTTTGTCGGTTACGCCGGCAAGCGCGACATCGTGCTGGTCGGCGTCGAGGAGACCGCTTCGGGAGCCGTTACCGAGCAAGAAGAGCCCTACGTGCCCTGGAAGGTGACGGGCAAACGGATCAATCTGACTTGGGACGCCATTTATAACGTGATGCCCGATCCTGCCAAGATCGGCGACTGGAACGGCGTTAACGTCGTCAGCCCGAGCTGGTTTTCGCTCACGGACGGCAAGGGCAATATCCGCAGCAAAGCCGATGCCGCTTATTCCGCATGGGCTCGGAACAAAGGCATGCAGGTGTGGGCGATGTTCGGCAACTCGTTCGAACCGGATATGACGCACGAAGCGCTCTCTTCGTACGCATCCCGCAGCTTGATGATCCAACAATTGATCGCCTACGCGCGAACGTTCAGGGTACAGGGCATCAACCTTGATTTCGAAAACGTGTATACCAAAGATAAAGACAACCTGATTCAATTCGTTCGTGAGCTGACGCCGCTGATGCATGAGCAGGGACTGTCGGTATCGATCGACGTGACGCCCAAGTCCAATAGCGAGATGTGGTCGGCGTATCTCGATCGGGGCCGGCTCGCCGATGCCGTCGACTATCTCATTCTGATGGCTTACGACGAGCACTGGGCGGCAAGTCCGGTGTCCGGCTCGGTCGCTTCTCTGCCATGGACGGAAAACGCCATTACGAAAATATTGAAAGAAGACGGCGTCGCGCCGGACCAATTGATCCTGGGCGTGCCGTTTTACACGAGAGTATGGACGGAAAAGACGGACGATCAAGGAAAAGTCGAAGTATCGTCCAAAGCGATCGGGATGGATGCCGCCGGCAAGCTGATCTCAGACAACAAGCTTACGCCCGCGCTCTCCGAAGAGACTGGGCAGCATTACGTCGAGTTCAAGGAAAACGGCGTACTCCAGCGCATTTGGCTCGAAGATGAGCTGTCGGTTCAAGCGAGGGTTCAGCTCGTCAAAAAGTACAAGCTGGCCGGCGTTGCTTCCTGGAACCGCGCGTTTGCGTCGGATGGCATCTGGAGCGTGCTGGATAAGGCGCTGCAGAGTTATCCGTAAGTATTCGAATCTCCACGCAATAGAAAAGGCGCTTGCCGCGAAAGCGGCGAAGCGCCTTTCTTATACCGTCGTCGACGGGGAGGATTCGTGTTCCTTGGCGATCGAAGCGTTCGTCGCCTGGGAGGGATCCCAAGTCAGGATCGTGTGGCAGTACATGCACCGGTCGGTTTTGCCGAGCATCTTGGTGCGCTTGCCGCATTCCGGACATTCGATGACGGGCGCGCTGGTCGATAACATGCCGACCCAGAAGTAGATGAACATGCTCGCGCCGCAGGTGAGAATGCCGATCACCATAAAGATCGCGGCAATAATCTTCCCGACTTGTCCGAACAGGATGATGCCGCTTGTCCCGAGCACCATAAGTCCCATTCCGCCGAGCACCAGCAGCAGGCCCCAAGTGCGCATCGTCGATATTTTGCTGGCCTTCATTTTCATTGCCTGATTGCCCCCATGATCTTAATTCGCCTGTCGGCAGGAAACTTGCTCCCGGCGTAGAATTAAAATAAACTGTCGAGCTATCCTCGAATAGAGATATCTCATTATAGCCTACAAATAGCAGGCAAGCCACTTCAAAGCCTGACTGGGTGGTGAAATTTCATGAAGCGTCTTGAAGACACCAATCTATTTTATACGGCAATGTTCGGCTCCGATGAGCGGCTCTGCGGGCTGTTGCTCGTGAAAAATCTCGAAGCCTCCCCCTCCATAATCGGCGGAATGGATCGAATGATCGTTGCGCTGTACGAAAACGGCTATATCGAAGGCAAGGCGCCGGAGGAGCACTGGAAGTGGAGCGACATGACGATCCTGGTACGCAGGTCTACGCCGGAGCGGCTGGACGCCTGGATCGCCAGCGGGGAGCATTGGCAGCCGTTTTTTCAATGGCTGACCAACGGCGAGGTGCTGCTGGACAGAGACGGCTATCTCGCGAGTACGCGCGACAGGCTCGACCGGTGGCCCGAACGGCTGCGCGAGAGACGTCTCATCAGCGAGTATTCGCGGTTTTTGGGCGCTTATCTGCAGGCCAAACAGAATTTGAAGGATCAACACGCGATGGACGCGTATACGAATATATTGGCGGCGCTGAATCATTGGGCCCATATCGTTATTATAGAAGAGACGCTTCACCCTGAACCGAGCCTGTGGGAGCAAGTAAGGCGCGTAAACCCCGGGATCTTTAAGCTTTACGACGAATTAACCTCGAGCGGGGAAACGATGGAGCAGCGGGTCAATCTCGTGATTTTGGCCGTCGAGTTTGCCGTTCTGACGAAGATGAAGACGTCCTCGTCGCTGCTTTTGCGTATTTTGCAGAGTCGTCCCGAGCCTTGGAGCTTGTCTGAATTGCAGGATCATCCGGCGCTGTCGGACCTCAACCTTGAACTCACGCCATTGCTCCGCAAGCTCGCGCACCGAGGTTACGTGTCGGAAATCACGAGAGGCGTCAAGGAACATGGCCTTCATTTACTCGATCTCCGCTATACGGCGTCGGGTTTCGATTAATCATTATAGTTTGCGCGGAGCCCTCCTGTGAGGGCTCTTTTTATGTTGATAGGCGGTTGACGCCCGGCGAATGGTCGTGTTCAGCTTGCAGGAGGCGAATAGGGAGGCTATAATCAGATCAGTTGATAACGATTCTCATTATCGGAATTAAGGGGGCGTATTAATGTTTCGGAATTCATCCCGCACGGAGGATCTGCTGTTTCACCAGTCCGCGGTTCGAACGCTTGACGATCGCAGGCTTCTCATTTCTCCCGCAGGGCGCGGTCTTTGGAGATCGGCTGAAGAGGGAGGCTGGGAAGCGTTCATGGAAGGCATTCCGCAGAAGGTGCATATCAATCGTCTTGAGCAGGCTTCGTCCGGCGCGATCATCGCTTGTACGAACTATGGACTGTACAAACTGGACAACGACCGTTGGTACGATCTGCGTCTTCCCTTCGTCAGCTATGCGTACAAAGAGATCGGCGGCATCGGTTTTGCGGCGACGGAGCGCGGACTTTGGTGCCGAACGGAAAAAGGGTGGAAAAGTATCGCTTCGCCGGAAAATCCGGTATATGATTTGTTCGCTACGCCTCACTTTATATTTTTGGCCTTGCCCTGGGGAATTGCCATGTACGACCGTTTAACTTGCGCTTGGGAGCAGTTTCCGCTAAAGACGACGATCGTCCGGTTGGCTGCGATGGATGGGGCGCTTCTCGGAATCGCCGAGAGTGGCGAGCTGGCCCTTGGGGATCTGAAAGGCGGCTTCGAACGATTCCGCATGCCCGGCATTTTTGCGTTTAATGCGGTTCGAATCGGTCAAAGTCTGTACTTCTGCACCGATCGGGGGCTTTATCGGGCGGCGAAGCTGCGGGGCCAATTTTCGCTCGTATCCATATCGTTAGGATGTCCGGTTACGGACGTTGACCTGCGGGAAGGGCAGCTGCATATGGCGACGCTTAACGAAGGCATTCAGACCATTCCGTGGCGTTAAAACAAAGCTCGGAAATATTCGACATGAAGTGTTGACGGGGCATGTACATCTGTGATAAATTAGTTCTCGCCGCCTTCGACAGAAGGATACGGCGAACGGCAGCGGAAAAGAAAATGCCGAGCGGTTAAAAAAAGTGCTTGCATTGAACTGGGCTGCTGTGATATATTATTCAAGTCGCCGCTGAGAGGTCGCCGAGCAAGAGGGCCGAGAGCGAAGACAAGATTGCTCCTTGAAAACTGAACATCGAGCGTTAAAACAAACGGACGCTGAAGCCTTTCGAGGCCGAAGCGAAAAGTTATACCAGCTTTATCATGAGCAAGTCGAACTACCCTTTATGGAGAGTTTGATCCTGGCTCAGGACGAACGCTGGCGGCGTGCCTAATACATGCAAGTCGAGCGGATCTCT
>NZ_JAGXJW010000344.1 GCF_019091135.1 Cohnella sp. GbtcB17 | reverse complement strand
TGGTTAGGCGTAATTGGTCTTCGTTAGCAGGACAAGATATTGTTCGGAAGATAAAAGAATGTGGTACTGCTCTTCAGCATTGGGGAAAGGATGTGTTTGGCAACTTTTCTCCTCGCATTAAACAGTGCAATCGGTTGTTAAAGCAATATAAGAAGCGACGTGATGAGGACGGGAAGAGATTATTTTATGAGGCTAAAAAGGAGGTTTTTGCTGTTCTTTACCAAAGGGAGGTTTTTTGGCGGCAAAGATCCAA
>NZ_JAGXJW010000343.1 GCF_019091135.1 Cohnella sp. GbtcB17 | reverse complement strand
AATAACAACATAAATAAAAATAAATATTAAGTAAAATAATAATTAAATAAACATAGTGTGATTTTATTTAAGTTTTCTTTTTTAACAAAAAAAATTATATATAATATTTAATTAATTTAATAAATATTTTATTTTACTAAGTTATTTTAAAATTTTAATTCTTACTAGTAGTTATGATATAATTATATCATAAATTAATTATTTTAGGCTATTAATGTAAATAATATAAAATATAAGATCTTTTAAATAAAAT
>NZ_JAGXJW010000342.1 GCF_019091135.1 Cohnella sp. GbtcB17 | reverse complement strand
CCCAACCAAGCTCCAAACCCCAAACTTAGACCCCCGCCTCGGCCACAAACTCAAACCCTGGATCGAGACTAGGACTCAAGCCCGACCCATACAGAGAGCCGAACTCAAACCTCAAAACACGACTGGGAACCGAACCAGGACCCTAGACCCCGGTCTTGAACCTTCGATGTCGAATCCAGACCTACCCCCAAACCCAGACCCTAGTGCTGACCCTGACCTGGACCGGGATTCTTGGACTCGGACTCGAACTCAA
>NZ_JAGXJW010000341.1 GCF_019091135.1 Cohnella sp. GbtcB17 | reverse complement strand
ATAGCATATTGAATTGCAGTTTGTTTTGCTCAGTGTACTTAGCCAACTGAAATAGGACTTAATCTTTTGGAGTCAGGAAGTTGTTATATTAGCTAGTTCCCACTTCCTAGGAATTGAATTGAACCCCAGATAAAGGCAGATCCCAAGAGCTTCTTGGCCACTGGTCTAACCCTCCTGCCCTTGGTAATAGACTAGTTGGTGTTATTTAATGACTCCATGTATGTATTATACTATGTATGTCAAAATATGGTTA
>NZ_JAGXJW010000340.1 GCF_019091135.1 Cohnella sp. GbtcB17 | reverse complement strand
GAAAGCTAGTTGAAGCGGACATTCATTTAAAATCATCCATTGCCACCCTCCGATGGGATTTCGGGAGGCGTTGACGTTGGGTGATTGAGGATGTTTGAAAGCCATCTGAACCGACTTCATTGTCTGAAGGATGGGGGACACTCGTCTAAAATCATGCGGCGTCACAACAATCAATTGGGTGGTTACGTTGGTTGATTGAGCATGTTTGAAAGCTGTCCGAACTGACGTCACTGTCGGAGTGATGTATTGCTGA
>NZ_JAGXJW010000339.1 GCF_019091135.1 Cohnella sp. GbtcB17 | reverse complement strand
AATGTGTTCGCCGCCGCCTTCTCGGGACCGGAGTGGATCGCCGTAGGGGCATCGACATCGATTAACGCTATGTACGGCGCTTACTTCTTTATCGCCATATTCCAACGTTACGCGCTTGAACAAGGCTCCAGATCTACGATTATCGGCATTCTCGTCATCGGGCTTGTCATGTCCTTTATCATCCCGGGCACCGGCTATTTGGCGCACATAGGCGGGCTGCTCGCGGGCTTCGTGCTGTACGGTTTGATGGGCA
>NZ_JAGXJW010000338.1 GCF_019091135.1 Cohnella sp. GbtcB17 | reverse complement strand
TGGCCCGTTGGTCAAGCGGTTAAGACACCTCCCTTTCACGGAGGTAACGGGGGTTCGATTCCCCCACGGGTCACCATCTTTACCAAGCCTGAATCAAAAATATTTTGATAAAAGGCTTGCATGAACCAGGCGATATCGGTTATGATATGAAACGTCGCCTAAATAGTAACACTTGCTAACGACGCGGGGTGGAGCAGCCCGGTAGCTCGTCGGGCTCATAACCCGAAGGCCGCAGGTTCAAATCCTGCCCCCG
>NZ_JAGXJW010000337.1 GCF_019091135.1 Cohnella sp. GbtcB17 | reverse complement strand
GCTTGCCGTCGTGCTGCTGATCCGATAGCCGATCGGTTGGCCGGACCCATCCGGGAGGAATGGCCTGAGCGCAGGTTCTCCTGCGCGAAGCAGCAGCCCCCCTGCGTCTCCATCGACCGCGATCGACCGGGCGGAAGGCATGGCGTAGACGGGACGGATGCAGGTCGTTCCGATCGGCACGGTAAAGCAGGAGGCGCACGGGGCGCCAAGCAGCTTCGGCATGGAGACGGACATCCGTTGCGGTGGCGTTAACC
>NZ_JAGXJW010000336.1 GCF_019091135.1 Cohnella sp. GbtcB17 | reverse complement strand
CCCAAATGAAGCGATAAGTTTTTTAACAAAGAAGCAACAAGGCATACATTGTCGACCCCGGAAAGATAAGAAAAAAGGCTTCAGCTTGCTATTATGGTCACTGGAATCAAGCTCCTGTCGAGACATTCTCGGTCGTAACAATTAAAGACGTGTTAAAACACACGATCTTTTTGACCCAGTAAAAGCGGGAAAATGACAGCTATGTGATTTTTAAATAATAACTACATTTACACTACAAGATATGTAATCAAACC
>NZ_JAGXJW010000335.1 GCF_019091135.1 Cohnella sp. GbtcB17 | reverse complement strand
CAAACATGGAAAAATATCTTCCATAAATATTACATCCCTGCTATTAATGGTTTTAAATCCCCTTTGTTCCCAAACCCAAAGCCTATAGCCTTTAACTCCTTCTGGATATCCCAGAAAAACACATTTCATAGCTCTAGGTTCTAATTTCTCAACACTTTGGTGTGCATATGCTGTACAACCACATACTCTAAGGTTAGAGAGTTTAGGAGGTTTACCAGACCATTTTTCCTCTGGAGTTTTGAATCCATTTGCAT
>NZ_JAGXJW010000034.1:77669-87793 GCF_019091135.1 Cohnella sp. GbtcB17 | reverse complement strand
CGCCGATCGGCGCGACCGCGTTCATGGTATGCGGCGGACATGAGAGCTGGCATCCGGATCCCGCGTATTATTACAATACGGGCGGCGGTCCGATGTTCGATATGGGGGCCTACTACCTGACGGCGCTCGAGACTCTGCTCGGCCCGATCGCCGCCGTGACGGGCGCGGCCCGCATCTCCTATCCCGAGCGCACGATCACGAGCAAGCCGAAAAACGGCCAAAAGATCGAGGTCGAAGTGCCGACCCACGTCGCGGGCATCATGGAATTCGCCGCCGGTCCGATCGGCACCATCCTGACGAGCTTCGACGCCCCCGGCGGCGCGCAGCTGCCCTTCATCGAGATCTACGGCAGCGGCGGTACGCTGCAGGTGCCCGATCCGAACAACTTCGGCGGTCCGATCCGCATCCGCCGCGCCGGCTCGGGCGACTGGTCCGAGCTGCCGCTGACGCACGGCTACGCCAACAACGCCCGCGGCCTCGGCGCCGCCGACATGGCGCAGGCGATCCTGACCGGGCGCCCGCACCGCGCGAACGGCGAGCTGGCCTACCACGTGCTGGAGGCGATGCACGGCTTCCACGACGCGGCCGAGCAAGGCGCGCGCTACCGCATGCACAGCACATGCGAGCGTCCGGCGCCGCTGCCGCTCGATTTGCGCGAAGGCGAGCTCGACGCCTGATTCTTTGAAACGCAGCCCCGCCTCCGGTACAAGGAGGCGGGGCTGTTTGGTTTGTCGAGGCGGCGCATTGCCTCTCTTGATGAAGGCGGCGTGCCCTTTCCGCCTCGCGCGGCGGCCATCGCCTCTCCTAGTGAAGGCGATGTGCCCTTTCCGGCTCGCGTGGCGGCCATCGCCTCTCCTAGAGAAGGCGATTCGTCTTTTCCCGCTCGCATGGCCGCCATCGCCTCTCCTAGAGAAGGCGATGCGCCCTTTCCGGCTCACGCGGCGGCCATCGCCTCTCCTAGAGAAGGCGATGCGCCCTTTCCCCATTCGCGCTGCCGCCATTTCCCAGCGACTTATCTCGCCGCTTCCGCCTACTTCACGTCCGTCGCTTCCCGTCTCCCCCTTGCGCCGCGCCTCATTCCGCGAATCCGCTGCTTGGCGTCTGTGCTCACCCGGTACGACTCCACGATTTTTTGCAGCGACTTATTAAACGTAAAATCGTCGAGCGCGCATCCGGCCAGATACGCCTCCGTCTGCTCCGGAAACTTCACGTAGCACATCGAGACCGCCCATGCGACCGCCATTTTGACGTAATAGCCTTCATGCGACACTTCATCCAGCAGCTTCAGCATTTCCTGGGCGTACGTCTCGTCGATAAAATGCTCGAGCAGCATGACGACGCCGAAGCGGATGTCGTACTCCCGCGCGGACTTCAGATATGGCTGAATAAACGCCCACACGGCAGCCTGATTGTCGCGCGCAAACTTCAAGCCGAGGCAAAAGCGGTCGCACACCGACCAGTTGTCAATCTTCGGGACAAAGTCCGCCACGTACCGGAGCCGCTCCTCCAATGCCATGTCGGCGTACCCGATCACCATCGCCTGCAGCATGATCTCTTCGAATGCCTCGCCGCCCGCGCGATCAAGCCACGTTCGCCAGTCGCCCCGCGCAGCCCCGATCGCGATTCGCCGCAGCGCCGGCAGACGGACGCCCATGACGTTGTCGATGTTTGGAATGAGCGACGAAGCGAATTTTTGATAGCCCGGTTCCGCCAACGCCTCCAGCTGCTCTCTTACGGATCGTCCGTTCATGCGAAGCTCCCCTTTTCCGCGTGCTGCTATATTCCAACGTCTCATCATAACCCAATGCCCGCGCAAAGAGACGCCGTTTCCAATAGAACCGCAAGATTTTTAAAATCATTCGCCAGCCAACCTCATCACCGCTATACGCGTTCGGCGCCTCTCGGCGCCGCCGTAGATGCACGGACGATAAGCCGCGTCGGGATGCGGACCATGCTCCGCTCCTGATTCGGATCCCCGAATAGCGACAGCAGGCGACTCCCCGCTTCAAATCCGATCGTATCCCCTTGCTGCGCTACGCAAGTCGGAGGGATGCGGGAAGCGTCGGCATGATCGTAATCGTCGAAAAAGACGACCGACAGATCGTCGGGCACGCGCATGCCGGCCGCTTCCGCCGCGCGGATGGCCATCTGGCCGATCTGCTCGTTGACGGCAAACAGGGCCGTTACGTTCGGCGAAGACGCGAGAAAAGACGCGATCGCATCCGGCTCCGCGCGCTCCAGCACAAGGCTGCGATCGAGCACGACGCCGTAGTCGTTAAGCGCCTGGCGATAGCCCTCCAGCCGCTCCTCCAGGCTGGTCGTGCCCTCGTAAGGCGTCGTCACGAAGCCGATCCGCCGATGGCCGAGCCGGAGCAAATGCTCCGTCGCCTCGTACGCCCCCGCGATATGGTCCGAGCATACGCAGTGGGTCGGCACGCCCCGCACGTATCGGTCGATGACGACGATCGGGTATCGATCCAGCGTGAGCCGCAGCATCTCTTCGCTGTAGGTTTGCCCCTCGGCAGGGTACACGATCATGCCCCGCGCGCCGGCCCGAAGCGCCTCCCGCAGCTTGATCTCCTCCCGCTCCTGAGAGTCGTCCGTCGTCAGCAGCAGCATTCTGAACCGAGACGGCTCGAGCGCCCGCTCTACGCCTGCGAGCAGGCTGTTCGTCAGCAGGCCCCGAAGCCTCGGCAAAATCACCGCCACCGTCTGCAGCTCGTGATCGCCCAAAGCGCCTCTGCCGGAATCGTACTTCGCAGGCTCGCCTTTCCCCGCTTCCTCCGCCACGAAGCTGCCTCTTCCTTGGATGCGAAAAACGACGCCCTCCTCCACCAGCTTGTCCATGGCACCGCGAATCGTAATTCGGCTGACGTCGAACTGCTTGCAAAGCTGGTTTTCCGAAGGCAGCCGTTTGCCCGGCTTCCATTTCCCCGAACGAATCTGTTCGCGCACATAGGATTCGATCTGGGCATACAGCGGCATACGCTTGCCGCTCCGGCGTTTCCGGTCGCTGCGATCCCGATCTTCCGCGCTGTCCTGCTTCTCCAATTGCCATCTTCCTCTCGCAAAACATTACATATATACAACTTTATTATCCCGGCGTCTTCATTACCGGTTTACAACCGTATCGCACAAATATATGATTCGATTATAACAAGTAATCGCTTACTTGTATATTCGTATTAAATGGAGGTTCTCAGCCATGAACAAACCCGTTGCGCACATTGTCTCTCACACGCATTGGGACCGCGAATGGTACATGCCCTACGAACGCCATCACGTCAGACTGATCGAGCTGATGGACGTGCTGCTCGATACGCTGGAGCGCGATGCCGACTACCGGAGCTTCCATCTGGACGGCCAAACGATCATCCTGGACGACTATCTCGAGGTACGTCCCGAAATGCGAGAGCGACTGACCGACCTCATCCGCAAAGGACGGATTGCGATCGGCCCCTGGTACGTGCTGCAGGACGAATTTCTCACGAGCGCCGAGGCCAACGTGCGCAACCTGCTCGTCGGCCATCGCGATGCCGAACGCTACGGACCCGTGACGAAGATCGGATACTTTCCCGACTCCTTCGGCAATATGGGGCAAGCCCCCCAGCTCATGCGCCAGGCCGGCATCGCCAACGCGATCTTCGGACGGGGCGTCAAGCCGACGGGCTTCAACAACGCCGTTTCCGATTCCGCGGCTTACGAGTCGCCCTTTTCGGAGATGCGCTGGCGCTCCCCGGACGGCTCGGAGGTGCTCGGCATACTGTTCGCCAACTGGTATAACAACGGCATGGAGATTCCCGTCGATCCCGACGCGGCTCGCGCGTATTGGGACGCCAAGCTGAAGGATGCCGAACGCTTCGCCTCCACGCCTCAGCTGCTGTTCATGAACGGCTGCGACCACCAGCCTGTGCAGACCGATCTGCCCGCCGCGCTCCGTACGGCCCGAGACTTGTATCCCGGCTACGAGTTCGCGCATAGCGATCTGGCCTCCTACGTGGCGGCCGTCGAACGCGCCTCCGACCGCGAATTGACCGTCGTCGAAGGCGAACTGCGCAGCCAGCGCACCGACGGCTGGTTTACGCTGGCGAATACCGCCTCCAGCCGGGTTTATATCAAGCAGGCGAACGCCAGAGGACAGCTTCTGCTCGAACGGCTCGCGGAGCCCGCGGCCGCCTTCGCCGCATCGCTCGGCATGCCTCATCCGACGCCGCTGCTCGTTCATGCCTGGAAGACGCTCATGCAAAACCACCCGCACGACAGCATCTGCGGCTGCAGCGTAGACGAGGTTCATGCGGAAATGATGACCCGCTTCGCCAAAAGCCGGCATATGGCGGAGCCGATCGTCGAGCGAAGCGTCGCTTATATCGCGTCGCATATCGATACGTCCCGGTTCGACGGAGACGCGCACGTGCCGTTCGTCGTATTCAACTTCGCCGGCATCGCGCGGTCCGGCACCATATCCGTCGAGCTCGACGTCGCGCGCCGCGCGTCTGCGGACATCGGACCGGCCGCCGCCTATGCGGCCATGGAGCACGTCAAAGTCGACGGCGGCGCCGTCGTCGACCATGAGGGCCGGCCCGTGGACGCCGAGATCGAGGACCTGGGCGTCCGGTTCGGCTACGAGCTGCCGGACGACAGGTTCCGGCAGCCGTACATGGCCAGGCGAATCCGCGTCACCTTCGGCGCGAACCGCATACCCTCCAACGGCTGGCTCGCGTATGCTTGGCGCCGCAACGATGACGCTGACCGCGCCGTCCAGTCACCGGTCGCCGCGGCGGCGGCGACGGAAAAAGCGGCCAAAGCCGCTCCGGCCGACCGCTTGCTGGAAAACGAATATATGACCGTCGTCGTCGAGCCCAACGGGAGCTTGACGCTCACGGACAAAGAGACCGGGGAAACGTACCGCGATCTCGGCGTTTTCGAAAACACGGGGGACATCGGCAACGAATACGTATACGTCCAGGACGGCGATCGCCGGACGCTCACGACGGATACGCTCGAGGCCGAAGTCCGGCTCGTCTCGCGCAACGACTGGCGCACGACGGTCGAGATCGTCCATCGCTGGGAGATCCCCGCCGAAGCGGACGACCTGCTGGAGCGCGAGCGCGCCACGATGACGTACCTCCCGGACCGCAAGGCCGGCAGAAGCTCGCGAACGGTACCGCTCGTCCTGAAGACGCTCGTCACCGTCGAGCGCGGGGTCAAGGCGTTGAAGTTGAAGGTCCGCTACGACAATCAGGCCAGCGACCACCGGCTGCGCATGCGATTCCCGACCGATGCGGCATCCGGCGTCCACTACGCGGACTCGATCTTCGAGATTGCGCAGCGTCCGAACCAGCCTGCCGCGGAGTGGCGCAATCCGAGCAACGCACAGCACCAGCAGGCGTTCGCCGCCGTTGATCATGGCGCCCGCGGGCTGGCCGTGGCCAACGTCGGACTGAACGAGTACGAGGTGCTCCGCGACGGACGCGGCACGATCGCCGTGACGCTTCTGCGGGCGGTCGGCGAGCTTGGCGACTGGGGCGTGTTTCCCACGCCGGAGGCACAGTGCCTCGGCGCGCAAGAAGCGGAGCTCGCGATCATTCCCTACGGCGGCGCCGACGGCCGCTATGCGGCAGCGCAGGAAGCTTACGCTTTTCAGGTTCCATGGCTCGCCGTTCAGACCGGTGCTCATCAGGGCTCGTTGTCTGCGGCGCACGGCCTGCTCCCTTGGACAGGTGAGCGCCTAGCGCTTACCGCGGTCAAGCGCGGCATCGGGAGCGACGATCTCTTCTGTCGCTGGTTCAATATGAGCGGCGCCCATTCCACGCTGACGCTGCATGCAGCAGCCGGCTTGGAATGGTACAGGAGCAATGTGCTGGAGGAAAGGCTCGACAAGCTCGAGCCGGACGCGGACGGTGTGCTCCGCCTGGAAGTACGGCCGTACGAGATCGTCACGATCGGTCGCAAAGATTCATAATAATCGCGTCCCTGCCTGCAACTGCGGCCGCCCGATAGATTCGGGCGGCCGCTTTTTTTTGCGAACATACGGTTGTCCCCACGCTCGTACAATAGAATATCTGCTAGCCTATTCAAGAGACGGGGGACATGCGCATGCGAATTTTTTCCGGCGGCTTCGAGGTCGTCTATCATGGCAGGGTGTTCGCCTACAAGATGAATCCGATCGAGATCACGCTGTCCGAGGAGAACGATCCGCTGACGTTTTTGTTTTGCATCGAAACGGAGCCCGAGCGAGACGACTTCGAGACAGACATCCGGCTCGTGCAGCACAATAAGGTACGCATCGCCTGCATCAACTTCCCGAGGGGCAAGCCGACGGGCAACGACGATATGATCCATCTCGGCGTATTGAACAATCGCAGACTGTCTCTGAGCTACGAAGTGACGATCAATTACGAGGCGACCGCATGGGTGCTGTCCTTTACGTTTTTCGCCGGCGAGGGGGTTGATGGCCCGTGAACAAAATCGAGATTCAAGATCCGAAGGTGGCCAGCAAGATCAGCGCGGCGAATGCGGAGAGCGAGAAGCGCAAAGCCGAGCTTGGCTTTCTCGGTCGTTTTTTTGGCTCGGGGGAAAATGTCCGGCTGTACATCGTCGGCACGATCGCGCTCGGCGTGCTGCTCATCGCGCTTGTCTACACGCTCGTTCCGGAACGGAACCGCTCGCCGGACCTCGGCTTGAAGGATCTGTGGACGCTCGTCGTGCTCCCCGTCGAATCGACGATCATCGGCTACCTGATCGGCTCCCGAACGGGCGAAGCGGCCGACAAGAAACCGAATCCCTGAACGCCAACCGTCTGTTCAGCGATTGTTGAGGCGCGTCCCCCCGAACGCCTGCCGGTAAGCGGTAGGCGTCACGCCGGCGAGCCGCTTGAACCACTTGGCGAACTGCTTGTCGTCGCCGAAACCGACGCGTCCCGCGATCTCCTTGACCCCCAGCTTCCCGCCCGCCAGCAGCTCCTTCGCGGCATCCAGCTTCAAGCCGTGAATATAATCGAGCAGGCCCGAGCCGAAGCGCCGCTTGAACATGCGGGACAAGTAGTCTTTGTTGTAGCCGATGTGATCGGCGATCCGGCCGACCGTAATATCGGCGTCCAGCGCGTGAAGGCGCGTCCACGCGAGCAGCTCGTAGAGCTGGGCATCCATTGCCGGCCTGCCGTCCGAATCCTGCAGCTGGTCGGCGAGCTCGATCAGCAGGCACGTCAGAAAGTAATCCCCGGCTCCCCGAATGCGATATCCGCCGTTCGCGGCATGAAGCAGCTGGCGCGCCAAAATATGCACCCGGCTCGGCGACGGACAGCTCGCGTAGCGCGGCATCTGCCCCGCCGGCGCCTCTTCCGCTGCTTCGGGAACAAGAAAGTGGAACCAGTAAAACGAGACGCCCGGCGTGGAAAGCCGGTAGCCGCGATGGCGCTCTCCCGGCATCAAAAACAAAATGTTCCCCGCCCGCACCTCGTACATGCGCCCGCCCGTTTCCATAAAGACGACGCCCGATACGCCGACGATCAGCTCGTAGTCCGCGATCGTGCGGTCCATATGCGACCAGGTCTCGTCCGACAGGAAGTGTCCGCTCATCCGCAGCCGATAGGGCTCGTGCAAGTATAATGGCAGCAAGCCGCGCCTCCCCTCTGTCCTCCCGCGCTATCATTTGAGGTCAGTTTTTGACACCTATTATACTTCATCGCCTACCGACAAGGGAGCCCCGACTATTTTAAAATAGAGAGCAGCGAACCGCGACAGGCTGCGCGGCGCGACCGGACGACAATTTCCCAGATGGAGCGTGAATAAATTGGCTCTTCAAAACCAGACTGCCTTTCCCCGCCCGCTCGAGCTTAAAAAGGTCAGTATAATGGACGATTATTGGTCGCCTTATGTCAAGCTCGTGCGCGACACCGTCCTTCCCTATCAATGGGAAGCGCTTAACGACCGCGTCGCGGATGCGGAGCCGAGCTTTGCAATCCGGAACTTCCGCATCGCGGCCGGCATGGAGGAAGGGGCGTTCGGCGGCTTCGTTTTCCAGGATACGGACCTTTACAAATGGCTCGAGGCCGTCGGCTACGCGCTGGCCGCGGCGCCCGACGCCGATTTGGAGCGGATCGCGGACGAGGCGATCGCGCTCGTCGCGGCGGCCCAGCAGGAGGACGGCTACCTGAACACGTACTTCACCGTCGCCGAGCCGGACAAGCGGTGGACGAACCTGACGGACTGCCATGAGCTGTATACGGCCGGCCACCTCATCGAAGCAGCGGTTGCCTACGCCGGCGCGACGGGCAAACGGACGCTGCTCGACGTCGCCTGCCGGTTCGCGGATCACATCGACACGACGTTCGGGGACCGTCCCGGCCAGATTCGGGGCTATGACGGTCATCAGGAGATCGAACTGGCGCTGGTCAAGCTGTACGAAGTGACCGGCGAACAGCGGTATTTGGACCTGGCAAGCTTCTTCATCGACGAACGCGGGAGGCAGCCAAGCTTTTTCCATCAGGAATGGGAGGCGCGCGGCCGCACTTCTCTGTGGGCGCCGGGCGTCGTGCAGAAGACGCCGCCGTCACTGTCTTATCACCAGGCGGACAAGCCGGTCCGCGAGCAGGAGGTCGCGACGGGTCATGCCGTCCGCGCGATGTACATGTATGCGGCGATGGCCGATTTGGCTGTGCGAAGCGGCGACGAGAGCTTGCTCGCCGCCTGCAGGCGGCTGTGGGCCAATACGGTCGGCAAGCAAATGTACGTCAATGGCAGCATCGGCTCTACGCATCACGGCGAGGCGTTCACGTTCGACTATGACCTGCCGAACGACACGAACTATTCGGAGACCTGTGCCTCGATCGGTCTCATGATGTTCGCGCAGCGCATGCTGCAAAACGAGATCAAGGGCGAATACGGCGACGTGATGGAGCGTGCGCTTTACAACACCGTCACGGCCGGCATGGCGACGGACGGCAAGCACTTTTTCTACGTCAATCCGATGGAGGTGTGGCCGGCTGCGAGCGCGGGCAATCCGGGCAAGCACCATGTAAAGGCCGTTCGGCAAAAATGGTACGGCTGCGCCTGCTGCCCGCCCAATGTCGCCCGCCTGCTCTCCTCCCTCGGCCATTACGCCTTCGCGGCGGGCGAGGACACGCTTTATGCGCATCTGCATATCGGCGCCGAGGCGAAGCTGACGCTTGCCGGACGGCAAGTCGCCGTTCGCATGACGAGCCGGTTGCCCTGGGCGGGCGAGGTGAGCCTGACGATCGCCGAAGCCTCGGGCACCGGAGACTTTACGCTTGCCTTCCGGGTGCCCGCCTGGTCGGAACGCACCTCGTTCACCGTGAACGGAGAACCGGCCTTGTGCGAGATCAAAGACGGCTACGCGTACTTGCGCCGGAATTGGCAGGCGGGCGACGTATTCGGCATGACGCTGGACATGCGTCCCCGTCGAATCTATGCCGCCGCCGAGGTGCGCGCGAACGCCGGCCGCGTCGCGCTGCAGCGGGGCCCGCTCGTCTATTGCCTGGAGGAAGCGGACAACGGCGCTCAGCTGGCCGGATTGGCGATCGGCGCGGGAGCCGAGCTTCGCGAAGTGCCCGGCGAAGGGCGCCTGACCGGCGCCGTGCTGCTCGAGACCGAAGGCGTGCGGCTCGAAGCGCCGGCGAACGCGGGCGGCGCCTTGTACCGCACCGAGCCGCCGGTGCGGACGACGCAGCGTATCGTGGCCGTGCCCTATACGCTGTGGGGCAACCGCGAGCCGGGCGAAATGCAGGTTTGGGTTCGAGAAGAGCCGTAAACGGAAACCGTCATACGTGACGCTGGTCCGATCGATTATGAGCCCGCGTCTTTTGCACGATAGTGCTCGTCTTTGATGCCCCCTAGATCATACTTCCCCAAGCCATCGCACAGCCATAGCGCAAAATTGCGCTATGGCGAAGCATGGCGTCCGCTCTCACACCCCCTCGCCTCCCTCATCGCGCCGCAATAGCTCAAAATTGCGTTATGCCGACTCATGGCCCCCGCGTCTACACACCTTTTTCATCGCGCCGCTATAGCGCAAAATTGCGCTATGCCGACGCACGGCACCCGCTCTTGCACACCTTCGCCTCCTTCATCGCGCCGCATAGCGCAAAATTGCGCTATGCCGATACA
>NZ_JAGXJW010000034.1:0-77569 GCF_019091135.1 Cohnella sp. GbtcB17 | reverse complement strand
TGGCACCCGCTCTCGCACACATTCGCCTCCCTCATCGCGCCGCATAGCCCAAAATTGCGCTATGTCGACTCATGGCATCCACTCTCGCACACCTTAGCCTCCCTCATCGCGTCGCTTTAGCGCAAAATTGCGCTATGCCGATACATGGCACCCGCTCTCGCACACATTCGCCTCCCTCATCGCGCCGCATAGCCCAAAATTGCGCTATGTCGACTCATGGCACCCTCGTCGCGTCTACACACCTTCGCCTCCTTCATCGCGCCACTATAGCTTTCAAAATTGCGCTATGCCGACTCATGGCATCCACTCACACACACCCTCGCCTCCCTCACCGTGCCGCTATAGCCCATTTCCCACCATCCGCCTCTACTCGTACAGCTACTTACCTCACATCCGCACGTTCCGGCTAATTGTGCAAAAAATGGACATACTACCTGCACTATCGCTCGCTTGGACGGGCAAACGGCGGGGAGCGAACGCGCTTGATCCAATTTGACGGCGTCACCAAGAAGTATCCGGACGGCACCAGCGCCTTGAAGGGCATCAATCTCGAGATCGCGGAGGGCGAGCTCGTCACGCTGATCGGCCCGAGCGGATGCGGCAAATCCACGACGATGAAGATGATCAACCGGCTCGTGGAACCGACGAGCGGCCGCATCTCCATCGACGGCAAAGACATCTCCAACATTAATCCCGTCCGGCTCCGGCGGGAGATCGGTTATGTCATCCAGCATATCGGGCTGTTCCCGCATATGACGATCAAAGACAACGTCGCGATCGTGCCTCGGCTCAAGCGCATGGACAAAAAGGCGTACGAGCGCCGGATCGACGAGCTGATGGACATGGTCGGCCTCGACCCGGACCAATACCGCGACCGGTACCCGGCCGAACTGAGCGGTGGCCAACAGCAGCGGATAGGCGTCATTCGCGCGATGGCGGCGGAGCCTTCGATCATCCTGATGGACGAGCCGTTCAGCGCGCTTGACCCGATCAGCCGCGAGCAGCTCCAGGACGAGCTCATCCGGCTGCAGGAGACGGTGAAGAAGACGATCGTCTTCGTCTCCCACGACATGGACGAGGCGCTCAAGATCGCGGATCGCATCGTTCTGATGAAGGGCGGCGAGATCGTTCAGGCCGATACGCCCGAACGCATTTTGCGGCGCCCCAAAAACGACTTCGTGCGCAGCTTCATCGGCGAAGGCAGGCTCAACGAAGCCTCCGAGCATCTGTCGGTGGAGGACGTCATGCTGTGGAATCCTGTGACGGTGAACCAATCCCGGGGCCTTGCGCACGGCGCGAAACTAATGAAGCAGCACCGCGTCAACGGCCTGCTCGTCCTGGATAAAAATCGCGTGCTCCAGGGCGTCGTATCGAGAGAAGCGCTCGAGGAAAACTACCGGAACGAGGATCTGACGCTGCAGGAAATCATGCGTACCGACATTCCGCATGTCGTCGTCGGCTCGAGCGTCGGGGATGCGGTGGACGTCATGAAGCAGCACGGCATGAGCTACTTGCCCGTCGTCCACCCCAACGGCCAGATCGCAGGCCTCGTGACCAATTCCAGCCTGATCGACGCCCTGCTGAAGCAGATCTGAACGGAGGCCGCCATGAATCTTTGGGACGTATTCATCAACCGGCGCGACGACATCGTTCGCAGCACGCTCGAGCATCTGCAAATCTCGTTTATCGCGCTGTTCATCGCGATCGCGATCTCGGTTCCTGCGGGACTCGCTTTAACGCGCTTCCGGCGGCTCGCTTCCCCCGTCATCGGGCTGACCTCGCTGTTTCAGACGATACCGAGCCTCGCCCTGCTCGGCTTCATGATCCCGCTCGTCGGCATCGGCCGGGTGCCGGCCATCATCGCGCTGACGGTATATGCGCTGCTCCCGATCCTGCGCAATACGTATACAGGCATCATGAACGTGGAAAAGCCGATCAAGGAAGCCGGCATCGGTATGGGCATGACGAGCATGCAGGTGATGTGGCGCATCGAGCTGCCGCTGGCGCTGAACGTCATCATGGCGGGGATCCGCACCGCGACGGTCATGGTGATCGGCGTCGCCACGCTGGCCTCGCTGGTCGGAGCCGGCGGCCTTGGGGATCTCATTTTCCGCGGCATCTCGACGGTCAATACGGAGCTGATCCTGGCGGGCACGATTCCCGCGGCGCTGCTCGCGCTCCTGCTCGACTTTTTGCTGGAACGGATGGAGCGGGCGGTCACGCCGCCCGGCTTAAGACCGGTCGGCCGTAAACGGACGAATCGCTTCGTCCGAGTCGTCGAGATCGCGCTCGGCATCCTGCTCGTCGCGGCAATCGCGACAAGCCTGCTTGGGCGCGGCGGGCTCGGCTTCGGCGGGGGCGGAGGCGGCAAGACGATCACCGTGGGCGGCAAAAACTTCACCGAGCAGGATATTCTCGTCCATATGCTGTCTTCGCTGATCGAAGCGAAAACCGATTTAAAAGTCGTACGCAAGCCGTTTCTCGGCGGCTCTCAAGTGACGCACAGCGCGCTGACGAGCGGCAGCATCGATCTGTACCCGGAATATACGGGGACGGGCTGGTCGTCGGTGCTGGGCGAAGCTCCGGTGGGCGGCGATCCCCAGGCTACCTACGACAAAGTGAAGGCGGCTTACGAGACGCGATTCGGCGTCACCTGGCTGCCGCCGCTCGGTTTTAACAATACGTACACGCTGTCCATGCGCGCCGACGTCGCCCAGCGCCTCGGCATCGACACGATGTCTCAGCTGGCCGCGCGTTCGACCGGGCTGACGCTTGGCGCGACCCACGAATTCCTGGAGCGGGAGGATGGCTTCAAGGGGCTGCAGGCCGCTTACGGCATGCACTTCAAAAAAGTGACCGGACTTGATCCCGGCCTGACGTACGGCGCGGTTAAGGAAGGCACGACCGACGTCAACGACGCCTTCTCGACGGACGGACGCATCCAGGCGTTTAAGCTGAAGGCGCTCAAGGACGACAAGCAGTTTTTTCCGCCGTACTATGCAGCCGTCGTCATTCGCGGCGACACGCTGAAGGCGCATCCCGAACTGGAAGAGACGCTGAACCTACTGGCCGGCAAAATCGACGACAAAACGATGTCCGCGCTCAATGGAAAGGTGGACTTGGAGCACAAGGAGCCGCGCGCCGTGGCGGAGCAGTGGCTGAAGGAGCAAGGGCTGATGTGAATGATCGCGCCCCTTAGTCCATGACGATCCGGTGATGATGCGTATAAACGTTCAGCGAATCCGCGCGGATGAAGCCGACGCAGGTGATGCCGAGGTCATCCGCCAGCCGGAGGGCAAGATCCGTCGGCGCCGACTTGGAGAGCAGGATCGGGCAGCCGATCTTGGCGGCCTTCAGGACGACCTCCGAGGACAGGCGGCCGCTGAACACGATGACCCGGTCTCTCGCGGATAAACGATGGCGGATGCAGTGACCGAACAGCTTGTCGGGCGCGTTGTGCCGACCGATGTCCGACCTCGTCTCCGCCGCTCCCGATTCGTCGAGCAAGGCAGCGTTGTGCACACCGCCTGTCGCCGCGAAATCGGCCGAAGCCGCCTGCAGCCGGGACATCCATTCGAAGCAGCGCCCGGCCGGAATCCGCAGTCCGCCGGTCAGCGTTTTAGCCGTTCGGGCATCGTTCTGAAAATAAAACTGCCGGCTTTTGCCGCAGCAGGAGCCGATCAAACGCTTCGAATAAAAGTCCTTGGCGGTGGACAGCGGACGGACGAGCTCGACGCGGGCAAAGCCGCCTTGTACGTCGAGCGTGAGTGTCTTGATATCCTCGCGGACGCGAATGACGCCCTCGGAGCCGAGAAAACCGAAGACCAGATCCGTCAGGTCGCTTGGCGAGCAGACCAAGGTTGCGAACTCTTCCCCGTCCACGATCAATGTCAGGGGATATTCGGCCGCCACGTCCTCCTCCCGCTCGGAGACGAGCCCGCCTTTCATTTTCGTCGCGGTCCATTTTACGATCGAAGGTCTTTCCATCCCCGTCCCCCCCCTTACGCTTATTCCGGCGTGTCGAGGTCCAGTTCCTCGATTCGCTTTTCCGCGTACCGCGTATCCTTCAAGGCATGGTACGTCTCCGCCTTCTCAACGACGACCCCCGCATTATATTCGGGGATGCCGGCATGGGGCTCATAGACGCCTTTGGGAAACAGCATGTTGCCTTCCGGCCAATACAGCTCTAGGTTGCCCGTGGCCATCGCCGCCGTCTTGAGCCTACCGTGGAAAACGCCGTGCCGGTTGTAGACGACGACGGCTTCTCCCTCCCGAATGCCGAGCCCTTCCGCGTCCGCCGCGTTCATCAGCACGTCGTACCGTCCTGCGCCGTTAAACGGATCGAGCTCGCCGTACACCATCGAATTGAACTGCTTGCCGCGGCGCGTCGTCGCGTAATACCGGCCTTCGGGCTTGCGAAGCTCCGGCAGCTCGATCGGCAGAAGCCTGCCTTTGCCGTCCGGCGTCGGGAACTCGCCCCCTTCGCACAACCAGGCGCCGCCCCATTGAAAGACGTCGCCGCGCCCTCGCAGCTGCTGGATGCCGTCGTAGTTCGGCGCGGCCTTCGCGATCTCTTCACGGACGGCAGCCGCGTCGTCGAAGGCGACGGCATCGCGGCGCTCCGGCCTGACGCGGGCTGCCAGATCGGCATAGATCCGCCACTCGGGCCGGGCTTCCGCGATGCGCGGGCCTTCGATCTCCGGCGAGAAATACACCATTCGTTCCGTCGAAGTGGACGTGCCGCCGCCCGGCTGCTCGTATCGGGTCATGGCGGGGAGCACCCACACCTCTTCTTTGGCGTCGACAAGCGTAGAAGTATTGAGGACGATGTCCTGATGAACGCGTATGTCGACGTTTTCCAGGCATCGCCGGATGAAGTCGGGGTCCGGCATCGTCTCGAGGAAGTTGCCGCCGGACGTGTAAAACACCTTCAGCTTGCGCTCGTGATCATTCGGTAGCATCGCGTTCTCGATCGACACGCCGACGATGTCGCCCTGCCAGCGCGGCAGCTCGAATCCCCACAGTGCTTCGATTCGGCGGACGTGCTCCTCTTGGAAGTCCCCGCCGGGCAGGCTGAACGGATCCGCCCCCATTTCGCCGGAGCCCTGTACCCCGCTATGCCCGCGGATCGGCATGACGCCGCAATGCTCCCTGCCAATAAAGCCGCGGAGCAGCGCGAGATTGGCGACCTGCGAGATATTGTCCGTGCCGAAACGGTGCTGGGTGAGCCCCATGCTCCAGACGAATACGCCGCTGCGCGCGCCGGCCAGCAAGTTTGCGAATTCGGCCATCCGCTCGCGCGACAAGCCCGAAGACCGTTCGAGCGCCTCCCATTCCTGCTCGCGCACATGCGCCTTCAGCGCTTCGTAGCCGCTCGCATGCGCCTGCACGAACGCATGGTCGATCGCCGAGCCGGGCCGGTCTTCCTCCATCTCGAACCAATGCTTGATGACGCCGTTCATAAACGCGATGTCTCCGCCGATGTTCACCTGGTAAAAGTCGTCGGCCAGCTTCGTGCCGAACAGCGCGGACTCGGGGATCGAAGGCACCCAGTAGCCCTCCATTGCCGGCTCCCGGTAAGGATTGATGACGATGATCTTCGTGCCCTTGCGCTTGGCGGCGTACATGTACTTGGTGGACACGGGCTGGTTGTTCGAGGCTACGCTCCCCCAGAACACGAGCACGTCCGTGCCGATCCAATCCCTGTAGCTGCAGCTCGAAGCACCGATGCCGAGCGACCGCTTCATCGCCGTCTTCGAAGGCGAGTGGCAGATACGGGACGCATTGTCGATGTTGTTCGTGCCGATCAGGCGGGCGGCCTTGGCCGCTGCGTAATACGATTCGTTCGTAATGCCGCGCCCGGTCAGGTAGAACGCCAGCTGCTTCGGATCCACGCCGCGGATACGGCTCGCGATGCGGTCCAGCGCCTCCTCCCATGTCATGCTCCTGAAGGCCGAGTCGCCCTTTTCGCGCAGGAGCGGGTATGGGATGCGCCCCAATTTACGCAGCTGCGCGCTGTCCATCCGCCTGAGCTCACCAATATCGGCATGCAATACATTCGGCTTGATCGGCCCCATCGTGTTCAGCCGCAGCACATTCAGCCTAGTCGTGCATAAATGCGGTCCCGTCAGCGTCTGGTCGTAAAGGCCGGACACGCCGAGCGCGCATCCGTCGCAGACGCCTTGCGTCAATATTCTGTACGCGTACGGCAAATTGTCGCGGTTGTCCCAGACGACCTTCATCGTGTCGCGGATATGATGCGGCTTCTGCCTGCCGAGGCCGAACGGCACCTTGCTCACCCACAGCTTGGGATCCGGACGTCCCGGCAGCTTCGTTCGTCCCGAATGCTTCGTTTTGCCCATGATCGTCAACCTCCGCCCGTCGCGCTGGAAATGAAAAAGCCGCGAAGGTTGGGAACAGGATCGCTGCTCCATTCCGTGCGGCTTCGAATATTTTTATTTTAGCAGGCTCCGGAATGCATTTGCAATCGTTTTCATTTAGTGGGCGTTCTCAGTTGCATGTCTTTTATTTTATTCGAAAAACGGGGCCTCTGGGCGGGAAAGGCAGGCTTTTGCCTTTGGGAATAATAAAAGCATGGTCGCGTCTGATCGTCAGTCTGTCGCATTCGCCGTCAGTAATGACTAAGATCGGCCCGGTTTCCGGAAAATCTCTCGAATTTTCGATCAGATCGATAGCCGGTTGCAAAACGGTGCCTCCGCGGCCTTTGATTTTGACCTTACCGGCGATTTCTTCACTTGAGATATAACCGGCGTCGTAAGCCGCTGCGTCGCAAAACACGACGCGAACAAACGGAACGTCCCGGTTGAGCGAATAATTGGCGATACACCCCAACGCCTGACCCAGCAGTTGAAGCCCCATCGAGCCGGACGTGTCGATTACGACCGCAAACGTTCTTGCCGCATCGTACAGATTTTTGTACGCCGGCCTTGGGATGTCAGGCGTTGAAGATTGACGGCGCGATAGCCGCGAATACGTTCTGTATTTTTCGACGCTCGGAAAGTGCTCGTCGAACCACTGGGCCAGTTCCACGTCCCACGGGACGGGCGGATGCCCCAGCGCCCGGATTTCTTGTACAAGTCCCGCCGGCAACAATCCCCGCCCGATTTCTTGATGGTATTCGAGCCCCTGCATGATCGCTCTTTTGCAAAAGTCATCCAGATCCTGGCCCTCGCGGTGGTCCCAGAAGCCATGGTAGCCTTTGTCCAGCATATCGGTCAGTCCGCTGCCGCGAAGCGTGGCGAGCTTACGGTTGGTGCGAATATTGTTGGTCAGTCGGTCATAGATGGTTTCGGCCGAAAGATTTTTCAACTTGGGATCGTACAAGACGCCGATACGTGGAAGCGCGCCGACATTCATTTCGACCAGCCAGCCGTTGATCACGTAATCGCAAGCCACGTTCCACAATTCATGATCGCGCCCCGCACAACGTTGATGATGTCGCAACGCCGCATGCAGAAGCTCGTGGGCCATCACAAAAATCGTTTCCGCTTCATCCAGACCTGCGGTCGGATTCATATAGATCTCCTGATCGATCACGTCTATGGCGGCGACCTGGATTTGAAACTGTTGGCAGACCGCAACGTCTTCTATGATCTTAAAACCGCTGGCCAGCGCGCCCAATAGCGGATAGTGATTAACGAACCACTCTTTTGCCTTTTGCGCTTTTGTCTTCTGGCTGGTGTTCGTTTTATACAACGAATCGGCATAACCCGCCGATACATTCACCGCAGCCGTGACGGCGTTGGCTATGCCGCGCGCGAGCAGTTCGGCCCACTGAATCTCGCGGTGATGGTACCGGAATTTTTTGTTTTGGTTCAATAAAATATCGGGAGCGTTCACGCCCCCGGTCCCAAAATAGGACAAGGAATCCGGGATTCCTCGACTCTGAAATATTTCGAGCAAATGATACTCATCGCGAAACATGAACGGAAGCTGCGTTTCGATATCATGAGGCGCCCTGCCAAGCTTGAGGTCCGCCAGAAATTTGTTTACGACTGCGTCGGATGCTGCTTGCCATAAGCGTTCGTCCACGTTGTCCGGCTTGGACGCGTGTCCGAACCCCAAATGAAGCAGGCAGTGCGCGAGCACAAATACCCACTCTTCTTTGGATAAGTGGCGCTTCGGATGAGCATAAAGCACGCCTCTAGCATCCACCACGCAGTAACCATGCTCCGGACAAGAATTGTTTTTGTCACGGTTAAAATGCGCATGCTGCGCGATCGGAGAAAACAGCGGATGCGTCAACATTTCTCCGACGGCTTCGCGAAAAGTTAAATCCCACGGATTTTGGCTTGCCGGCGATTTGCTCATAGACACCTCTTAATTTTTCTTGCGCTCCGCCAGCCGCGGCAAGTCGCGCACGATCTCGACCATCAGCCAATCGGGCAGCTTATCGTCATCGTCATTTTTGGCCACGACCATTTGAGCGATTTCCATCGAAATTTCGCTTAGCTCTTTGATTAATCCCTTAACGCGATGGGCGAACTGGCGGTTCGATTCCCGAACGGCATCTTTATTTTGCGGAAGCTCTTTAACGACCTGGGCCCGGAACGATTGAGCAAGGAAGTAAAGCAAATCCCGATCCTCCGGATTAGACGGGAACGACGCTTCGCCGGCCAAGATCTTGTTAAGCTCGTACTTGCTTTTGGTATTTTTGAAATAAGCCTTAAAGTTCATGGCGTGTTCGGGAGATAGCGTGCCGCATGCCAAAATATCGATAATCTCAACGGAGAGATTGTCGCCGTACTCGTGCAAGGCGTCGCTCAAAATGTGCCAGGAACGCGGCGTCGAAAAGGGCTGCTCCGTTTTAGGAGGCTGGCTCCACAGGTGATCGGGCCGAATCTGAACGTACTCGATGACTAGAGGATGAATGCCGGCGTCGTAAGCCCATTCGAGCCAATCGCGGGAAGAAGCTTTTAATTGAACGTGGAACATGCGGTTGATGAGTGCGGAAGACATCGGTTTTACGATCGCGCTGTCCTGCGCCCGATTGCCCGCTCCGATAATGATGGAGCCTTTCGGCATCGTATAGCTGCCGATTCTCCTTTCGTTGATCAGGCTGTAGAACGCCTTTTGCACTTCCTGACTGGAAGCGTTAAGCTCGTCGAGAAATAGACAGTACGGCTCTTCGCGGGCGATCATCTCCGGCGGACAAAACTGGCTTTTGCCGTTAACGATCTGCGGCACGCCGAGCAGATCCTCTGGCGCCAACTGGCTGCCGAGCAGGGAAACGCATGGAAGGCCCAGTTGCTCCGCGAACTTTTCTACCAATGAGGATTTGCCGATGCCGGGGGCTCCATGAATAAAAACGGGACGTACAACAGAGACATTCAATAGCAACTCCATAAGCTCTCTGGCTGTTACAGATTTAACTTGATCCAATCCGTAGCTCCTCTCGATTTCGCAAGCATTGATCTGCATCCTATTGCATCAATAAAATACATATAGCCCACAATGGATCAAATGGCAATAAATATCTCCGCAACCAGTACAATTATCGCATTATTTTTCTACTACTAACCCTTCCGCGACACGAACGGGTTGCCCGTCTCCCAAAACCGCCACGGGTAATCTCTCGCCTCGCCGCTGTTGTCGATGCCGATACGCGGTCCGGCGGATACGGACGACACGGCCCTTCCCTCCGCGATATACAGCGGCGGCTTGTCCAGCGGAAGTCCGTAATCCCCGATGCCGATGCCCAGCGCCTTCGTCAGCTTGCCCGGTCCGTTGGTCAGGTGATGGATTTTCTTTAACGGACCACGCCGCTCGAGCATCAGCGCCTCTCCCACCACGGGCTCCACGGCTCTGATCAATACGGCTTCGGGACAGCCGGGCTCGCCGCTCACCACGTTGAACAGGCAGTGGGTATGCATGACATACGTATACGCATACCCCGGCGGGCCGAACATCACTTCCGTTCGCGGCGTCCTTCGTCCTCCATAGCTATGCGCGGCCCGGTCTCCCGGTCCGACGTACGCTTCGGTCTCCACAATCCAACCGGAGGCGATGCCGAGCTCCGTTTCCTTGACGAGCAGCATCCCGAGCAGCGATCGGGCCAGTTCGAGCGTCGGCTTCCGGAAAAAAGAGAGGGATACGGGCTTGATCGTCATCGGGTTCACCTCGTTTATGGTACATTTGTCTACTATACAATATAGCGTACAACCGCTCCCTTTACGAAGCGGACCGGAATGCCGTTATATTGCGAAAAATCGGCCATTCCGAGGGAGTTGCGGACCGGAGCGACGTTATTTTGCCGCTTAAGCGCCAAAGCGATCGGCTTCTCCAGCAATAGCGGCAGCTGGGTCCGCGAGCGAACCGGAATTGGCCGTTTAAGCGCAAATAGAGGCTCCTGGGTCCGCTGTCGCGTCGTAGTGGGGATGGAATGTTACTGGCGGGCGGGGATGGCGGGGGTTGACAGTGCGTGCGTGAACGGGAGTGGGAACGGGAGTGGGAACGGACCGGAATGCAGCACAAACCAAGTCAAGAAGCCGGAAGCCGGACATTCAAGTTAAAAAACCTCCGTCTCCGCCGAAGCGGATTGGAGGTCCGTTGCCAAAAGATTCAAGCCATTGCCGACGAAAACGGACCGGCAGCCAGTGCCGGCCGCGCGCGCCGCCACGGCTAGCTTCTCCGCAGCTCCAGCAGCACGACGCTGTGCCGCTCCGCATACACGGCGAGCGTTCCGTCCCCTGCGACGTCAAGCGTATGCTCGGCCTGCAGCCGCAGATCGCTGTCGTTGTCCACCGTATACCGGCTGCAGACGTATGTCCCGCTCCCCGCCAAGGAGCTCAGATCCAGCCGATATTCCCGGCTCTCGGCCGCAAAATTGCTGATCAGCACCGCCGCCTCCCCGCCGTCTTCGTTCGCGGCCGCGCAAACGTACAGACCCGCCGTCCGCTCGACCTCCAGCCCGGCAGGCACCCGCCGGCCCAGCTCGACCAACCGAGAGAACGCCTTGAACGCGTAATACGTCTTCTGCGGAACGCCGTAGACGTCGAACAGGCCGCAGTACATCGCCGACGGCTGGCCATCGTAATAGTTGGCCACGTCGACGCGGCAATCCTGCAGAAGTGTCAGCGTCGCGGCGGCGAACGAAGCGCCCTCTACTCCCTTCTGCCGGTCGAAGGAATCGCGCCGGTAGTATTCGGCTCCGCGCGTGAAGAAGCCGCGGTCGAGACTGGGATCGATATTCATGTAATTCCATTCGTTGAAGTGGCTTTCCGCCTCGGAATAGCCGTACGCTTCCAGCCATTCCTCAACGAGCCTCGCGTTGGCTGCAACCTGCTCGGGATGGTCGGCATACGTGTGCCAGGAGAAAAAATCGAGCGGCAGGCTCCGTTCCCGGCAGTAGGCGAAAAAGCCCCGGGTAAAGTCGTGGTTGACCATCGTCGCCGCAAATCCGCCGACCTTCAGCTGCGGGTCGAAGCGTTTGATCGCCACGGAAGCTGCTTCGTACAATGCGTAGAACTGCTCGGGCGTACCGTCCCACATACAGCCGCGCGTCGGATTGTCGGGCTCGTTCCAAATTTCCCAGTAGCGAATGTCCCATTCGTAGCCGTCCGCCCAGCCTTGATTGTAATGCTTGATAATACCGATGCAGATGCGCGCCCATTTGTCATAGTCGGCGGGCGGCGCCGTATAATATTTGACCGCGGTATGCTCGATGCTGACGCCAAGCCGGTAGATCACTTGCGCTCCGGTGTCCAGTACGGACCGGATGTAATCGTCCGTCCGGCGGAAATCGTAGCTGGCGGGATCTTCAGGATCCCGGTCGAAGTCGGGAAAAATCGTGTTGATGTCCACCTCGCGCGGATGGGGCCAGTTCGTATCGTGCAGCCGGGCATGGGGAATTCGGGCTTCCTTGAAATAGTCGCTCACGTCGATGAGCGTCCCGTAGCAGACCGGGCCGTTGTTGACCCCGTGCAGCGCCTTGACGCGTCCCGCCCCCGCCTTGTTAAAATCGAATCGGATGTCCACCGCAACCACCATCGCTCGCTCCTCGCCGCTAAATCTGATATATGTTCGCTTTGCTCATCAATCCATAAGGAAGTACGGTGTACTGCGGCTCATCGCGTGTATGCTCCCGCGTGAAGAACGTCCAGTCCGTCCACGGATTGTGGCTGCCCCGCTGATGCAGGGGCCCCAGCAGGTTGCGGGCGCTTCCCGTCACTTCAATGTCGATGCGGTTCGTTCCCGCCCGCAAGTGCTCGGTCAAGTCGAGCTTGCCCGCAGCCTTCCACGGAATAAGCCCGGCCGACGTCCCGTTCACCCTCACTTCCACGGTCACTGCCCGGAAATCGTCCAGTTCGAGCACCCGGCGCCTGCCGGGCTCAATCGGCTCCAACATACACTCGAAGTGATAGACAATGCCGCCGCAATAGTGATAGTAGCCTTGATGGCACCAGTCGCCGACATGAAGCAGCTCCGGCTCGGCCGCGATGCTGCGGCTGGCGTCCACGGCAAAATCGCCGATCAGATAACAATCCTCCAGCTCGAACGTCTGCCTGTACGCGCAGCTGATCAGCAGCTCGTTGCTTCCGGGTCGCACAACGGGCAGCTTGACCTTGACGAACGATTTGTCGAGATACCAGCCGTTCGGCTCGCCGGCCGCCGCTTCCCCGTTCAGACGAATGTCGAACGATTCCGCCTGCTCGAGGACGAGGAAAACGTCCGTTGCCGGAACTTCGTCGACCTGGAAAACGAATGCCAGCTCGACCGCCGCGCCGTCCCTTGGATGCGGCTCGCCGATCCAGCGGTAGCGCTGGGGAATGCCGTTGTAGTGGACGGGCCGCATGCCGAGCGTCTCCCTGATCGCGCGCTGCGCCTCCCAGACGAGCATCGGCTCCGACCATGCGCCCCCGTCGAGCCTATAGCGGCAGCGGTCCAGCACGAGCGCATTGGGAGACGTCCGCGTGAACCGGCAGGCCGGGCCGAGCGTCGCTTCCGCCACCCTGTTGCGTTCATGAACGGGCACGTAGGAGAAATCGTTCTCGGCTTCCAGGGGCGGCTCGTTCGTCCGGATGACGAACATCCGCGAGCCCGCCGGGCCGAAATCGGCCGTAAAGCGCATGCCGCCCCCGCTGCCGCTCTTGCCCGACAAGGACACGCCCCGCACGGCGATGCCACCCTCGAGCAGGTCCCATTCCTCCAGCTTGCCCGGGCGTTCAAACGCGATCTCGACCTCGTGGCCGCTGTTGCGGTCGTTGTTGACGATAAACACGCCGTATCCGTCCTCCAGCTCCGTCATCAAATAGAGAAACGACGAAGCCTCGCTGCCGGCGCGGTCGCAAATGCTGACCCGGCGCGGCAGAGCCGCTTCCAACGCGCGCACCGTGTCCCGGGGCCTCCCGACCGTCACCGCGTTCGGATGGCTCAGCAGCGCCGCCAATTCGCCGGAGCGCTCTCCTTCGATCATCGTCGGGACCGGCTCGACGACGATCACCCGCCCGCCGCCTTCCAGGAAGGCAAGCAGCAGCTCGGCCGTGCTTCGCCAGATGGAGGCGACGCCGGGCAGCACGACGACCTTGTAGGAAGCCAGGCCGACCGCGAGCGCCCCTCCCGCCGCCGAAGCGGTCTCCGACATTATCGTCTCGTCGCCGAAGTCGAAGTCGTAATGCGACCCCAGCAGCGCACGGACGACGCCGTCGCATTGCCGCTCCAGCCGGTTGGCCGCCAGCAGGCTCGGATCGTCCCAGCCGAGATAGCGGTAAGGATCGCAGCCTACCAGCGTCCATACCGTCGAGGAGGGATGCAGCACGAGCACGTCGCGAACGGCCGGCCCCTGTGTCGTCACGGCGGCGATTCTCGCAAAATAGTCCTCTACCGCATGATTGTATTTCCACCAGGGCGTATTGTAGCCGAAAGCCGGCGGGAAATCGCGCTTCCGGCACCCCTTGAGCGAATAAAGCGCGAGATGCTGGCAGCGGGCGTTCACGCCCATGACGTACTGCCAGTCGCCGACCCACTTCTGCCCTTCGAACGTGAATTCCCAGCCGGCGCATCCGTACATCTCGGACAGCACCCGCCGCTTCCCGTACTGATTGGCGACGCTCGTACACTGCTTGACGGTCCAGTACTCCTCCGTCCGCTCCTCCAATATATCGATGCCGGGCACCTGCTGGTACCGGTACTGGGGCATGACCGCCCCGTTCAGCCGCGTGCCGATGCCCAGGTTATGTTCGACGAGATAATGGCCGGTCAAGGCGATGCCATGCGCCTCGCACCATGCGCCCAGCTGCCGCGAATAAGCGTCCCCGAACCGCTCCGTGATCGTTCGCCAGTAGTCGTGGCGAATTTTCGGCGCGCGCTCCCCTTGAAAAAACAGCAGCGGAATCTCGTCCAGCAGGTCGTAGCCCCGACGCTCGCGGAAAAAAGCGGCGAACCCGTCCGTCCACGGCAGCCACGCCCTGTCCGTGCCGTGCGGCGAGCGGAAATCGGCGATATTGGGCTCGTCCGTGAAAATGCCCGGCACGGCTTGCCCGAACTCGTCGCCGACCGTAAGCCGGTAAGGCTCGTACGTCGATTCGATAAAGGCGGCGACTGAATCCGGATTGAGATTGTCGGCCGGCGCTTCGTCGTTGAACCATTCGTCCGGTTCGGATATCTCCATGCGAAAGACGAGCAACAGCTCGCCTTCGCCGAGCGCGACCGTCCGGTCGTCGGCCGCAATCCGCTCGCAGCGCAGCAGCTCCGTGCCGTCCGCCTTCGCCAAAAAGACGGCGATGGCGCTCTTGTCGGCAACGGCGCCTGCATCCGCCTTGCCGATTGCCTCCAGCGTGACGGCCTTCGCCCGGTACGCGTCGCCCTTTGCGGCGACCGTACCTCCGGCGCCGCCAGACGGGAACCGGTCTTCGTCGTACAGCCAGGCCTGAAGACCGAGCCGCTTCGCTTCCTGCACGCACGCTTCGATGCAGGCGAGCCATTCCTCGCCCATATATGCCGTCTCCAGCCCTTCGCGGGAATGCATGAAGAAGCCGCCCATGCCCTGCGCCTTCATTTCCCCGATCTGGCGGACCAGCTCATCGATCTCCAGCTTGTCGTTCCAGGACCAGAAGGGAGCCGAACGAAGCGACGGGGAAGGGGCTATGAATTCTTCACGCATGTCGTCGATTTTCATTGTTTTCACATCCTCGGCATTCCCTTATCCGGCAGCCCGGACAAGGGATGGAGTCTCCCGTTCGGCAGGACCGAACGGAGAGACTCCTTCAAATTTTTGAGCACAAAAATGAGAGTGGTCCGCCTCGTCAGTCGGCGACGAACACGATATCGCGGAACAGATTGCTGTTGAGGTACGTGCTCGTCGGCATCGTGCCGAGCGCGGTCGTGCCGACGCCGCTCGCCGCGTAGGTGACGAGGCTGCCGTTGTTGATCGGGCTGTCGAAGCCGTGCTGCGTATCGGCGTACAGCTTGTCCGTGCCGGTGGAGACAGCCACGATATAATCCGTGTTGGCCGAGATCGCTTGCGGCGTCGGAAGCGTGAATTCCTTCCAGCCCGCCGCTCCCGTCGGCACGCTCCAGCTGTAGGCCGTCGGCAGGATCATCGTGCCGGTGGCGACGTTCCAGATGCGAACCATATGGGTGCCTGTCTCCACGCCGTTGGTATAGATGCGCACCTTCGTGATTTTGCCCGCCACGCTCGTCTTGAACTTGGTGCCGAGCTCGTATTGCGCGTCGTAGAAGTAATTATCCGGCGTTTGCGTCGTGAAGATCGTCTGCGACGGCGTCGGAACGAAGACGATATCGCGGAAAAAGCTGCTGTTCAGGTAGGTGATGCTAGGCATTGTGCCGAGCGTCGTGCTGCCCACCCCGCTGGCCGCGTAGGTGATCAGATTGCCGTTGTTGATCGGACTGTCGAAGCCGTGCTGCGTGTCGGCGTAATACAGATCCGTGCTGTTCGTGACCGACACGATGTAGTCGGTATCGGCCGAGATGGCAAGCGGCACGGGAAGCGTGAATTCCTTCCAACCGGCGGTGCCGCCCGGAATGTCCCAATCGTACGCCTTCGGCAGCAGCATGGCGCCCGTCGTCGCGTTCCAGATGCGCACCGTGTGAATGCCGCTCTCCGTATCCTTCGTATAAATGCGCACCTTTGTGATCGTGCCGGACACGTTCGCCTTGAATTTTGTGCCCAGGTCGTAGCGCGCGTCGGAGAAGAAGTTGCTTGGCACCTGCGTCGTATAAATCGACTGGCCCGGCTCCTGCACTTCCTCGATCACCGGATTCCATTCCGTCTTGTCGCCCGTGGCGCTCGATTTGGCGCTTGCGATAAAGGAGATTTTGTCGCCCGACTTGACCATCAGGGTGACGTCGTGGCTAAGACCGGTGGCGTCGTTGTAAGCGAGCGTGCCGGACCAGAGCGGCGTCGCGTCGTTGTTTTTGACGATTTTGACGTCCACGCCGTCGCCGCCGGAGACGTCCGCCTTTTTGGCCGTGCCGGTAATGCGGATTTTCTTGATGCCGTCGGACGTCCAGACGCGGTGAGCCGCTTGCCCGACGTCGGGCAGGAGCCAGTTGTCGCCGATCTGCATGCCCCCCGTGGACGACTTCCAATAGCCTTGTCCGTACTGCCAGTTCGCGTTGGGCGCGTAATCGTACGGGATGCCGTAGCTCTGCGTCGTGCCGGCATCGTCATAATCGTTCGGCGCAGGCGCCTCCTGCCAGACCGCGTTCGTCGAGCCGTTCACCAGATAGCTCCAGCCGGCCGCTCCCTGCGTCTTGTAAAATCCGGTGGCGGCATAATGGATGATATTGCCCCCTGGCAGCTTGACGATGTTGTTCGCGTACACATGGTCCCGCGGCATCGATTCCGTGAGTCTCGGCGTCCGCTCGAAAATATGGTTCAGTGCTTGCGAGGCCGACGCTTTCACGATCGTATTGCCCGAAATCGTGCCGCCGTTGCCGAGATTCCAGCCGTGCACCATAAAGGCGGCGTGCGGCTGGTTCGGGTCGATCTTGAGCCCGTTGTTGACGATGTAGTTACCGATAATGCTCGTGTTGGCGTTCTCGATCGGCATGCCGGTCACTTCGTTGCGGCCCCAGAACCCGTTGCGCGTCAGCATGAAGGCGTCGCCGTCGTTGTCGTGAATGTAGCTGTTCTGCACGGTAACGTCGGTATTCAACCCCTCGAAGTCGACGCCGACGCCGTCCGGCCCGTCCGGCGCCTTCGTCGAGCCGATCTCCACGTTGTCGACGGTGAAGTGATGGACGGCGTTGAATTGCAGGCCCGCCGATCCCCAGGCGAAACCGTACAGGTAGCCGGACCGCAAAATTCGGCTGTTCGTAAAGCTGCCGACGAACGGACCTGCGCCGTCGTAGTTGACGTGGCCGAACTGGACCCCCTCCCGATAGGAATCCTTGGCGGTGATGGAATCGATCGTAATGTTGTCGGCCCAGCCGACGTCAAGCGGCGCGTCGGTGTTGTTGATGGTCGTGTTTTTGATCGTGATGTTCTGCAGGTGACCGTACAAACCGCTGTCGAGATGCCTGCCGTGCGCATAGATGCCGATGGAATAGGCCGCGTACTGCAACTCTGCGGCGCGGTTGTCCGCGGACGGATACGGATGGATCGGCCATTTCGCGATGTTGTGCACGTAGCAGTCCTCGATCCACAGGCCGTCCTTGTTGTCGGTGTTGTCGTTCGTGTAGACGATGCCCATTTTCGTATAGGCGACCTCGATGCCGACGATTTTCCAGCCGGCGTTGTTCTGCAGGCGAATGCCGTACATGATGCCGTTATTCGCGACATTCGTCGGGTCGGCCGCCGGTATGGCCGCTTCCGACGTATACGGCGTGATGCGGGGCCGCGCGCCGGTGCCGTACGAGGAAAGGGTGATCCAGTTGCTCGAGGTGCCGCTGCCCTTCAGGAACAGCGTCTCGCCCGTCCACGTATCGCCTTTTTTCAGCAAAATGGTATCTCCGGCGTTAAATGTCACCGAAGACACCTTCGTCAAGGTCGCCCAGGGAGCGGAGGCGCTCGTCCCGGGCCCGCTGTCGCTGCGGCCGGGGTCGGAGGAGCTGACATAATAGGTCTGTGCGTGGGCTTCTCCTGCTGCGGCGAAGCCCGCGATCAGGAAGATCGACGCGAAAGCGAAGGCATAAATCCATTTTCTCGGAACGGATAGAAGAAAGGCCGATTGAACCTTCATCATCATAACCTCTTTTCCTTATCGAATGTGGATGCCGTTGATTCGCTTGCCGTAGTTCCCCGGCTTCGCGCCGGACGTGCGGGCGGGCGCGCCGGCCTGGCGCTCCGCTTCAGTGCATGATCCAGCCGCCGTCGACGTTCAGCGTCTGCCCGGTAACGAAGTCGCTGTCGGGGGAAGCGAGAAAGACGAACGCCCCCTCCAGGTCGGCCGGCGTCTCGCGCCGGGCGAAGCTTTGCCATTCCGCGAGCTTGCGCTCGGCCTCCTTCAGCGCTTCGGCACCGACCTTCGCCAGCTCCGTCTCCGTCAGCACGGCGCCGGGCGTCAGACAATTGACCGTAATGCCGTCGCCCGCCACCTCCCGGGCCAACGCGCGGGTGAAGCCGACGACCGCTCCCTTTGAAGCGACGTAATGGACGAAGTTCGCCTGTCCGGTGAAGAAGGTGACGGACGAGACGTTGACGATCTTGCCGTAGCGCTGCGCCTGCATGTAAGGATGTACCGCCTTGGCGCACAGAAACTGGGAGCGGACGTTGACGCCCATCACATGATCCCAGTCGTCCGCCGTAATCTCGGTCCACCGCTTGCGGGGATCGATGCCGGCGTTGTTCACGAGAATGTGGACCGTGCCGCAGCGGTCCGCGACCTCGCGCACCATTCGGCGAACCTCGTCCTCCCTGGACACGTCGGCTTGAACGAAAAACGCTTCGCCGCCGCTTGCGTTAATCTCGTCGACGACCGCGTCGGCCAGCTCCGGACGGGCGCGGTCGACGATTGCGACGACGGCTCCCTCCGCGGCGTAGCGTCTGGCGACGGCTGCGCCGATCGATTGGGCCGCGCCGGTGACGATGGCCGTTTTGCCGCTCAACCTCATCTGGGCGTACCTCCTTCGGAAGACGATCCGCCCTCCAGCGCGGGCCGCGCCAGCGCCGTATATTGGCGCAGGACGCCCTTATGGGCGAAGGCCGGCGGCTGCCATTGCGCCAGTCTGTCCCGCATCACCTCCTTCATGATGTCGGCTCCGCGCTCGATTCCGTCCTCGCCCACCACGTCGATGCGCCGGTTCGGGATATCGATGAGAATCAGATCGCCGCTCTTCACTGCGGCGATGGGGCCGCCGTCCAGCGCCTCCGGGCCCAGATAGCCGACGCACGGTCCGCGCGTCGCACCGGAGAACCGCCCGTCGGTCACGAGCGACGTCGTGCGCGACAGGACGGGATCGGATGCGATCAGCTCGGAGATGAAGAACATCTCCGGCATGCCGACCGCCTTCGGCCCCTGGTAGCGGATGATAATCACGTCTCCGGGCCGGATCGTCTTGGCCACCAGAGCGTCCACCGCATCCCGCTCGTTGTCGAACACGACGGCCGGACCTTGATGCCGCTGCATGTCCGCGGCGACGGCGAACTTCTTGATCGTCGCGCCCGCCGGAGCGAGGTTGCCCTTCAGTACGGCGAGAGAGCCTTCGCTCTTGAGCGGCTTTTTCAGCGGATAGATGACGTCCCGGCGGTTCAGCTTGTAGTTGGCCAGGAACATCTCCGCGTAGCGGGGCATCTCGCTCTTGCGGAACTCGTCCAGGTTCTCCCCGACGGTGCGGCCGGTCACGGTCAGCGCGTCCGTATGGAGCAATTCCCTGATTTCCTCCATGACAAAAGGGACGCCGCCCGCGTACCAGAACAGCTCCGTCGGATAATGGCCGGCGGTTTTCGTATCGACCAGGACGGGCACCCGGCCGTGGATCTCGTCGAACCGGTCCGCAGACAGCTCGATGCCCGTCTCCCGGGCAATCGCGATCAGATGCATGACCGCGTTCAGCGAGCCGCCGATGGCGGAATGCACCATGATGGCGTTCTCGAACGACTGGCGGGTCAATATGTCCGAAGGCTTGATGCCGGCGCGGGCGAGCCGCATCACCTGCTGGCCCGCCTCGCGGGCGGACCGGCGAATCTCGGCGTTCGTCGCCGGAATAAGCGCCGACCAGGGCAGCGCCAGGCCCAGCGCTTCGGCCATCGCCTGCATCGTCGCCGCCGTCCCCATGTACTGGCAGGCGCCGCAGGTCGGACAGCAGGCGCGCTGGAAGGCGAGGAATTCCTCCTTCGTCATTTTGCCGCTCTCCGTCTCGACGCTCATATGCCACAGCTCTTCGTTGGAACGCATGCAGGGCCCCGCGCCCATCGCTCCCCCCGGAATATGGATCGCCGGTATATCGAGCCGGGCGATCGCCATCAGATGCGCCGGCACCGCCTTGTCGCCGGCCGACGACAGCACCATCGCGTCGAACGGCGTCGCCATGGCGTGGATCTCCACCATCGAAGCGATCATATCCCGCGACGGCAGCGAATAGTGCATGCCGTTGTGGGCCTGCGCCACGCCGTCGCATATATCCGTCGTCGTATATACGGCCGGCTTGCCTCCGAGCTGGTAGACGCCCTTCTCCGCCTCGGCGACGAGCTCGCCGAGGTGATAGGAGCTCGGGTGGCTAGAGCCCATCGTGCTCTCCACAAGCACCTGGATTTTATCCAGATCCTCGACGCTCCAGTCCATCGACATGCGCAGCGCGTCGCCCTCGTAGCTGATCTTGCGCACTTTCTGGCTGGCGTATTGCGTCTCTTCGTTCGTCATCTCGCCCATCCTCCATTCGTCCGGCGCGGCGCTTGCGCTGTGCGCGCCGCCGCTCGTTCGCTTTTGTTCATCGTGATTGCCTCCAGTCGAAATGGTCGTCGAACGGGTACATCGGCCGGTCGATATTGACGAAGTTCAGCGACTTGATATTGGCCGTGCTCGCCCCCGGCGTATCCAGAATGTAGATGCGGGAGGACAGCTTCTCGTATTCGGAGCGGAACTGGTTGGCCGACTTCACCAGCACGATGTCCGCCTCCGCCGGCTCCAGGCCGACGCTGCGGTACATGGCGGGATCGCCGGTGAAGACGGCGTTCTCCATCACGAGCAGCGACAGACCGCCGATCGCCAGCACGGCGCAGCGTCCCATATCCGCCTCCAAATTTTTGATGAAGCCGCCGCCGAAGCGGAACTTGCCGCTGCCGACGGCCGCGACCTCGGCTTCGATCTCCAGCGGCTGCCCCACCTCGGTCGATATTGAGTGGCCGACGGCCAGCCTGACCCGGCTGCCGCTCCCCGCCGCCGACGCCTTGCGCGCCGCCTCGGCGTCGACGATGGACAGCAGCGCCGTCCGGCGATGCTGCACGTTCAGCCGCAGCAGCTCGCGCAGCACGTAGTTGCTGTCGCCCGGCGAGCCCGCTCCGGGGCTGTCCGCCGAATCGGAGAGGATGAACGGCCTCCCGGAGTCCCCGCCGTCCAGCAGACCGACGACCGCCTCCACCGTATGCAGCTCCACGTCGAACGCCGCCCTGCGCGCCCACATCATCGCCGCCAGCCGGTCCGCCTCGGCTTCCGCCCGGGCCCGGTCGGCTCCGACCACAACGACAGAGCAGCCCATCTCCTTCACGTCCAGCCAGGGCTGCACCGCGAACAGCGACGTGGCGATCGAAGCGCCCGCCTTCTCCCCGTCTTCCGCCTCCAGCCATAATTCCCGCATGGGCCCCCGGTACGTCTGCTGGTTTTCCGCAGGCACGATCATCGGCACTTTGCGGAAGGCGACTGCCGGGCGGCGGGAATCCCCAATCATATCGAACAGCAGGCAGGCTGCCCGGTGGCCCGTTTCCATATAGTCCACATGAGGGAACGTCCGGTAGCCGACGATTCCGTCCGCAAGAGCGGCGATCCGCCGGGTCACGTTCGCATGCGAATCCAGCGTGACGACGATCGGTATGTCGGGTCCGACGATCGCGCGGACATCCTCCAGCACCTCACCTGCCGCGTCGTCTTCGTCGTCGGCGCACCAGGCGCCGTGCAGCGCCAGCAGCACGCCGTCCGCCTGACGCAGCCGCCCGATACGGCTCAGCAGCATCCGCTTCAGCTCGTCGAACGGCGTCCGACCGATTCTTCCGGCGGAGACCGCGCCCGCATATAGCGTCGGCAACAGCTCCACTCCCCGTTCCTTGGCCGCCAGATAGAAGCCGCTCAGCTCGTTGCGCGCCGTCCCTTCGCTCGCCAGCTCCTCGTCCACCGCCATATAATAGCGCCGGAAATCGTCCACGGTGACGGACGCCATACTGAACGTGTTGCTCTCCTGCACCAATCCGCCGACAATGACTCTCATGCCCGCAGCAGCTCCCTTCTTTTATGTGCTCCGTCGATCTGCCCTCGTCTACGTATGCTCCTCCGCGCCCGATCCGGCCGCGACGAAGTCGAACGAATCGCATACCATCGCCCCGCCGCCGGCGAGCTCGACGGTGACGGCGCGATAGCCGCAAGCGAGCTCGCCGCTGTCGAAGACGACGCGGGAAGGCCCTGCGATTCCTGCAGCCAGGTCGATCGTCGCGAGCAGCGTTCCGTCCAGGTATACGCGGATTCGCCCGAGCGAGCGGTCCGACGGACTCCACAGCCTGAACCGTCCGCCGTTATAATTCCATTTGACCCGGCTGCCCGCGCGGTCGGTCCGATACCCGAAGCCGAAGCGCAGCCGCTCGTCTGTCACCAGCGTCCAGCCCTCCGGCTCTACGGCGCTGCCGTCTCTGGCGGGCGCATGACCCGCGCCGATCATCCCTTCCGTCGCCAGACATGCCACCGTCAAGGGGGAGCCCGCGCGGTCGAGCGCAAAGCGGTCGACCCGCATCGCGCTTCCCGCCCCCGCGAGCAGCCCGACCGCGCCGCGGCGTATCGCGATGCGCCCGGACCAGACGTTAGCGCCGTTTATCGTCAGGCTCGTGCCATCGGCCGCATAACGGAGCCGAATCTCGTCCGGCGCCGCCTCCGCAGCTGTAGTACCGGCCGCCGCCTCCACCGTTGCCGGAGTGTTCCCCCTCGCCGGCGGATAGACGCCCGCGGCCAGCGGCGCGACGCCTCCCGAATCGTCGTGGTCGGTCAGGCTCCAGCGACCGTCCGACCATTGTAGCCGCAGCATGTCGCGGTACATCAGCGGATGCAGCGCGGCTCCCGCCGTCGTGATGTCGGGGCCGACCGGCGCCCGGCACGCCCAGCAGACGCTTTTTTCCCCGGCGGAGCCAACCCTCGCCTCAAGCGCGAATTCGCCGAATTCAGCCGTCAGGAAGCTGAAGGCGTCGCCGTTCGGCGCGGACAGCCGGAATGTCTCGCCTCGATCGATGTCCGCCCAGACGCATTCGGCGAAGTTGATCGTCCCGACATCCTCCTCCGGCGCCGTCTTGGCGGGGTAGATAACCCGGAAGCGCCCGTCCGCCTCCGGCAGACCGGCCAGCGTCTGGCCCCATATGCCCTGCTTCTCGTGCGCCAGATCCTCCGCATGCCATAGCGAGCCGTACTTCATCAGCTGCCAGGCTTCGGGCAGATGGGCCCGCTCCCGCTCCGCCCGGTACAGCGCCTGAAAGCCGCGGTTCAGCGCCAGCGAAGTGAACGGCGCGTATACATACCGCTCGTCCTCAAAGGCGGGGAAAAACTCCGCAATCGGCGGGTGGAATACTTGACTTTGAGGATGCAAGAGCAGTACCGGCGCCGAGTACGGCCCTTCCGGCCGTTCCGCCGTCATCGCCGCGAGCGCCCACGTGCCGCCCCAGTTCTGCGGCGTGCTGGCCATCGCCACGATCAGCCAATCCCGCTCCCGCCGGATGAGCGACGAGGCGTACAATCGCTTGTATCGGCCGAGCAGCAGCGGCTGGTCCGATTCCCGGTGAACCGGCGCCGCCGCGATGGCGAACGGACCTTCGGGCGTTGAGGCGACGGCGTAGCCGATGCCGCCGTCGACATTGCCGGGCGACGCCCAGCCGAACACGGCGTGGTAGCGTCCGGCGTCCCAGACGACGCACAGGTCGGCCGCGCCGCCGCGCCGGCCGTCCCGCGAGTCGTAGCCGTCCGGCGTCCCCTCCAGCACGGTGCCGACCGGCTGCCAGGATGCGCCGTCGTCCGCCGAGCGCATGGCGACGACATGCAGGCTGTCGCCGGACGTCTCCGGCGGCCAGTAGCCTTTGTAATAAAGCGATATATACACATAAAGCAGGCCGGACACGGGGTCCCGGAACAGCGTCCCGTTCACCGGCCACTCGAACGGAGCCGTTCCCTTGTAGACCGGGTTCGCCGGGGACCGCACGAACGTGTCGAAGGACGGATCGCCGATGACGGGATGCCTGTACCAGTCGTTCTTGCGAATATGGCGCGCATAATCGATCATGCTACGCCTTCACCGAGCCGGCCGTCAGGCCGGACACCATGTACCGCTGGCCAAAGACGAAGAAGATCAGGCTCGGCAGCGTGGCGATCAGAATGTCCGCGAACAGCAGGTCCCACTGCTGCTTGTATTTGCCGAAGAAAATGAAGACGGTCATCGGCAGGGGCCACTTGTCTCCTCCCGAAAAGTACAGGTACGTCGAGACATCGTTCCAGACGCCGATGAAGTTAAGGACGACGACCGTCACGGACACCGGAGCCAGCAGCGGCAAAATGATCGAGAAAAACATCTGGTAAGGCTTGCTGCCGTCTATAATAGCCGCCTCGTCGATTTCTCTCGGAATGGTTTTCAGAAAACCGATATACAGAAAGACGCTCAGGGGCAGGGCATAGGTCGTAAAAATGGCGATCAGACCGAGATACGTATTGTTGAGATCGAGAATGAGCATGGCGAAATAGGTCGGGATGATCGCGGTCGGAATAATGATGCCGGACAAAAAGTAGACGCTGGCGAACCGGGCGAACCGCGTTCCTTTTCTCGCGATGTAATAGGCGGCCGCGGCCGATAACAGCCCGCCGATGAGCACGACCGTGATGCCGATGAACAGCCCGTTGTAGATGCCGGACAGCGCGTTGGACTTCTCGAACACCTTCGCATAATTGTCGAAATGCAGCTGCTTCGGCCAGTTGTAGCCGAGCCGGTTGGCGTGGATCGTATCCTTCAGCGAGTTGACGACGACGATCCAGACGGGCAGCAGATAGACCGCCACGACGCCCAGCATGATCAGCTCCGCGATAAGCTTCCACAGTTTTGCGAGTCTCGAAATCTGCATTAGTATTCAACCTCCAGCTTGCGGAACAAACCAAGCGTGATGAAGCTGACGAGGCTGATGACGACCGTGAACAGCAGTCCGGCCGCAGCGGAATAGCCGTACAAGCCCGTCGAGAACGATTTGAAGATGAAGGTGCCGTACACCTGCGTCGCGTCGTTGGGTCCCCCGTTCGTCAGCCCGAATACCTGGCCGAACACTTTGGCGCCGCCGATCAGGCACAGAATGAAATTGATGGTGATGGCGGGCATCGTCAAGGGCAGCGTGATGTTGAAAAACCTTCGAAAGCTGCCCGCCCCGTCGACGGTTGCAGCCTCGTAATATTCTTGCGGCACCGATTGCAGCCCCGTCAGGAAAATGACGACCGTAATGCCGATGCTGGCCCAGACGTCCATGGCGCAGATCGACAGCATGGCAAAGCGCAGATCCGTTAGCCACTCCTGGGCGAGGAAGCCGAGACCGACGCTGCGCAGAAAGACGTTGATCGGCCCGAACTCCGGCTGGTACAGCGCGCTGAACACGAAGGCGATGACCAGCGGGTTGAATACGATCGGCGAGAAAATAATCGTCCGGTACAGATGCTTGAGCTTGATCTGATTGTTGAGAATGATGGCCAGCAGGAAGCCGACGACGATCTTGACGCTGGTGGTCAGTATGGTGAAGATCAGCGTATTTTTGATCGAAATGGAGAAGATCGACGACTGGAACAGATCGACGAAGTTGGTCCAGCCGTTAAAGGCCGGCTTCAGCGGGTAGTAAGAGGACCAGTCGGTGAACGCCATCGCGAACCCGGACAGGTTGGGGATGATGAAAAAGAGGCTGAACAAGAGAAACGCCGGCAGGACGAACAATATCGTATACTGCTTCGATACGCCTTTTGAAAGCATGGCCTTACCGCCTTCCGTAATCGGCGAAGGCGCGCGCCGTTCGCGCGCGCCCGCGCAATCGCAAATTTTGTAGAGGCGCTCCGGCCGTTACCAGCCCGGCGTCTTGATCGTGCGGTTCAACTGGGCGTAATCCTTGTACCAGTCGTCGAACGCCTTGTCGATCGGCTTGTCGGCGAAGATGTCGCGGAACGGCTTGCCGCTGTCCGAGAAATTGAAGGTCGGGAAATGCTGGCGGAACACGTCCAGCGTGATCGGAATCTGGTTTGCGGTCGTCAGCTGCTGCATTTCCTGCTGGAACGGATTTTGATCGGTCGCATAGCCTTCGTACGGGCTCGCGCCCTGGTCGGGAGCGACCATGATCTTGAAGTTGTCCGGCTCCATGAGGAAGTTGATCAGCTCTTTGGCCTCTTCCTTATGCTTGCTGTTGCTCGGCACGCCGAAGGCGCGGCCCGACAGGTTGACGACGCCGCTGATATAATCGTCGCCGAGCGTGATCGGCATCATGCCGAGATCCTTGACCTTCTCGGGATCGGTCTTGGCGAGATCGGCGTACAGCCAGTCGCCCAGCACCATCATGCCGTATTTGCCGTCCAGCAGCCCCTGGTAGCCGTCGGGAATCTGCACGGTCATATGATTGTCGTTAATATACGGCTTGAGCGCCAGCATCCGGTTGGCGAATTCAACCAGTTCCTTGACGTCGTTCGGCTTCTCCTCGTTTTTGACGATCTTCTCCACATCTTCGTCGGGGAACGTATAGACACCGCCGACGGCTTGAAGCATCTGGTACGTCCAGCCTTCCTTGCCGGGAATGAACAGCGGCGTGGCGCCGGTCTGCTTGATTTTCTCCAGGCCCGCCGTCAGTTCCGCGTAATTCATCATCGGCACCTTGACGCCGGCTTTCTCGAATACCTTTTTGTTGTAAATGGCGCCGAAATAGCCGAGCGGCGTGGCGTACGCTTCGTACACCTGACCGTCCTTGGCGGCGAACTGCTTGACGCTGTCGATCATCTTGTCCGCCCACGGACCGGAAAGCGGTTCCAGGAAGGTAAAAGGAATGTAGCCGTCGCCCACGTTGGCCTGGAACAGATCGGGGGCGTCGTCCGTCGACATCTTGGTCTTCAGGATGTTGATGAATTGATCGTCCGGGTAGACGTCGAGTCTGACCTTGTTGCCCGTCGCCTTCTCGTAGGCGGCCAGCGCGTTCTTCAGGCCGACCGATTCGCCCCAGCTGTTGAAGGTGGAGAGCACCAGCTCGACCGGCTTCTTGGCAGACGCAGGGCTGGCTGACGCGCCGGCATTGGATGCCTGCGAACCGGTGTCGCCGGCATTTTCATCCGCTTTATTGCCGTTTCCGCAGGCCGCCAGGATGCCCATCAGGATGACGAACGCCAAAATGGCCGCCGTCGATTTAAGTCTGGAATGTCGCATGCTTCGAACGCCTCCGATATTCGTAATGTGTGCCGCCAGCTCGTTGCCCCCTTATGATAGCAAACGGCAAAAGCCATCCGATATGGAAGATCGTTCGGACGGTCTGGATTTTTGGACAGACATCCGGAGAGCGGATTCGTTTGTGCTATACTGTGGGCAAGGCGGTGATCGGCATTGAGATTGAGGAATTCTCTGCAGGCAAAAGTCTTCTTGGTCTATTCCTTGGTATTCGTTGCGATTACGATTATGGCAAGCGTTCCCGCCTATCTCTATCTGAAAAAAGGCATCGAGAAAAACGCGCTGAACAATATCGACCAGACGATGGCGACGATCAGCGGCAAGCTGGATACGAGCTGGGGCGAGTTCAACAGCATCAGCAAGCAGGCTTATCTCAGCACCGGAATCAACGGACGGACGGTCATTCAATATTTGGAGCTGCTGGCCGCCGACGGCGAATCGTACGATACGTACGAATCGGGCAAGGCGGTGGACGATTTTCTCGGCCTCATCTCGGCGATCTACAACGATATTCACCGGATCAGCATCGTCACCGCCCAGAACGCGGTTTATCTCCGCCCTTCCGTTCGCCAGCTGGCCAACCGGCCGCCGGACGATCCCGCCGAGCTTGACGCTGTGCGCCGATCGAGCGGCGAGACGCTGCTCCGTTACCGGGACAAGGACTATGCCGCCAATCCCGACGACGTGCCCGTCTTCGTGTTCAGCCGCCTGCTCAATCCGAAGCAAAACAAAATCGGCGTTATCGAGATGCAGATTGAAGTCGCCAAGCTCATCCCGCTGGAACAGCTCGCGGCGATGCCGGGTTCCCGGCTGCTCGTAACGGCGGGCGACCGCGTCATCTACACGCTAGCGGACAACCGGAACGGCGAGGCAACGGACGGCGAGGTATCGGAAGGCGGGGCCGCCGCCGCTGTGGGCGCCGCAGGGCAAAATGAATACGCCTTCAGACAGACGGCGCCGAAGTCCGGCCTGTCGGTCGTACTGACGGTGCCGCGCACGGTCGTATTCGCGGAGCTCGACCTGTTCCGCAATGTGGCGGTCGCCACGGTCGTCGTCCTTATCCTCTTTTCGGTCGCCGTCTTTTATTACTTGTCCCGCGTGCTCACCCAGCCGCTGGTGAAGCTGAAGAACGCGATCGATTCGATCGACCTGCAGGACGCGCAGCCGAAAATCGACAACAAATTCAGAATGAACGAAATCCAGAAAATCAACTTTTCGTTTCGCAACATGAACGACCGGCTGCAGCATTCGCTGGAAAAAATCGTCCGCTTCCGCACGCTTCAGCTGCAATCCCAGTTCGACACCCTGCAGGCGCAGATCAATCCGCATTTCCTGTTCAATATGCTGGGCATCATTCAAGCCTCGGCCGAGAGCGGCCAGCTCGAGCAGGTCAACATGCTGAGCCGCAATTTGTCTGAATTTATGCGATATTCCATCTCGATGGATTCCCCGACTACGACGCTAGACAAGGAAGCCGCCTTCACCGCGCAATATCTGGAACTGATGAAGACGCGCTACATGCACCTGCTGGAATACGAATTCGATCTCGATCCCGACATGCTGTTTATTTTCGTTCCGAAGCTCATCCTTCAGCCGCTTGTGGAAAATGCCATCAAGCACGGGTTCGGCGGCAACGCCCGCCCGCTGCGCATCTCGGTTGTCGGCCGGCTGGAGGGCGAATGGTGGGAGCTCCGAGTGCTCGACAACGGCGCCGGCTTCACGGACGACGGACTGGCTGCCGTCAACGGCAAGATCGAGTCGTCGCTGGCGAGGCTGGACGCGGACTTCGAGCAGATCCGCCTCGACCTGGGCGGCATGGGCATGGTCAGCACGATCGTGCGGATGAAGCTGCAGTTCCGGCATCAGTTCCGGTATGCGATCGGCAATCGGCCGGGCGGCGGGGCGGAAATTATGCTGCGCGGCACATTTAACGGATAGGGTGATGGAGCATGAACATCATGATCGTGGACGACGAGCCGTTCTTCATCGAACAATTCAAACGCAGAATCGAGGAGCTGGGCAAGGAGCTGCGGGTGGCGCTTAACGTCACGGCGGAATGTTACGACGGACGAGAAGCGCTGCGGCGCATCGCCGAGCGGAAGCCGGACGTCGTCTTCACCGACATTCAGATGACGGCGCTGAGCGGCATCGATCTGGCCCGGGCGATCCGCGAATTCGATGCGGAGCTGCCCGTCGTCGTCGTCAGCGCCTATCCTTCGTTCGATTATGTGCGGGAGGCGATCCGCTTCAATGTCGTCGACTATTTGCTGAAGCCGGTCGATCTGCATTCGCTGCGCAGCCTGATCGAGAAGCTGCTGCTGCGCACGCGCAACAAGTCGTATCGGGTGCAGCGGGCAGCCCTGCTCGCGCTGCTCGGATCGCCTCATGCTTCTGAGGACGCAGACGCCGCCGTCCGCCCGTTGTTCGCCTTTCCGCTGTACCGCGCTTTTCTGGTGCAAAATATGGCCATCATTCAGGAGCATCCCGTGCTGGTGCCGGACGACGACGAGGAGGAGGAACGGCTGCGGGCGTTGCTGGCGGCGGAGCTGAGCGAGGACGATCGGTTATGGAGCATTCCGCTCGACGACGGCCGCTCCCAGCTGCTCGTGGCCGGCATGCGCGAAGACGAACGGACGAAGCTGGACCGTTTTCGCCGAGCCGTCTCCTTGCATTTCTCGAGAAACGGAGTCGCGCCTTCGGTAGGCTGCAGCGAACCGGTCGGCGATATCCGCCGATTGGGACAGCTCGTGCCAGCGCTGCGCAGCGTGCTGACCGAACGGACCGTCATCGGCAAGCCACAATGGCTCGACGCCTCCGCGCCGGAGCGTCCGCTCGCACCGCAGTTCACCAAGGTCGAAAAGAAGCAGCTCGAACGGCTGCTCGTTCGCGGCGACCATGCCGGAATCGCCAATCTGATCCGCCATACGGTGCAGCTGTGGGAGGCTGACGGCAGTCCGATGATCATCGTGCGGCTTCAGATCAAGGAGATCGTCGGCATTCTCGAAAACGACGAGCGCGAGACGAAAGGGTTCAAGCTGCGGAATTGGGACGCCCGGATCGAGGAGCTGCTGCAGATGGCCCGGTCGTTCGGGGAGCTGGCGGACGGCCTGATCGCCATGCTGGCCCGCAGCTTCGAATGGGAACTCGACGAGTTGAACAGCGGGGATCTGGTTCGCTTATTTGCCAAGATCGAGCTGTACATCGCCGCCCATATCGGGCAGCCGCTGTCGCTGACGCAGCTGATGAACAAGTTCCACATTTCCAAAACGCTGCTCTGCGGCTTGTTCCGGGAAAACAGCGGCAAGTCGTTCGTGGAATACGTCACCGCCATGCGCATGCGCAAAGCCCAGGAGCTGATGGTCCATTTCCCGTCCATGCGCAACAAGGAAATCGCCGAAATGGTCGGCTATGCCGACCAAAACTATTTCAGCCGCGTATTTGCGGCCACGGCGGGCATGAGCCCGAGCGAATACCGGGCCCGTCATGCCGAGTCCGGCTGATACCGCCAGGGTCAACTCAATAAGGCGAGCTAGACCACATTCCAGTACCGAGCGAGGTTCCACGATGAAGGATCATCCGCTTCTTTCCCTGCTTGCAGCTGCCGAATTGAAGGTGCTGACGTTCGACAATCACCGTCTGCGCGCGATCAACTACCGCAACCGCGTCATTCACGATTTTTATATGATGACTTATGTCCGCAGCGGATCGGCCAAGCTCCGGGTCGGGGACCGCGTGTACGACATCGCTCCGGGCACCGTCATCTTTATTCCCCCGCTGCTTGAACACGATCAGTACAAAGACAACGACGAGGAAACCGAGTTCCTCTGGTGGCATTTTACGTACCGGATTCAGAACACGGTCGACGTACTTCCGTTTTTAAGAATTCCGTTCATCTATCCGCTGCGCGATCATCGCCGGTTCGAGGACGCGTTCGACGAGCTGATCCGATGCCGGAACCCGGAGGACGGACATCTGCCCAAGGTGATCCTGCAAAAGGCGAAGGCGCTCGAGCTGTTGTACGTGCTGCTGGACAACGCCGTCGGCCAAGCGAACGACGCGAATCCGGAGCTGCCGCCTGCGGGCTTTCTGTCCCTGCTGCTCAAGCTTGCGGCTCGGCCGGAAGCTCACTTTACGCTCGCCGATCTGGCCAAGGACATGCATATGAACCCGACTTACGTCAGCAATCAGTTCAAGAAAATATTTGGCAAGTCCCCTATTCTGCTCCACCGGGAGCTGAAGATTGCCAAAGCCAAAGCCCTGCTTGAAACGGGCGATCGCACCGTCGCCGACATCGGCGCCGATCTGGGCTTTGAGGATGCGCAGAGCTTTACCCGGCTGTTCAAAAAATACGCGGGCATCTCGCCGATCCAGTACAGGCGCTTGTTTGAAATCAGACCTGTATAAGTGTTAACTAATCCTAAAATAAGGCGCTGGGATAAGCAGGCCGTTCCCTCTACAATGGGTTTGATGAAAGCGGGTCAGCCCGGTTGAGGAGGTTGTAAATGGAATCTTGGAACGTCGTTTTCCCTCAGGCGCAGCAGGTCGAGATACGCAAAGAACCGCTCGACCCGGCGCTTGGGCGAACGGAAATTTTGTGCCGGTCGACGGCATCGCTCATCAGCACTGGCACGGAGCTGCAATGCTTAAGAGGCGTCTTCGACGCGGGAACCAATTGGTCGGATTGGGTGCAGTACCCGTTTCGGCCCGGCTATATGACGACAGCCGAGGTACTGGAGGTCGGCCCGGACGTGACGGACATCCGCGCGGGAGACCGCGTCAATGCGGGGCATCCGCATGCGCAGTACTTCAAGATCGAAGCTAGCGACGTCTATGTCCTGCCGCAGGCAATCAGCGACGAACAGGGACTCTGGCTGAGCTTGGCCAAAACGACGCAGCTCGGCGTCCGGCGCGCGGAGCTGAAGCTGGGCGAGACGGTCGGCATCATAGGGCTCGGGCTTCTGGGCCATTTGGCCGCCCAGTACGCTTATTTGTCAGGCGCCCGCGAAATCTACGCCATCGATCCGGCCGAGAGCCGGCTTGACCTGCTGCCGAAAAAGCCGGGCATTATCCCGCTGCCCATGAACGCAGAAGCGGCAAGAGAAGCGATCCGCGCGGCGACGGGAGGCAAAATGCTCGACGTCGTATTCGACGTCACCGGTCATCCTTCCGTCCTTGCCCAGGCTACCTTGCTCGTCAAGCCCTTCGGCCGCGTCGTACTGCTCGGCGATACCTCGGTGCCCTCGCAGCAAACGCTCGGACCGAACGTCGTATCGGATTGTATCTCGATCCTTGGCATTCATGCCGTCAAAGATTACAGGGATTGGAACCATCCCGCCATGTCCGGACTGTTTCTTCAATACTTGCTCCAGGGTCGCATGGATATCGGTTCGCTCATTACGCACCGTTATTCGCCGATGGATGCGCCGGAAGCGTACGGCCTGCTCGCGAATAACCGCAGCTCGGCCATGGGCGTGCTGCTCGATTGGACGCTTATAAATTAAACGGGGAATAGTCCTACGGCTGGCATGCGATTAATCTCTGGGGTGATCGATGCGCATGATATCAAGGAAAGGCAGCTTGGCGAGCTTCTCGAGCGTTTGGACATGGACCAATCTCGTGCGCGCGTCCAGCTTCACGATCCGGCCCCGCACCGGCTCCGGCTCGTCCCAGATCGTCAGCACGACCGTGCTTTCTTCCTGCATCGCCTCCACGAGACGCTCTCCCAATTCCTCTAGCTCGAATTCGTCGCGCGTCGGACGCTTGGCTTTATATTTTTTTCCCGGCTTTTTTACCTCTGGCATGGTGTACCTCCTTAGAAGTGAACTCTCCTATTCTATCAAATAACGGAGGCGTTATGGGAAAAAGGCGCTTGTGATATAATAAACCAAGTTTATTAGAGAAACCTGGTGAGAAAATGGAACGTTCGGAGCGCAAATATTGGGTGCCGGCCTTGGAAAGAGCGCATGAGGTGCTTCATTGCATCGCGGCCCGCCCTTCCCGGCTGCGGATGATGGACCTGGTGTCCGAGACGGGCATCAACAAAAGCACGATGTTCTCGCTTCTGCAAACGATGGAGACGCTGCTTTGGGTAACGCGGGAAAAAGGCGAAACGTATGCGCTCGGCCCCGTATTCGCCACGCTGGGCCGCGCTTATTTTTCCGGCATCGATCTCGTCGCGCAGTTCCAGCGCCTGGCGGCGAGCGCGGCCGAGCGGGTCGGCGAGACGGCGCAGCTTGCCCGCTTGGAAGGAACCCATATTCTGTACCTCGCGAAAAAAGAAGCGCCGGCGCCCGTACGGCTCGTCTCCGAGCCGGGCATGCGCATTCCCGCTTATGCGACGGCAATGGGAAAAGCGCTCCTGTCGCAAATGCCGGACGATCGGGTGCGCGCGTTGTTCGCGGACGCCGCGTTCGAACGGTTTACCGAAAAAACCGTCTCGAACGTGGAGGCGTTGATCGTGCAGCTCGCGCAAGTTCGCGAACTCGGGTATGCCGTGGACGAGGAAGAGGTCGTGAACGGGATCGCGTGCATCGCGTCCGCCGTCAAAGACCCAAGCGGCGTTCCCGTGGCGGCCGTCAGCTTCACGATGCCGCTGCCTCGCTGGGAAGCCAAAAAGCCGGACGCCCGGACGGAAGTGCTGCGGCTGGCGGAGCAATTGTCAGCGTTGCAGTAGATGGAGATTGGGTCTGGGTTTCGAAAGATTAGGCTCGAATAAGAAGACCGATTCGAATACAGATCCTGATTGAGAATCGGAAAGGACTCGTTTTCGCCGCCTTTGGCGCGTGAAAGCGGGTTCTTTTTTCGTTGACCGGCGCAAAGGCGAATGCTATATTTGTTTTATATAATAAATTTGGTTTTATATAATAAACTTAAGGATGTGAATACCGCTTATGAGGCTGGACGGCAAAGTGTGTTTGATTACGGGTTCGGGCTCCGGCATCGGTAAAAGCTCCGCCTTGCGCTTCGCGCAAGAAGGCGCAACCGTCATCGTGAACGACCTCGATCAAGCGAAGGGCCGGGAGACGGTTGACGAGATCAACAAAAGCGGCGGCAGCGCCCTGTATATCCCCGGCGACGTCACGTCGCCGGCCGATATGGAGCAAATGGCGCAGACCGCCCTCCAAGCGTATGGGCGCGTCGACGTGCTCTTCAACAATGCCGGCATCAGCGGCGTCGGCGCGCTGCACGAGCTGGAGCTCGAGCAATGGGACAGAGTGATGCGCGTCAACATCGCCGGCGTTTTTTTGCCAAGCAAGTATGTGCTGCCGAGCATGATGGCGCGCAAATCCGGCTGCATCATCAACATGTCGTCCTGCATCGCCGAGATCGGGCTTGCCCGCCGCGCCTCCTACGCCGCCTCCAAAGGCGCCGTCCTCGCCTTGACCAAGTCGATGCAGGTGGACTACGCGCCTTACGGCATCCGCGTAAACGCACTGCTCCCGGGCACCATCTTTACACCGTTCGTCGAGAACTACTTGAAAACGTCCTACGACGAGCCGGAAAAGGCGATCGAAGCCATCAAGAGCCGCCAGCTCAGCGGCGAGCTCGGCAAGCCCGAGGACGTGGCGAATGCCGCGCTGTTCCTCGCTTCGGACGAAGCCGGATTTATGATGGGCTCGCCTCTCTATATCGACGGCGGCGTCACGTTCGGCAAAAATGCATAATACGTTTTAGATACTGCGAGAAGGAGACTTAAGCGATGAGATTCGTAACAATTCGGGAAGAAGATAAGCTCGCTTTGGGCGTTGTTAGAGGAGAACAAATCGTGCATCTGCGCAAAGCGCTGGAAGCCGTGCCGGCGCAGGGCGTGCCCACTGAAGCAATGGACTTGATTCGCGGCGGAAAAGAAGCGGTCGCTGCGGTCGAACGTTATATCGGTCAATTGCCGGCATCGCCGCAAGCCTTCCTGCTGCAGGAGAGCGACGTCCGGTTCGGCCCGTGCGTGACCGCACCGGGCAAGATCATCTGCATCGGCTTAAACTATCGCAAGCATGCCGAAGAATCGAACGCGCCGATCCCGGAATACCCGATCCTGTTCAACAAATTCAGCAATACGCTTGCCGCCCATGGCGACGAGATCCCGCTGCCGAACCGGGTGACGAGCGAGGTCGATTACGAAGCGGAGCTCGCCATCGTCATCGGCCGGGACGCCAAATACGTAAGCAAGGACGAAGCGCTGGACTACGTATTCGGCTACTGCTGCGTCAACGATCTGTCCGCGAGAGACCTGCAGATGCGCACGCATCAATGGCTGCTCGGCAAATCGCTCGACAAATTCAGTCCGCTCGGACCGTACCTCGTCACGTCCGAAGAAGTCGGCGATCCGAACGCGCTTGCCATGCGATCGCTCGTCAACGGAGAAGTGCGGCAGAACTCCAACACGTCGGACATGATCTTCCCGTGCGACGAGATCGTCAGCTACGTGTCGCAGCATATGACGCTGTATCCGGGCGACGTCATCTTGACCGGCACGCCGGAAGGCGTCGTCCTCGGCCGCCCGCCCGAGGAGCGCGTGTACCTGAAGCACGGCGACATCGTCACGATCGAGATCGAAAAGCTGGGCTCGCTCACGAACCGGATGGTGGACGAATAGGCAACGGGCGGTGAAACGCAAAAAGGGATGAAGCCGAGCAGCCTTCGGCTTCATCCCTTTTGGTTGAGAACGCGACACGATCGTGGCGTTAGGAACGTTTGCGGCTCCCCACACAAAGTACTCCCAGCCCCCCGGTCCGCCGTTCGGGCTGACCGCCTTGAGCGGGTAGTCCTAATCGCCCGGATTGAAGCTTACGTAAGTCCTTCCCCAGTAGGGCGACCGGAAGGCGACAAGTCCGCCGCCGCAATCGCGATATCGACCGGGCCGCCCGCCGCGAGCTCGAGCTAGAGCTTGAGATTGTTGACGTAGTCGGCCTGGGGCGTAAAGGTCACGTCGAGCTTCGGGCGAAGTGTATCCATTGTTTGCCGCTCGAATTCGGCGACCACGTCGTCGAAGTGTCTGGGCTTGTCCCCCTATAGCATGATTTGAAGCGTGACGGGCTCCGCATTGGAAGTCTTCCCGGTGCCGCTCGGAACTGCCTAACGGCACGCTGACAACGCGGACAGGCACAGCAATGCGGTTAACGGGAGAAGCGTCGCGCGGCGGGCTGTGCTTATGTTCATCTGGGCGTCCCTCATTTTTCGCTAGGTTGCCTTTAGTATAACACGCACGCAGTAGCCCTTATCGAGACTCTAACTCGGCAGGGTGGCGTTTCATTAGCTCGGGAACGGAATGACCTCGGCCCGTCTCCTTCAGCCGCTCGACATAACGTGGCAGCTCGCCCTTCGCATGCGCCGGGCCGCCTTCCTTGATGACCATCCAAAGCGGGTCGACGTCATGCTTCATCGACGCCATAATGCCGTCCTGCCATTCATATAGAAGATAGACGGTTTCCTTGCACAGCTCCGGACGCACGCCGGCTACGTTATGCTGCTCGAACGGATCGTCCTTCAGGTTGAACAGCATCTCCTTGTCGAACAGATGATAGCCGTCGTGATACGTCCGCACTTACAGCCAGTTTGCAGTCTTGCGCTGACCATCGCCATCGTTTCACCTCAGTACTACATTTAAAAAATAAAAATGCCCCCGCTTTTTAGTGGAGGCGTCAGTGTATTCGACTCTTAAAATCCACCAGGAGCAGGTGGTTGAATGTATGTTTGATTCTGTTCTTTTTTTGCAGCACTAACCATCAAAAGAATACCTGTGATAATGTGCATGATCATACCCACGAACGGAATCCATGCTACTAACGAGGTTACGATCCCTAGAATTGATCCATACTTCACTTCTTGATTTTTTGTGGAAAGAACCAACGTTACGATATGCAGTACGAACATTACGAAAAGCGGAACGTACGAAAAACCAATTACTATCAATCCTCCGAGAACGGGGATACCCAAGAATATTTCAAGAGCACCCGTAACCCACTTTAGTACTTTAGAACCTGTCATTCTGCATCCTCCATATCAGGAAATATGTCCTAAATATAACAGACGGAATACTGTGAAGGCTACTATTTTTTTCTATTTATTTTGTCTTTACGTTTTCTTTCGACACGAATATCAATCATGGCATAGAAGATGGCTGCCCACTCGTGACGGCTATCTGCACCAAGGAATGAGGCAGGATTTTTAATTAGTGGAGGACGTAGTAGGCGTAATTGGCCTCTGCGTCGCGTCGGCAAGGCGCAATGTGGAGGCTGTTTATGCTTGGAGCTCTGATCGGCGGCTTCGGGCGCGGTGAGTTAGTGGCCCCGACGTGGGATGATGTGGACTTCGAAGCCGGAACAATCCGGGTCGACGAGAGCATCTCATTGACCGTGGATGGAAAAGCGATTATCGCGGCCCCCAAGACGGAAGATTCCGAAGCCACGGTTGATATGCCAAAGTGGTATATGGACGAGCTAAAGAAATATGAACGATCGTGGAAAAAGAATTACATGCAGATGCGAGACAAATGGAAAAGTACGGACGGACGTCGATATGTATTCCATGCCGGCTACGGGAAACAATGTACTTTTCGAATCCGTCGCAATGGTGGAAGAAATTCCTCGCGCGGCATGAGTTGAAACATATTCGGCTGCATGACCTTCGGCACACGACCGCAACGTTATTACTGGAGAACGACACGGATCTGAAGATTATCCAAGAACGTTCGCGTCACTCCCAGTATTCAATTACAGCTGATCTGGATGCGCATGTCACGAAAAGGCGAGCCGGGCGACAGCGGACAAGTTCGACCAGTTCGATCCGCGCGCAGGTACGAATTGAAAGTTCGCTCCCTCGTCGCTTCCACGCACGAAAATAAGAACAAGCATTCCCCAACGATCGAACCCTCACCGCTCCGGTAAAAATAAAAAAATCCCTCATGCATCAAGGGATTTCATCATTTGAGTTATGGTGCGGTCGAGAGGACTCGAACCTCCACGGTATTGCTACCGCCAGCCCCTCAAGCTGGTGCGTCTGCCATTCCGCCACGACCGCATAATTAAAGTGTTGATGTTCTCCAAGCGGCAGTGCCGGGGAACTTCTTGAAGCGTCTTCCTTGCGTCAACCGATCTTGCCGATCGAAGGTGGTGAGCCATGAAGGACTCGAACCTTCGACACCCTGATTAAAAGTCAGGTGCTCTACCAACTGAGCTAATGGCTCGTACTGAAGTTGGTGACCCGTGGGGGAATCGAACCCCCGTTACCTCCGTGAAAGGGAGGTGTCTTAACCGCTTGACCAACGGGCCGCATTAGCATCAATTCGCTTGTTTATCTCGTTCCCTCTCGGGCGACAAAAATGATTATATAACACGCTTTGCCGATTCGCAAGTACCTTTACGCAATTTTTTAAAAGTTTTTTTGTGGTGTATGCTAAGACCAAGAAAGGGGCATCCATCATGACTCAAATGCTTCTATATAACGAATCGACGCAGCGCGTGGAGGAGACGGCCGTGCGGGTGCCTAGCGAGGGCGAAGTCGCCTGGGTGCCGCTGATCGCCGCCTCGCAGGAGGAGATCGAGCGCGTGCTGCGAGATGTGTTCTGCTGTCATCCGCTTATCGTCGAGGACTGCGTCAAGCTGAACCAGCGTCCCAAGCTCGACCGCTACGACAAACATCTGCTCCTCACCTTCTTCGAGGTCGGACAGGATCTGACGACGATCGAGACGGAGCATGTCATCGGCCCCAACTACGTCATCACGGTAGCCCCTCAGTCCGCGAGCTCGGTCGAAGCGGCGGAGCGGGACTTCCGCGCCGCGCCCGAACGCTTCATGACTTTTTCCGGCGTCATCCTCTACCGCCTGCTCGACCGCTGCGTCGACGACTATGCGGATCTGACCGACAAGGTGGAAAACGTGCTCGACAAACACGAGCGGGCCGTCTTCCGCAATCCGCATGTCAAGATCGCCGGAGACGTTTTTCGCCTCAAAAGGAAGCTCCATACGATCAGGCGCATTATGGCGGACGAAAAAGCGGCGCTCGCGCAGCTGACGCATCATCAGTTTCCTTATACCAGAGAGGAAGCGGATGTATATTTCATCGATATCTACGATCATGTATCGCGCGTGCTCGATTCGATTGACGGCTTCCGCGAGTCGCTGTCGGGTCTCCTCGAGCTGCAGATCAACATGAAGTCGGATCGCATGAACGAGATCATGAAGACGCTCACGATCGTCAGCTCCATTTTCCTCCCCCTGACCTTTGTCGTCGGCCTGTACGGCATGAACTTCCACGATATGCCCGAGCTGCGCTGGAAATACGGCTACCCCGCCGTGCTGCTCGTCATGGCTGTAATTGCAGGATCTCTCTGGTGGTTCTATAAGCGAAAAAAATGGCTGTAATCGCCCGCCTCGCCCCTCGTTTCAACGGTTGTTGTATCCGGTTAAGCAAGAAGTAATACGGATTCGACAAAGGGGCTATTCGTTATGAATGAATTCAAGCTGCACGACGGTTCCCTGTACTGGCCAAAAACGATGTCTTTCTTCCCTACATATCCCTCTCTGCGCGAACGCGCGATGACGCAGGTCGCGATCGTCGGCGGCGGAATGACCGGCGCGATCTGCGCGGCAACCCTCGCAGAAGCCGACATTCCCGCCGTACTCGTCGAAGAGAAACGGGTCGCTTGCGCCAGCACGGCCGCCAATACGGGCCTCATCCAGTATTCGAGCGATATCATGCTAAGCGAATTGGCGGACCGGATCGGCGAAAAGGACGCGGTCGCGTTTTACGCGCATAGCTATAAGGCCGTGAACGACCTTAGCTTGCTCGCGGCCGCCATTCCACAAGACGGCGGCTATCGCGCCCGCGCCAGCCTCTACTGCGCCTCGGAGACCGGCGACGCGACTAAGCTGCGCCGTGAATACGAGATGCTCCGCCGGCATGGCTTTGCTGCCGATTGGGGCTCCCCCGCAGGAGTCGGTCCCGGCTTCAAGGCGCGTTATCCCGAAGCGCTCGTGACGCATGGCGATGCCGAGCTCAATCCCGTTCGCTTCGCCCACGGCTTGATCGCGCAGGCGGCACGCAGCGGTGTCCGCGTCTTCGAGCACACAAGCGTGACGAGCATGCGAAGAAGAGGCGACTGGTTCGTCTTGACCTGCGACGGCGGAGAGATACTTGCACACACGGTCGTACGCGCAACAGGCTATCTCCCCGGCGTCGATGGCGCTGCCGGAAGCGAACCGCTCCTTCGCCGCACATTCGCGCTTGCGACGCGGCCGGACTCGGTTCCGTCCGAATGGCGCCCCGACTTGATGATGTGGGAAACCGCGCGACCCTACTTCTACTTCCGCACCACGCCTGACGGCCGGATCATCGCCGGCGGGCTTGACGAAGCCATGCGGGACTCCGCGGACGGCGGATGGACGCTGCAAGCGCGAACCGACAAGCTGCTCGCCGAGCTCGGGGCGTTGTTCCCGGGCCGCAGCTTCGAAGCCGAGTACGCCTGGAGCGGGGCATTCGGCGAATCGCCGGACGACCTGCCTTTCATCGGCGAGCATCCGGAGATGCCCGGTCTCTTCCATGCGCTCGGCTACGGTGGCAACGGCACTGTCTACGCGATGCTGGCCGCAAGCATGTTGGTGGCGCGTCTGCGCGGGGAGATCCATCCGCTAGCCGGATTGCTGCGGCCGAGGCAGGTCGCTAACCAGGGTGCAAAGGACAAGCCGGCGATCAGGAAGGCTTGATGGGATGTAACTGCTTGTACGGCATACTGGGAAGTCTCGCTCGGGGGTAAACGTTGTTCGCATTCGCACGATTTGAGCGATGTAGTTCGAATGAGCGTGTTTGTTTGTTTCTAATCGAGACTTGTTCGTCCTTTGCGTCGCATCGAGAAGGTTGTTTGTTCCTGACCAGAACTACCCCGCCCTGCTCGACTTAGTGACCCGCGTGTTTGTTCCTAACCAGGACTAATCCGCCCTGCTCGACTTCGTGAGTGGGGTGTTTGTTCCTGGCCAGGACTACCCCGCCCTGCTCGACATCATGAACCGCGTGTTTGTTCCCGACCAGGACTACCCCGCCCTGCTCGACGGCGTGAGCCGCGTGTTTGTTGCTGACCAGGAATACCCCGCCCTGCTCGACATCATGAGAGGTGTGTTCAAACAAAATAAAAAAGGATTGCCTATTCGGCAATCCTTCGTCATGTCGCTGTAGTGGCGGAGAGAGAGGGATTCGAACCCTCGCACCACTTGCGCAGTCTAACCCCTTAGCAGAGGGTCCCCTTGAGCCACTTGGGTATCTCTCCAGAACTGGCTCCCCGAACAGGACTCGAACCTGTGACAACTCGATTAACAGTCGAGTGCTCTACCGACTGAGCTATCAGGGAACGTTTTTCTCAAAAGCGACATTGATTAATTTATCATATGTCCTTAAATGAGTCAAGCACTGTGCACAAACTTTTTTTAAACTAATTGTGCATCGCCTGTCCAGCCATGGCAACGGCCTTCTCCGGCGCGGCTTCTTCGAGTCGAAGCTTGCCTTTGCACCGGCCGCAAACGTACTTGCGCGGATCGGTCTTGCGCTTGCGCGGATAAGACATGCCACAGGCCCTGCATACCAGATGATAGCGGACCGGCAAGCTGCGGCGGGCGCCCGGCAGCGCCTGACAATAAAGCGTGGCGCCGACTTGCGCAAGCAGCGTCTTGAACTCGGCGTCGCGATGGCGGTAGCCTCGACCGAGCAGGTGCAGATGGTAGTGGCACAGCTCGTGCTTGATGATGCGCTCCGTCTCTTCAGCTCCATTGATTGCGAGCTGATGCGGGCTGATCTCGATATGATGGCTTTTGGTGAAGTAACGGCCGCCTGTCGTCCTCAGCCTGCTGTTGAACGCGGCCTTGTGCAGGAAAGGCCTGCCGAACCATTGCAGAGACAATGCCTCCACCCACTGCTGTAATTCACGGTTGTCCATTAAAGGAGCCTGCCTTCCTGCCTATGCCTTGTTCTACTTGAATTGTAGCCACGGGTTGGGCTACACTGTCAAGTAGAATTTGCCGAGGGGAGACCATCTGACTCATGCCCGACATGACCCACGTATTGCTGCAACGCGCCGACGGCAGCCTCCTGTTCGTCGAGATGCCCGCATCTCACGCCTATCAGCTTAGCGCGCTGAACCTTAGACTGCACAAGGAGCTGTCCAAGCTGACGGCGGACAACGTACCGGCGCTGCCTAGAGCCGTCGCTGAGGTAGGCAGCCTGGATCTGATGGAGGGTGCGGCCGAACGAATCGGCGGCATGGACTACGTCAACGAGCTCGAAGCGACATTCGCCGCCGTACGGGAAGGCGAGTACCCGCTCGTCTCGCTGCTGACGGAGATTCGCGCCCTGCAGGCGCAGCTCGAGCAGTGGTACGAGGAAGAAGGCCTTCTCTAGTCTCCATCGTTCGACGCGCGGCCTGATTTTTTACCTTAATTCCAGCAGTCGGACCTGCACGGTTCGCCTTTCCGCTCCATAAGGTATTAGTACAGCATGACAGTGGAGGAGGACGACGGCTATGCCGCAATGGCTGTGCAATCAGATGATGAGGGCTTACCAGAAAAAGGACCGCCGCCAGATCAAGATGCTGAACGACTGCTGGTTTTTCTATTATCGCCAGCCCGCAAAGGATGCGGCCGCGATTAACCGTCCCTAACCGACCGTTCGACCGTCAAGGATTGAACGCATACCTATCGCTATCATAATCACAGCCGCCCCGAATGCGGACGCAGCATGCTGCGCCGCATTCGGGGCGGCTGTATGTCGGGCGGGATCATCTCGGCGTCAAGCCTCCGCAGGCCCCTTCATCGTCAGACTAACGCGACCCTTCTTCAGATCCGTGCTCATGACCCATACTTTGACCGTGTCGCCGACCGCGACCACTTCCGTCGGATGCTTCACGAACCGGTTGCTGATCTGCGAAATATGCACGAGACCGTCGTTCTTGATGCCGATATCGACAAACGCACCGAAGTCGACGACGTTGCGGACCGTGCCGGTCAGCTCCATCCCCGGCTTCAGATCCTCGATATCCAGTACGTCCGTATGAAAAATCGGCGCCGGCAGTTCATCGCGAGGATCGCGTCCCGGGCGCTGGAGACTGTCGAGAATGTCGCGCAGCGTCGGCACACCGACGCCCAGCTCGGCGGCCGTCTCCGCGGCGTTTACGGCGCGCAGACGCTCCTTCACCTCGTCGGTGCCGATCGCTTCCAGCTTCAGCCCGAGCGCCTTGAACAGCTTGTCCACGACGCCGTAGGACTCGGGATGGATCGGCGTGCGGTCGAGCGGATGCGCGCCGTCCGAGATGCGCAGGAAGCCCGCACACTGCTCGAACGCCTTCGCGCCGAGCCGCGGCACCTTTTGCAGCTGCTTGCGATCGGTGAATTTGCCGTTCTCTTCGCGCGCCTTGACGATGTTCTTCGCCAGTGTGGCATTGATGCCCGACACGTACGAGAGCAGCGACGGCGACGCCGTGTTAACGTCTACGCCGACGTGGTTGACCGCCGACTCCACGACGCCGCCGAGGCTCTCGTCGAGCCGCTTCTGTGACACGTCGTGCTGGTACTGTCCGACGCCGATCGCCTTGGGCTCGATCTTCACGAGCTCCGCGAGCGGATCCTGAAGCCGGCGCGCGATCGACACCGCGCTGCGCTCGGCGACGTCGAGATCGGGGAACTCCTCCTGCGCAAGCTTGGACGCCGAATATACGCTGGCGCCCGCCTCGTTTACGATCAGATACTGCAATCCGCGTTCCGGCATGCCTTTGATGACCGACACGACGAACTGCTCCGTCTCGCGCGATGCCGTGCCGTTGCCGACGACGATCAGCGTGACGCCGTACTGGCCGATCAGCCTGCGGAACATCGCCTCGGCCTCCGCCTTCTTGTTGTGCGGCGGCGTCGGATAGGACACGGCCACCTCGAGCAGCTTGCCCGTATCGTCGACGACGGCCAGCTTGCAGCCGGTGCGGTAGGCAGGGTCTACGCCGAGCACGACCTGCCCTTTGACGGGCGGCTGGAGCAACAGGTTCCGCAGATTCTCGGAAAAGATCGAGATCGCGTGCTCCTCCGCCTTCTCCGTCAGCTCGGCGCGCAGCTCGCGCTCGATCGAAGGGGCGATCAGCCGCTTGTAGGCGTCCTCCGCGGCCGCCGCCAGCGCGTCCCGCGCCGGAGACGGCCCACGGAGCGTACGCCTGTGCAGCTCGGCGACGACGCGTTCCGACGGCACCTCGAGTCCGACGCCGAGCACGTCCTCGCGCTCGCCTCGGTTGATCGCGAGCACCCGGTGCGGCGGCAGCCGTTTGACCGGCTCGCTGTATTTGTAGTACATCTCGTACACGGATTCGGCGTCGGCATTTTTGGCCTTGCATTGCAGCACACCCTGGTCCCACGTGAAGCGGCGCACCCACTTGCGGATGTCGGCGTCGTCCGCGATACCCTCGGCTACGATGTCCATCGCACCCTGGATGGCCTCCTCCGCGCTGCCGACGCCCTTGGCGGCGTCGACATATCGGGCCGCCTCGCGCTGCAAATCGCCCTGCCTAGGCTGCGACAGCAGCCAGTTCGCGAGCGGCTCGAGCCCCCGCTCCTTGGCCACGCTCGCCCGCGTCTTGCGCTTTTGCCGGTACGGCCTGTACAGGTCTTCGAGCTCCTGCAGCTTGACCGCGGCGCCGATCGCCTTCGCCAGCTCGGGCGTCAGCTTGCCCTGCTCGTCGATCAGGCGGAGCACCTCGCCTTTGCGATCCTCCAGCTGCTTCAGATAGCCGCGGCGCTCCTCGATGGCCCGAAGGACATTCTCGTCCAGCTCGCCGGTCATCTCCTTGCGATAGCGGGCGATAAACGGGATCGTGTTGCCCTCGTCGAGCAGTCCCGCCACCGTGCGCACTTGCGCAGGCTTCAGATTCAGCTCCGATGCGATCTGCGCGATCATGCGCTCCGCCGCCAGCTTCGCGTCCGGCAATGTCGCTTCATTCATGGTACTTCGGCTCCCTCTGATCAAGTCTTTTCCCATCATAACAAAAGACGCTTCCGTCAGGAAGCGTCAGCAGGATCGGCATCAAGCGCGAGCGCAGGCCGGACATTGTCGGGGCAGCGCAGCGCGGCAAGGGCGAATCCGACCATATCCTCGATCAGCCGCTCCGCGTCGGGCACGGGCTCCGACAGCACCGGATCGAAGAAGCTGAATTCGCGCCTGTACGTAATCCCTCCCCATAGGTAAAGAAAGGCGCTGTCGAGCGAGCGGTAATGGAAGACGCCGCGCAGCTTGCCTTCGGCGAGCAGCGACCGGATTTTCTCCCAGATCGGCGTCAGATACTCTCGAATGTAGTCGCGTCTGCACGACTCGTTGCCGATCTCGTTCTGGATCACGCGGACGAGATCGGGGTCCTCGAGCTGGAACTTCACGATCTCCCGGATGACCACCTTCAGTCCCGCGATCGGCTCCAGCGGAGCCGCGATCGTCTCCCGAACGAGCTCGATCGGAAAAAACTCGTCCAGCAGCGCTTCGAAAAGCTTGTCCTTGCCTTGAAAATAATACGACACGAGCGCGGGATTCGTATCCGATTCGACGCCAAGCGCCCGAACCGTCGTCCCGTCAAAGCCCTGTCGTGCGAAAAGCCGCTTGGCGGCCAGCAGAATGCGCATCCTTGCGTCTAGCTCGTAGGTACCCATAATTCCTCCCACTGCCGGATAATACTTTAGTGCTTCACCGCATTATCTCTATTATGCAGCAAAGGACCTACGCGAAGCAAGCATGCGTTTGTCGAATTTGTGGTATATTTTATGCAAAAAGAGATCGTGCGGCCTTTGTGTTTGCGCATTGGCGCGTAGCCAACTGTAAAGTCGGACTGAGGGGCCGTTATTCTTGTTTCTATCGCTGTTCGCGGCCCGATCGCGGACTCAGGGGGCGCTATTGCGAGATTGACGACCTTTTTTAGCCTTGATCCGAGGAAATAGCGCCTCTCCAGTCCAAAACGATCGTCATTGGGACGGGTTTTGCGAATTAGCGTCCCCTGAGTCCGATGCATCGTGCCTGTTGCCAGATGCCTCTGTCTGATGTCTGATGTCTGATGTCTTGTGCCGGATGTCTCTACCTGGCGCCTCTGCTTGGTGCCCGGTTCCCACCGCCTCTGCCTGCTTTGCAATCCGCTGTTGCCCCCAGGCGCAAAAAAAGAACGATCCCTTCCCTCAAGAAGGAACCGCTCTTAAAAATCGATCAGACCGACGCTGATGAGCAGCGCCTCGTCTACTTTCCTCATCATTTCCTCGTCCAAGTGCGTAATCTTATCCGTAAGCCGCTGCTTGTCGATCGTGCGAATTTGCTCGAGCAGCACGACCGAATCGCGCTCCATCCCGTGCTCCTTGGCCTCGATCTCCACATGCGTCGGAAGCTTCGCCTTTTGAATCTGCGCCGTGATCGCCGCCACGATGACCGTCGGACTGAACCGGTTGCCGATATCGTTCTGTATGACGAGCACAGGGCGAACGCCGCCCTGCTCGGACCCGACGACAGGCGACAGGTCCGCGTAGAACACATCCCCGCGTTTGACGATCAATCGCTACACCCCGCTCACGAGCCGTCCGAGCGTGCTCTCGGCGTCTTCCTCGGCATGGAAGGCCTCGGATGCCATGTTCAGGTTGATCTTGGCCATCTCCAGGTATCCCCGCTGCATCGCGTCGCGGATCAAGCGTTTTTTTCTGTCGACCAGGTACTGCTTCATCGCCTGGCGGACGACCTCGCTGCGATTGGAATTCTCGTTCGCCGCGACATAGTCCACCTCGCGCAGCAGATGATCGGGCAGACTGATCATAATCCGCTTCGTATTGTGCAAATTGGCCACCGAACACGCACCCCCAAAAAATGTCCATGCTGCAATAATTCCCAGTATCTCGTTAGCTGAAAGGAAATATACGAATATCATACCATTCGCGCCGTTCGCGCGTCATTCCTGCTTGACGGCATTAAAAAATGCCGACGCTTCGACGGGCCGCTATCCCTGCCATAACGGGTTGGCCACGCCGACGACCTTGCCGCCGCTGACGTACACCCTCGGTACGCGGGCCGCGATCATGCAGGTCACTTCATAATTAATCGTGCCCAGCTTGTCGGCGAGCTCCTCGACCGGCAGCACCGTATCGCCCTGACGGCCGAACAAGACGACCTCTTCGTCGGGCGCCCAAGGGGGCTCCGCAGCGCCGGACGTTCCTTCGTCCAGCCGCACCATGCACTGATCCATGCAGATCGAGCCGACGACGGGATGCCGCCTGCCTCTGACGAGCACCTCGGCTTTGCCGGACAGCATCCGGCTGAAGCCGTCGGCGTAGCCGATCGGCAGCGTGCCGATCGATTCGCGCTTTTCCGTGAAGTATCGCGTGCCGTAGCTGATGCCTTCGCCGGCCTCCAGCGTCTTGACATGCGCGAGCCGCGTGCGCAGCGACATGACCGGCGCAAGAGCAATCTCGTCGCGCCGGACTTCGTCGCTCGGATACAGGCCGTACATGCCGATGCCGAGTCGCAGCATGCCGCCGACCCGGGGCGGCAGATCGATGCCCGCGGCGGTGTTGCCCGCATGTACGATCGCAATGGGCAGTTCGGCACGCCGGACGTAATCGACGACCGAAGCGAAGCGCTCGGCCTGCATCTCCGTGTAGCTCTTGTCGCTCTCATCCGCTCTAGCGTAATGCGTATACAAGCCTTCGACCGCCAGCTGCGGCAGCTTGAAGGCTCTCTCCAGAAAGCGCTCGGCAGCCGGTCCCGGCAAAACCCCGAGCCTGCCCATGCCCGAATCGACTTTGACATGCGCTTTGAGCTTCGCCCCGTTCACGGGCATTCGTTCGATCGCATCGAGTTGATCGTCGCGGTACAGCGTCACGGCGACGCCGCGCTCGCGAGCGATCGGAAAAGCTTCGGACGGCGTCAGCCCAAGCACGAGTACCGGCGTATCGATGCCAGCGTCGCGCAGCTGCAGCGCTTCGTCCAGAAAGGCGACGCCGAGATAGTCCGCGCCGGCCTCGACGGCCGCTCGCGCGGTCCAGACCGCGCCGTGGCCGTATGCGTTGGCCTTGACCGAGGCGAGCAGCCTCGTGCCCGGCGATAGGCGCGACTTGAACGCGGTCACGTTGGCGCGCAGCGCGTCCAGCGAGATCGCGGCCACCGTCGGCCTGTAGTATCCTTCCAAGTACGTCACCTACTTCTGCCTGAAAACAGATTGCTGCCTAATACAGTAATGTTACCGGGCGCGGGCCGTACTGTCAACGCAAGAGCGGCAGCCAAAGCTTGGCTATCTGTCTCTCGGATGCCAAAAAGCCGGTCTTGGGACCGGCTTTTGGCAGTAAATGAAAACGACTTAATGTAAGGTTACGGACGTTATTTGCCGGATTGATCCACGAGCGCCTGGGCGACGCGAACCATCTCCTCGTGCGGCAGGTCGACCGTCGTCAGACGATAGTCAATGCCGTCGTACGTCCAGGACAGCGACTGCGTGTCGTCTTCGGTCAGGAAGCCTACGGTAAAGCCGAGGTCGAGCGCCTTCGTCTGTGCCAGCGTCGAGACCGCGCGGTCCTTGGACTGCGACTCGACAATCGAGAAATCGTAGGTGCCGCTGTAGCGCAGCATGACCCCTTGCTGTCCGTCGCCGAGCTGCACGTCGAACGGTGCTTCCACCTGTGTCACGCCTTGCGGCAGCATGAGCGGGTCGGGCTCGATCGCGGCCATTTCGGCGACGGGTTCGGCGGCTTTGCCATCGCTGCCGTCCGCCGGGTCTGCGGTCGCGGGATCTGCCGTCGCCGGATTTTCGGCCGACGGGTTGGCCGTCGCCGGATCGGCGGACGCGCCCGTTCCGTCGGTGGACGACGAGGCGACTGCGTCCGGCAGCGCGCCGGTCGTGCTGGCATCGCCCTTCGGCGTCGCGAGGTTCTGCTGCATGTCGAACGCGGACTTGTCGAACTTTTTGCCGAATTCGAAGCTGTCGAACTTCACGTCCACCAACACGTTCGAGTTTGTATCCGTCACCTCGACGAGCTGCGGAGAATAGTCGCTCTTGTCCAGCCAGATCTTCTGGCGGGCGAACGAGCCGTTCTGATAATTGCCGGCCATGACGTTAAAGACGTAGGAGTCCTTCTCCGCCGCGAACTGTCGCGAATTGTCGACCGTGATGCTGTGCAGCAGCGTCTGCAGCAGGTACACTTGGCCCTGATTGTCCGGCCAGTCGCTCTGGAAGCGGTAGCTCTTGTTCAGGCTCGGTGTCAGGACGAACACACCGTCGTCGTTGCGGAGCACGATCTGCGTCACGTCTCGGCTCGCGCTCGTCAGTGCGACGCGGTAATAGTTGGGCTTCTGGTACCACACCTCGACCTTGTAAGCCTGCGGCTGCTGCCCGGTATGCAGCGTCATGACGCCGCTTCCTTGGTAGCTGTCCATCTTGTCCGACAACTTGGTCAGATCCTTCACGACCGAATCGGCGTTCTTGCCTGCGCCGCATCCCGACAGCAACGTCGCGACGAGCACCAGGGCAACCGCGATCCACGGCAGCTTGCGAAGCATCACATCAACCCCTCTTCGAATGGTTAGTCCATGCTTCATTCCTATGAGGGGACTTGACCGAATATGCGGACGAGATTGGCGAGCCCAGGAGTACACACCATCGATACGAGGGATTAAATGACGCCCTTCCGAGCAAGTACGGTAAGCAGGCGGTAAAAGTCGTAGCTACCGCCCGAAGGCGTATCGATAAGTCTGGATTTTACAGCCGCCTTGACAGCGTCAGCAGCCCAGGTGGGCGGCTCGTTCATAATTTGGAATTGCTCGAGCGATTTCACTTTTTCGGAAAGCGACTTGAGCTGCGCATTCTGCTCATTAACAAGCTTTTGCAGCTCCACAAGCTCTGTATGTTCTTCTTTCGTCATTGGTCCATTCTCCTCCTCACTTTTATTAGGGAAAATCCAAAATTGTCGAGCCTCGGTCGTGAACACAGATTCGTGCACGCGGATTCGGCCATCGTCTTTAACTCCTTGATCGATGAGACCATCTTTACCATACTTAGTGTTGTCGTGATTCGGATCAAATACCTCAATCCACTTACCATTGATACCGACCAGCAGCACGTAATGGCCACCGCCGGTCAGGTGGCCCGGGCTCATCGTAGCGATAACGAGTGCGCCCGCCGCGAGAGCCTTCTTTGCATCGGACAGACTGCCGGTCTGCCTCACTGCGAGTCCGTAGAAGCGGGCAATCGCGTCAAAATAACTCCACGCGGTGCCGCTGTTCGCTGTCCTGTAGCCGTGCTCGACCGCAAAGGATGCAGCCTCAGGCGGAAGAATGACTCGGTCTGTGAACGTGCTGGCGACCATCGCAAATGATGTCGGACCGCACGCGCTCGAGCCGATCGTCTGCGTGGGATCACCGGTCCGTGTATATGGCATGAATGACCATCGCTTGTCCTCTTGGCTGTAATATACAGTCATGCTCCTCAGTCCTTTGGAATGTGATTTATAAAGGCCTTTTCGTTGGACCTTCGAATCGAATTTTCGCTGAACTAGATGCCAAGCAGTCCTCGCTCTGCCAGGTGAATTATAGAATTTTTTTTGCTTGATTGCGCAAACACCATCGTACAAGCGTGGTCTGCATTATGTTGGGTCCTCTTTCTTTTCCCTGCTGCGTAACCGAATCCATAGGTCGTATTTCTTCGTGTACGTCTGATAGGCGATCAGCAACAGACCGATCATTGTCCCGCCGGTTACGATCAACCATATAAGCCGCTGGACGACTTCTATGCTCTGCGTTTGCCACCCAAAAACAACGCTCGCCCGGAACCACACAGCCGTCAGCATTTTCGCATCATAAGCCGCAAGAAAAAAGAGCATCGACAGCATAAACACGCTGACGACGCCCTTTCGGAATCGTTCGTGGAAATATTTGCGATGAGCGGCCAAAATATAAGTTGCGCTGCCCACTGTCACCATGTAGACGGCCAGGAGCGCGTAGTCGATCCAGTCAAGCATAGGATCATTCCCCTTTATCATATATGAGGTATCTTGCAAAGTTGTTGCTGCGGATCTCCTCCTGCAGCTCGCGGGATGCGGTACGATATTGGATGATGGTGCTTCGCGTCTTGATCGAGGCATGGTTTAGCTGCCGCTGCTTGTCCCGGTACCAGGGGGATAGCCGCATGAGCCATTTGAACATGCGCTATCCGCTCCTCTCGTTTGGGTTGTCATCCCTTTTTAAGTTGCTTACCACGCCCGCGATGGATCGATATGTGTCTTTCTGCTCAATCAGTGCCGTTAATAGCTCGTCCCGATCATGCTCGACTTTATCCAGCAACGACCTCGGTACGAGCTTGCCGGTCACGACCATCCGCATAACATACAGCATCGCCACAAGGAAGATCAACGCGAAGATGAGAGCAATGCCGTACTTCTCGGCCAATTGCGCCAGCTTGGCGACTTGGTCAATATCCTGGTTCATTGAGGCGCACCGCCTCCTTCATAGAATAGGCCCCGCCAGAGCGAGGCCCTAACTTGTTATTCAGCGACCATATACTGCTTCCTGGTAGCTGCGAATTCTTCTAATTCTAGCTGTTTATCTCAAAGGAGAAATCAGAACTCATCACCCCCGTTTCTCACTCTGTTGTACGTAAACTTGCATTGCAACAGCTTTTTGTGGCAGTACTATACTTGATCTGTCAATCATATATAGCGCTTAAAAATTGAATGACATGTCCGGGCGCATGACGTGCTCGTTCTTTCGTGTACCATTGTTAATATAAGCTGTCCCAGATCAGAGATAGATCTTCCGGGCTCAACTCCGTCATGGCAGTGGTTCCCCCGGAGTTAAAGCGGAAGGGAAACGAGATTCCCTTATACGTTGCCATTTATGATCCCCTCCCTCTAATTCGACGTAGCGTCGATGTTCAAGTACAACTGGCTCCACGGATTGCTCAGAGGGTGGTCGGCGGTGTTTCCGATGGTCCCTGCGAGCGCGGTAATAGCGGTCATGATCTCCGTGAGGTCCGCTTCCTTCACGGCTGTTCCTGCGGCGATTGGATTCGCCCACGCGGTAACGGGAAGCCCCAATTCAGTCTGCCTCGCATTCAAGTAGCGTCGCATCTCCAGAACGTAAGCGGCGGTCGGAGCGCCGGAGTTCGTATCAGGAGGGGTATTAGCGAAAGCGGCGAATCTCCCGAATATGAGGCTAGTGCTTGTAAGCGCTCCGGTGTCAATTTGATTGTCCTTGTTGTTTTGAGCGGAGAACATTCTAAACTGCACCGCCTTAATCTCCGCAGGAGGGTCGATGATCCTCCATCCAGAACTCCCTCTAACATAAAGGTTCTCAGTATTGGTCTGCTCCCGAATCATACAGACAGGCGCTTGCATCCCACGATTGAAGTAGCCGCTTTTCAACGTACTAATTCCCGATCCTTGAACTATCTTTTCTCCCGCCTTTGGTGTAATTGTGCCCGTTAACTCAGCGGACGTGAAGGAGGCGTAGTAAGCCCAAACAAAAGTGTACTGTTGGTAGAACAGATGGAACATATCCGTTTGCGTGTCATAGTGAACATGGACGGTGTTAATGTCCGTATCAGTCGTTATCGCAACCGGGGCGGTCCAAGTGTTTGCCGCAGGATCGTGTATGGAGACAAACACACCTCCGTAGGTAGGAGGGGTCCCTGCTACAGTAACTCGGGCAAAGAACAGGTATACTTTCCCGCTGTTCGCAACAACAGAGCTTAACGATTGCCCCGTATTGGATATCGCGCCAGTCGTGCCGTTGGTAGAGATCGTGGTGAGCGATTGGGAATCGAAGCCCGTAGGATTCGTCGCCATATTCGTCTTGTGCATGTACGCGGTGAGATTACCAGAAGGGGAGCCTGTTCCCCGATAGCAGAACACGTACAGGTTAGAGTTCACTTCGTTCGTAGCGGCGCTCATGATGTTATTGTTTAGCGTGACGGCGAGCGCCGCTCCCTTGAGGTAAATGTCGTCCGTTAGGTTGAATACTTTAAGTCCAGTGTCAATCTTCAAGAGCATCGCCTTGCCGCCTACTTTATACAGTCCGACCATTCTCCGCAGGGACGAGGAGTAAACGCTCTGCCCGAAAGACGTAAAGTTGGTAGTAGTGAACTCTGCGAAGGTTGCTCCCCGATCGGACGACTTATAAACGGTGAAGGTGGAAACAGACTTCATAGCGACTACCCAAACATCATCTCCTATAGAGAGCATTTGATGAACGGGATTGAGTGACATTGATTGATACGTTCCCGGTGTCGTGGTTACGAATGACATGCTATCCCTCCTTTACAAATAGGTCTGTCCGGCCGGGATGCTATTGATCCCGGCTTGAAGCTCCGCGAAAGTGGCGACGCTACCTGCCTTGGAAACTGTTCCGCCAAGGCCAGTAATGGTCGTTTCCAATAACGCTTTCCCATTACTGACTGAGGTAAAAAGCTCTTGCAACGCGTCCTCCACGTTCGTAGCCGTAATGACGTTCCCTGCATCCGTGATCGGGATTGCGGAAGCATTCGGGATGATTCGCGTGAAGTTGGCGGCGGTGGTCCCTACTGTCGGGGATGCTCCAAATGCAAGCCCGCTACTGTACATCCACACGGTTCCCCCATTCTGCGTCCCCTTCTCCACAGGTACGATATACGGGAAGGTCAATTCCAACGAAACGTCCGCATCATAGTCCCGAGTCCAAGATGCAGAGGATGCCTTGTAGATGCCGTTTTGAGCCGCGTTCGTTTGGCTCTTTACAAGAACGCGGTCGTTCGCCACGAGCGTAATCCCGTCGATCGTTTGCAATCCAGACAGGGAGATATTGGCGGTCGTGGCTACCCGAACAGCCTTCTTGATCGGTCCGGTGAGCATACTTTGGGTATCCAGTCCGTCCAGCTTGTTCTTGTCGGTGACACCGATAAGCCCCGCCGAGATATTTGTGGCAGTAGGGATAGCATAGACGAAGCTTATAGCGGTTGTTCCAACAGTGACAGGGGAAGTGTTGGTCATCCGCCACAATCCCGAGCTTGTAGTCCCTTGTAGGACGTGTACAACAAGTCCTACGGGAAAGTCCTCGTCATACTGCGCGTCCGCCGCGCGGGTCCAAGCGCCGGATGAGGCTACGTAGATGCCGTTGTTTGCGGCTGTGGTCTGATCTTTGACTAGGATTCGATCCCCTTCCGCAACCTGCATCCCGTCCAGTATGGGTAATCCCGAGAAGGACGTGATGTTGGAGAACGACGCGAGCCGCACGTACTTGACCATTATCTTGCTGTTCGTGTAGGCCATAGCATTATTAGCTACTGCGCCCATCCGTGCGTCGAGGGTAGAGTAGGTTTCCCCTATCGCATTCCGCACGTTTTCAGAAGAAAGATTCCCGAATGGGTCGGTAAACGGAATGGCCTCGGAAACGAGGTTCCCGGAGTGGTACACGTCGTAGCCATTATACGTCAATATGGTGGACACTACTGGATCAGTGTAGTTCAGCGAATCGCTAACTTCCTGAATGAGCGTGACGTTATTCTGCGTATCCCAGTAGTCAAGTCCAAACATAGCGAGCGAGGTCATGCCGTGGAACTCTACGGTGGACAGTTCCGCCGCTGAGAAGAAAAATTCCACTCCCCCGTACTTCACTCCGTTGTACGTAAAGGTACAGGGACGGATATTCCCCTCCACAAGCTCTCCCAATGCGATAGCTTGGTAGAACGGAACGGTCGAGCTATACTTCTTGCTCATAACGAAGTCCAGTTCTTGCATACCGAAAAGTCCATTTCCCCGCTTGAAGTACAATTTTCCCGCGCTATACGAATTCAGGCTTATATCCGTATTCGTCAGGTCACACAGGGCGATAACGGATTTCCGGTAGGACACTTTCTGGAGCTGTCCGGAAAGGACGATTCGCTGCGTCAACTGCGGCTTGCTGGCTAGTTCGGACCAGTCTACAGTCCCCCATGCTTCGCTCGCTGCATTCGCTCCTGCTTTCAGGACTTTCCCGCTGTTTGACGTCCCCGTCGCTGGCACATGTCGGTTCCCATCCCCGGTAGGATGGACATAGTTATTGGCTGCAGTGGCCACGCCATCCAGCTTCGCTTTGTCGGCCGCGCTCATAAGTCCGCTAGAGGAGGAGGTCGCGCTGCTGGTTGAAGCCTTTGCATTCCATGATGTTTTCTCAGCATCCGTGACAAATCGATTAGCATTATCGAGCAAGATATCGCCAGGTGGGATGGCAGACCATGAAACACTACCGGCAGTCAACCCTGCTTTGAGGTATTTACCGTTATTCGTAGTACCGGTTGCAGGTACATGCAGATTACCGTCACCGGCAGGATGCGAATAAACGTTTACCTCGCTATTATCAATCTTGATGTTGCCATTGGTTGACGAGCTAGCGACGTTTTTCGCATTCGAAGAGATACCTTCAATTTTCGATTTGATCGCAGGATTAAGACTAATGTCAGCAGAGGTCGTCGGATTCGAGACGAGCAGATCTCCACTTGTCGACTTGACCTCAATCATACTGCCCGTGCCGTCCGCACCTTTCCTGGCGCTCATGACCCAGTAATCCGTATTCGTCGGAAGGTTACCGGTTGACGAAGCGATGCAAGTGTAGCTTGAGCCGTTGTATTCAACGCTGTTGTTCCGCACATAAGCAGTCGTGGAATTATAAGAGCCTTTGTAAACAACAGAGTCTCCAACCGATTTTGCATAATTCCCTTGAGCTTTTGCGTAATCGCCTTGTGTTTGAGCGTAAGAGGCATTTCCAGTTGCCTGGATTGCAGCCGTTTCGGCCAGGCTGGCCTGCTCGTTGGCATGGCCCGCAGCAGCGATTGCGCCGTCTCTGGCGGTATTCGCTTCAGTTGTCGCCGTCAATGCCTGCGTTGCTGCGGAATTGACCGTCTCAATTGCAGTGTTCGTACGACTAACCAATGAATCTATGCTGATGAGCAATGCCCAGTTTGAAGCGTTATTAAGCGCAGCATTAACCGTCGAATCTTTAACACATTGATAGACGTTCTGGCTATTCGCATCCACGACGACATCGCCGAAGCTATAAGTAGTGCTTGCATTGTACATTCCCAACCATCGCTGATTCGTTATTTTCTTAAAATAAGTGGTATTGCCAGGCTGATTGCCGGTGGAATCGAGAATGCACATGTAAGTGGCGCCCTGATAATAAACAAGATTCCGCGCTTTATAGGCGGAACCCAAACTGAAATCGCCCTTATGAAAAAGATTATCGCCTGCAGCTTTGGCATAGTCGCCTTGTGTCTGAGCGTAGGAAGCTTTGGAGTCGGCATTGCCTGCAGCGGTATGGGCAACGGTCGCCGCGTTGCTTGCATCCTCCTTCGCCGCATTCGCACCTGCAATGGCTGCGGACGTATCGACTTTTCGGACTTCTTCCTGAGATTGTCTTAACGACTCGGCACTCATTCTTCCTGATTCAGCCAGCACCCTGGTATCTTCAGCAACAACTCGCGCCGATTCGGAGATCGAACGCCCCGTCTCTGACATGGTGCGTTGGGTCTCCTCCGTCTGCCTGGAAGCTTCAGCAGTTTGCCGGGTAGTTTCATTCGATTGTCGGGAGGTCTCCGAATTTTTTCGTCCGGACTCCGCACTGATCCGGTTATTCTCCTCAGAAGCTCTAGTCGTCTCTGCCGTTGACCGTGCAACTTCAGCCGTTTGTCTGCTTGTTTCTGCAGACGACCGAATGTTTTCTGCCGTATTTCTGATTAACTCAGCGGCTGCTCGATTGCTTTCAGCAACTCCTGCAATTTCGCTCAGTCCGTTTAGTTCTTGAATTGCTTGATCTGCTTCCGACAACTTGTCCGTTAGCTCATCAAGGGCATGAAGCGCTTCCTGACTGCTGTCTATGAGTTCTCCCAGCGTCTCTACTACATTTCCATGATCCTGCTTCGTCCACACCCGATCCGCCGCTACGTAGTGCACGCCTCTTCCTTTATAAGAGACACTAATCGTATTTCCTTCTTGCGACGGCGAAAACGAAACGATTCCTTCGTTATAATCCACACAAAAAAGAGATCCTTGCAGGCCGCCAGCAGGGATCTCTTGGACTTCTGTATGATTGGCAATGATCACGCGGTTACTTCGTACCGGGACTTCCGATAAAAGAATCTGGCCATTAATGATCTTTCTCGATTCCGTGATCGGAATGTACGGATCCTCAAGCGTTCCCGCTCTATACTTAGTTATCGTTGATGGACGGTATTCGATACTCATAAGCTCACCCTTTACATTATGCTATTTAGTGATTCTACGAATTGATTCAGGTTAGCTGCAAGCAGAGGATCTCCACTGTTCGCCAACGCAAGGGGAATTGAAGGTCCCAAATTGTTTATTGATGCTGCTGCTTTATTGTACATTTCTGCAGTCAAGGGAGAGTTTGGGCTGCCGGCAATAAAGTTAATTTGACTCAGTCCCTTGTAATTGCGAAATTCATTAATCCTCTTGGTTAAATCATTCCATTCCTTCGCCGTCGGAACGGGCCCCCCCGGATACTTTAGTGTGGTCCAGGAATAATTCTCAGGTCTACTGTAGCTAACAGAATTAGAATCCGCCGACTTAACCGTATTTTTTACGGAGTGAGCTACGAAATAGTAGTTTTTAATCGACCCACTTTCAATGGACCATTGAACGAAGGAACCATTTGCCGTCGTGCTCTTGGTATCCACTAGACTCCCGTTTGAAGATAACCGCCTCTCTACAATTAAGCTGTCCCAATATGAATTAGGAACTCCGACTCCGCTCACAAATATGGTTAGCGTTCCGTTAAGGTAGCTGCTTGATATGGAAGGCGTTTTGGGAGAAGTAGTGGCGATACTGCTAGTGGAATATTCGCTCCAAGAATCGTTTTTGTAAGATCGTACTTTTAATTCATATTCTAATCCATAGGTATTCAGCGTCACCGAGCCAGAATTGCTTGTGAACTCATTAGACTGCCATACATTGTTTATCGATGGCTTGTACGCTAATTCATACTTAAGTGCGCCAGCAATAACACCCCATTGAAGATTAAATCCGCCTTCGAATCGATTAATTAAAGTAACGGGAGAGGGAATGGACGAGGTCGTGGTGACCGTTAATGTCTTCATACCGCTCAATGGAGCATAGTTACCGTCTTTGTCATAGTAGCGAGCACCAATCGTGTACTTCGTATTAGGCTGTAACGCGACACCACCGGGTGTTAACCCGGTAAAGTAGACATAATGCAAAGCATACGCGCCTGAGTCATCTGTATATGTTGCCATATTAGACGTTCCTTCGCCTTGTTGGATCATCATTCTTACTCCAGCTACTCCGCTTGCGTTGCCATTAGTAGGAGTCGCATCTGACCCGCCATCGATTGAAACATAAATAAAATTGTCGCCGATCTTTAATAAATTAAAAAAAACGCCATTGTTAGTAGGTGGTGTCTCATCCAAGGAATAAATATTTGTTGAACCGGTGTTACCTTTCACTGTTCCATTTTTGGGAGTAACAGAAATAAGATAATTTGTATACTCTTTATCCACAGAGATCGTCGTACTCAGTCCGGTTACATTACTGGCCTTATTAACCCCATTAGCACTTACATCATAGGAGGTAGCTCCGCTAACACTAGTCCAAGATACTTCAATCTGTTTTCCGATTTTGCCAAATCCGCTAACAGTCGGCGTTCCAACCGGGGGAGTCGGTGGATTTATCAAAGTAATGCTAGCTGTGCCACTGCCGCCAGATCCGCTAATATTTTTAGGTGTTACTGTAATGGAGTAAGTTCCTGCAGATTTCAATCCGATATTAATTGACTTTTCTGTAATGTTGCCTGATCCGCCACTCGATGTTGAATATTCATACGAGGAGGCATTGCCTGTATAAGAGACCCATGAAAACGACACCTCAGTCGGAGCATAATTATATGTGTCTGACGCTGATGCTGTCACATATCCATCCATTGAGGAAGGAGGATTCGGCAGCGTAGTAAACGGATAAGTGCCCACTGAAACGACGGCATTACTTTTTGTTATTACAAACCCCTCAGCGGTATAAGGTGTATTGGGTGTTAATGCGGGAATGGAATACGTGCCGCTTGCTTGAGTTGCCGTTGTCGAAGAAATAGCGGTAACTTCTGAATTCCCTTTATTTTTATTTATTTCTATATACGCTGATTTATAAAAATTTGTATTAAATGGGCTGCTTAGTCCGCTAATGTTCCAGTTCACCGAAGTAATTGACGGATTAACATATAGTGATGGCGCCATTTATTTATTCACTTTCTTTATTTACAGGTTGAGTGAGGGCAAGGCGAATTCGTTGCACGGCTTCAACTTCAGCAAAGTGATCGGCACCGTCATATTTGAGCCTGGATAAAAAGGTCAGTAAGTTTTGAATATCATTTTCTTCTAAGCGAAAAATTGGCATATTAATTGGCTCCTTTATAAGTTATATCATGCGTTAAAATCATATGGTAAAATGTTCTACAGAACATTGATGAAGGAGCTGTAACTAATGAAAAATGCCATCAAATATATGTCCATTTTCATCGCTGGCGCAATCTTCGCAACCGCCGGTTCCGCTTATGGCGCATCTGCTGTTCAAACCATTAAGGCATCCATTCGCGGCGATCTAAAAATCAATGTTAATGGCAAGCCCATTGATGCTCAGCCCATTACCTACAACAACACGACTTACCTTCCGCTGAGAAAGGCCGCTGAAGCTGTTGGAGGTCAAGTGAGCATTAACGGGAGTACGATTAGCATTCAGACGCAGAAGCAGCCCTCTGCAACTAGTACGCCCACACCGAGTCCTAGTAGTGGGCCTAGTGCGATGCCAAGTCCAACTGAAGAAGTTGGAGTAGATCCTTATGCTAATCCTTATAAAGATACCCCTGTTAACACTGTTATTCTGTCGGGACAGGATGTTGGTCCTTAATTTCTTGTTCGATGTCTTTTCCTGATAATGTAATTGTAGTTACTGGTGTGTTCTTAAAGGGATTAAAATCTACTTCTATTTCCATATTCACCTATCCCAACTTTGCAACAATATTAACAGTGTTTATATTGTTACGTGTTAATATCTCGCTATTGTTTATATAACCTTGATTTAGATTTAGGAATGTTACGAGTTGCTCGCCAGTATCTCTTATTCCTATATGAGCGCCAACATTTGCTCCATTGATGGTAACTGCACTACCTGCACTTAGAGAGACCCTTGCTTTTGAGGTTGTATCCCTAAGATTAATTAGCCCAAAGTCACCATATGCGGGATTATTAGTGTTAGGTTTTGTAATTCCTGCTTCAACTCTTTGTTTATCACTATAGCCTGCTGTGCCGCCAGGAGCATCATTATATAACACTAGTGTACCGCCAGTATTATCACCTGTGCCGCTCTCAACGCCTAGCCGGACGTTAAGGTTGCCACTATTATCGTTAAGAACGACTTTACCGCCATATGTATCATTAAATCCATCCAACAGGGTAACTCCATTTCCGCTTTTAACTGTGATCCTGTTGGATGTGATATTCCCACTCATACTCCCTTGAACATACATGCTCCCCAGCACAGTAATATTCCCCTGGAAGTTCCCTCCCGTTGCGTTGATCGTCCCAGAGATCTCGGCACTCGAACCTTTCAGATTGTTCGCTATCAAATTACCATCCTGGTCAACATAAAAACGATCATCCCAATATGGGTTCGCAGGATTACCTGTATTTGCTTGCATTCTGAACCCGTCTTTATTCATGATCGCTTTACTTTTCGTGTTGGTATCAACTACTGTAATACCTTCCGTAGAACTGATTACGACATTGTTGTAATTCTTCCCCACCTGCACGGCCTTATCGCTAATCGCCTTTAACAGCAACGCCCTCTTCGAATAATAATCCGTAAAGTTGCTTCTCATCATCGCGCCGACAATGGCCGTGGTCGTCGTTAGATCGGCAAGAAGCGGAGACAAGTAAGCATTTAGCGAATTATAGGAATTCGCAAGGCTTGTTTTCTCAGACGTGATCGAATACACATCCGCTTGTGCGTCTAATGTGGGCTTCTCCGCAATGATCCAATCCCACTGACGTTTTACCTCTTGTTTTTCAAAGCCGGTAAGGAGATTATCGCTGGACAGGTTATTGATAGTCGTTGATAGCTGAGAATCAGAATAGGTTTTGGCGGCTTGCAGAGATTTATCTGTGATCTCGGCGAGCAAAATCGTTCTAGTATCATAATACGACTTAAAGGTGGCTCTAAAGGTCGTTCCGACAATATCGCTTGTAACGGCCAGAGATGCAAGTAAAGGCGTAATGTATGAGCTTAAAGCATTGTACGCATTTACATACGCAGTCTTGTTCGTTGAAATGCCGTAGGTCGCAGCCTGAGACTCTATATTCGTTTTCTCGGTGACGATAGTATCCCATTCCAGCTTCACCTGCTGCTTCTCTGCTGCTGTGAATTTTCCGTCGTTTGCGATATCGGCGAGCAGGCTGTTGGCTGTGTTGGCGGATGTTTGAGCGTTATCTGCGAGTGTTTTTGCTTTCTCGGAAATAGCTTTAGACAGCACCGCTCTAGACGTCGTATAGTCGGAGAACTTAATTCTAAGGTCAGCACCTGCGACATCGGAAGTCGAATTCAGATTGCTTAGAAGTGGCGTTAGGTACGAGCCGAGCGCAGAGAACGCATTCAGAAAAGCAGTCTTTTCTGTCGAAATCCCGTAAGTGACGGCTTCGGCCTCAATGATCGGCTTCTCTCCAGCGATAATATCCCATTCCTGCCTGATGGATTGTTTCTCGGATGGTGTTAACTTGTTGTCGTTGGAAAATTCGGCAATGGCCAGGTTTAAAGAATTGACTTGCGTGTCCGTATATTGCTTCGCATTGGCTTCGGAGGTGTTCCACTTCGACGTGCTTGCACTGTTGATCTGCGACTCCGGCACACCACCTGTTACAGTCAGTGATGTCCCGGCGATCTTTACGCCGTTCTGATCGACCGTAAACGTGCCGCCCGAGTTGGTTATCGTCAGACCCACACCCGCAATGATCTGCCCCACCAGCCGCTGCGCATAAACGCCCGAGGCATCGATTGCTGTCGACCACGTATTGCCCCCGTCGTTACTCAACCCGATCTTGCCATGCTGGAGCACGACGATCTTCATCGGGTCGCTGATATCCTTGAGCCAGATACCCTGGCGCCCGATCTCCACCGTCTCATTGTTGCTGGCCGTGATCTCCCGCTTGGTCGCATCCCAGACCCCGTCGAGCACGCTCTGAACCTCGTTCACATCGACGGCGGCGGCATTCCATTTGTAGCTATTGCTGATGACATTAGAGGAGGTCAGGTTGTTGCGGTTGTAGTCCTTCATGAAGCGAGAGGTCAGATCCTTGACGTTACTGATCGTAAGGCTGATATCGCCATTCTCATAATCGAACGTCATCTGGTTCATCTTGGCCTGCACGTCGATGCCAATTCGCGTGTGGCGGATCGTGACAATATCGCCTAGATTGAGCTTGTCCCACTTCTTATTCTCAGTGACGCATTCTAGCAGATTAACAATGCCGATCTCGGCCACTATCTTCGGCTGTTTGTACTGCTCGAACTCGCCTGTGATCAGCTCCATCAGTTGCTTGTCGTCCGTAACATTGCTGTTTTCGTAGTAACCCTCGATAATATACGAGTTCCATTCGATCAGAAGCTCGGGATTGAAGTGTGAGGTCAACGCCAAGCCGTTCTGTAGCTCTGCGATCTGCGACTTAATGACGTTTACATCTGTCTGCGCCGCTTTGACGAGCATCTCCTGGCTAGCGATCTCAGCCAACTTAGCCGTCTTCTTTGCGATCCATACATCAGTCGGCTCTTTGGCGGCATTGGCCACCGACAGCGAATCCTCGATGGTCTTCAACTGCACCTGTAAATCCCTCAGCAAGCTCGTTTGGTCATCAACGATCTCCTGCAAGCCCGACAGCTGCGACAAATATCCCTGATACGTTCCGTCGTTTGCCACAAGCGCCTCCCGGTAATCGAGCAGCGCATGGCACAGAGCATCGCTCATATAGTCGCTGTGCCGGATAACCGCACGGTTCTCGTCCCGCTCAAACGGATACATGAAGAAGCTGTAATCCTCGATATAGTTCTGGCCCGTGACCGTCTGCCCCGTGATGTCGATGCCTTCCGCTCCGGCTGCGCTGAATCGGGTGTAGAACTCATCTGAATTTTCGGTGACCGTCGCATGCTTCAGCAGACTGCCGTAGCTAACCTCCAGCCCCTTGTTCCGGCCGTAATTGTCGAAATTGTACAGATTCACCTTGCGATGAACAGAGTCGTAGTCGATGAGAGCACCGAACGTATTGGCAATCTGCGTAACGAAGTCAAGCACATTGCCGCTGTACTCGAATGAGCGGTACGTCACGTCAAACGCTGCGTCCACATAGCCGAGCGACCAGATCGTCGGGCCGAGCGCGTCCTGCAGCACCTGCGAAGCCGAGAAGCTGACGGCGCTGTACCGGCGAATTGTCTTGTCAGCCAACTCGAAGGCCAGTCCGTAGGCTTCGATCGATTTATAATCTGAGCTCTCGTCCATGCTGCTCGACGGCGTGCGGATCAGATACCATTCCTCCGTTACGCCCTGTACGAATTTGATCAAATAACGGTTTCTGGCGTGATCGATATTCGGATTCGGCACGAGCCGGTTTCGCTTATGCACGCGATACGGCAGCCTGAAGTCGATCGTCGGGACCGCGCCGAGCTGAATCGTCCTCTTAATGCCATAGGCTTCCGTCAGCTCTCCGACGATCGTCCGGTCCGGCCTGGCGATATACAGCCTTGGTTTGACCAGCTCAGGGTAGTCTTCAATATCCAGAATCATAATTGCGTTCACCTCCTACTGATGTCGTTTAAGCTGATACTTCAGCTTGAGCCTGCACTTGCCCTTGACGAGCAAATAATTGTAATATACAGGCAACCGCAAATAATCCCCGACTAGATTCCCGTAGCGGTAGGTGTCGATTCGACTGGATTCGATGTCCCTGGACTCGCCGTCCATCGTGATAATCTCGCCGTCTACGAGGCCGGTCAGCGTCGTCTCCGCACCGCCGTTTGACTGGTTAATGATGCTGACGTCGCCATCGCCAACTTTCTCGATCGTCACGGTCGGCAGGCAATCCTCGTCTCCGAAGTTATTGAACGCGATGCTCGTCCCCGCAGCCGAATTCGCCGAGAGATCGTGCACCTCCTCATACACCGGCGTATAGGAATAGGGATCCGCGCACTCGAAGAGCAGCGTCATATAGCCGCTCCGCGCGCAGTCGTGAACAAGCTCGTTGTCCTCGACGAACAGGCCGTAAAAAATGCGGTCTGGATCGTCGGAGAACACGAGAGGCGCGTGATACTGCGGCGAATAGAGCCACCGCACCGCATCCCGGATCCGCTCTTCGTCCCACGCGTCCATAAACGCTATAGTAATCGGAAATTTAAGCGGTTCCTTGTCAAAGCCCATAAAGTAGGGACGGTCGTTGCCTCTGACTCTGTCGCTGCGAAGCGTTCGGCGTCCGACGAGCGGCTCGGATTGCAAGCCTGTGTTCAGATTCACATTGACCAGATTAAATTCGGCCGACGAACGGCCGTTATAAATTAAATATTCGCTCGAACGAATGGACAAAATCGTACACCTCCCTTGAGGATAGAAAAAGAGGACCCGGCGGGTCCTCAGCGCTGCTTGGTTCGAATCTTGCGTTCGATTAAATCCATGAACGATTGCGCCCCCGCTTCCCCGCCCTCGAACGTATTGCCCGAGATTGTGAAGCTGAAGTTCGTATTCCCCGCCACCGGCACGGATACCGTAGATATAGCCGGCGAGAGACTGCCTATGACGCGGCTGGCGATATCGTTGATGAACTGGATCGGCTTGTTCAGCACGACCTCCGAATTGCGAAGAATACTCATTACTTCGTTGGACTTCAACGCCTTCTGCACCCAGGATATCTGCGTCGTATTGGGCTCGCCGACTTCGCCGCCGTCATGATAATAGGTAATGTTTTTGGCTACCAGCGCATCATAGCTGAGATTCTCAAAGCTCCATCTCTTTCGAAGCGCTTCTGCTTCCTGAGTCAATGATTGATAATAGGAGCCGTCTTTAATCGCCTTTGATGTACCGATCTGCTCCGCTTCGTGCTTTAGCTTCAAGTACCTCTCGTAGTCCGCCTGCTTCGCAGACGCGCCCGTACCTGAAGCGGTTGTATTTAAGTTATTCTCCGCGGAGGTCGTCGCCGGGTTCGTGCTTAGCATATTGATGCCGTTAAACACCGCTTTGACCTTCTGAATTTCGTCCAGCTTTTGAGCGATATTCATATCGATGCTGCTGCCGATCGCATCCATATAGGTCTGCGCGTTAGCGGAGAACCCCTGCAGCGCGGTCTCCATATTGGTGATGCTGTTGTTTAGTATCGCTTCCTTCAAAGTGCGGTACTGTGCATCCTGCGCAAGCTCGGTCTGCCATTTCTGATCGGCTGCCTCCTTGGCGGCATCGATTTCCTTTTCCTTGGTTGCAAGCAGATCGTCTAAGTTCTCTTCCCGCAAGCTGCGCGACCGATCCTGCTCAAGCGCGGCAATCTCTTCGTTTTTGTCCGCCAGCTGCTTGCGGATTTCGGCCTGCTTCGCTTTTCCTTCAATCGAGGAATCAAGGGAGTATTTATTCAGACGGTCCTGAAGCTCCTGCGCCTCTTTTTGCAGCTTGTCCCGCGAGGATTGGAAGTCTTCCGTTTCAATTTCCCGGTTGAAGGCTTGTTTTTGAAGACCGATGATTTCCCTATAAGCGTCCATTTCCTTTTCGAGCGCCTTGACGGCGGCCTCTCCTTGGCGCTTATAGTGCTCCTCGACAACGCCAAGCGCATCCTCGGCAGCTTTCTTGACGTCAGCCGCCCAGCTGTCCGCCGCCTGCTTCTGAGCAACTTGGAGATCAAGAAGCTCTGACCTTTGATCGGCTAGATACTCGTTCAGCGCCTTGATCTGATCTTTCTCCAGACCGACCTGCTTCAGCCTCTTTTCAGTCCATTCGATCTCACTGCTTACATAGTTGACTTTACTTTGCAGCAGCGCATTCTGCTTCTCCTGCTGCGCATTGTACGCGGCTGTTCCTTTCTCGTACAGCTGCAGTGTCTTCTGAGCGGCGTCATATTGGTCGTCCAGCGCTTCGAGCCCTTTACGTTGCTTATCGAGATATGCATTCGTATTCTCAAGCTTGAGCTTGCTCAAGGAATCTTGGGTTTCTTCAATTGAATTCTTAAAATTGAGGATCTCTGCCGCATTCGCAGACCATCCCTGCTTCACTGCGTAGAGTTGGTCGAACAAGTTTTGCGCAGCCTGCTGTTGCTCCTCAAGAGCTTTAATAGCCGTATTTTTCTGCTCGATTGTAAGCATCTTGTCTTCGTGAACGGCTTGCGACTTCGTCGCGAATTCATTTAGATCACGCTTGAAGCCCACAGACGCCTCTCCGTCCGCGTCGAACCAATCCGAGGTGTCGAATTGGGAATTATTCACACGCAGATTGTTCGCCTTTTTATTCAGATTGCCTTGAGCCGCTTCAAGCGCCGCTACAGCATTTTTCTGAGCTTCCAGCTTTTTCGTCGTAAGATCAAGCGTTTTTCCGTAGTCCTGCGCTTTTTCGGCCGCCTTGATCTGGCGCTCCAAAGCCTCGATATTTTTGTTGCGTGCATCGAAGAGCGCGTTTAGTTCTTTGACTTCTTCCTTCGTAATGTCGAGGCTCATTATGGCGTCATCGAGTACGGGTTTGGGATCTGGCGCCCCGCTGCTGGCACCGGATCCACTGCCACCTCCACTACCAGTCCCCATTGAGTTTAACTGATTATAGTAGTAATTAAAATGTTCATCCTGTTCCTTAGAAATTTTATCAAGACGATCTTTCTCCGCTTGTTCTTTTAATATTTCTTCCTTTAAATACTTAGCGCGATCGGCGGTATAAGCCGTTTCATTAAAGTTTTTAAGATTAAATGAGACTCGATCGGGATCGTACAATTTGAAATCAGAGGACCCCGGTTTAGGCGGTTCTTTTTTTAGAACAGGCCCTTGATCCTTAGGGGACCCTCCTTCCCTCAAAGCTTGCTGTTCCAATTGATAAGCCTTAATACGCTGCTTGGCATTGTCGATTGCAGCATCCGTCGACAGCTTTTCATTTTTGGCATCTTCGATGGCCTTCAGCAACTTTTCTTTGCGCAAATCCTCCAACGCGGAAGTCTCGATCGTCCATCCGTCGGCTGTGCGTTGAATGTGAGAGAGCAATTCGGGGTATTGCTTGGTCAACTCGTCGACCGATTGCTTGCTTAATGTTTGTCCATTTTGCATGGTCGCCATCGCCTGATTCAGTGGCTCTAGCTCCTGCTTGGTTTGGCTGAATGTAGCTGCCATCTTGGCCGACTCGGCATCCAGATCCATTGTGGACGATGTGCCGTATTTGATCTGATCGATATAGGCCATCAGTTGCTGATCGGTTAACTGAAGCGATTGCTGAAGTTTGGTCGCTGCTGCCGAGAACTTTTCGGTACCAACATTCGAACTATATATTTGCTTAATGGCATCTGCTATTTCCGTTGTCTTGGCCCGGATATCCTTCGAATTCAAGCCATCCAAATTAAAGCCGGCGAGCAGGTTTTGAACGTTCTCAATGACTGCTTCATCCACTTTAATGCCGTTAAGCTCCAGCGTGCTCTCAACAATATCCGCCATGTTGCTTTTAATATTGGCAGCCGCTTCGGCGCTGCTTTGCTCTAGGTTGAGAATGTCTAGATTAAGCTGTGCAATTTCGGCATCGGAAAGCTTGATATTATGTAGCATGGCAAAATCATTTTCGTAACCAATGGCAATTTGCATCTTTTTCGAATTAATCTTGCTTTGATTGTCTTCAATATCAGACAGGTCGTCTTTAAAAACAATTGCGGTCTGGCCTACCGTCTTTTTGTTATTAGCCTGCTCGGTCAGAGCGGCCAGCTTTTCCGTATAGCTAAGTTCTTGCTTAATCGCTTCTGTATTTTTTAAGTGAGCGTTGCCTTGTTCGTCGATGTGATCAACTAAATTAGGCAGAAGTTTGGCGATCTCATTCATCGTTTTCTGGTACTGCTCCGCCTGCTCGCTATTCGTAAATGACGTACCATGGTTGGTGGCGTTATCCAACTCCTGATACCGCTTGATCAATTGTCCAATTGTGTCTTTATGGTCTGTCCAAGTCTGGGCCAGCTTCTCGATTCGCTGCCGTTCGGCTTCCATTTCGGCTTTGTGTTGTTTATGCTTTTCGATCAGCGAGGTGATGCCGCTGATAACAAAGGAAATCGCGAGGGATAAGCCGAACGAAAGGGTTGCTTGCAGAGCAGCTGCACCAATCTGAACGCCTAGAAGTTCTAATCGAAGCGCTCTAAGTGTCGTAACCGAATGACCTGCAACGCCGCTCATTCTTGAGATAGAGTCTTGGAGACTTTTTATTCGATCCTCGGACATATTAGGAACGATTTTTGTAATAAAACTTTCCCCAAGAGCCCCCGGCATTGCCCCAGAAAAAGAACTCAACGACGATGTAAGATTCTCCGCAAACTTCGAAGCCGAGTCCGACGCCTCTTTCGCTTTGCCTTTCAGGGCATCCAGCTGACTTTGAATAGCCTTCAGCGCGGTTAAGTTGCTCTCCACGTTTACGATCAGGCTCAGCTTCCGCAGCGTCGAGCTCTTCTCCAGCGATTTGATCGCTTCATTTATGTTGTTGAGGGACGACGCCTGGTTCAGGATCGCCGTCACCTGCACGTTGAGATCGTTGGCACTCGCCATATGTATAACGCTCCTTCTCTAGTTCATGTCCGGCGGTCAGTCGCCCGCCGGCTTGTGAATCTCCTCCCCGCCTTGCTCCATGCGGGTCATCGTCTCTTCAAGCGGCGGCGCCATCGCGCCCGCTTCGCCGCTCTGCTCCATCCGCATCACGGCCTCCGTCAGCTTGTCGAGTTCTTCCTTGGGGAAGGCGCGTACGATCTCCTCCAGAAGCCCCAGATCGACGAGTTTCTCGCACAGCACGATCAGCTTCTCGACGTCCTTCGGCAGGTTCGCGAGCGACGAGAAGTGCTTGATCAGCAGCATATAGTAGAGAAAGGTGACGTCCTTGACAATCTCAAGTCCAAGCCCCTTCTCCTTCAGTTGGGAGATCATCCCGGCGTAGTCGAGCACGAACCGCTGCATATCGGTCGCCTTGAACGCCACATGAACGTCCACATAGCTGCCGTCGTGCAACATGACGCGCTTTAGTCGCCCGAACTGCTCCCTGTGCAGCTTCTGCACGTCCGATACCTTTAATGCCTTGCTCATCTCATCATCTCTCCCGAATGATAGTAGTGTTAACACGATAAAGTCTGTTGCATATGAAGCGGGAACGCATGCCGCTTACGCCGCTTCATTCCCCTTCAGCTGCAACAGACGAACGGAAAAGCAAGAAGCCGGAGCGGATGACTGCGATCCGCTCCGGCTTCTTCCTATATTCTAGCCGCTCCGCTTCTTAGATCAGCTGCGAGCCGTCGTACAGCGTGATCTTGTAAAGATCCTGCTGGCCCGGACGCTTGAGAATGGAGATTGGCATGGAGTGCTCGCTCGGATCGCCGGTCGCCTGCATCTGGATGTTCCAGTTGTCCTCCATCTTGGCGGCGCCGATCTCGATCTGCGCCAGGTAGTCCTTTTGGTCGTACGGAGACTTGACAATTGCATCCAGTACGAGGCCGAACGAGCCGGCGAACTTGTCCGCGGAAATCGTGATCGTCTGCGCACTCGAGTCCGTATTGGTATTGTAATAGGCGACGATCTTGGCACCGTCCGCCAGCTCGCTCGCATGGAAAGACAGCACCTTAGCCGTACGGCTGTATTCGCCGGCAGCGACCGTCGAGGACGCGAATTCGATCTCTTCGCCATGCGTACCGTCTTCGTTTAGTTTAAAGACGGCGACCAGGGCGCCGCTTCCGCTCGGCGTAAAGTTCAGCGTCGCCTTGTCGCTCGATACCTCGAGCACGTCGCGCTGCTGAACGGCTTTTACGCCTTTCAATACATCGTTGCCGGTCATCATAGCCAGCGCCGCATTGTCGAACACGGCGTTCGACATCGTGATTTTGGCGTCGCGGGTCGAAGAGAAGCCGACGATTTTCGGATTGCCGCTACCGCCGCGCGCGTATACGGTCTCGGCCGTATTTTCCAGTTGGGACGTCTTGAGATCGGACAGGTAGAAGAGCGGCTTACGCGTAGCTACGTCTACGAAGGTTGCTTTCGGTACATCGCGGATTACCCATTGATTAAGTGCTGTCATAGTTGGAACATCTCCTTATTTGTGGTCGATTATTTTAGCGATATGAAGGTCCTTCAGGTTCATCTTCTTGGCATCGATATTGCCGGTATAAATGCCGAACAAAGTGTAATGTATGGAGTCCAGGTTCTCCACCCTGCGATAGCCGTCGTAAAACTGATACATCGAAAGTCGCATAATCTCATCCAACAGCGGCTTCCCTGATTTCCAGGAGAGCGCCGAGATCATACTATGTAGATTAATGTCCGGCTTCGGTTTGGGACGCGCCTTTTTCCTGGCGAGCATCTCGGCGATCACCTTGGCCGTAACCTCGTCTGCGGGATTGTATTCGTCCTCATCGCGCTTCTGAAGTCTCACATGATTGCCGATCCGCACAACCTCCTGGATGAAGTCGAAGTTGGTCCGGTCGATGCGCGAGCCGTTGGCGAAGTAAAAATACGGATCCGCCGACGTCTGCACGTCGCACATCTCCGTCTTGGCCTTGAATACCGTGCGGAACGCCAGCTCGGCTATCTGCCGGAATTCCGGATTGCAATAGCAATTTATGAAAAAGACCTCGAAATGACTTAGCTCTTTCGATAGGTCTGTCGGGAGGCTGTTCTTGTCGAACAGCAGAACGGATAACAGCTGATTATATTTGCCTTCTCCCATTTCCACGACCTCGCGGACCGTCGGTGCGTACAGCGGTTCGCAATTAGGGATAGGAACAGGCAATGCGGCTAAGAGCAGCAATTCGATGTCTTCCCGGTTCACTTATCAATCATGACGACCAGTCCCTTCGCAAGCATTAGAGCAGCAATGAACACGCACTGAATTTTTTAGGAACGCGAGGGTGCCGATTCTGGCTATCGGCAGCATCCTCTTCCCATGCGGCGGCGGGTTCATGCCGTCTCCCTTAAAGACCGTTCTAAAATGGGCTTATCTGCACGAAAAACCTTGATACATAAAGGATTTTTCTTCCACCCCAAGGTCTGATGCCGGCTCTTAACAGCCCCAGAACCCCGTCATATCAAGGATTACATGATTTTTAATATTCAAACATATGTTCGCCTTTTTATTCGCATTCGTTCCCTTGTTTGTTCCCGATTGGCTTTGGCGGCACATGGCTCGCACTTCTTTTGATTACGGGATGTCTTGATAATCCGCTCGCCACAACTCTCACACATGATATGGCCGTCATCTAATTTCATGGGCACATTCTTTTTTAAATTACGAACCAGGATATCGCCGAAGCTAGACCAGAGCGTCGTTTTGTAGCTGCTTTGCTTCAATCCGTATAAATAAGCCACAAGCACATCAACGACTGCATCAATGTCGTCGTTGATCTCCAGCAACTCCTTGCGGATTTTCACATAGAGGTAACCTTGCTGCGTGTCTTCCCCGTCTCCAGCTTTTGTTTTTCCAAAGAAATGCTTCTTTAAATCGCGCTCCGCATAAGCTTCGATAATGGCTGCATCCGGCTCCCGATCTGGCTTCGACATCAATAATCGATAGTCTAGCTTGCCGATCTGAGCTGCGGAGAACTGAATGCGGACGTTCGGAATGAGTTTGCCCAAGCGATCGATAACGCTCTGATTGGCAGGCTCGATCTCATGCTCTTGCTTGTCCTTGGCGTATTTAAAAAAGTGCGGAAGCTTCGCATGCCCGTAGCTGTTGATCTGTTCGTGTTTATCCTCCGGTCGCTCCAACTTATACAGCGTCTTCGCATAATCAATCGTAAAGTTGTTTTCCATGCACAGCCACTTGATCACATCGAGATCGACTGTCGGACTGTTCCAGATTTTCGTAATCTCATTGGAAATGGATCCGATATTGCCGCCGGTATATGCAGCTCTGATTCCTTCATATATGCTGCGAGCATTAATTGTCTGGGCATCTGCCTTGGCCATCTCATAATATAAAGGTACAATGTCGCGCATATCTCTTTCCGCGGCTTTTACCAGCGTCGCCTCCGCGCAGACGAGGCTTTTGTCCCCGTCGTTGTCGAACATGAGCAGCTTGCCGATGGCATCGCGACAGCTCGTATATAAGCCTTTGGTTACAAACCATCGTTTCTTTTCTTTGTCCGTCTTGTTCGTCCTCACCGCATGCTCCCGGTACAGATGCGGGGCGCGTAGGCAGTCCAGCCTTGTCTCGTTGTCGTAAAGGCTGCAGAACACCTCTCCATCCTCCAACAGCCCCGACGGGCGCGCCTCGCCCAGAAATAACCGCTGGCAAAAAGCGTAAAGATCGGGACAAATGTACGTATACTTGCCATCGACGTCCAGTTTCCCAGACTTAGCCGCCTTGATTTTGCTCTTTTTGACCTGCTTCAATATTTCTTTGCTATAAGTGTCGCTCAAGAGCTCCGGGTAGATCTCAAGCGCTTGCTGGTAATAATTTTTGTCCGTGTTCGAATCCACCACGCCCAGTACTTTTAGCATCGTTGTTTTATCTGTCCCGAGCCTGACGATGAGATCCCGGGATGCTGCGCTGAGCTCTAGAAGCTCGTCATCCGATAACGACGTTAAGGTCTGCAACATTTGATAGTTAAGCTTAGCGTCGGCGAGGCGCTCTTCTTCCTCGTTGCATTTCCCTGCCCGGCATCCGTGTGTCCGATACAAACGCTGATATTGCTGCCAGGACTGATAATAGTTCCACATTTTAAACTGGCTCTTCGTAAAAATAACCTCGATACCTTCTTTGAGAATATCCCGGCTTTGTCCGTAAATGTCCTTTACGATCCCGACACGTCTATCCGATCGGCTCTTTCGATGCTCCCGGATAAACTTATCGAACGGAAACGGAACGAGCAGCCCTTTGATCCACGGCAGTCTGACCATCATGCTGCGTTTTTGAAGCCGGGGGAGAATCATGCCGCAGCCGTCCGTATGGGTAAAGGGGATATCCAACTCCGTTCTGCGGATCTCGTACGTGCCGATATCGATATGGTCGGCAAGGCTTCGGACTGCCGTCTGCAGATCGTCGACGACGATCGCCTTGTCGATATCGAATTCCGGCCATTCTTCAGTTGCTGTAGCGCAAAGTGCGAGATACGCCAAATATTTGTTGCTGTTGATGCCTCTCTGACGATTGATCGATTCCGTCGTCAAGCCACAGGACAACGCCATCTGATGCTGCAGCAGCAGGCTTTCCCGAATGAACAGCGTTTTTTTCGAACGGATCTGGCCTGCGCTTGCGGTAAAGCACACATATTTGTTGCCTCCGTGCATGAATCCGTTCAGAATAAGATCCTCCAGCACAGCCAGATAGTAGGTTTGAATAACGAACAAATCCTCGGTCAGCGTGTCCCGAGCGATGCCAAGCGTCCGGGTCAGCGCGGATTCGAAGACGCCGATGACGTTTTGCGGCTTAAGTCCGCCGGCATCCAGTTTTCTGATGGCGACGTTCTGCGCGAAAGCCTGCTTCATTTGCTCCTTAAGCCGCTTTAACCGATCGTTCGCAAAGGCAAGGCGATCTGCCGCTCGTTTGCCAAGATTTTGAGCCGACTTTAGATAGGCCATGTACTTTCTTGTGCGATGCATTCGTCGGCTGATGCGTTGTTCGATTGGCGTATAAAAATGGCCCGTATCCAAACCGTACATAAAAATTTGCCGATGTAAACTCACGCGAATTTACCTCCTGTCTAATAAGTCCTGTTCTGCCATTCGAATGATTTCACGCAAATCCTCATCGTAATAATCGCCGTAATCCAGCTCGCCATCGTAATACAGATCCTGCCAATTTAGCGATTTGTCCATTGCTGCACCTCCAGCCTGCCATTCATCTTTCTACTAAGAGATGGCATTCGTTCGACAAGCCGGCTGTTGAATGTCACAAAAGCACGATAAAAAGCCCTCGTTTTTGTTCAACGAGGGCCAAATTTAAAGTTAATATCCTTGCGTAAATCAACTATAGCTTCTCCCATCAGCCGATTCAGAGCGATCGTCGCTTCGCCTATACCGTGATAGGCTTGCGATAACGGCTGACACAGACAGGGCCGACTACTAATCAATTAGCTTCTTTGTCTTTACCTCTCGCACGAGCCTTGCCGCCAGCGCTTCGACCGTCATCTCCTCCGCATCCCCGCCGCCCCGCCGCCTGACGGACACCGTGCCGCGCTCGCGCTCCTTTTCGCCGACGACGAGCATGTACGGTACCTTCGCGAGCTGCGCCTCGCGGATCTTGTAGCCGAGCTTCTCGTTACGCAGGTCGACCTCGACACGGATGCCCGCCTCGGCCAGCTCGCGCTTGATCCGCAGCGCATCGTCGGCGAACGGGTCCGAGACCGGCAGCAGCTTCGCCTGCACGGGCGCCAGCCAGAGCGGGAACGCACCGCCGTAGTGCTCGGTGAGCATCCCGATGAACCGGTCGATCGAGCCGTAGATTGCCCTGTGAATGACGACCGGCCGATGCTTCAGGCCATCCTCGCCGACGTACGACAGATCGAATTTGTCCGGCATCTGGTAGTCGAGCTGGATCGTGCCGCATTGCCAGCTGCGCTTCAGCGCGTCGAGGATGTGGAAGTCGATCTTCGGCCCGTAGAAGGCGCCGTCGCCCTCGTTCAACTGGTACGGCAGACCCAGGCTGTCCAGCGCGTTCTGCAATCCCCGTTCGGCCTCGTCCCACGTCTCGGCCGTCCCGAGGTAGTCGTCAGGGCGCGTCGACAGCTCGATTCTGTATTCGAAGCCGAATACGCGATAGATCTCGTCGATCAGCGCGATCGTCCGCTTGATCTCCGCCTCGATCTGGTCCTGGCGCAAGAAAATATGGGCGTCGTCCTGGCAAAACGTGCGCACCCGCATCATCCCGTTCAAGGCGCCGGAAAACTCGTGCCGGTGAACCTGGCCGAACTCGGACAGCCGGATCGGCAGCTCGCGGTAGGAGCGCAGCTCGTTTTTGTAGATCAGCATATGGCCCGGGCAGTTCATCGGCTTCAGCGCGAACTTCGTGTCGTCCACCTGCGTGAAGTACATGTTGTCTTTGTAATGATCCCAATGTCCCGATTGTTCCCAAATTCGGTTGTTCATCATGAACGGCGTGCGCACTTCGTCGTAGTCTCGCTTGCCCTGGATCTCGCGCGAGAAGTTCTCGAGCTCCGTCCGGATCGTCATTCCCTTCGGCAGGTAAAACGGCATACCCGGCGCTTCCTCGGAGAACATGAACAGCTCGAGCTCCTTGCCGAGCTTGCGGTGATCCCGCTTCTTGGCTTCCTCCAGCATGCGCAGATGCTCGTGAAGATCGGCTTCATTGGGAAAAGCAGTGCCATAAATGCGCTGCAGCATTTTGTTTTTCGCGTCGCCTCGCCAATAGGCGCCTGCCACGCTCATCAGCTTGAACGCCTTGATGCGGCCTGTCGACGGCAGATGCGGCCCCCGGCACAGGTCGGCGAATTCGCCTTGCTCGTAGACCGTGATGACGGCTTCCGCCGGCAGATCCCGGATCAGCTCCAGCTTTAGCGGGTCGGCGGCAAACCGCGCCGCAGCCTCTTCCCGGCTCACCTCATGCCGGACGATCGGCAGATCCTCCGCGGCGATCCGCGCCATCTCGCGTTCGATGTCGGCCAGGTCGCTATCCGTCAACGACCGTTCCATATCGATGTCATAATAGAAGCCGTCCCGAATAACGGGCCCGATTCCCAGCTTGACCGCGTCCGCGCCGCCGTATAAGCGACGAATCGCCTGAGCCATCAAATGCGCCGCGCTATGGCGGTAAACGACGATTCCATCTGGGTCGTCCAGCGTCAGAATCTCGACCTGCGCATCGCCTTCGATCGGCGTGCCGAGGTCGACCGGCTTGCCGTCGATCTTGCCGGCGATCGCCCGCTTGCGGAGGCTCGGTCCGATGATCCCGGCCAGCTCGCCGACGGTCGTGCCGCCGACCACCTCTCGTTTTTTTCCGTCAGCCAACGTTACCTTTACCATTGCACAAGCCTCCTTAGGGTGTATTTGAACGCAAAAAAACGCACAATCCCCAAGGGACGAGTGCGTTCAGCTCGTGGTTCCACCCTAATTCGACCTGCGTCGCACACGCGTCGGCAGCATGCCGACCCATGACGGGCAAAGTCCTCATCGGTATCCGGTAACGGGGATAAGACGGTATCGCCTACTGACGCGGCGCCGGGCGGCACGCGATTTCGACGCTACGGCTGCAAAGGGGTAATCCGCTTCCGGTATCCGCAGAGGCTCGCACCTTGCACCTCTTTCTCTGGCCGGTCCTCGAAGGGGATCTTGTCTTTGGTCGTCGCCTGAATAGCTGGGATTGCTTGGCGTTAATTATAGGCCTCCAAGCGCTTCGGGTCAACCGTCCGCCTGCCGCCCTCTCAGTCTGTCCCCGCAAAGTTTAAGCATGTCTTAAGAATTGCCGCATCGGCTCGTATGCTATATTGGGGATAACGGATTCAGGGAAAAGCTTGCCGCGCAGGAGGAAAAGATGGCTGTCAGAGGAACGATATTGCTGGTCGACGACGAAAAAGAAATTATCAAGCTGATGGAAATCTACTTTGTCAACGAAGGCTACACGCTGCTTAAAGCGTCCGACGGACTGGAAGCGCTCGACCTGCTCGAGCGTCATCCGGTCGACCTCATCATCATGGACGTCATGATGCCCCGCACGGACGGCAGCGAAGCCTGCATGCGCATCCGCGAGACTCGTGAGCTGCCGATCATCCTGCTGTCCGCCAAGAGCCAGGACATCGCCAAGATCGCGGGCCTCAGCATCGGCGCGGGCGACTATGTGACGAAGCCGTTCAACCCGCTGGAGC
>NZ_JAGXJW010000334.1 GCF_019091135.1 Cohnella sp. GbtcB17 | reverse complement strand
CTATTTATTCATAAGTTAAAACAAATAAAATCACAAAAACCACCAAACTAGAAAGCAATTCACTGAACACAATAAAATCTCTCCACAGAAAAGAAGAAAATCCTTAAGCCAAAAGGAAAAGGGTAAAAAGAAAACCTTGACCATTTTCTTCCCTCTTCCACAAAAAGACAAGATAAAATCCAAAAGCTATAAGAAGTGACTATAATAACCAAAAAATAAAAACAAACAGCGCATACAAAACTACAACCATGTCC
>NZ_JAGXJW010000333.1 GCF_019091135.1 Cohnella sp. GbtcB17 | reverse complement strand
AATCCGGATCGAGCGTCCGGACGGACCGCGGCTTGCCGTTAGCCGAACGTCGCTTACCGCCCAACAATGGGACGCGGCACTGCAAGAACTAGCATCTCAATTGCCGGACACCGAATTTAAGCCGGCATTGCTAGAACGCCTTCAAAGCCATATTACGGATACGCCTTCTTTGAGCTTGGCTTTTGCCCGTTTATTGGCGGATTGGTTCGGCAGTCAAGGGCTAGTGCTACTTGACGCGGATGATCCTAACCTAC
>NZ_JAGXJW010000332.1 GCF_019091135.1 Cohnella sp. GbtcB17 | reverse complement strand
TGCTCACCTGGGCGTTGAGTTTGTGTCGAGCATGCAGATTACACTACCCTATCCGAAATGTGGGGCCCCCAGGGATTATTTCCTTCTTGTAACGTGACAAACGATGTCCACATCATCAAACTAGATTTTTGGGTAAACAATTTTAATAAAAATTCTTCATCTATAAATTTTGCTTTAGACCATAAAAATCAACAACAGACTTGAAACCTATGACCCATTACCCGTTCAAACCAGTAGTATTCACGAGTGGGTAA
>NZ_JAGXJW010000331.1 GCF_019091135.1 Cohnella sp. GbtcB17 | reverse complement strand
ACTGCCGCCAAGCCCGCCGTTCCTTTAAGCCAGGAAGCATCAGTACAAATGATATGTTCTGCCCTGGGGGCATACAATTGTAACAAAACTCCTGGTCCATTCCTTATAGCATTCCCCTTCATATCACTGTTCTCCTCTCGGCTGGAATATGAAGAATGAACGAGGAAAGATTTGTTCACACTTGTCCGAGCCTCATTTGCATTGACTGCAATCCCTTTCCAAACAAAGATGTACCTTTGATGCCAAATTGATCA
>NZ_JAGXJW010000330.1 GCF_019091135.1 Cohnella sp. GbtcB17 | reverse complement strand
AATTAGTTTGGGCTTGTAATTTTCATTGATATCAATAAGATACCACTGCAGTTTTCTTCTCAAGTATTAGATTACTCTGTAGGGCGATCATAACTGCAGGAGAATGAAAACTTTCTCACACCAATCACAAAACAGCCAAGAACATGTACAGCATAACAAAATTAAACCACCAAGCCGGAGAGAAACATGAGTAATTTTGGAAAGGTTCGGCTAAACATTGACGACTTTCTGGTTGAACTCCCATTTTACTACAGA
>NZ_JAGXJW010000329.1 GCF_019091135.1 Cohnella sp. GbtcB17 | reverse complement strand
ATCTTTGGAATAAATGGAATACTACTATTTAATGTCTTCTCATCAACAACATTATTTTCATTCTCATTCTCATGTAATAATTTATTTTCTGATTTCTCAAAGAGAAATCGAGCATTGGCTAAGGTTGATGAAAACAACATAATGAAGCATAAAATCACTATTGTAACATTCACGGCCATGTTTCACAAGTAAGTGTTTTGGATTTAATTAGGAGTCTCTTGCTATATTGGTGTATTTATAGATACTAGTGGTGTG
>NZ_JAGXJW010000328.1 GCF_019091135.1 Cohnella sp. GbtcB17 | reverse complement strand
CTCTTGATTGTCGACAAAAGCTATCTCTCTTAGGTTTTAAACCAACTAGAGAGTAACCTTACTCTGGTACCAACTATTAGGATTGTGAATGATACTAAGAGGGGGAGTGAATTAGTATCGTAAAAATTAAGTCGATTTAGAAAAGATATTGAAAGTATGCTTGACTTAGAATAAGAGTGATAAACAATTAAGGCATAAAACAATTGTAATAAAGAGCAACAAGAAAGTGTACACCAATTTTATAGTGATTTGGTC
>NZ_JAGXJW010000327.1 GCF_019091135.1 Cohnella sp. GbtcB17 | reverse complement strand
ATTTTAACCCAAAAAAAATATATATTAAGGGAGACGAAAGGAGACAATGGGCATTTGGAGGCGGAGAAGTCGTCGATGGAGTAGAGGGAGACGAGAGGTTTCGTCTAGCTTCGCAGAGGGCCGAACAGGAACGACCGAGAAAGGAAGAGCGTGCTCCGTCTACTGGTGGTGGCTGTTTGGGCATTACGAAGCCGGAGACGCCCGTCCGGCCTAGCTATGAGATGAATGCAAATATGTTTAAGAGACATTTTGTAA
>NZ_JAGXJW010000326.1 GCF_019091135.1 Cohnella sp. GbtcB17 | reverse complement strand
CTTTTCGCATGCAAGCTTAGATCTGCGAACGATATCGTTCAAATAATCGACGGCCGCATTCAGATCCCCACCCGCCATGTACGTCTGATACGTATTGTGCAGACTAACCTGTGCCTCCCCGATCTTGTCGTCCATCTCCAGCAGCAACGGCTCTCCTTCCGTCATCCTCACTTCGATCTGCAAGCTTCCCGCCAAATGACGCTTCATCATCTCCGCGAACTGTTCCGGCTGATCGTACAATCTTGCCTGCCTCAT
>NZ_JAGXJW010000033.1:36026-93140 GCF_019091135.1 Cohnella sp. GbtcB17 | reverse complement strand
CTCCAGTCGTACAACTATACCTAGGCTGTGCAATTTCGACGAAGAGACCTACTTACACAAACTTCTTGACAGTACCCTCGCCCCCGGCCCATAGAGGAAAAAACATCCTCTATGGCGTCTCAAACCGGCTCGCCCCCGGCCCATAGAGGAAAAAACATCCTCTATCTAGTCTCAAACCGGCTCGCCACCGGCCTATAGAGGAAAAAACATCCTCTATCTAGTCTCAAACCGGCTCGCCCCGCCCAAACTAGCTCGCCCGCCCTAAACCGGCTCGCGCCGTTTCGAACTCGCTGCAGATACTCACCCGAACTGCGGCAAATACGCCTTGTGCGCTTCCTTCAGCTCGTTAAAGCAAGCCAGCGCCGTGTTGTAGTCGCCCACCAATGGGTTCATGAGCAGCGCCCGCATCGCGGCGTCCTCGCTGCCGGTCACCGCGGCCGCCACCGTCTCGCGCTCGTACGCCTTCACCATCCGCATATAATCGATGATATGGCGATTCGCAAAGCCCGGCACCGCGATAGGCACCGCGCCGCCCTTGCCGATGACCGCGGACACCTCGACCGCGTCGTCGTCTTCCATGAACGACAAAGCGCCGCGGTTCAGCAGATTAACGACATGCACCTCGCGCTTGTCGTTCCAGATCGCGTCCACGAGGCTGATCGCGACCTCCGAATAGTTGGCGCCGCCGCGCGAGGAGAGCAGCTCCGGCTTCACGTGCAGCTCGGCGTCTTCGTAAATCCGCAGCAGGTCCGCCTCGATGTCGATGCACTTCTCGCCCCGCGTCTGCTCGCTCTCCTTCAGCAGCTTCAGCTTCTTGTCCTTGAAGTAGTAGTACTCGAGATAGGAGGAAGGAATCGCGCCGACCATGTTCACCAGCTCGCGGCTGAAGCCGCTCGACGGAATGTTTTTCATCGCCTCGCTGTTGAGCCCAAGCTCCAGCGCCGTTTTTAGATAATCCTTGCCGCCTTGCTCGATCGCGGTGATCCAGCTGAGGTGGTTGAGGCCGACATACGTCATCTTGGCGTCCGGCAGCGCGAGCGACTCGCGGATGCTCTTGTACATATTGTAAGGAACGTTGCAAAGGCCGAGCATCTTGACGCCGGTGTGCTTGAGCAGCGCCTCCGTGATAATGCCCGCCGGGTTCGAGAAGTTGATCAGCCAAGCGTTCGGGCACAGTTCCTGCATGCGCTCCGCGATCTGCAGCATGACCGGGATCGTGCGCATCGCCTTGAAAAAGCCGCCGATCCCGCATGTCTCCTGGCCGATCAGGCCGTATTTGAGCGGGATCTTCTCGTCGAGCACGCGGGCGGACAGCTTGCCGACGCGAATTTGCGCGAGCACGAAGTCCGCGTCCCGCAGCGCCTCGTCCAGGTCCTGGGTCAGCGTGACGCGGCAGGACAGATTTTCCGCTTCGATCATGCGGCGGCACAGGCTGCCGACGACGTTCAGCTTATGCGCGTCGATGTCCATCAGCACGAGCTCGCTGACGGGCAGCACGCCCTTGCGCTTGATGATGCCTTCGATCAGCTCCGGCGTGTACGTGCTGCCGGACCCGATAATCGCGATTTTCAGCTTGCTCATGACATTCCTCCTGCGGGCCCTGTTCGGTTCAACGTATCTTGTAAGCGCCGGCCCTTCATTTGCGGCTATTATAGCACGGGGTCTCCTTGCCAACAATAAAATATAGAAATTTTATTTCAATGTGATATATTTATTTCAAAATATTATTTCTCAGTCACAATTGGCGCAACCATCCCGCCGTCCCTTGTCTTTTGGAAAAAATGGCCTTACTATTTACTAAAATACGACAGAATGCGCAGGTACCTACCATGGCGATCCAGAACAATATATTGCTCAAGATCCGCGACATGAAGGACAGCATGACGCCCGTCGAACGGCTGGTGGCCGAGTACATCCTCGCCAACACGGAGGAGATTCCCCACCTCTCCATCAAGAGTCTCGCGCAGTTCAGCCGGACGAGCGACGCGTCGGTGCTGCGCTTCTGCAAGACGCTCGGCTACAGCGGTTACCGCAGCTTCATCGTGAGCATCTCGGCGTCGCTCGGCTCGATGGACGAGGAGCAGAAGGACGAATATACCGACATCCAACCGGGAGACGACTTGAATGTCGTCATCTCGAACATTTCGTACAACAACATGAAGTCGATCGAGGATACGCTCAGCATCATCGACCGGGGCGCGATAGCCAAGGCGGTCCAGGCACTGCGCGATACGAACCGGATCGTGTTCTTCGGCATCGGGGCCTCGGGACTCGTCTGCATGGACGGCGAGCAGAAGTTTTCCCGCATCAACAAGATGTGCCACGCCTATACGGACGGGCACAGCCAACTGACGGCGGCCACGCTGCTGGGCAAGGGCGACGTCGCCTTCTTCGTCTCGAACTCGGGCGATACGATCGAGATTCTCGAGGCGCTCGAGATTACGCAGCGCGCGGGCGCAACGTCAATCGCGCTCACCAAGTTCAATAAGAGCGAGCTCGCTGACAAAGCCGACATCGTGCTCAGCATCTCCACGCCCGAGGTCACGATCCGCAGCGGGGCGATGGGGTCGCGCATCGCGATGCTGACCGTCATCGACATCCTGTTCGCCGGGGTCGCCAGCGCGGAATATCCGAATATTAAAAAGTATTTGTTGAAAACCCACAATATTTTGGCGGGCAAGCACCGCAGATAACCGTTTTCAGACATTGCCGAAGCGACTTGGCAGTGTCTTTTTTTGTTGCTTTTCTGAAAATAAAAATGCAATTAAAATTTTTACTATGAAATTTTATTTCAAAAAGTATTGACGCTTACAAAGCGAAGGCGATAAGATAGAGCCCAAGAGGGGGCATTAAATAGATCCATGAAAGGACGATCCTCACAAACAAAGGGTAGGAGAATGGCCATGAACGAATATCTCGCGGGTCTAACCACCGAGAAGATCAATCCGGCAACCCGGACGATCGACGAGTGCACAACGGAGCAGATGCTGCATCTTCTCAACCGGGAGGATGCCGCCGTTCCGGCCGCGGTGGCGGAAGAAATTCCGAACATCATGGAGGCTGTGGACGTTCTGCATGCCAGGCTCAGGAGCGGGGGCAGAATGTTCTACATTGGCGCCGGGTCATCCGGCAGAATCGGCGTACTGGACGCATCCGAGTGTCCGCCCACCTTCGGGGTCGACCCTGAGCTCGTGCAGGGGCATATAGCAGGCGGGGATACGGCGCTTCGGACAGCGGTGGAAGGATTCGAGGACAATGCGGAGGAGGGAGCGGCGCTCGTCGAGCGCATCGGCGTCACCGACAAGGACGCAGTCGTGGGCATCTCCGCCAGCGGCAGCGCGGCCTTCGTCATCGCCGCGATCCGGCGGGCCGGAGAGATCGGCGCGGCCACCATCGGCGTCGTCAACAACAAGGACTCGAAGCTCGGCGAAGTTTGCGACATCTGCATCGCGCCGGTCGTCGGACCGGAGGTCATCATGGGCTCCACACGGCTGAAGGCCGGTTCGGCGCAGAAGCTGGTGCAGAACATGCTGACGACGGCGACGATGGTCAAGCTTGGGAAAACCTACAACAATCTGATGGTCGACCTCAAGGCGAGCAACAAAAAGCTGCAGGATCGCTCGATCCGCATCATCAAGGCCGCGACCGGCGTCGACGCCGAGACGGCGTCCGATTACCTGGCGCGGGCATCGCAGAGCTGCAAGCTCGCGATTCTGATGATCGAGACGGGGCTCGCCGCTTCGGAGGCGGCCGCATCGCTGGCCCGCTTCGAAGGCAATCTCAAGGCGACGATCCGCGCGCACAAGCAAGTCGTTTAAATTGCAAGCGTTAGTCCTATCATTCACCCGTGAAGGGGCCATCCCAAGGAGGAGTCATCCGAATGATGAACAAAGGCAAAGCACTCTCGCTCATGCTCGCAGCGACACTGTCCGTATCCGCGCTGACCGCGTGCGGCGGCAACAAGAACGACAACGGCGCGTCCAGCCCGGCCGCATCCGCATCCGGTTCCGCCGCAGCATCCGGCTCCGCCGATTCCGGCGCCAAGGATACGATCACGGCGCTGCTGCCACCCGTATCGCCCACGTACCAGGACAACTTTGACCAGATGGAAAAGGACTTTAACGCCAAGTACCCGAACCTCACGCTGAAGATCGAACCGGCCAGCTGGGAAGACATGACGCAGAAGCTCGACACGCAGGTCAACGCGGGCAGCCCGCCGGACATCGCGTTCATCGGCTCGGACGGCATCTCCAAGTACGTGCAGCAAGGCATGGCGCTCGACCTGACCGACGTTGCGACGCCCGAGATGACGGGCGACTACGACGCCGCGCCGCTCGAGTACATGAAGAACGGCTCCGGTCTGTACGGCTTCCCCGCCTATATGGAAGTTCACGCCATCGGCGGCAACAAGCAATTCCTCGAGGAAGCGGGCATCGACTGGAAAAACGTTCAGAAAAACGGCTGGACCTACGACGAATTCCGCGACGCGATCAAGAAGGGCGTCGTGAAAAACGGCGACGCGACCTCCCGCTACGGCTTCGTCTTCGCAACGGCCGGCGTCGCTTCCAAGGACTACCTTGGCATTATGGCCAAGAGCGCGGGCATGCCGGCGGCGTTTAACAAAGATCTGAAGTATGCCTATACGAGCAAAAACTATCTCGAGCTGCTGACGGATCTGCGCCAGATGATCGACGACGGCTCGATGCCGAAGGAGCTGAGCTCGGTCGACGCGGGCAAGCGCTGGAACATGTTCCTGACCGGCCAGACGATGATCACCGGCAAGGGCCTGGCGACGTTCGAGAATTCCGCGAAGAAGAACAACGAGAAAATCGACGCCAAAGACGGCAGTGCGGTCAAGGACAGCATCAAGGTCGACTATATCGTCCTGCCGGTGCCGACCTTCGCAGGTGCGGAGCCGGTGTCCTCGACGGTCGTCGACGGCTACGTCGCCTTCCGCGGCAAGAAGGAGCCGACCGCCGAGCACAAGGCCAACATCGCCAAGGCCGCTTACTTCCTGTCGAGCGGCAAAGTCGCGGCGACGACGAATAACGACCTGTTCGCCGCCCACATCACCAAGAGCGGACGCGAAGCGGCGGCTTCGATGACGATCGACCGCAATCCGGACAACGTCGCAGCCGTCGAGACGATGCTCTCCCACGCCGCGCCTGCACGCCCTGACATCCCGGCCGATCTGGGCGCCAAGGCGATCAAGATCGAGAACGAAGTCATCGTTCCGAAAATGCAAGCCTTGCTCGCCGGCGAGATCAAGCCGCAGGACATGTACGACGCGGTGAAAAAGGCCGCGATCGACGCCTTCGGCCAAGACGGCATCGTCCAAGATTAACGACGCATTCGCAATAACGCATTCGCGTACGGATAGCCGCGTGAACACCCCGCATGCGGCTATCCTTCTTCATACGCGGACGCGAAGAGAGGAGTCCTGCACATGGCCCAGTCGGCACAACCGGTCAAAAAGCGCAAGATCAAAGGAGACGGCGCATGGGGCTACGCGTTTATCGCGGCCGCGCTCATCGTGTACGCCCTGTTTACGGCCTATCCAGTCTTAAGCGCGTTCCTCATCAGCTTCCAGGAATACAAGCCGCTGGGTTCGACCTACATCGGCTTCGACAATTATACGGCGACCTTCAAGGACGACCTGTTCTGGAAGTCGATTAAAAACACGCTCTACTACACCGTGCTGACCGTTCCGGTCGCGCTGCTGCTGTCCTTCCTCGTGGCGATCATGATCCTGCCGCTGCGCAAGAAGCTGCAGACGGTATTCAAGGCGGTCTACTATTTGCCCGTCGTGGCTTCGGGCGTCGCGCTCTCGCTCGTCTGGCTGTGGATCTTCGATCCGATGCCGGGCGGCATCTTCAATCAATTCATCGGCTGGTTCGGCGCGCACAACCAGAACTGGCTTGGTTCGAGCGCTACGGCGATGTTCTCGCTCGTCATCATGGCCTGGCTGTCCAGCCACGGCGCCAGCATCATCATCTACCTGGCCGCGCTGCTCGGCATCGACGACAGCTACTACGAAGCGGCGGACCTCGACGGCGCATCCTTCCTGCAGAAGCTGTGGCATATCGTCATCCCGAGCCTCAAGCCGACGACGCTGTTCCTGCTCGTGACGGCCGTGATCGGATCGTTCCAGGTGTTCCAGAACGCGTATCTGATGACCGGCGGCGGACCGGACCACGCGACGACGATGGTCGGCCTGCTTATTTTCGACAATGCCTTCAAGTACTTTGAATTCGGCAAAGCCGCGGCCCAATCTCTGATATTGGCGCTTATCATAGCCCTGGTCTCGCTGTTCCAGTTCAAGTTCCTGGGCAAAGACGTGGACTACTAGGGGAAGGAGGCAACCGCACATGTCACTCTACAATAACCATACCGGCAGCCGGGCGGGCAAGAGAGCCCGCAATACCGTGATTGTCGTCCTTCTCCTGCTCTTCGCGCTGGCGACGCTGTTCCCCATCTACTTCATGGTCATCTCCTCGTTCGGAGATCCGGTCGAAGCGGGAGCCGTCAGCTATTCCATCTGGCCGGGGAAGTTCACGCTGGAGTCGTATTCCTTTTTCTTCAACTATAGCGAGTACTCGTACCGCTGGATCTTGAACTCGACGATCGTGGCGGGCGCCGTGACGATCACCAACGTTTTCTTCGCGACGATGGCGGGCTATGCGTTTTCCAAGCTGCGCTTCAAGGGCAGGGGCGTGCTTTTCTCCATTTTGCTCGCGGCGATGATGATCCCGTACCAGGTGACGCAGGTGCCGTTGTACATTCTGATCGTCAATACGTTTCAGATCGAAAATACGTACAGCGCGCTCATCCTCCCGGGCCTTGTGACGGTGTACAACGTGTTTCTCGCCAAGCAGTTCATGAGCAGCATCCCGACCGAGATCATGGAATCCGCGAAGGTGGAGGGCTGCAGCCAGTTCCAGATTTTCTTCCGGATCATTATGCCTTTGTCCAAGACGGTCATGGCCGTCATCGCGATCCTGACGTTCATGGACAGCTGGAACACGTTTTTCTGGCCGTTCCTCGTCACCAACACGATGGACATGCAGACGATCCAGGTCGGTCTCAAAAACTTCCGCTTCGCCAACACGACGTACTTCTCGCCGATGATGGCGGGCGCGACGATCTCGGCGGTGCCGATGTTCATCCTGTTCTTCAGCCTGCAGAAGTACTTCCTCGAGGGCGTCACCGTCGGCGCGGTCAAGGGCTGATATGGGCGGGGGAAAGGAAGGGACTCGGCGAATGGCGATGCCGGAGAGCTGCGAAGCTGTGGACGAGCGGCGCGGGACAGCGACGGGCGAACCATCGCGGCGCTACGCGGTCGGCCTGATGTCCGGCACGTCCGTCGACGGCATCGACGCCGCGGCGGTCGAGATCTTAGGCGTGCCGGGCGGGGATGAAGGGATCTCCGTGCGCCTGCTCGCCTTCGAGAACAAGCCGTACCCGGCGGATGTGCGGCGCGAGATTTTCGAGCTGTTCGATCCGGCGCGGACGACAGTGGACCGGGTCGGCGCGATGAACGTTCGCCTCGGGGCGCTGTACGCGGACGCGGCGCTGTCCGTCATCGGCGAAGCGGGCTTGTCGCCCGCAGACGTGTCGGTCGTCGGCTCGCACGGGCAGACGATCTATCACGCGCCGGAGGCCGGCTACACCGTGCAGATCGGCGAAGGCGCCGTCATCGCCGCGCGCACGGGCATTCCGTGCGTGTCGGACTTCCGTCCCGCAGACCTTGCGGTAGGCGGACAGGGCGCGCCGCTCGTCCCGTTTACAGAATATTTGCTCTATCGCGAGCCGGACCGGACGCTGCTGCTGCAGAACATCGGCGGCATCGGCAATGTGACCGTCATCCCGGCGGGCTGCGGGCCCGAGGACGTGTACGCCTTCGATACCGGTCCGGGCAACATGCTCATCGACGGCGTCGTTAGCCTCGTCACCGGCGGCGCGCTCGCGATGGACGCGGGCGGCGCGCTGGCGGCACGAGGCAGCGTGAGCGAAGCGCTGCTCGGAGAGCTTCGGCAGGACGCGTACTATGCGCTGCCCGTACCGAAGTCGACGGGCCGCGAGCGGTTCGGCGCGGACTACGTCGAGCGCATCGTGCGCCGCGGCCGCGAGCAGGGGTTATCGGACGCGGATCTCGCGGCCACGGTGACGAGGCTGACCGCCTGGTCGATCGGCGATGCGTATGACCGGTTTATCGCGGCGAGGCACGCCGCGGACCTCATGATCGTCGGCGGGGGCGGCAGCTACAATCCCGTGCTGATGCGGGATCTTGCCGCCGAGATGGCAGCGCGCGGCGTGGCCGTGGCGACGCAGGAGGCGGTCGGCGGCAGCAGCGACGCCAAGGAGGCGATCGCGTTCGCGCTGCTCGCGGACTACGCGATGGCCCGGCAGCCGGCCAACCTGCCGGCGGCAACGGGCGCTGCGCGACCGGTGGTGCTGGGGAAGATCTCGTACTGAGCGCAGTATGGGGCTTGCGCTGTAAGCGAGTAAAGCGCGGTTACAGAGCGGAGCATGAGTTGCAAGCGAGAAAAGCGCTGTTGGAGCGAGGGTGTACGTGTGTACGTGCGCTGTAAGCGATAAAAGCGCGGTTACAGGGCGGAGCTTGAGCTGCAAGCGAGAAAAACGCTGTTGGAGCGTAGGGGGTCGCGTGTGCGGGCGCAGCAAGCGAGAAAAGCGCGGTTACAGGGCGGAGCTTCTGCAGTAAGCGAGAAAAACGCTGTTGGAGCGTAGGTGTTCGCGTGTGCGGACCCAGCAAGCGAGAAAAGCATGGTTACAGCGCGGAAATTGAACCTAGCCTAGCTAACGGCAGCGGCTGCTTAACGGAGAGGGTGCGGGCGGATGACTCAACTGAAGGTAGCGACCTGGGAAGAACGATATGCGGACGCGGTCGTCGCGCTCTGGAACGGCTCGGCCGTCCGCGACGGCTACAAGGAGCTGACGCCGGAGACGTTCGCCGAGATTTTTACGGCAAACCGGTACTTCGATCCGGCCTGCACGTACGTGCTGTTAGACGAGGGCGGGGTTCGCGGCTTCGCCTGCGGCTGCACGGGCGACGACCTGCCGCTCGGCGAGACGGCCGGATACGTCACATGCATCGTGCTGGCCGAAGGATTCGCTGCGGACGCGAACCGGGCGACGCTGCTCGAGGCGCTGGAAACGCGGTTTAGAGCGCTCGGCAAGCGCCAGTCCGACGTGCTCTTTTTTAACCCCATGCGCCTGCCTTGGTATATACCGGGCACGCCCGGACACGAGCACAACAACGCGCCGGGCGTACCGGCCGACTCCGAGCTGTATCGCTTCCTCCTGAGCGAAGGGTATACGGATCGGGCGCGCCAGTGTGCGATGTACAGGCCGCTGAACGACTTCGTCATTCCGGCCGACATCCGGGCCAAGGAGGACAACGCGGCTGAAGCCGGCTACACCGTCGAGCTGTTCGATCCGCGCAGACATACCGGCTTGGCCGAGATGCTCGCCGGTCTCGCCAATCCCGCCTGGGAGCGCGAGATTGCGGCCTGCGCCGCGGACGGCGTGCCCGTCGTGATCGCGGCGGCGCCGGGCGGCCAAGCGGCCGGCTTCGCGGGACCGGTCGTCCGGCAGGACAACGGCCGCGGCTACTTCGCCGGCATCGGCGTTCACCCGGACCACGAGGGCCGCGGGCTCGGGAGCATTTTGTTTTTTAAGCTGTGCGAGGCGCTGCGCGATGTTGGCGCCGACTACATGTCGCTTTTCACAGGGAGCAACAATCCTGCGCTTCGGATCTACGAGAAAGCGGGCTTCAACACGGTACGTCAATTCGCGATCATGCGGAAGGAGCTAACACAATGAGCGAGCAGCAGACGATTTTGGCCATCGGCGGCCATGTAGGGGATATGGAACTGACGGCGGGCGGCGTGCTCGCGAGTCATTCGCTCAAAGGCGACCGCATCGTGACGCTGGCGCTTACGCCAGGAGAGCGCGGCGTGCCTGCGGGACAAGACATGGCTGACTACCGGGCGCAGAAAATCCGGGAGGCGCATGCTTTCGCGGACTTGCTGGGCGGCGAGGCGATCGTTTTCGACGACATCCCCGACGGCGAGCTGCCGGACGACGCGGCAATCCGCTGGCGCGTGTGCGACGTGATCCGCAAGGTGCGGCCGAGCATCATCATCACGCATTTTAAAAATAGCATGCACAAAGACCATATGACGACGCACCGGATCGTCAACGACGCGCGCTTTTTTGCAGGCCTGCCTTCCATCGAGCGGGAGCTGCCGGCGGCCTTCGCGGGCAAGCTGTATTACGCCGAAAATTGGGAAGATGCCGTCGACTATCGTCCATACGTCTACGTGGACTTCGATCAAGAGGCTTACGACCTGTGGATCAAGGCGCTGTCGACGCATTGGTTCGTGACCGGCAGCAAGTCGTTCCCCTACATGGAGTACTACAAGCATCTGGCCCGCGTACGCGGGATCGAAGCGCGCAAGACGTACGCGGAGACGTTTATGGTCCCCGAGGAGACGTTGCGCCTGCGCCAGTCGGAGCTGTAGGCGATGATCCTGAACGGCGTTGACAATCTCGAACGCTACGACAGCCTTTTTCGCGGCAAGCGTCTTGGCCTGATTACGTCGCCGACCGGTCTCTCGCGCGGCTTCAAGTCTACGATCGAGCTGCTGCACGAGCGGTACGCGCTGGCGGCGCTGTTCTCGCCCGAGCACGGCGTGCGCGGCGATCAGGATGCCGGCGGGCTGGTGGAGACGTATACCGACGAGCGGACGGGCGTGCCGGTATACAGCTTGTACAGGTGCGACTCCAAACGGCTCACGCAGGAGATGCTGGACGCGGTCGACATGGTCGTCTACGACATTCAGGACGTAGGCGTCCGTTATTATACTTTTATCTATACGATGCTCTACGCATTGGAGGACTGCGCGAAGGCGGGCAAGCCGTTCGTCGTGCTGGACCGGGTCAATCCGCTAGGCGGCGTCGAAGTCGAAGGCAATGTGCTGAAAGAAGGCTACCGGTCGTTCGTCGGCGGCTATCCTCTATGCGTGCGGTACGGATTGACGGCAGGCGAAGTCGCGACGATGGCAAATGCGCAGCAGGGCTGGGGCGCCGATCTGCATGTCGTCCGCTGCGAGGGCTGGAAGCGCGACATGCTGTACCCGGACACTGGCCGTCTCTGGATCCATCCGTCGATCGGCATCCCCCGGTTCGAGACGGCGCTGTTGTATAGCGGCACCTGTCTTTTCGAAGGCACAAACCTGTCGGAAGGACGGGGGACGACGTTCCCGTTCGAGATGATCGGGGCGCCCTTCATCGATGCGGAACGGCTCGCGGACGAGATGAACGGACTGGCGCTGCCGGGCGTGTTTTTCCGGCCCGCCTACTTCAAGCCTTCCTTTTCCAAGCATCAAGGCGCATTTTGCCGGGGCGTGCAGCTCCATGTCACCGACATCCGCGCGGTGCGGCCGCTCGAGACCGGCGTGACGCTGTTGTATGCGATCAAGCGCAATTATGAGGAATTCTCGTTTCTCCCCCCTGTGCGGGAAGGCTCGCGTCCGTTCATCGACCTGCTCGGCGGAGACGACCTGTACCGGACGGAGCGCGCGGAGGCGGATGCGCCGGGATTGCTGGCGGGTTTCCGCGAGGAGAGCCGGGCGTTCGGGGAGAGCAAGGCGCAGTTCCATCTGTATTGAAACGAAGCCGCGGACGACCGGAACGCTGCGCATGCGCAGCCGCCCGGTAGCCGCTTTTCTTTTTGGAGGAGGAAGCGAAGAATGGCGAGTTTAGACGCGACATATCGCAGGCCGCAGTCGCTGCGCGAGAAGATCGGCCAGTTGATCGTAACGGGATTTCCCGGCACGTCGGTCACGGAGGAGCTCGATACGCTCGTTCGGGATTGGAAGATCGGCAATATCATTCTTTTCTCTCACAATGCGGAAAACAAATCGCAGCTCGCAAGTCTGTGCGGGGACCTGCAAGGGATCATCCGGTCGGAAACCGGTTATCCGGCGCTCATCTCGATCGACCAGGAGGGCGGAAGAGTGACGCGCTTGCCCCGCGACGCAGTGAACGTGCCGGGCGCGATGGCGATCGCAGCCGCCGGAGATCCGGCATACGCGCGGGCCGCAGGGCGGATCACGTCGGCGGAGCTCCGGGCGCTGGGCGTCAACTTCAATCTCGCACCGGTGCTCGATGTCAACAACAACAAGCGCAATCCCGTCATCAATGTCCGTTCGTACGGCGACACGCCGGAGACGGTAGCGGCGTATGGCGTGCAGATGCTGCGCGGGCTACGGGAAGGCGGCGTGCTGGCGGCGCTCAAGCATTTCCCGGGCCACGGGGATACCGAGGTGGACTCCCATCTGGGCCTGCCGTCTTCGGGCAAAACGCTGGCGGAGCTGGAGGCGCTCGAGCTCCTGCCGTTCCGCGCCGCGATCGCGGACGGGGCAGAGGCGATTATGATCGCGCACATGATGTTTCCTGCCATCGAACCGCGGCGCGTGCCGGCCACGATGTCGTCGGTGATCGTCGGCGACCTGCTGAAGGGCAAGCTGGGCTACGAGGGGCTGGTCGTCTCGGACTGTCTGGAGATGGACGCGGTGAAAAAGTATTACGGCACGGCGCAGGGCGCGCTCGGCGCGCTGAAGGCGGGCATCCATCTGCTGTTCGTGAGCCACACGCCGGCGCTCGTCCGCGAAACCGTCCAGGTGATCGAGCAGGCCGTGCAGTCCGGCGAGCTGCCGATGGAGACGCTGGACGCGGCGGTGGACAAGGTGCTGTACTATAAGGAGAAATATGCTGCTGCGGGGTCGGAGGCGCCGCCGCTCTCCGTGGTCGGCTGCGAGGCGCATCGCAAGGAAGCGGAAGCGATCAGCGACGCGAGCATTTGCGTGGTGACGGGCAGCCTTGCGCCTGTGCAGCCGGGAGAGGCGCGTACGCTGTTCGTGGGCAGTCTCCCGTATCGGACCGATCAGGCTTCGAGCCGGGTCTCGGGCGGTCCAAGCTTCCCCGACGTCATGGCGGACCGAATGGGCGGCGGGCGGATGCTCGCCGGCATCGGTCCGGACGAGGCGGAGATCGGACGCATGCTGAGGGAAGCCGAGGGCTACGACCGCGTCGTGTACGGATTGTACAACGGGATCGACAACCCCGGCCAGTTCGAAGCGGTGCGCAGGCTCGTCGCCGCCGGCAAGCGGGTGACGGCGGTTGCGCTGGGGAAGCCTTACGACCTGGAGGCGCTGGAAGGCGTCGAATGCGGGCTCGCCGCGTTTGAGTATACGGCGTTGTTGCTGGATTCCGTGGCGCGCGTGTTGTCCGGCGAGGTTCGCCCGGCGGGAAGTATCGGGAACGTGTGGCATCGGTAAAAGCCGCCGTGACGCACGCCGCTGATCGAGGCGAACGCTTGGAAACAAAGAAGTTTTTGAAGAAGCGGAGGGACGCGGATGAATTACGCGGCGGGACTGGACGGAGGAGGTACGAAAACGGCCGTGACCGTGGTCGACGAGACGGGGCGGACGGTGTTCACTCTCGAGTCGGGCGGGATCAACTACAATGGGCGGGACGAAGCGGATATCCGCCGCAGCCTGGCAGAGATCGCCGACGCGATCTCCGCGGCCTGCGGTGGCCCGGACGCCTGCAGGCAGATGGTCGTCGGCGCGGCCGGCGTCAGCAATCCGACCGTGCCCGGTCGCCTGGTCGCCGCCTTGCGGGATGCCGGTTATCGGGGCGGTGTGCATGTCGTCGGCGACCACGAGACGGCACTGTTCGGCGCGCTGGAGCGAGAGCACGGCATGATTCTGATCGCGGGCACGGGATCGATCTGCTTCGGCCGCAGCGAGTCCGGTCTCGTCCATCGCACGGGCGGCTTCGGCTACCTGATCGACGACGAAGGCAGCGGCTACAGCATCGGCCGCGATCTGCTCGCGGCCGTCGTGCGTGCCCATGACGGGCGCGGGCCGACGACCGTCTTGACGGAGATGGTCTACGATCGGCTCCGCATCGGATCGGTGGAGGAGATCGTCCGCTTCGTCTACGACAAGGGCACCGGCAAGCAGGACATCGCAGCGCTCGCGCCGCTGCTCTCGGACGGCTGCGCGCTCGGAGACGAGGCTGCGCTCGGGATCGCGCGGCGCACGGCGACGGAGCTCGTACAGCTGGTGCTGCCAGTCGCGGAACGGCTGTCGCTGGAAGGCGGCGAGCTCGCGATGGCGGGCAGCGTGCTGCTGCGGAGCGCGCAGGTGCGCGAAGCGTTTCAAGCGGGGCTGCGTGAGCGCTGCCCCGGCATTCGGGCGATGGCGCCCCGCAGGGACGCCTCGGCCGGTGCCGCGCTGATGGCGCTGCGCATGCTGGCAGGGGAATAGGGATACGGGCGGCCGCCTAGTCATCGGAGATGACGGGGCGGTCGTTTTTCGCTGCATAGGGGGGAAGTCTCCGTCAGAACTACCTTGGGCGCGTGTCGGTCATGCGTACTGAAGTAGTCTCCTTCAGAGCCACTTTAGGCGCGTGTCCGGTCATGCGAACTGAAGTAGTCTCCGTCAGAACCACCTTGGGTGCGTGTCCGGTCATGCGAACTGAAGTAGTCTCCGTCAGAACCACCTTGGGTGCGTGCCCGGCCATGCGAGCCGAAGTAGTCTCCATCAGAACCACATTGATCGCTCGACCGGCCATGCGAGCCAAAGTAATCTCCACCAGAACCATTTATGCGCATGCCCGGTCATGCGAGCCAAAGTAGTCTCCGTCAGAACCACTTTAGGCGCATGCCCGGTCATGCGAGCCAAAGTAGTCTCCGTCAGAACCACTTTAGGCGCGTGTCCGGTCATGCGAGCTGAAGTAGTCTCCGTCAGAACCAATTTGATCGCGTGCCCGGCCATGCGAGCCGAAGTAGTCTCCGCCAGAACTACTTTACGTACGTGCCCGGCCATGCGAGCCGAAGTAGTCTCCGCCAGAACTACTTTACGCGCGTGCCCGGCCATGCGAGCCGAAGTAGTCTCCATCAGAACCACTTTAGGCGCGTGTCCGGTTCTGGGCAGCGAATTGGTCTTCACCAGAACTATTTGGTCCGCCTTACCTTATCACGCCGCGTGAATCCATACGCCGGCGAGCAGCGCGGTGGCGGTGCCGAGCAGCATGCCGGCCACGGTGTCGCTCGGATAGTGGAGGCCGAAGTAAACGCGGGACAGCGCGACGCCGGCGCCGATCGGGAGCAGCAGCGGGATGAGGGCCGGACTTGCGACCATCCAGGGCGTCAACAGGGCGAAGGCCGCAGTCGTATGGCCCGAGGGGAAGGAGGGATCCTGCAGCGGGCGGGGACCGGTCCGGGCTTGGGGCAATACTTGATAGGGGCGGGACCTGGGGGACAGACGTTTGGCCAGCGCAACGGGAATATGGCTGATGACGACCGCAGCCAGCGCCTGCCAGCCGGCCGTGCGCCAGATGCCGTCGGCCAGGAGGCCGACGGCGAGAGAGACGCAGAGCGAGAACGTCGCTCCGCCGATCAGCGACAACAGCCGGAACAGCGTAGTCAGCGCTGCCCGGTTCCACCGGATGTTAATATAAAGGAACCAGTTGCTCTCGAAGCGGCTCAACATGCGATAGAACTGTGCCATGGCCATCTCTCCTTCGGCGCGTGGGCGCGGGTTCATGTGACACCAGTCTACCCGCTAATTGTCAATGCCGTATGAAGTTCCGTCGGCCTTACTGTAAAGGAACAAGCCTGCCGCGATTTGACACTCCGCTGATCCCGCGCTAACGCGGGCGCAGTACGATGGGCGTAATACGCATCGTCGGAGGAGGAATCGTCGCATGAACGAGATCCGCCTGGCCTTGTTTACGGACACGTACGCCCCGGAGATCAACGGCGTAGCCAAGACGCTGCAGCGATGGACGGCTTATCTGGAGAAAAGGGGGATCGCCGTCAAAGTGTTCGCACCGGCAGGTCCGCGCCGTGCGCCGGGCTATCAGGAGACGGCGGAGCGCCTCGCCAGCCTGCCGTTTTTTCTGTATCCGGCATGCAGGCTGGCCATGCCGGTGTCCCCGGCGGCCGAGCGCAGCCTGCTCGCCTTCAAGCCTACGGTCGTGCACGTGGCAACGCCGTTCGGCACCGGCCTGACCGGGCGGCGGCTCGCCCTGAAGCACGGCATCCCGCTGATCGCGTCGCATCATACGCACTTCGCGCGTTATTTGCCATACTACAATCTGACCTGGGCGGGTGCGCTGCTGCGCAGGTATCTGCATTGGTTCCACCGCCCCTGCCGGCGCATCTTCGTGCCTTCGCCCTCCGTGCTCGAGGAGTGCCGGCGCGACGGCTGGCTCGGCCTTCGCGTATGGAGCCGGGGCATCGACGCTTCGCTCTTCGGCAGAGAGGGTGACCGCGCGGGCTGGCTGAGCGCGCATGGGGTGCCTGCATCCGGTTTTCCGGTGCTGTGCGCGGGCAGGCTCGCGCCGGAGAAAAGCATCGGCACGGCGATGCGCGCTTTCCGCAGCTTCAAAGAAAAAACAAACGCCGACGCCCGGCTGGTGATCGCCGGAGACGGGCCCCAAGAGGGCGAGCTTCGCCGCCTTTCCGCGCAGCTCGGCATCGACGCGCTTTTTCTCGGCGCGGTATCACAGCGCGAGCTGCAGCGCTGGATGCAGGCGTCAGGCGCGCTGCTGTTCCCGTCGCCGACGGGGACCTTCGGCAATGTCGCGCTGGAGGCGATGGCCTTCGGCCTGCCGGTGATCGCAGCCGATGCGGGCGCGCTGCCGGATCTCGTGAAGGACGGCCAGACCGGGCTGCTCTGCCCGCCGGACGACGCGGATGCCTTCGCCGCGGCGCTTTCCCGGCTATACAAGGAGCCAGCGATGCGGGAGGCGATCTCGGATCGGGCGCACGCCTATGCCCGTACGCGCGACTGGGACGGCGTATTCGGCGAGCTGCTCGCGGAGCTGGCGGGCGTCTGCGGAGAAGCGTCCGCGGTGTAGCGGCGGGCATCAAATTTTTTTTATTCGAAAAACGATTGACCTTCACGTTGCGTCAACGTTTACAGTTAAGTCGTCGGGAGGCGATCGCATGGAATACACGGTACAGAAGCTGGGCAGGCTGGCGGGCGTGAGCGCCCGGACGCTGCGGTTCTACGACGAAGTCGGGATTCTGAAGCCGGCCAGAATCAACTCGTCGGGCTATCGCATTTACGGGGCCGCGGAGGTCGACAGGCTGCAGCAGATTTTGTTCTACCGGGAGCTCGGCGTCGGGCTGGACCGGATCAAGGAGATCATGGGCGATCCGGACTACGACGGCGTGCGGGCGCTGCGGCTTCATCGCGAGGAGCTTCTCGAACGAAGGGAACGACTGGATGCGCTGATCGCGAACGTCGAGCGCACCCTCGACGCCCGTGAAGGAGGAAAAGACATGAGCGACGAAGAGAAGTTCGAAGGCTTCAAGGATAAGCTGATCGCGGACAACGAGGCCAGGTACGGCGCGGAGGTGCGCGCTAAATACGGCGACGAGACGATCGATCGGTCCAACGCGAAGCTGCGGGGCATGAGCGAGGCGGATTACGCCGAGATGAACAAGCTGGCGGACGAGATTCACGCCTCGCTGGCCGAAGCGTTCAAGACCGGCGATCCCGAAGGGGAAGCGGCGCGGCGGACGGCGGAGCTGCATAAGCGGTGGCTCTCCTACTCCTGGAGCAGCTACTCCAAGGAGGCGCACGCAGGGCTCGCGCAGATGTACGTCGACGACGAGCGGTTCACGGCTTATTATGAAAAGGAACCGGGCATGACGGCGTTTCTGCGGGACGCGATCGTGGCGTACGTGGGGCGAAGCGACAACGAAGCTTAACACGGGGCACTAACCAAAAAAAACGGGATGAGGCAGAGGCAAGCTCTGCTTCATCCCGTTTTGCGTTGTGCTTGAAGCTGCGGTTGTTCGCATAAGTAACGCTGACAGAGACGACTTTCGCAGTACGGCCCGTACGACGAGCCAAAGTAACGCTGACCGAGACTACTTTCGCAGCGCGGCCCGTTCGATGTGTCAAGTAACGCTGACGGAGACTACTTTCGCAGCGCCAGCCGTTCGACGAGCCAAAGAAACGCTGACCGAGACTACTTTCGCGGCGCGGCCCGTACGACGAGCCAAAGTAACGCTGACCGAGACTACTTTCGCAGCGTCGGCCGTTCGACGAGTCAAAGTAACGCTGACCGAGACTACTTTCGCTACACGGCCCGTTCGGCGAGCCAAAGTAACACTGACCGAGACTTCTTTCGCAGCGCCAGCCGTTCGACGAGCCAAAGAAACGCTGACCGAGACTACTTTCGCAGCACGGCCCGTTCGGCGAGCCAAAGTAACACTGACCGAGACTACTTTCGCAGCGCGGCCCGCACAACGATCTGCCCCGCCGCCGTCTAGCCGTCCAAATACTTCTCCGTCAGCACCGTGAGCAATTCGATGCCGACCTGGTTGTGTCCGCCTTCGGGCAGGATCAGGTCCGCGTACTTCTTGGACGGCTCGATGAACGCCTCATGCATCGGCTTGACCGTCTCCATGTACTGGCGGTACACCGACTGGATCGTCCGCCCGCGCTCCTCGATGTCGCGCACCACCCGCCGCAGGATGCGTACGTCCGGATCCGTGTCGACGAATACTTTGATGTCGAGCAGTTGCCGCAGCTTTTCCTCGTACAGCACATGAAGCCCTTCAAGGATGACGATCGGATTGGGAAGCAGCGTTTCCCGCTCGTCGGCGGACCGGCCGTAGAAGCTGAAGTCGTACACCGGCGCATAGGCCGTCCGTCCCGCCTTCAGCATGCCCAGATGCTCGACGAGCAGGTCGTTGTCGAACATGAGCGGATGATCGTAATTCATCCTGGCGCGTTCTTCCATGCCGAGATGCGGGTAGTCCATATAGTAGCTGTCCTGCGAAATAAAAGTGACTTTGCCGGCGCCCAGACGCTCGATGACGGAGCGCGCGACCGTCGTTTTGCCGGAGCCCGTGCCTCCGGCGATGCCGATAATCAGCATAGTCGATCAACCTTCCCGCTTGCCCGGATTGAATGGCTCTTTTTCGATTCCCGTAATTGTAGCATAGGCAGACGGCTTGTTACAGCGAATGCGGCGCCAGTGAAGTAGGTCTTTCCGCAGGTGAGTATCATCCTATATACTTAAAAATAGATTGTCGACGCACGTCGGAAAAATAGGATTCGCCATTCCTTTTGAAAACGCTGTCGTATGCTAGACTAAAAATAGAAATAGTAGGTTTATACAAGTTAATCTACCATAATTGGGCCCTTTACGCCGCACAGCCCGGGAAGGACATCCCATGACAGAGCTCCATGGCACCTATTATCTGCCGTTGGTCGTTTTATCGGTGCTGATATCCGTATTGTCCTCCTACTGCTCCCTGCTCGTATACGAGCGCGTGCTGACGCTTCGCGGAAGTTACCGCGGCTTGTGGATGGTGCTTGGTTCGGCTGCCATGGGATTCGGCATCTGGTCCATGCATTTTATCGGCATGCTGGCTTATCATCTGCCCGTTGACATTCATTATCACCCGGCGTGGCTCGGAATCTCCATCCTGCTGCCCGTATTGGCCGCCTATGCGGCCTTCCGGATGATGGCTCGCAATCTGGGGTCCAATCTCTCCATGACAATCGGCAGCTTCTGGCTATGCGTCGCCATCGCCGGCATGCATTACAGCGGCATGGCCGCGATCCGCATTCCCTATGATCAGCGTTACGACTGGCTGCTGGTCGCGGCATCGATCGTCATCGCGTTCGCCGTGTCCTTCGTCGCGCTTAAGCTGTCCCACGCCAATCAGCGCAAGGGGAGCTTCGCCGGCCAAGGCGCCAAAATGCTGCTCTCGCTCCTGCTTGGCGCAGGAATCGCCGGCATGCATTATACCGCGATGGCGGCCGTGTCGTTCGTGGGCACCGAAGCCGAAGCGGCGCACGCGCGCGAGACGGCGGAGCGGATGCAGGCAGGGAATGCGCTGCTGGGCGCCGTTATCGGCGGAACGATGCTGTTCATTTTCGCGCTGGTGATGGCCAGCCAGATATTGGACAAGCGGCTCGCACTACGGATAGCGGCATCCAATCAGCGAAGATACGATTCGATTTTCGAGCATCATCCCGATATGGTCTGCTTGTACGATCCGAGCGGGCGCATCCTCAGAGCGAATCCCGCGGCGGAGCGCATCATGGGATACGCAGCCTCGGAGCTGCCGAGCAGACTCCACAACGATATGGTCCATCCCGAGGAGCTCGCACAGCTCGAGGCTTGCTTCATGGCTGCGCTTCGCGGCGAATCGGGTACGGTCGAAGTGACGGTCCGCCACAAAGAAGGACATCTGCTTCATCTCAGCTGTACGATGGTGCCCTGGGTGGAGAACGGCCGCGTTCAGGACATTTATACGATATCCAAAGATATCACCGCCAGCGTCGAGACGGAGCGGGAGCTGCTAGCGGCCAAACGCGACGCGGAGGAGGCGCTGCGGGTCAAGAGCGACTTCCTGGCCGTGATGAGCCACGTGATCCGCACGCCGCTGAACGGCGTCATCGGCATGAGCGCGATTCTGCTCGAGACCGAGCTTAGCGAGGAGCAGCGCGAATTCGTGCAGGTCATCCACGGCAGCGGCGCGCTGCTGCTGTCGACGATTAACGACGTGCTGGATTACTCCAAGCTGGAGGCCGGCAAGATGGAGCTGTCGATCGCGCCGTTCAGTCTGAACGGGCTCGTGAAGGACACGGCGATGCTTTTCCAGACCCAGTGCAGGCAAAAAGGGCTCGCGCTCGCATGCGTCATCGACGACGGTCTGCCCGATGCGGTGCTCGGGGACGAGCAGCGGATCTGCCAGGTGTTGATCAACCTGGTCGGCAGTGCGGTGAAGTTCACCGCCAAAGGAGGGATCGAGATCGCGGTGCACCCTGCTGACGGCGAAGAGGCCGGAGGCTGTCGGCGGTTCCGCTTCGAGGTCCGGGATACGGGCATCGGCATCCCGGACGAAGAGCTCGCGCATTTGTTCCAGCCGTTCTACCAGGCGAAAAACGGCCGCGCCAAGCGGCACGAGGGGACGGGCCTGGGTCTTGCGATCTGCAAGGATCTCATCGATATGATGGACGGGACGATCTCCGTGACCTCGACTGTCGGAGCGGGAACGTGCTTCGTCTTCGAGCTGCCGCTTGCGACGGCATCCTTCAAAGGCCCGGACGTCTGACGGAACAGCGGCGCGCGGCATTCGTCGCTAAGTTCGAGCAGAAGGAATAATACGGCCCTCCTTCCGGAATAATGAAGGAAAACTTGCGGCGCGCGAACCGCAAGGGAGGGCTGAACATGAGCGGTCACCGAAAGCGAACCCTATGGCACGCGCTGCAGCCGGTTCCCGGAGCGGAGCTGCTCGCAGGCTTGCGAAGCTCGTTCGACGGCTTGGCGGATTTCGAGGCGGTATGCCTAGGGGAGTCGGCATGCGGCGAGCTCTATTTGTGCTATCTGTCCACACTGGTCGGCTCGGAGCATTTGCTGTTCTCGCTCGATCGGTCCGGCGAAGAGGCGGACGCTTCTCTCATCGAGCGGTACGTGGGCACCAAATTCGCGGAAGGCGACCTTCCTGCCTGCGTGGAAGCTCTCTGCCGCGGCAGCACGGTGTTGTGCACGTCGGCTTCGGCGTCCGGGATCGTGCTGGAGACGGCGGATTGGAAGCAGCGCAACGTCGGGCAGCCGCTCACGGAAAACGTGATCCAAGGTCCGATGTATGCGTTCAACGAATCTTACCGTACCAACGTCGCCCTGCTGCGCCAGCGCATGCGGACGCCGAAGCTGAAGCTGTGGGAGACGACGATCGGCCGCGAGACCGCTGTGCGGGCGGGCGTTTTTTATATGCAGGATCTTGCGGACCCGGGACTGGTGAACCGCGTGAAGGAGCGCTTCGCCCGAATCGACGCCGACGGCATTCAGGATACGGGGCAGCTGCTGCGCCTGCTGGGCGGCAAGTCGCTGCTGTTCCCGCTCGCCGTGACGACGGAGCGGCCGGACCGCGTCGCCGCCGCGCTGCTCGGCGGAAAGATCGCGATCATGCTCGACGGCACGCCGCTGGCCATCGTGGCGCCGGGCGCCTTCGCCGACTTTTGGGAGGCGGCGGAAGACCGGAATTTAATGCCGTTTATCGCGCTGTTTTTGCGGGCGCTCCGTTTTATGGCGTTAATCACCAATTTGTTTTTGCCGGGCTTCTACGTTGCGATCACGTCCGTCAACATCGACGTGAATCGGCTGGAGATCAGTCTGGCGGCTGCGGGAAGCCGGGAGGGCGTGCCGTACCCGGTGCTTGTGGAGGCGCTGCTCATCCTGTTCCTGCTGGACTGCATCGTCGAAGCGGGCGTCCGTCTGCCGCGGACAATCGGCGCCACGGTCACGATGGTCGGCGGCGTCGTGCTGGGGCAGGCCATCATTCAAGCGAACATCGTGAGCAATCTGCTCGTGATCGTCGCGGCGACGACGGCGCTGACGAATTTTATCGTCGTAGACTATCAGATGGGCCTCGTGCTTCGCGTGCTTAAATACTTCGTGCTGCTCGGCGCGGGCGTGCTTGGCATCCTCGGGATCGTGCTCTGCTTTGCGATCCTGGTCGTCTTTCTGTCCCGGCTGGAGTCGTTCGGCGTTTCCTATCTGTCTCCCGCGGGGCCTCGGGCCCGTGTGTATACCAACGAGCGGCTCTCCTGGTTCAAGGGATTGAAGCAGCCGAAGGAACGGAACGGATGAACGAGGCAAAGCTCCCGCTGTCCGACGGCCAGTACTTCATCCTGCAGCTCGCGGTGTTCGGGGCGACCTCCTATTTCTTGTATCCGTATCTGATTCTGCATACGGACGGCGGCAGCTATTGGATGCCGATGGTCACCGGTCTGATCGCGGGGATAGTCGGCGCCAGGCTTTTCTCGGGCATGATGGCGCAGCATCCGGGGCTGGATGCGTTCGCCGTCGTGAAGCGGGTGCTGGGCTGGCCAGGCCTGCTGCTCTTCGCGCTGCCGTACAGCTGGTACGCATGGCGCGCCATGACGATGATCGCCCGCGCGCATGCCGAGATCGTATCGATGACCATTTTGCACACGACGCCGCTCTGGCTCCTGCATTGCACCATACCGATCGCGACGCTGCTGGCGGCGGGCGGGGTCGCCTCGATCGGGCGAGCCGCTGCCGTTTTCGTCATGGTCGGCATCCCATTAACGGTAGGAATAACATTGCTCGGGCTCAGCAATCTCGATTTTACGCTGCACGAGCCCTGGCGCGCGACGGACATTTCGTATCTGGGCAGCAAGACGTTTTATACTTCCTCCTTCGTATGGGTGGGCTTCCTGTATCTGAGCTCTTGCGGCGATCATTCGCGAAGCCCGGGCACGCTGTGGAAGCCTTACGCCGCGGCTGCGCTCTGCTTTTTGCCGGTGCTCGCGGGCGCGATCTACTTGCCCGTGCTGACGTTCGGCGTCGGATTCGCCAAGGCGCTGACCTTCCCTTTCCTGTCCAAGCTGGACTCGATCAGCCATTACTGGCTGGTGATCGAGAATCTGACGGCAGTCTTCCTCTCGGTCGTCATCCTGCTCGTTATCCTGACCCTCAGTCTGATGCTGCACAGTCTGGCGGCCGCGCTCCGGGCGCTCCTGCCTTTTCTGCCTTTGCGCTTCGCTTACGCCGCCGTCGGTGCGGGCACGTACGTCTCTGCGCTGCTCATTCCTTCGTGGGGGTGGATCGAGAAAGGCATATGGACGGATACGCCCGTCCGGATCTATCTTGTTCTTTTTCCATCTGCCGTATGGCTGTGGAGCCGTTTGGCGGGGAGGAGGCGGCAGCGCGCATGAACGGAAGGTCGAAGCTTATGCGTTGGCTGACCATCCTCGGCATGATCCTCCCCCTGGTGCTGCTGCAGGGCTGCTGGGATATCCGCGATATCGACAACCGTATGCTGGTCGCGGCACTAGGCATCTCCATGGAAGAAGATAAAAGCGTAAAGGTCTGGGTGAGATTTCCGCTGCCGCATTCCCAATTGGGTGTCGGGAGCGGGGGCAAGGACTTCCTGACCGCCAGCCAGCGGGGCAAGACGGCGACGGATGCGCTGGACCAGCTGCGCGCGCGAATGCCCAAATTTCTGGATCTGTCACAGACGAGAGCTGTCTTCGTCAACCGGGCGATGGCCGAGGCCAAGGGGATTTACGGTTGCCTGGACTTCGTTGTACGCGATCGAATGATGCCGATCAATGCGATATTCGCATTGATCGAAGGCGACATGGAGCCGCTTTTCCAGCGTCCGAACCCGTCCGGCGAGCTGTCTGGCATCTATACGCGCCTATTTTTCGAGCAATACGCCGGCGGTACGCCGCAAAAAAACAAAGTCTCGCTATGGGAGGTGTTCAGCCGGCACTACAACCCGCTGCAGCAAAGCCTGGTGCCCCTGCTCACGATGGACGAGTCCTTTCAGTTCAAGCTGAAAGGCAACGCTTATTTTACCGACGACAGGATGGCCGGCTGGCTCACGCCCGAAGAAACGCTCATCTACGAGCTCGTCACGGGCCGTTTGTCTCCGTTCGAGATCGAGACGGCAGCCGGCGCCAACGTCAAGGTCGAAGCGTCGACGGCGCATATTAGCGCGGGATGGAAGTCTGGCAAGCCCGACATCCGTATCCGCATTCGCGTCATGATGAAGCTGATGGATACGTCCAAAGCGTCGCCGATGTCGAGCCGGGAGATCGAGGAGGAAGTGAACAAGCTGCTCGAGAAGCGCGCGGTTAGCGTATTCGCCAAGACGCAAGCCAAAGGCTCGGACGTCTTCGGCTTCGGCAACCGTTACCGTTCGTCGCTGCCCGCGGGACGATACGAGGCGTGGGGAGCTTTGTACAAGCAGGCGTCGATTACTTTGAAGGTGGAGTCCAACATGCGCAACGTCGGCCTCAAGCTGCTGCGGGAATAAGCGTCATGCGTAAGCAGTAAGCGGGTTGCGTTATCGCGGAGCGATTTTTACGCCAAGGGGGCATCTTCGGCTAAAGTGGTTAAATATTCATCATATGAACCGCTGGCAGGAGGTGCGTATGAGCGATTCCATCTATCGGTTCGCGCATGCTTGGCGCGTGGATCGGGACAAGGAGCGACTGTGGGCGTTGATCGCCGACTTCCGGTACGACGACTGGTGGCCGAACGTCAAGATTGAGCGGATCGCGACAGGCGCGTCGGGCGACGGCTTGGGCGACAAATATGCGTCCGAATTTCGCCCCTGTCCGCTCTATGCGCTTCATCTGCGCGTATCGGTCGTCGAGAGCCGACCGCCGACAGCCGTTGCGCTGCGTATCGCGGGCGATCTGGAAGGGCATGTCGTCGTCAGGCTGCACGGTGCCGGACGTGCGACGGAGGTTCACTGCCTGATGGAGCTGGAAACGAAACGCGGATGGATGCGCACGCTTGCGCCGCTTCTGCGTCCCGTCTTCGTTCGCAACCATCGACGGATGATGGAGGCGGGCGTCGCGGGGCTGGCCGCCTATCTGGACGCGGACATCGTGCCCGGCAGCGTTCATGCGCCCTATCGCCGGCTTGCGCGCGGGTAGGGCATCCGCGGCACCGCAAGCATCGAACGCAAAACAAAGAGACCGTCCGAAGACGGTCTCTCGTACCCGAGCGGCGCTGCTTGATTGAACCGTATCCCGCGCCTCCAGCCGGATTAGAGACTGGATCGGGTAAGGGATACGTTCAACATATGGGAACTAATGTTGACGCACCTCCTTTCCTGTACCTGCATTCTATCACAGCCCTGGGTTAAAAAGATAGTCTATTTTGAATTATCAGATAATATATTTTGAACCGGCTCGTCGGCATCGATTGAATGCATGGCGGGCGGTTTTTTTAATTGACGCCAAGCGACCGGCAAAATCGTTCGTTCATTCGATGCTCCGGCGTGTAAAATACACATAAGGATAAATTTGGCGCAAGGGAGGCGGAGGCGATGATCCGAATCGGTCTGACGGGCTTCGGCGATCACGAGGAGCTTTACGGCAAGCTGAAGGCCGGCGAGCGGCTCCGCGAGTACGGCAAGCACTTCGACGTCGTGGAGATCGACAGCTCGTTCTATGCGGTGCCGTCGGTGAAAAATACGTCCAAGTGGACGGCGGACACGCCGGACGGCTTCAAGTTCGTTGTGAAGGCGTATCAAGGGATGACGGGGCATCTGCGCGGCAAAAAAAATTATTTCGACGACGAGGAGACGATGTACAAGGCGTTTCACGAGGCGATCGCGCCCATGCGGGAGGCCGGCAAGCTGGCGGCCGCGCTGTTCCAGTACCCGCCTTGGTTCGACTGCACTCGGGAGAACGTCGATCTGCTGCGGCGCACGCGGGCGTATATGGCCGACGTGCCCTGTGCGCTGGAGCTGCGCAACCGGAGCTGGTACTCTCCGGAATTCAAGGACAAGACGATCGCCTTTATGAAAAAAGAAGGCTGGATCCATACGATCGTCGACGAGCCGCAGGCAGGCGAGGGCTCGATCCCGATCGTGCCGGTCGCCACGACGAGAGACATGACCTATGTGCGCCTGCATGGGCGCAACCAAGGCGGCTGGCATGCGAGCGGCAGCCCGGATTGGCGCAAGCTTCGCTATTTGTACCATTACAACGCCGAAGAGCTGGCCGAGTGGCGGGACCGGCTGCTGGCGCTGGACCAGGAGACGGACACGGTATACGTCGTGTTCAACAACAATTCGGCCGGAGACGCGACGCCCAATGCCAAAGCGCTGATGGACATGCTGTCGGGCATGGCGCCGGAGGCGGCCGCGGCCCTTGCGGACGAGCAGTATCCCGTATCGGTAATCTAGTAGAGTCCGCGGCGCCTGTGGTATGATAGACGCAAATGACAGCCAGACAGGCGGGATCGCTAATGACTTCCGAATTGCGCGTGGACCATTGTCCCGGGTGCGGCAGAATCTATCAGATCAATCTCAGGCAGCTGTGCGCAGCCTGCACCGCCGCCGAGGACGCGCTTATGAACCGTATGGAAAAGGAGCTTCGCGCGAACCGCAAGCTGACCACGGAGGAGCTCGCCGAGCGGGTAGAAGAGCGGCCCGAGCTGATCCGTTCTTGGATTCGCAGAGGGAAGCTCAAGCTGTACGATTATCCGAACCTGACCGACGCCTGCGACCTGTGCGAGGCACCGATCCGCAAGGGCAAGCTGTGCCAGAGCTGCTCGATGCGGATCCAGAGCGAAGTGGCGCATGTGTACGAGCAGGAGCGTCTGATGCAGGAGCGCAAGCGCAGGGAGAACATCTTTTTGAACAAGCGCAAATAAAAAAGGGAAGCCGTGTCGCATCGACGCGCGCTTCCCTTTTTATAGGTTTGCCGGATGTCTAGACAGGAATCTCTTTATGCCGGATGACGCCGCTCTCGACCTGGATGGTCGTGTGGGTGATGCCGAAGCGATCTTCAACCAGGGAGATGGCGCGCTGCAGCACGTCTTGGCAGGATATCCCTTCCTCGACGAGGATGTGGCAGCTGAAGGAGTCGAGGCCGGAGGTGATCGTCCAGATATGCAGGTCGTGCACGTCGCGGACGCCGTCGAGCGTGAGCAGCGCGGACTTCACTTCTTCATGGTCGATGCCGGCCGGCGTGCCTTCCATCAGTACATGGACCGTCTGGGCGATGACGAGCCAGGCGCTCCGCAGGATGAGGACGGAGACGACGATCGAGATGATCGGGTCCGCGATGTACCAGCCGAAGGCCATCATAACGATGCCCGCGGCGATGGCGCCGACGGAGCCGAGCGCGTCGCCCAGCACGTGCAGGTAGGCGCTCCGCATGTTGACGTTGTTCTCTACGTCGCCTTGGCGCGTGAGCGCCCAGGCGCTGGCCAGATTGGCCAGGAGGCCGACGGCCGCGATCGCCATCATCGGCCCGCCGGACACCTCGGGCGGCGAAGCCATCCGGCCGATGGCTTCGTAGACGATGAAGCCCGCGATGACGAACAGGGCGACGCCATTGAACAGCGCGGCGAGAATTTCGAAGCGGTGGAAGCCGTAGGTCCGCTTCGCCGAGGCCGGCCGCGCGGCGAACCAGAGCGCGGCGAGGCTCAAGGCCAGCGCGCTCGTGTCGCTCAGCATATGGCCCGAGTCGGACAGCAGCGCGAGACTGTCGGTGAGCAGTCCGCCGACGAACTCCAGCAGCATGATCCCCGCGGTGATCGCGAGCGCGATCGTCAGTCCGCGGCGGTCGCCTTCGCGTCCGTGGTGATGCCCGCCGATTCCGTGATGATGACCGTGATGGCCGTGACCGTGGGCATGTCCGCCACGACCGTGCGAGTGCCCGTGGGCATGCTCGTGAGAATGATCATGAGAATGATCATGAGAATGATCATGAGAATGCTCGTGGGAATGGCCTTCGCCGCCGTCGTGATCGTGCGTACAGTCGGGCGAATGCGCGTGCTTGCTGTCCGAATGTCCCGTTTGCGCAGCATCGCCGGCTTGACCGGCCGTCAGTCGTTCGGTTCGTTTATCCATTGCAGTCCGTCCTTCCGTCATTGCAATTTCGATAATATATGAATACTTGCTCATATTATAATGTATTTAATCCGATCGCACAATGGCAAAAGAGGCGGGAATGCCGCCCGCTCATGCCTCGCCGCTGTAGCGCAGATCCAGGAGCTGAATAACCGGGGGCGAAGCGGGTATATAGTAGTATATGCCATAGCGGCTGATTAGAGGAGGCGAATGCCATGAGCAGTCCGATCGAAGGCATCAAGAAAGAAATGGACAGCATGAAAGGGCATATCGACAGCATCAAGTCCGACGTTCAAGATACGATCGGCAGCGTGAAGGATACCGTGACCGAGGCAAAGGATACGTTCAAAGGCTGGAAGAAAAAAGACGAGGTCGGCGTCATTCATAAAGAAGGCCATGCCTTCGTCATGCGCGAAAACAGCGAGCAGATCGGGGAGATCACGTTCATGCCGGACGGGGAGAATACCTGGGTGCTGAATCATACGTATGTATCCCCGGCCTATCGAGGCGGAGACATCGCCAGGCGGCTGCTGAACAGAGTGGTCGAAGCTGCCCGCGAGGAAGGCAAGAAGATCGTGCCCGTTTGTTCGTACGCGCTCGTGCAGTTCAAGCGCAACGCAGAATACGAGGATGTGTGGCGCAAAAGTTAATCGCGTCTTGCGCGGGAGCGCGGAGGGCCTGGCCCTCCGCGCTCTTTTAATGCGCAAGTCATCCGCGCGTTATGCGTTGGCCTTGCGATAAGCGCCGGGGCTCACGCCCGTCTCGCGCTTAAACAGGCTGCAAAACTGCGAATCGCTGGCGAAGCCGCAGTCCGCGGCGATCTCGACGATGCTGCGGCTCGTCTCCCGAAGGAGCATGCGCGCATGCGCGATTCGCCTGCCCAGCACATAGCGGCCGGGCGATGCGCCGGTCTGCGCCTTGAACAAATGGCGGTAGCGGTCGAGGCTGTAGCCCGCCGTGGCCGCAAGCGAGGCGAAGTCGATCCGCTGATGAAAGTTTTCGTTTATATAATTGATCGCATACTTGAACCGATCCTCCGCATACGCGGGCGAACCGCCGTTTAATCTCCTGCGCCGAAGCGTCAGAACCAGCTGGGAAGCCAGCAGATCGAGCATGCCGGCGTAGTCCTCGTCTTTATTTCTCATCTCCTTGGCCATTCCGAGCAGCAGCGGCAGAATGGGCTCGTACGCGTCTTCGCCGTCTTTGGGCTTGCGGTCGGAAAAAACGCCCTCGGGAAGCACGGATTCCCGCAGCGGCGCAAAGCCCAGACACAGCACTTCGGTCGGCGCGGCATGACGCTCGTCGTGATACGTTCCCGGCCGGATCAGTGCATAGTCGTCCTCGCGGTATTCGTAATCGCGGTCGCCGATGCGCGTTTTTCCGTTTCCTTTTAAATAGTAGACCAGTTCGTGGCAGGCGTGACGGTGCAGCGTCACGTCGTTTCCGGGCTCGTGGGCGACGGGGAATAGGAAGTCCAGCCGTGCCTGCATAGGACGATACTCCTCTCGAAGATCAGCCGGATCGTGATAGATGTCGACCGAATCCAGATACGATTAAACCGGCGATTTATCTATAATTTAGCTATTATCTTAACATGCTTGCGGTCGACATTCAGCCAAAAACAATAAGAGAGGATGACGGAACGATGATAACGCCGTACGTGGCAACGGAGGAGGATCGTCGCGTCAGGCGGCTGGCGCACCCGGGGAAAAAAGTGTCCATCGTGCTGGATACAGACACTTACAATGAGATCGACGACCAATTCGCCCTGATCTATGCGTTATGTTCGCCGGAGGCGCTGGAGGTCGAGGCCGTGCACGCGGCTCCGTTTCACAACGAGCTGTCCGACGGGCCTGCGGACGGCATGGAGAAGAGCTACCGGGAAATATTGAAGATCCGGTCGCTCGCCGGCATGGAGACGCTGCCCGTATACCGGGGATCGACGGCTTATATGCCCGGTCCCGACGAGCCTGTCGAGAGCGACGCCGCACGCGATTTGATTCGCCGGGCGCTGGCGCGCGGGGAAGACGATCCGCTATACGTCGTCGCCATCGGCGCGATCACGAACGTCGCGTCGGCGCTGCTGCTCGAGCCTGCCGTGGCGGACCGGATCGTGCTCGTCTGGCTCGGAGGCCACGCCTTTCATTGGCCGGATACGCGCGAGTTCAATCTCGCGCAGGATCTGCACGCGACGCGCGTCGTGCTGGACTCGGGCGTACCGCTTGTTCTGCTGCCCTGCATGGGCGTCGTGTCGCATCTGACGACGACGCTGTCCGAGCTGCGGGACTACGTCAAGGATAAAGGGCCGCTCGGGCAGTACCTCTATGAGACGTATCTCGGATGCATGGACGATCACACCGGGCGTTCGCGAGTGATCTGGGACCTGTCGGCGATCGCATGGCTGGTCCAGCCAGACTGGTGTCCGAGCGAGCTGACGCCAAGTCCGCAGGTGACCGACGATTGCCGCTGGCTTGAGGCGGACGGACGCCATCCGATTCGGTATGTGACGCATGTCGATCGGGATGCGATTTTCCGGGATTTGTTTGCGAAATTAGACAGAAGAGCGGCCGAAGGACGGGACGACGGGGAGTGACGCTGGAGGCAGCATAGGCATATCAAACGTTTTAACGTTATCCCCTTCGCGCAGGCGGAGGGGATTTTGGCGATGATGCCCGACGGAAGAGCGAACCCGCCGGACCGCAAGGAGGTTAGCTACAGCGAGCTATTCATTTTATAACTTATTAAAGGTCAGCATTAGTCAAGAGAAGCCGTATGAGCAAGCAACATACCGATTAGAAGCAAATATTCGCTCTAAATCGCCTCAGACCGGCTTTGGCATATTCGTTTCACAGGTCTATAATGTCATTAAGGTCAAAAAAGGTCAGACAAGACCGCCCGGGGGAGGAGATGCGCCATGACGATCGGCAATCCGTATGAAGTGCTTGGCGTCGGCAAGGACGCGACGAAGCAGGACATCAAGAAGGCTTACCAGAAGCTGGCCAAGAAGTGGCATCCCGACGTGAACAAAGCCCCCGAGGCCGAGTCGAAGTTCAAGGAGATCGCGGAGGCTTATGACATATTGAGCCATGACGATAAGAGGCAGGCCTACGAAGAAGAGCAGCGATACGCGTCGATGCGGCGCGAGTATGCGGGACGGGCAGGCGGCAGCGGCGGATCGAACGGCGCGTCGAACGGCGGCACATGGAGCTGGAGCAGCGGCGGTCAAGGCGCGGCGGGGTTATCCGAGGAGGAGCTGTACGAGATGCTCTTCGGAAAAGGTGGAATAGGCGGTTACGGCGACGCGGCCGGCGGGACGCGCGGTTACGGCGCTTACGGCGGCGGTCCAAACGGGTTCGGAGCCGAAAACGCTTGGGGCCCGTCGGGCTTCGATCCGTTCGGCGCGAGCGGACGAACGCAGCATGCCAAGCTGAACGTCAGCCTGGAGCAGGCTTGGCAGGGCGCCAAGGTCAACGTTAGCGTCGGGACCAAAGACATCGCGCTGCGCCTGCCCGAACGGATGGCTGACGGCACCGTCATCCGGCTCAAGGGAGACGGTGCGAACGGCTTGCAGGAAGGCGACGAGCTGCTGATTGAGCTGTCCGTCGAGCCGAATGCATCGTATGCGCTCGGCGAAGACGGAGATTTGCGCGCGACGATGGAGGCCGCGCCGTGGCAGGTCGTGCTGGGCGGAGAAGCGGTCGTCCGACTGCCGGACGGCGGACAGGTCAAGCTTCGGATTCCGCCGGACTTTCCCGCGGGCAAGCAGCTGCGCATACCGGGCAAGGGCCTGCGCCGCAAGGACGGCGGCTATGGCGACATCCTGTTCGACGTCGCGCTTGTCATACCGCCGAATCAGGGTGAGGCGGAGCGGGAGCTTTACAGACGACTCGCGGAAAGCAGCAGCTTCAAGGCAGGCATCAAGCCGCGTTCAAGAAGCTGATGATTCCGAGGCATTCGCTTGACCGGCATGAATCCGCCGCAAGCGGGACACCATTTTAACCGATAAGGGGAGATGTTTATGGACTTCAACAAATATACGCAAAAGCTGCAGGAAGCGGTCGCAGGCGCGCAGTCGCTGGCCGGCGCGAGCGGGCATCCGGAGATCGATTCGCTCCACTTGCTCGCGGCGCTGCTGAAGCAGCAGGACGGACTGCTGCCAAGACTGCTGCAGCGTGCCGACATTCAGCCGGCCGAGATGGATCGGCAAGCGATGGGACGTTTGATGAAGCGCCCGCGCGTCGGCGGTTCGGATTCGGTCAAGCGGTACGCATCGCCTGCGCTCGTAGCCTTGCTGGAGCAAGCTGAGCGCGAAGCTGCGTCGATGACGGATGAATACGTCGCGGTCGAGCATGCGGCGCTCGCGATGGCCTCCGCGCCGAGGGACGGCAACCGCGACGTGCGCGAGCTGTTCGATGCCTTCGGCCTCACGCGGGATCGGCTGCTGGCCGTCCTCAAGGAGATACGCGGCCATCAGCGCGTGACGAGCCGGGAGCCGGAAGCGACGTACGAGGTGTTGGAAAAATACGGGCGCGATCTCGTCGCCGAAGTGCGGGCGGGCAAGGTCGACCCGGTCATCGGCCGGGACAGCGAGATACGGCGGGTTATCCGCATTCTTTCTCGCAAGACGAAGAACAACCCGGTGCTCATCGGCGAACCGGGCGTCGGCAAGACGGCGATCGTCGAAGGCTTGGCCCAGCGGATTGTCCGCAAGGATGTGCCGGAGGGGCTTAAGGACAAGACGGTATTCTCGCTGGACATGAGCGCGCTCGTCGCCGGCGCGAAGTATCGCGGGGAATTCGAGGAACGGCTTCAAGCCGTGCTGAAGGAAGTAAAGGAGAGCGACGGCCGGATCATCCTGTTCATCGACGAGCTGCATACGATCGTCGGCGCAGGCAAGACCGAAGGCGCGATGGATGCGGGCAACATGCTCAAGCCGATGCTTGCGCGGGGCGAGCTTCACTGTATCGGCGCGACGACGCTCGACGAATACCGGTCGTATATCGAAAAGGACCCGGCCCTCGAGCGCAGATTCCAGCAGGTGCTCGTCAGCGAGCCGAACGTCGAAGATACGATTTCCATTTTGCGCGGATTGAAAGAACGCTTCGAGCTCCATCACGGCGTTAAAATCCACGACAGCGCCCTTGTAGCGGCCGGAACCTTGTCCAACCGGTATATCGCGGACCGCTTTCTGCCGGACAAGGCGATCGACCTGGTCGACGAAGCCTGCGCGATGATCCGCACGGAGATCGATTCGATGCCCGGTGAGATGGACGAAGTCATGCGCCGCATGATGCAGATGGAGATCGAAGAAGCCGCGCTCAAGAAGGAGTCCGACGACGCGAGCAAGCGCCGGCTGGAGTCGCTTCAGCGGGAGCTGGCGGATCTGAAGGAGAAGCATCTGGGCATGATGGCGCGCTGGGAAAAAGAAAAAGCTGCGATTCAAGGCGTGCGCGAGCTGCAAAAGCGGCTTGAGCAGGCGCGCAAGGACTTGGCGGACGCGCAGGAGGAATACGACCTGAACCGTTCGGCGGAGCTGAGCTACGGCATCATCCCCGATCTGGAGCGTCAGCTCAAGGCGGCGGAGGAAGCAGCCGAGCAAGAAGGGGAATCCCGCCTGCTGCGGGAGTCCGTGACCGAGGAAGAGATCGCCGACATCGTCTCGCGTTGGACGGGGATCCCGGTCAAGCGTTTGGTCGAAGGCGAGCGCGACAAGCTACTGCGCCTGGAGGAGACGCTGCACGAGCGCGTCGTCGGCCAAGAGGAGGCCGTCGGTCTTGTGGCCGACGCCGTACTGCGGGCTCGCGCGGGCATCCAGGATCCGAACCGCCCGATCGGCTCGTTCCTGTTCCTGGGGCCGACGGGCGTCGGCAAGACGGAGCTGGCCAAGGCGCTGGCGGCAACGCTGTTCGACCGCGAGGACGGTATGATCCGGATCGACATGTCAGAGTATATGGAAAAGCACAGCGTGTCGCGTCTCGTCGGCGCGCCTCCCGGGTACGTGGGCTACGAGGAGGGCGGGCAGCTCACCGAGGCCGTTCGCAGGCAGCCATACACCGTTGTGCTGCTAGACGAAGTCGAAAAAGCGCATCCGGACGTATTCAACGTCCTGCTGCAGTTGCTCGATGACGGCCGCCTGACGGACTCGCAAGGACGTGTCGTCGATTTTAAAAACACGATCGTCATCATGACGTCGAACATCGGCTCCCCGCACCTGCTGCAGGGCGTGGACGACAACGGCGACATCGCGCCGGCCGTACGCGACCGCGTCATGAAAGAACTGTCCGGACACTTCCGGCCGGAATTCCTGAACCGCGTGGACGATATCGTCCTGTTCAAGCCGCTGTCGCGCGTCGAGATCGAATCGATCGTACGCAAGCTGGCACGCGGCCTGGCAGACCGCCTGTCCGAGCGCGGCATCGCCCTGCGATTGACGGACGACGCCGTCCGATTCATCGCAAAAGAAGGCTTCGATCCCGTCTACGGCGCGCGTCCACTGAAGCGGTTTATCCAGCGTCATCTCGAGACGCGTGTAGCGAGGGCGCTGATCGCAGGTTCGGCGCCCGAAGGCTCCATCATGACCGTCGAAGCGTCGGACGGCGGTCTGGCGGTGGATATTCGGCAGGCCGAAGAGCCCGCCGCGGAGCAACTACAAACCGTGTGAGATCGCGTTTTGAGCTCACACTTTATATACAGCCATCCGCTATCCCGGTTTGTGCCGGAAGAACGGATGGCTTTTCGCGCGTACCGTTACGTTCGTCCGTTTGAACAGTATCCCCTTCGCGCAGGAATGTACATGGTGCGTCCCATTTGAACGGTATCCCCTTTGCACAGGAAGGTCATAGTTTGTCCCATTTGAACGGTATCCCCTCCGCACAGGAAAGTCATAGTTTGTCCCATTTGAACGGTATCCCCTTCGAACAGGAAGGACATATTCGTCTCCGTTTGAACGGTATCCCCTTCGCACAGGAAGGGCATATTCGTCCCCGTTTGAACGGTATCCCTTTCGCGCAGGAAGGCCGTAGTTCATCACAGTTTTAATGTATCTTCCATGAGGTGGTAAGGGGCGGTGACAGGTTGGGGCGATAAAATAAAGTTTGGTGAACGGTGAGAAATCCTGACTGAAAGGGATATCGTTCAAAAGTGTGAATTGCAGATTGTTTCCTGACTGGAGGGGATATCGTTCAAAAGCGTGAATCGCAGATTGTTTCCTGAGTGAAAGGGATATTGTTCAAATGAGTGAAACGGCTGGTTATTTCCTGACTGAAGGGGATAACGTTCAAAAGTGTGAATCGCGAATGGTTTCCTGACTGAAGGGGATATCGATAAAATGCAAAAGAAGTGGAACTAAGGCGGGAGCTGCGTTGTCTTTAGGGGGAAGGGGGCGAGGCGGTTGGCGGATGTGGAGGATAGCGATCTCGTATATCGCGTCGGACTGGATGCGGGCGAGATGGCCGATCTGATCGCCAAGCATTGGCACGACGTCTGGCAGTATGCGTTGTTTCTGACAAGGCGGGAGCATCTGGCGGAGGATGTTGCGCAGGATACGTTCGTGCAGGCGATGCGGGCCATCGATGCTTATCGGGGAGAGGGGCCGGTTAAAAACTGGCTGTTTCGGATCGCGCGCAATACGGCGTTTAATTATCGGAAGTCGGCCTTTTGGCGAAAGGTGAAGCTCGTCGGTTTGATCCCGGACGGTCGGGGCGGCGCGTCGGCGGAGAGTGAATATTGGCGGAACGAGTTGGCGAACGAAGTATGGGCGGAGGTGTGGCGCCTGCCGAGAAAATACCGTGAACCGATCATTCTGTTTGCTCACTATGAGTGGTCCTACGGCGAGATTGCGGAGCTGCTCGGTGTTGCGGAAGGTACGGTGAAGTCGAGGCTCTACAGAGGCAGGGCGATGCTGTCCGAGCGGTTGAAGGGAGAGGGAATCGATGGATGGTCGGAGGACTGATAACGAACGGAGGCAAGACGCGCTGTTCGCACGGCTAAGAGAACCGCCTTTACGTGAGCGCCGTCGTCCCGACGATCGGAGGCTGGTCTCTATTTTGACTCGCGTAAGTGAACGTGAATCCGCCGTCAAGCATTGGAGGCGCAGGTGGGCGATCGGGATAGTCGCAGCGATTGGGGTGTTGCTGCTGTTGGCTGCGGGACTCGGTTATGCCTACGAAGGGCCGGGCGGCTATGCGGATCGGCGGCTGTCGAAGGCGATGGGTTTAAACGGCAGCGTGTTGCACATTCCGATCGGGCGGACGCCGGAGGAAGCGGTGGAGAAGTTCCGGCGTTTCGATACGATGCAGGTCGTTCATCGCGAAGCGGTGGACGGCGGCGTGCTGCTGTTCATCAAGCGGAATTTGCAGCAGAACGGTACGGAGCTGCAGGTTGAATTCGTGCGCCACACATGGCTGGGGTGGAAATGGGCCATGGGCGCAGGTTACGGGATCGGCTATGGCGAATCGGGGAAGGCGGGCGTTCGTTCGCTGCTGAGTTATATGACCATGCCGAACAAATATCCAGGTGTGCCCGGTCCTTATCCGCTGGTGGCCGGGGAGTTGACCGACGCATCCGTCTCCAGCGTCATCGTGATCATCGGCGGAGAGAAGCCGGGTAAATACGCATCGAAAATCGTGGAATATGAACCGGGCAGAAGGCTCTGGTTCGTCTTGCTGCCCGAGTCCGCGGAACTGCCTTATATTGTACAGGCGCTGGATCAGGAAGGGAAGATCGCTGCGGAAAAGAAGCTCGGCGACCCCGTCAACGACACGGGCATTCTCAAATCGAGCGATCGCCGCTAGTTAGCATGCCGAACGGCATACGATTCAGCTGCTCGTCGATTGGCCGCCGTCGACATGGAGAACTTGCGCGGTGACGTAGCGCGAGTCGTCCGACGCGAGATAGACATACGTCGGGGCGAGCTCGAACGGCTGCCCGGGACGGCCCAGCATCGTCTCCGTGCCGAAGACGGCGACTTGGTCCGGGGAGAAGCTGCTCGGTATGAGCGGGGTCCAGATCGGCCCGGGGGCGGCCGCGTTGGCGCGAATGCCCTTTGGCGCCAGGTTGCGCGCCAGCGCGCGCGTCCAGCCGACGATCGCGCCTTTGGTGGCGGTGTAGTCGAGCAGCGTTTTTTCGCCGACGTAAGCGACGACCGAGGCCGTGCCGATGATGGAAGCGCCGGGCTTCAGGTATGAAAGGGCCGCGCGCGTCGTATGGAAATGCGAGAAAAAGTTCACCTTGAACGTGTTCTCGAACTGCTCGTCGGTGATGTCCGCCAGCTCGTTCTGTTGGAACTGGATGCCGACGTTGTTGACGAGGACGTCCAGCCGTCCGAAGGCGTTGACGGTGTCGTGGACGATCGACTCGCTGACTGCCTTGTCGCGGACGTCGCCAGGCAATAATAGGCAGTTTCGGCCGTACGTTTCGATGCAGGCTTTGGTGCGCGCCGCGTCCTCGTGCTCGTCCAGGTAGGAGATCGCCACGTCGGGGCCTTCTTTGGCGAAGGCGATGGCGGCCGCAGCGCCGATGCCCCTGTCGCCGCCGGTGATCAGCGCGACTCGGCCTTCGAGCTTGGCGCTGCCTTTATAATGCGGATTGTCGACGATCGGCTTCGGCACCATCAAGCTCTCGATGCCCGGCTGGCGGTATTGGCGCTGCTCGGGCACGCTGATCGCGATGTCCTCGTAGCGCGTGACCGTGCCGTAGCTGGGATAGAGGGGGTAAGGCGCGTCGATTTTCGCTTCCTCGAATTGAAGCTGCATGCTTCGTACTTGTTCAAGCTCACGCTCGCCGTCGCGTTTGTCGGTCATGTCGTCCTCCCGTGAACCGGCAGATCGGCACCTTTCGGGATGGCCGAAGTCGTCGTCTGCTCGAGATCGTTATTTCTCACCGTATGCCAAAACGGCTAGACGCGTGCCTAGCCGCTTCGGTGCGGGAAGAGGGGAGCGCTTTGCCGCAGGGGCGGCGAAGTTGAGCGGATAGCGGGATCAAAGCGATTTGGTAAAGGAGAAGCCGGGTTTGCGATAACCCATCTTTGTCTCGTAAAACCGGTGAGCATCCACGCGCGCAAGTCCCGATTCAAGCGCCACCGTCTGGCAGCCGTTGTCTTTGGCATATTGGTGGACATATTCGAGCAGGGTCTCGCCGTGCCCCTTGGAGCGTTCGGAAGCTTTGGTGACTAGGTCGTAGACGAATACATGCTTGCCAAAATAGAAATTCGTCAGCATGATGATGCCGGCCAACGCGACGATCCGGTCGCCGTCGTACAGTGCCAGCATCTTGTAGCCTTCCGCGTTCATCTCGCGCAGAAGGGTAAGGTAAGCCTCCTGGTCCAAATTCGTCCGCAGCTCGTTCATGACCGGATAGGCTTCCAGCCACTGCGTTTCTTCGACTAGCTCTTTAATCATACGGTGTGCCCCCTTTGATTTTTAGTCTAACATCGGACGACGAGCGCCGGAAGCGCTCATTTTTCGAACAGGACTTGCTCCTGCCCGGCCCATCCGGCATAGGCTATGACGGCGAACTGACCGATGGAGGATGATCGATGTGAAGGTGCCGTACTCGTTCAGCAAAAAGGCGGACGCGCTGCTGGTCGGCGAATCCGACGCGATGGTGAAGGTCGCCTACGGCGATTTTTTCACCCTGAATCTACCGCTGATCGGCCCGCGCCCGCCGTATTATGCGCATCCGCGCTACGAGGGACATTATCCGCTGATCTGAAATGCCCGTCGCCGCGGCGGGTGAGAGCCGAATGCCGCCTTGCCGGAGGCGTTTTTGACGTCAGGCGTTAGCCGTTCATTCCCCGCCGCAGCGTGATCAGATCGCGCAGATCGTCGGTCGACAGCTCGGTGATCCAGCCCTCGGAAGAGGAGATGACGTTGTCGCTGAGCTGCTGCTTGCTCTCCAGCATCTCGTCGATTCGCTCCTCAAGGGTGCCAAGAGAGATAAACTTGTGCACCTGCACGTCCTTGGTCTGACCCATCCGGTAGGCGCGGTCGGTCGCCTGGTTCTCGACGGCCGGATTCCACCAGCGGTCGAAGTGGAAGACGTGGTTGGCCGCGGTCAGATTCAGGCCGACGCCTCCCGCCTTGAGCGAGAGGATGAACACGTTAGGCTGCTCGTCCTGCGGCAGCGCCCGCGATTGGAACCGCTCGATCATCCGGTCGCGCGCCGTCTTGGACGTGCTGCCGTTCAGGTAGAGTACGGGCTCTCCGAGCTCCCGGGACAGCACGAGGCGCAGCATCTCTCCCATGCCGACGTATTGGGTGAAAATGAGGCAGCGGTCGCCCTCGTCCCGGAGCTCCTTGACCATGGCGAGCAGCCGCTCGAGCTTGGCCGAACGGGAGACGAGCTCGGCGAGCTCCGCTTCGGACGGCGCCTGGGCATCGTCGGGCGACTTGCCGGGCGACTTGCTCGGCGCCTTGTCCGAAGACGCGGGCGCCGCCCCGTCGGTGCGTCCCTTTTTTTCCGCCGAAGCAGCGTCAGTCGCCGACTCCTGCTCTTTGTTCAGCAGCGACGGATGGTCGCACACTTGCTTAAGCCGGGTGAGCGCCGCAAGGATCGCGCCTTTGCGCTCGATGCCTTCGAGCGTCTTCATCCGCTCCAGCAGCTCGTTGACGGTCTGCTCGTACAGCGCGCTCTGTTCGGGCGTGAGCGGGACGTACGTTTTCATCTCGTTTTTGTCCGGCAGGTCGAGCTGAATGTTCGGGTCCTTCTTCTTGCGGCGCAGCATGAACGGTCCGACGAGGCGCTTGAGCTCTGCCGTCCTTCGCTCGTCGCGGTTGCGTTCGATCGGCGTGGCGAACCGCTCCTGGAAGGCGCGCTGCGTCCCCAGGTAGCCAGGCGCGATGAAATCGTAGATCGACCAGAGCTCGGCCAGCCGGTTCTCGATCGGGGTGCCGGTGAGCGCGATGCGCTGACCCGCGGACAAGCTGCGAACGGCGACGGATTGCTTGGTCTGAGCGTTTTTGATATTTTGCGCCTCGTCAAGGCAGATCGCCGCCCATACGTAGGTTTGCAGCAGCTCCTGATCGAGCGAGGCCGTGGCGAACGAAGTGAGCACGACATCGGAAGCCGCGGCCTGAGCGGCGAAGGCCTCCGCTTCGGTGATTCGGCCGCTGCCGTAATGCAGGCTCACCGACAGCGTTGGCGCAAAGCGCGAGATTTCCTTCTGCCAGTTGCCCAGCACCGAGGTGGGGCAGACGATCAACGAGGCGCGGCGCCGCTCGGGCGGCGTATCGTGCCGCAGCTGGAGCAGATAGGCGATGAGCTGAACCGTCTTGCCAAGGCCCATGTCGTCCGCGAGCACCGCCCCGAGACCGAAGCGCCGCAGCGAGGTGAGCCAGCCGAAGCCTTCGCGCTGGTAGGTCCGAAGCGTCGCCTGCAGGTCTGCCGGCGGCTCGGGCAGCGGCCACTCCGAAGGGCGGCCGAGCTGCGCGAAAAACGCGGCGAGGTGCGCGTTCAGCTCGACCTCGAGCCGCACGCGCGCGGCGGACGCCTCCGCCGCTTCTTCGGTCTCGGCGTCGTCCGCACCGTCGCCGTCGCCTTCGCCGAGCAGATGAAGCTGCAGGACGTCCTGGAAAGAAAGGCCCGCGTGCTTGTCCATGCCCGTCATCATGCGCCGGATCTGCGTCAGCAGCGCCGGATCGAGCGCGATCCATTGTCCGCGGTGGCGGACAAGCCGCTGGTTGCGCGCGACGAGCGCGGCGAATTCTTCCTCGCTGAGCTCCACGTCTCCGATGGCGACCCGCCAGTCGAAGTCGATGATCGCGTCCAGTCCGAACAGCGAGCTCCCCTTGCCGCCCGCTTCGGGCGCGATCTTGGCGCGCAGCCGCGGCTTCTTGCGGGTCGCCGCTTCCCACCAGGCCGGCAGCAGCACCCGCCAGCCGGCCTCGAGCAGCCGGTTGCTGTCCGCCGAGAGGAAGCGCCAGGCCGCTTCGTCGTCCAGCGGCTTGCCCAGCAAATCCCGCGGACCGCCGGCGAGCCGTTCGGGCGGCAGCACCGCCCGCAGCCGCTCCAGCCAGCCGGGGGCCCGCTCGCTCGCTTCTTCGTTCCAGGCGGCGGGCCACCGCCCGGAGACGGAGCCGTCCGCCGCGAGCTTCGCGGGATGCACGATCGTCTCGTCCCGCTTGCTCTGCAGCGCGAGCTGCAGCCGCCAATCGTCGGGCGCGTTGCCCGCCGCGTATGGCTCGAGCAGCCGCAGGATCGGCCGGAACGGCGCCGTGTCCTGACGCCAGCCGATCGCCTCGAGCCAGCCGCGCTGATCCATGCCGGCCGCTGACGCGGCGCTTTTGTCGAACAGCAGCGGATACGCCCGCCGCAGCTCGGCATAATCCTCGTCCGTGCCGTAGTAGCGCTCTCGCACGGCCGCCGAGTAAGCGGCGCGCAGGCCTTGCATCCATTCGCCGTCCGCCCCGTTCGCCGTCTCTCCGTATTCCTCCTCCCGGCCAGCCGGCGGCAGCTCGCTTTCCCAGGTCCACTGCAGCATGCCCTGGCGATAAGCTTCAAGGCTCGGGACGAATCGACGCTCCTCAATCCAGCCTGCCAGGACCGGGGCCCATTCGGCGAGCAGACGGCTCTCCCCGGCCAACCGCCACTCCACGTGCTTCAGCAGCCGCGGCTCGGCGAAAAACGGCAGTACCTGTTCGGCAGGCAGGATGACGATCTCCGCCTTGCCCTGAATGAGATCGACGCCCTCCGGCAGCTCGACCTGGCTCACATCCAGGTTCGTCCCGTAAAACGAGGCTTCATGCCAGGCGAACAGCTTGTGCTTGAGCAGCATGCCCGGCACGTAGCCGTAACCTTCCAATACGCCGTATATCAGCGCGTCGCCGTGCTCGGTCAACCGCACGTCGACGCTGATCGTATCCCGCTGCGCATTCATGACAGCTTTCCTTTCCGCAGCTCTTCCTGCAGCGCGCGCAGCCTGCTGTAGCGCAGCTCGAACAGCTCGTAATATTCGATCCAGCGCGCCTCGCGCTTCATCTTTTTATATAGCTTGGCCAGCCGCTTGAGCAGCTTGACCGCCGACTTGTAGCTGGCCCTGTTTTTCATCGATACATAACGTTCGATGGCCTGATGGTAGAAGGGGAGCAGCGCGTGCGGCGCTTCCTTCTCCAGAGGCGCCAGCTCGGTCGCGCGGTAGTCGAGCGGCTCGCGGCCGAACGACAGTTGAATGTCGATCCACTCTTCGTAACGTCCTGCGGCGAGCAGCCGGGCTTCGTAAATCGGCTGGGAGGACGGCAGCAGCGACTCGAGCGCCGACCACATGCCGGGCTCCGCTTCAGGCAGCTTGGCGACGACCGCGTCCCACAGACCGGCGTACGCCTCAAGCTCCTTCGAGCGCCTGCCGTGCATCAAAGGGCCAAGCTCGGTCAGCCAGCGAAGCAGGCGGCTCCATTGCTCCTTGCGGGCGAGTTCGCCCAGCATGTCCGTGATCAGCGCGACATGGGCCGAGCCCAGACGGCCCGATTCGCCGGCGAGCAACGCCAGCGCACGGTCGTCGTCGGCCAGGCCGAACCGCATCCGCAGCACGGCTGCGTCCCAGGCGCTCTTGCTCTGTGCGGGCAGGCCGCTCTCGGCGTCCTCCAGCTTGCGAAGCTCCTCCGCGTACAAGGCATCGCTTCCGTACGGAGGCGCGAGCCAAGTCTCCCACAGGCGGCCGTAAAGCTTCAGCTCGTAATCCTGCGTCGGCCCGGGCGTCAGCATCGCCGTCCGCACGATGTCGGCCGTCTCGAGCAGGCGGTCTCGCGCGAGCGGCTCGTCCGCAACGGGCAACGGGCGATCCAGGCAGCCCATCGCAGCTTCGTGAAGATCCGTCACGGCCAGATGCGTGAAGTAGCCGAGGTACGTATTCGTCCCGAGCGCCGGGTTGCTTTGGGTCTCGGCCGAATGGCGCATCAGAAACACCAGCGCGTTCAGCTCGAACAGCCGCTCGGCGACGGGAGAGAGCGGGGGCTTTATTTTATAAAAAAGGCCCAGGGCCTGCTTCGCGTACTGCGTATTGCGAACTTGTCCGGCGACGGGCGCGAGGCATCTGTCGAACAGATCCAGCCACTGCGGAACGCGCATCTCGGGAATGCGGGCCGCATCTCTCGCGAGCCGCTCGATCTCGGCGTTCTGCTGCCGACCGGCGGAGGCGGGACGCGGGCGCGACGCAAGCGTCTTGGCGTTGGCCAGCGTCGGGACGGGATAGCCGCGGTAGCCGGCCCATTCCATCAGCACTGCTGTCATGTGCTTGCACGGGCGGCCGACAGGACAGCTGCATTTGCCGTCCTCCAAAGCTTCAAGGTCGACTCGCGTCCGATAGGTCACCGTGCCCGCCACCTCGGCCTGCAGATGCCGCATGTCCTCGGGATCGGATATCTTGACGCGCCCTTGCTTGTAATATTGATAGCCGCGCTTAAGCGTCAGGTCGTCGAACGTTTCCGCGACGCGGCGCAGCAGGTCCTCCCACCGCGGGTCGTTTTCCGGCGGCGCATCTTCTATAAACATCGCTAGACCTCGCTTCGGTATCCGGTTTGCTTGGACTCCCATTATACCATTTCTCGCACACATGTTCGCTTGTCGGGCCTATTTTCGGGCATGAATTTTTGAGTTTTTGTAACGCAGGCCACATAATCGCGGTCGTGCACTCTGCTAAGCTGACGTAGCACGCTACAGAGAAAGGGAGAGAATGATGAGATTCGTCGGACTCAAAAAGGGAATCGGAAAAAAAGCGATCGCGGCAATGGCCGCGGCAGCGCTGCTGCTGGGCAGCCTTGCGTCCGCAGGCGCGGAGCGGGAGGTTTATGCAGCAGCCGAGACTTTCGCCACGTCGGCGACCGTATCGCCGGGAACGGTCAAGGCGGGCGAAGAACTCACGATCGACGTTCACGTGACGGCCGCGGCGGACGCCGCCGTGCTGCTCGACGCCGAAGTGTTCGATCCTGCGCTTGCGAAGGTCGGTCAGACCTTCAAGGACGATATACAGCTGATTGCGGGCGTGGAAAAAACCGTCTCGTTCACCTGGCGCGTGCCTGCGGGAGCTGAGTCGGGCAAATATACAATCAGCCTCGGCGTGTTCGGCGCCGGCTGGAGCGCCTACCATAAATGGCATGCCGGCGCGGCCTTCGTCAACGTGGAAGCGGGCTCGGGCGGCGGACAGACGCCTTCGCCTACGGCAACGCCGACACCGACCGCGGCGCCTACGGCCACGCCTAGCGCAACGCCGACGCCGACCGGTTCGCCGACGCCGGTACCGACCGCCACGCCTACGGTGTCTCCGACGGCCACGCCTACGGCCACGCCGACCGCGACGCCTCCTGCCGGCCCGGTGCTTGAGGTGCGCGTCAAGACAGGAAACAAGGCGAGCGCGCAGATGCCGACGCCGGAGCTCGAGATCTTCAACAAGGGCTCGGAGCCGATCGATCTCGGCGGCGTGACGGCGCGCTATTACTTCACGATCGACGACGAAAGGCCACTGTCGATCGGCTTCTGGAGCACCGTGGCCAAGGAAAAAGTGACCGCGCGCTTCGTCAAGATGCCGATACCCGCCGAGACGGCCGATTACTACCTGGAGCTCGACTTCGCGGCCGATGCAGGCAAGCTGAAGCCCGGTGCGAAGGCCGGCGTTTACACATGGATCAACAAAGACAACTGGTCCGACTTTACGCAAACGAACGACTACTCCTTTAAAGGCGCTACCGCATCGACTGCAAACGATAAGTCGACGGCGTACGTCGACGGACAGCTCGTTTGGGGCGTCGAACCGAAGCTGCTGGACATTCCGGCCGCGCCGTCCACTATCTCGGGCGAGCCGAACGAGACGGAGATCCGGCTGTCCTGGGATGCCGTCGCGGGCGCGACGAGCTACGACGTGAGCGCGGACGGCACGATCGTCGAAGGCATCGCGGAGACGTCGTATTTGGATTCGTGGCTCAAGACAGGGACGAAGCATACCTACAAGGTTCGTACGCGCAAAGGAGACAAGGTCGGCATCTGGAGCGGCGCCGTCGTCGTCCGCACGCTCGGCGAGCAGGACCTGCCTGCGCCGGTCAACGTTCGAGGCAAGACGACGGACAGCAGCGTCGCGCTGACCTGGTCCCCGCTCGGCGAAGAAGTGACGGGCTACGAGATCGAGGCGGACGGCGTCATCGCGGACGTCGGACTACAAACGTCCTACACGCATGATGCGCTGGCCGCGGGCACGAAGCATGTCTACCGGGTGCGGGCGAAGGACGGGGAGACGCGCGGCAAGTGGAGCGACAAGATCGTGACCAATACGGTACTGACGCCGACCGGCGACTTCGACGTGCAATTCGAGATCGACGCGGACGCGGAGCGAGCGCCGATCAGCCCTTATATTTACGGCACGAACGACGATCTGACCGGCACCGAGCATTGGGGCTCGCGGCGCACGGGCGGCAACCGCCTGACCACCTACAACTGGGAGACGAACGCCTCCAACGCCGGCTCCGACTACGGCCACAGAAGCGACAACTACGTGCCTTGGTATTATGGCGGCGTTCCGTACGGCGGCAATATGGACGAGCCGGGCATCGGCATCGCCGGCTATCACCAGAAGTCGCTGGCGATGGGGTCGTACACGCTGGCCACGCTGCAGACGGGCGGCTACGTCGCCGCGGACAAGAACGGAGCGGTTCAATCCGCCGAGACGGCGCCTTCCAACCGCTGGGTGCCGGTGTACGCCGCGAAAAACGCGCCGTTCAGCCTGACACCCGATTTGAACGACAACGCCGTTTACATGGACGAATTCGTCAACTCGCTCGTTCACCGCTTCGGCAACGCGAGCACGGCGACCGGCATCAAGGGCTACTCGATCGACAACGAGCCGAGCCTTTGGCAGAAGACGCATCCGTACATGCATCCGGAAAAGCCGAGCGCGGCCGAGGTGACGAACAAGGGGATCGAACTTGCCAAGGCGGTCAAAAACGTGGACCCCTTCGCCGAAATGTACGGCCCCGCTTCCTACAGCTTCGACGAGCTGTACAGCATGCACGCGGCCGACGATTGGGAGACGCTGAAGAGCGGCGGCTACAAGTGGTTCATGGATTATTATCTGGACAAGTTCCGCGCCGCCTCCGCGCAGCAGGGCAAACGACTGCTGGACGCGGTCGATTACCACTGGTACCCCGAGATTTCCGCGGGCGGCTCGCGCATTACCAACGTATCTTCTTACGACAATCTCGAGGCGAACAAGGTTCGCATGCAGGCGCCGCGCTCGCTTTGGGATCCGACCTATACGGAGAACAGCTGGATCGGACAATGGTACAGCGCGTTCCTGCCGATCCTGCCGCGGACGCAGCAGTCGATCGACGCGTACAATCCCGGTACGAAGATCGCGATCACCGAATACAACTACGGCGGCGAAAATAACGTGTACGGCGGCATCGCGCAAGCGGACGTGCTCGGCATTTTCGGCAAATACGGCGTCCACCTCGCAACCTTCTGGAAGATGGTGAACGGGCTGAAGGAAGCGCCGTACATCTCGGCAGCGGTGAAGCTGTTCACCAGCTATGACGGCCAAGGTTCGCATTTCGGCTCGATTAAGGTCAAGGCCGAGACGAACAACGTGGAAAACAGCTCGGTTTACGGATCGATCTCGGACGAGAGCGCCGGCGAGCTGCACCTGATCGCGCTGAACAAAAACAACGACTACGCGATGAACGCAACGATCCATATCGCCGGAACGACGCAGTACCGGCATGCGCGCATCTACGCATTCGACGGCGCGAGCGCCGAGATCGTCGAGCTGCAGGGCGTGGCGGACATCAAAAACAATACGTTTACGTACAAGCTGCCGAAGCTGACGGCCGCCCACATCGTTTTGATGCAATAAGATTTTTCTTCCTGCGAGGCGCGCGGAGCGAATCCGTGCGCCTCGTTTTTTTGCATGCTTCGACGTATGCCGCCCCGTTTTCCGATGCAATATCTGCCAGGCGGGTAATACATACATAGCGGCAATCCGGCTTGATACGGCCAGACCGATTGCCGCCGGAAGGAAGAGACCGTATGCTTCGCTATACAGCCGTCGCTCCCCTGTATCCTTGGGCCGGCAAGCCGTCGGCTTACGATATGATCGTCCTGCGGATCGGCCAGGACGGCAAGCTGATGTCGCAGGCGCTGCCTGACGACGACGAATGCGCGGACAGGCCCGAACGCCGGGAAGCGCTGCGCCGAGAGGGCCTGGAGGGAATCGGGGCGCTCGGCGCAGCCCCCGATGACGGCGTCGCCAAGGAATTGACGCGCCTGCTCGTCCGGCTCAGCCGCGACCGCAGCGTCCGCAGCCGAAGAACCGTTTATCTCGCGCTCATGCGCGACGAGTCGCTGGATGCGATCAGTCCGGCGCTTCAAGCGTTACATAAGCTGCCGGGGTTGAACGCCGGCCATCTGTACGAGGAAGCGCTGTGGATGGCGCGGCATGGCGTGCACCGCAACGTCGTGAAGTTCGGCATCGCCTTGCTGAGCCAGTACGGCAACGACCGGCACAGGGAGCTGACGTTCACGCTAGGCAAGCACGAGGAATTCACGCTTTACGCGGCTTCGGCGCTCATGGGCATGGAGCAGCCGAGCAAGGCGCTGTGCGAGCTGGCGCGATGCGTCGACGGTTGGGGCCGCGTCTATCTCGTCGAGCGCCTCGATCCGGAGACGCAGGAGATTCGGGATTGGCTGCTGCGCGAAGGGTTCCGCAACCGGATCGGCGACGGCCTGCTCGCCTATACGTGCGCGCTCAAAGGCGACCTGGAGGAGGCGCTGCAGGCGGATACGATCGACCCGTCGCTTTTCGAGGGAGCCGGCGGGATCTTGGCTGCGCTAATCGCGGGCGGTCCGGCCGAGGACATCGACGATTATGAGCAGGCGATGCCCGTCATCGGCGAATATTTGCGCCATGCCGCCCGCATGCGCGAGGAAGTCGCGCGTCTCGCGCCCATCCTGGAGATCCAGCGTTTTCTCGAACAGGACGAACGCGTCTGGGAGAAAAGATATCTCGACGGCTGGACGCCCGAGGCGCGGCAGTCCTATCTGGCGCAATGCCGTTCGATCGCCGGAACCGGATCCTGGCATGGAAGCGCGGCGAATGAACGAACGATGCATACATAAGTTTAAAGGGCGTGGGAAGGCCTCGGCTGCCGCAGGGCAAGCGATGGCGCAAAAGCGTGGAGTTGGCATCGCGAGCTGAGAACGCCGCACCGGGCATCGGGCATCGGACTCAGCAGGCGCTATTTTCGAAAAATAGGTCCATTTACGAGAGTTTCGGACTGGAGGGTCGTTATTGCCCGGATCGAGGCTAAAGGAGGCCGGCAATCTCGCAATAACGGCCCCTGGGTCCGTGAGCGGGCCGCGAATCGCCATCGTTTCAAGAATAAGGGCTCCTCTGTCCGTCCGTTGCGAGCTAACGCGCAACCGAAGGCAGCAGGGGCTTTTTGAAGGCGACTTCTTGGAATATGAGCCCAAGATTAACCTTTTCTCATGCATTTGATTCAATATTTGCTTTAATTTGGAGTGCGTGGTATATTAATGTGCGTTGATTTAAATGATTGTTTAAATTTTGGTTGCGCAGTTCTCTTCCGCAAGTTTTTCCTACTCCCCCGATGATCGGCCCTCTCAGAAGTCGTGTTTCTTCTATTAAAAATAGATTATAATTTCTTTTCTTCAAATCCGCCGCAAACATGCTAAAATAGGCCGCAGGAAACAAATGGCACGTCAATCGACTGCCAATGTATTCATGCGAACCCAAGTTCGTCCGATATATCTGTTAGAGCTGCAATTCAGTATAGAGTCGGTTCTATCACTCCGTCTTTACCCTGCATCATTCATATTCAAACATACGGAGGTTGTTTTTTTGAAAAAAATCGGTTTGACGGCAATGGCGCTCGCCTTGGGGTTCAGCATTACGAATTCGTTCGTGTCCGCACAGGATGCGCAAGCCGTCAGCGTGGCCAGCATATATGCCGCTCCGCAAGATTTCGCCGCGGCGCAGGGGCAGAAGCAATGGTTTTATCAAAAAAGCGCAGGTACGGTATACAGCAATCTCGCATATGACGCAACCGGCGACCGCTGGCAGGCGGCCGCGAATACCGGCTATCCCTGGGTGAACAAGGATTCGATGCACCCGAGCAAGGACTTCGACGCGGTGTTGAAGTGGGTATCGCCCGGCAAGGGGACGATCACGATCGGCGGCACGGTCAAGAAGGGCGACGCCAAAGGCGACGGCATCCTCGCCACCATCAAGAAGGACAAGACGACGCTCTGGAGCGCCGTCGTCAAGACGACGGACGGCTACACGCCTGCGCTGAAGGAAGTCGCGGTCGAGAAGGGCACGGCGATTTACTTTCAGGTCAACAGCAGGGAATCGATGAACAACGATCATACGCTCTGGAATCCCGTCGTTCAATATAAAGCGTCGTCCGTGCAGCCCGCGGCGTCGGCGCAGGGGGTTAAGACCGCCGCTGCAGTCAAGTCTGCCGCTGCGGCGCCGTCGGCAGCCGGTTCGACGACCGCGGGCGGCTACGCGCTGTCCGTCGCAAGCTGCGGCGCCGTCGCGAACGACGGCAAGGACGACTACGGCGCGTTCGCGGCTTGCCTGGACAAGGCGAAGTCGCAAGGCAAGTACGTAGCCGTTCCCGCGGGCGAATATCACCTGAGCAAAATTCTCACGATAGACGGCGTCAAGCTGATCGGCGCGGGCATGGCGAAGACGACGCTCATCTCCACGGACCCTTTGAACGGCTCGATCGATCTGAAGGGCAACAATGCCAAGCTGAGCAACGTCAAGCATGTCTATCAGACGACGGTTGCGCGGGGCGACGGCTCCAACGAGAAGAACAGCATCACCGTGCGGGGCGCGACGAACTTTACGATCGACAGCGTCTATGTGTACAAGTCGAGTACGGCGGGCATTCTCGTTCAAGGCGGCTCCAAGGGCGGCGTCATCACAAACAACACCGTCGATTCGACCGGCGCGGACGGCATTCATATTACGGACGGCAGCAGCGGCATCCTGATCGAGAACAACAAGGTCAAGGCAACGGGTGACGATACGATCGCGGTCGTCAGCTACGCGCAGGACGGTCCTGCCGTGCATGATATCAAGATCCGCCGCAATGACGTCGGATACCTCTCCAAGGCGCGCGGCATCGCGGTCGTCGGAGGCACGGACGTGCTGATCGAAGGCAACTCCGTAAAGGATACGCAGATGGCCGGCATCTATATTGCGGTCGAAGCGAATTACAATACGGTTAACGTCGACCGGATCGCCGTGAAGAACAATACGATCGAGCATGCGGGCATCCACGAACCGGAAAATCATCCGAACGTGCTTATCTACGCCTCGCAGGGCGTCATCGACAATGTGACCTTCTCGGGCAACACGATTAAAAACGCGGCCCATCGGGGAATCGGCGTCTGGGGTGACGGTCAGATCAAGGACATCTACTTTACCGGCAATACGTTGATCAATACGGCGGGCGCGAATACGACGTTTAAGGCGGGCACCATTCATTTGAGCGACAATAAGGGATTTTAAGCTGGGTTAAACAGCGACTATCGAACAATGCCGATCCGGATTTCCGGGTTGGCATTTTTTTAATTTCTCGGCTTTTTCAAACGCTGTCTTGTGGCTATCATGCCGCAAGGTTGCGGCTTTGCGGCGGCTTCTTAACGTTTTCTAATGTGCGAGATTGTTTTACCCAGGTGCATAGGGGGTGAAACTCTGGTAAGTCCGATAAATCTAGGTCTGTTAAAGCTAAGTTAAGACGAAAAAGAGAACCCACTGGAGGTCGGAATGGAGAGAAACCGGAAGAATCGTTATGCGCTATGGACGGGAATCGCCCTAATCGCGGCACTGGTCGTCGTCATGCTTTGGCCGCGCGGCGGGGACGAGAAGGAAACGGGGCCGAGGGGACATCCCTCTCCCTCTTCAACGCAGGAAGCAACTCCGACGGGCGAGCCGACGGAGGAACCCGAGGAGCCGGTCTGGACGATCGAAGACGGCTCGCTGCACTGTCTGGCGGGCGGGGACGATCGCGACGACGATCTGGATACGCTCAAGGCCTGCACCGAGAAGGCCAAGGCGGACGGCCTGCAGCTGCGCCTGTCCGAAGGCGAATACCGCATCGACGACATTTGGGTCGTCGACGGCGTCAAGGTGCGGGGAGCGGGCGCGGACAAGACGGTCATCGTATCGACGGACCCGAAGCGGGGCTCGATCGATCTGGAGGGCAGCGGGCCGTCGCTGAGCGACATGAGCCACGTGTACGCGCGGACCGTCAAGCGGGGCGACGGCGAGAATGCGAAGAACAGCATCACCGTCAGGGGAGCGAACGGCTTTCGCATTGAAAACGTGCACATCGACAAAGCGAGCACGGCCGGGATCCTCGTCGAGGATGCTTCCGAGGACGGCGTCATCGCGAACAACCTGATCGAGAATACGGGGGCGGACGGCATCCACATCACCGACGGAAGCACCCGCATCCGCATCGAGAGCAACAAAGTAGCCGGCACGGGAGACGACGCCATCGCGGTCGTCAGCTACCTGAAGGACGGCGAGGTGACGCACGATGTGACGATCGCGGGCAACGACGTCGGTTACGACTCCAAGGCGAGGGGCATATCGGTCGTCGGCGGGGAAGACGTCACGATAGAGGGCAATTCTATTCAGCGCACGGAGATGGCCGGCATTTATATCTCCGTCGAGCGGGAGTGGGAGACGGCCGACACCAAAAACGTCACGGTGCAAAAAAATAAGATCGAGCATACCGGCATGCGCAAAAACAGCGACCACCCGAACATTCTGGTCTATGCGTCGCACGGCAAGCTGGATGATATTACGTTCGAGGAGAACACGATCAAAAACGCCGTGAACGACGGCATTGGCGTATGGGGAGACGGAGATCTAGGTAATATTTACTTCTCCAAAAACGTGCTCAGCGATTCTAGCAAGTCGCCTACCAACTTCAAGGGCGGCAATATCCATCTGGAAGGAAACACTGGATTTTAATAATTTTAATTGATAAAGCGCGCCGATGCGATAACGGCGCGCTTTTTCGCGTTTTTGAAAAATGAGAAAACCTACTTGAAACCGTTGCCATAATATGCATGTTTGTTTCAGATTCGGAGCCATGCGTTTAAGTTGGGGTCAAGAATGAGAGAAGCGGACGAGCCGGCGAAAGGGAGACCCCGCACCTACATAACCCGACCTTTCTTCAGGGGGGGCCTGGTTCGTCTGAGGTCGTCCGAATCTCCCATTTCCGGCAAGGCGCAGAACACACAAACGAAGCGGAGGCTATCTAGAATGGAGCTGCAGCACTACCTGAAGGTCGTTAAGAGATACTGGTGGATTCCCGCTCTGCTGATCGTCGTCATTTGCACGGCCGCCTATGTTTACAGCAACAAGTACGTCAAGCCGGTCTATCAGGCGTCGACGGACTTGATCGTCAACAAGACCGAATCGACGGTTGCGGGACAGCAGATCATCGACCAGAACTCTATCAACACCAATCTCATGCTCATCAACACCTACAAGCAAATTATCAAATCCCCGTCCGTCATGAAGCGCGTCGCCGACGAGCACCCCGAGCTCGGCATGACAGCTTCCCAGATCAGCGACAAGATCGCGGTGAACACGATGAAGGACGCACAGATTATCACGCTGGTCGCCAAGGCCGACGATTACGGCACGGCCGTCCGGATCGTGAGCGGCGTATCGAACGCCTTCCGCAGCAGCGTCACCGAGCTCATGAAGCTCAACAATATCACGGTGCTGACGGAGCCGGATCCGCAGGCCACGCCGGGCCCGATCAACAGCAGCCACACCGTTCTGTATATATTCAGCTTTCTGCTCGCGGCGCTGCTCGGCTTCGGCATCGCGTTCCTGGTCGACTATCTGGACGACAAGGTCCGCACCGCCGACGATCTCGAGAGCGAGCTGGGCATCACGATGCTCGCGAGCATCGGCAAGATCAGGCAAAAGGATATGGCGCAAGGCAAAGTCCGCACCGCGATCCCGTTCGCCCGGGAAGCCGCCGTCCGCGGGAAGCAGGAACTTAGACCCGCCGAGGAGCAGCGCTGACCTGCAAAGGCGAGCGAAGGAGGCGGGATGGGCCGGTCATGACGTTACGTAATATTCTAATCTACCGAGATTGTCTGTTGGCGCCGTCCGAAACTTTTATTCGATCCCAAGCGGAAGGCATGCGCTATTACCGCGCCCACTATGCGGGCTCAAAGCGCAATGCGAGCCTTGCGCTCGATGCCGAACGCGTCACCGTGCTGAACGAAGGAGACGCAGGAGGAAGATTGCGCGAGCTGCTGTTCAAAGCGACGGGCTTCGGATTCCCAATCGAGCGCAAATTCAAACCCTTGGATTTTCGTCTGCTGCACGCGCACTTCGGTCCCGACGGCGTGTTGGCCGCGCCGATCGCAAGACGGCTGCGCATCCCGCTCATCGTCACTTTTCACGGCTACGATGCGACGGTCAAAGACGAGCATGCGCGCAAGTCCTACTACACGCACCGGCAATATGTTCGCAAAAGAGAGCAGCTCCAGCGATCCGCCGCGATATTCATCGCCGTATCGGACTTCATTCGCGGCAAGCTGATCGAAAAGGGATATCCCGCGGAAAAGATTGTGCGGCACTATATCGGCGTCGATACGCAGCTGTTCAAGCCCGATCTTGAGCAGCCGAGGGAGAAGATCGTGCTGTTCGTCGGCCGTCTGGTCGAGGTGAAAGGCGCCGCCCATCTCATTCGGGCGATGAGCGAGGTGCAGCGGCAGGACCCGGACGCCGAGCTCGTCCTGATCGGCGACGGGCCGATGCGGTCGGAGCTTGAAGCGATGGCGGCCGGCATGCTCCGCAAGTACCGGTTCCTCGGCACGCAGCCGCCCGACGTCGTGAGGCGCTGGATGAACCGCGCGCAAGTATTTTCCGTGCCGAGCGTGCCGACGTCGACAGGCGCGGAGGAGGCGTTCGGCATCTCCTTCCTCGAAGCGGCTTCGATGCGGCTTCCTGTGGCGAGCTTCCGGACGGGCGGCATCCCGGAGGCGGTGAGCGACGGCGAGACCGGGCTGCTGGCCGCCCCGCACGATTGGCAAGCGCTCGCTGCCGGCATCTCGCGGCTGCTGAGCGACGAAGCGTTGTGGCAGCGGATGAGCGCAAGGAGCAGGGAACGGGCGATCGAGTCGTTCGACCTGAAGGAGCAGACCGAGAAGCTCGAACGAATCTATCATTCCGTATTGGCGGGCGATACAAGCCAGGCACCGGGTTACCGGCTGATGCCGAGCCGCATCGACGCATGAGCGTGGCGACACAAATCGTCGCAAAACCTATCAAACGACAGGCAGGGATCAAGATGACAAGAGAAAACGGCAAGCATCGTCAAATCGCCAAAGCGGGCCCGGGCTCCCCGGTGTCCGAGTCCTACAAGAAGCTGCGGACGAACATCAGTTTTTCCTCGATGGGACAAGCAGTCAAACTGATTCTCGTCGCATCGGCCGTACCCGGGGAAGGACGCACGACGACGGCGATCAACCTGGCGATCAGCTACGCGCAGGAGAACAAAAACGTGCTGCTGCTCGACGCCGATCTTCGGCGGCCGGCGGTCGCACAAGCCTTTTTCCGCACCAGCCGCACGGGTCTGAGCGAGATTCTGATCGGACGCGGCAAGCCGGAGGACGCGATCCAGCAGACGGACATCGCCGGACTGTTCGTACTTCCGGCCGGCACCGTGCCGCCGAACCCTTCGGAGCTGCTCGGCTCCGACAAGATGCGGAAGCTGATCGAGGAGCTGAAGACGCAGTTCGACGTGATCGTCGTCGATTCGCCGCCGGCCTCGTCGTTCGCCGATGCGCAGATCGTCGGCGCCATGTCCGACGGCGTCGTCCTCGTCGCCCGCTCGGGCAAAGTCACCAAGGAAGCCGTTCGCCGGACCCGTCTGGGGCTGGAGCACGTCGGGGCCCATATCCTCGGCGCCGTCCTGAACAATACGAACCGCGACCGCATTGAATCCAGCTACGCCAACTATTACGGATACGGAGGAGATTAAATCATGAGTCTTGTCGGCAACGAGCTTGAGATCGCCAGCCGCGCCCCATCCACGACGTCCGCCCAACCCATCGCCTCGCCTACGGTCCAGAAAAGCGGAACCAACTACTTGTTCTTAAGCGCTAAGCGTGCGATCGACCTGCTCGGATCGGGCATCGGATTGATCCTCCTTTCCCCGGTATTTGCCGTTATCGCCATTCTCGTCAAGCTTGAGGATCCGAAGGGGCCTGTCTTCTTCAAGCAGCACCGCATCGGCAAGGGCGCAAGCATGTTCAACATCTACAAGTTCCGCTCCATGAACACCAACTCCGAGCAGCTGCTCCGCGAGGACAAGGAGCTGTACGCCAAGTACGTCGCGAGCAACTACAAGCTCGAAGCGCACGAAGACCCGCGCATCACGCGCATCGGCCGTTTTCTCCGCAAGACCAGCCTCGACGAGCTGCCGCAGCTGTTCACCGTGCTGAAGGGCGAGATGAGCCTTGGCGGCTCGCGTCCCGTCGTCGCCCAGGAGCTCAAGGAATACCGCGACAAAAAACGCGAGTTCCTGTCGGTCAAGCCCGGTATCACCGGCTACTGGCAGGTGAGCGGCCGCAGCGACGTCGGCTATCCGGAGCGCGTGGACCTCGAACTGTACTACGTTTACAACAAATCGCTAGCGCTAGACATCAAGATTCTGTTCGCGACGGTGCGCAGCGTGCTGCTCAAGAAAGGCGCTTATTAAAAGCAGTCAACCAGATGCATCAGGTGCGACAGGAGGATGATAGCCAGATGAAGGTCGCGATCGTTCACGAATGGCTGACGACATATGCGGGGTCGGAAAAGGTCGTCGAGCAAATGCTCGAAGTGTACCCCGAAGCGGACGTGTTCGTTATGGTCGATTTTCTGCCGGAGAAGGACAGGGGCTTCCTCAAAGGAAAGAAGGTCCGAACCTCGTTTCTGCAGAACATGCCGTTCGCCAAAAAGAAGTACAGGCAATATTTGCCGCTCATGCCCCTCGCCATCGAACAATTCGATCTGTCCGCCTACGATCTCATTTTATCGAGCTCGCACGCAGTCGCTAAGGGCGTCATCACGGGGCCGAACCAGCTCCATATCTCCTACGTGCATTCGCCGATTCGCTACGCCTGGGACATGCAGCACCAATATCTTAAGGAATCGGGCCTGCAGCGCGGACTGAAGGGCGCGTTCGCCAAGTGGATGCTGAGCCGCATTCGCATGTGGGATTACCGGACCGCCAACGGCGTCGATTATTTTATCGCCAACTCCGAATTCATCGCGAACCGCATCTGGAAGGTGTACCGCAGAGAATCGAGCGTCATCTACCCGCCCGTCAACGTGAACGCCTTCGCCTACCGCGAGGACAAGGAAGACTTCTACCTGACGGCCTCCCGAATGGTCCCCTACAAGAAGATGGACATGATCGCCGAAGCCTTCGCCGGCATGCCGGACAAGAAGCTGGTCATCATCGGCGACGGACCCGACATGGAAAAGGTTAAGGCCCATGCGGCCAAGGCGCCGAACATCCAGGTGCTCGGCTATCAGCCGGATGAGGTGCTGATCGACCATATGCAGCGGGCCAAGGCGTTCGTGTACGCGGCCGAGG
>NZ_JAGXJW010000033.1:0-36016 GCF_019091135.1 Cohnella sp. GbtcB17 | reverse complement strand
CTACGGCATTCCGCCGGTCGAGGCGCAGGCTTGCGGCACGCCGGCCACCGCGTACGGCCGGGGCGGCTCTCTTGAGACCGTCCGCGGCCTCGGCGTCACGCAGCCGACGGGCGTCTTCTTCGAAGAACAGACGCCGGCGCAGGTGATGGCGGCCGTGAGCCGGTTCGAGAACGAGGGCGGCGCGATCCAGTCGGCGAACTGCCGCAAGAACGCGGTACGCTTCTCGCCGGAGGCGTTCCGCAAGAAGCTGCAGCAGCACGTCGACAACAAGCTGCATCAAAATACGCGCCAGGCGGGAAGCGTCCAGGCCGTTCTATAGGGGGATAAGACTACGATGAAACTGACTTTTATCGGTACAGGCTATGTCGGGCTCGTGTCCGGCGTCTGCTTCTCGGAGATCGGCAACGACGTCACTTGTCTCGACAAGGATCTCGGCAAGATCGAGCGGCTGAACCGCGGCGAGGTGCCGATCTCCGAGCCGGGCCTTCAGGAGCTGATCGCCAAAAACCGCGAGCTCGGACGCCTGCGCTTCACCGGCGAGCTTCTGCCTGCGATCGAGAGCGCCGAGGCGATCTTCCTCTGCGTCGGCACGCCGCCGCTGCCGAATGGGGAAGCGAACCTTGCGTTCATCGAGCAGGCCGCTCAGGAGATCGCCCTCGCGATGAACGGCTACAAGATCATCGCGACGAAGAGTACGGTGCCGGTCGGCACGAACGACCGCATCCGGGACATCGTCGCGAAGCTGACGCCGCATCCGTTCGACGTCGTCTCGATTCCCGAATTTCTGCGGGAGGGCTCGGCCATCGCGGACACGCTGCATCCGGACCGCATCATCATCGGCACCGACAGTGCCGAAGCGGCGGAGAAGATCGCCGAGCTGCACCGACCGCTGACCGACCGGATCATGGTGACCGACGTGCGCAGCGCGGAGATGATCAAGTACGCGTCCAACGCCTTCCTCGCGACCAAGATCTCCTTCATCAACGAGATCGCCAACATCTGCGAGAAGGTCGGCGCAGACGTCACGGACGTCGCGAAGGGGATGGGCCACGACCGGCGGATCGGCCCGTCGTTCCTCCAGGCGGGCATCGGCTACGGCGGCTCCTGCTTCCCGAAGGACACGAACGCGCTCATCCAGATCGCAGGCAACGTAGACTACGAGTTCAAGCTGCTGAAGTCGGTCGTCGAGGTGAACCAGGGCCAGCGCTTCAACGTGATGACGAAGCTGCGGCGCTCGCTCGGCGAGCTCGGCGGCAAGCGGATCGGCGTGTGGGGGCTCGCGTTCAAGCCGGATACCGACGACGTGCGCGAGTCGCCGGCGCTCGACATCATCGGCGCACTGCTGGCGGAGGGCGCGGAGGTGCAAGCCTACGACCCGGTGGCGACGGCCAACTTCAAGGCGATCTTCGGGCAGGCGGACGAGGTGGCCTGGCGCGACGATCCGATCGAGGCTGCGCGGGACTGCGACGCGCTGTGCCTGCTGACCGACTGGCCGGAATTCAAATCGTTGTCGCTGCCCGAGGTGCAAGCGGTGATGCGTCAGAACATTCTGATCGACGGCCGCAACGTGTACACGAGCGAGCAGGTGAACGAGGCCGATCTCCGCTACTATTCGGTCGGACGGCCGCATGTCGGCAGCTTGTCGCAGTTCGAGGTCGAGCCGGTCGCTTTTTATGGCAGGTGAACGCGCCGCCAAGGCGCAATCAAGACGAGGGAGTGCCCGTGAGATGAGAAAGAATGCTTCGGTCTGGTGGATGAATCCGACCATCCTGTTCGCCATCGTGATGGGGGTCGTCATCGCAGGCGCCTATACGATCCCGGCGCAGAACTACCTGATGTTCTACCGCGTTGAGAAGTTCATCGACAGCGGCAACATCTGGCTCGCCGTCTATCCGGCGGTTGCGTTCGTCCTGGGCGGCTTGCTGTCGATGGTGCTGAACAGGGGGGTGAAGCCGGCCGCGGTGCTGCCCGATGCGGTGCTGAAGCGCGACAACTTCATCAAGTTCGTCGTCTACGCGCTGTTCGCTATGACGCTGTTCGGCTACGCGGTCTACTTCCTGATCATGGTCAGGAGCGGCTTCACGGTGTCGCTGTTCTTGTCCGTCCTCAAGGGAGAGCCGGGCGCCATCTACTCGATCAAGCAGAACTTCGACAAGATCACGGGCGTCACCTCGTTCACGAACTTCGGCATCGCCTTCACCATCCTGGCGACCTACTACCAGTGCCTGAAGGGGGAAAAGACGTTTCTGCCCGCGATGGCGGTCGTCTTCCTGCTGACGCTCATGCGCTCGATCTTTTTCTCCGAGCGGCTCGCCTTGATGGAGATTCTGGTGCCGGCGGTCATCATCTGGATCTCGATGCGGCTGAAGCAGGGCAAGCGGGTGCCCTTCGTGAAGCTGTATCCGCTCATCGGCATCGTGTTCGTCATCGGCTTTTTTGGCCTCAGCGAGTACTTCCGTTCCTGGCTGAGTTACTACGTCCACATTTATCCTTCGTTCTGGGAGTTCGTCGTCACCCGCTTTTTCGGCTACTACGTCACCGCTCTAAATACCGGCACTTTGTACATAAGAGAGCTGGGGTTCCCGTCCATTCCGTTCCCTTACTATACCTGGGAGTGGCTGTGGAAAATCCCGCCGGGCGGCGAAGCGTATGCCGAAGTGTACGGCGTACGTCCGATGAACCTGCTCAACAACATACTCGATACGATGGGCAATCCGGAGTTCAACAATCCGTCCGGGCTCATGCTGCCCTACCACGATTACGGCTTCGGCGGGGCGCTGATCTACATGGCGCTGCTCGGCTACATCAGCGGCCTGCTGTACACGCACTTCCGCAACAATCACACGTTTGGCATGCTGCTGTACCCGATCTGGATCGTCGGCATCCTGGAGTTTCCGCGTTACCTGTACTTCACAAGCGGCCGGTTTTTCCCGTGCTGGGTCGTGCTGTTCCTGTTCACGCTGGTCCTTCATTATAACAAGCGCAAAATCAAGAGCTGGCGGCTCTCGGGGGTGAATCGGGCATGAAGCTTCAGAAAATCTATATCAACGGCCGATTCCTGACGCATCCCGTCACGGGCGTGCAGCGGTACGCGATCGAGGTGCTTCGCGCACTCGACGCGATGATCGGAGAGCGCGATGCCGCGGTCCAAGGCTGCGAATTCGTCGTACTGGCCCCCAAGGGGGATCTTCGGGACATCGGACTGCGCCATATCCCGGTCCAACAGGCGGGGCGCGGCGGCGGCCATGCCTGGGAGCAGCTCAGCCTGCCGGCGCTGTGCGCGGACGGCTTTCTGCTCAGCCTGTGCAATACCGGGCCGATGCTCAAGCGCCGCCAGGCGGTCACGATGCACGACGCGGCGGTATATGCCGCGCCGGGCACGTACTCCTTTGCCTTCCGCGCCTGGTACAAGGTGCTGCAGCGCGCGCTCGGCATGAACGCGAAGGGCGTCCTCACCTGCTCGAAGTTCTCCAGCGGGCAGCTGACCGAGCACTTCGGCGTCCCCGAACGCAAGATCAAGACGATCTACCACGGCCGGGAGCATATTCTTCGGATCAAGGCCGACGAGACGGTGTTCGAGCGTCACGGCCTGGCGCGGCCCTACGTGCTGGCGGTGAGCAGCATGAGCCCGAACAAAAACTTCGCGTCCGTCGCGAAGGCGATCGAGCTGATGGGCGACGTCGGCTTCGACATCGTCATTGCCGGCGGCAGCAGCAAGATCTTCAAGCCGGCCGGCGGCCGGATCGGCGGCGAGGTGAAGCAGCACGGCTACGTGACGGACGAAGAGCTGAGAGCCCTGTACGACCGGGCTTCCTGCTTTGTCTTCCCGTCGTTTTACGAGGGCTTCGGCTTTCCGGCGCTGGAGGCGATGGCCTGCGGCTGTCCGGTCGTCGCTTCCGACGCGGCCTCGATTCCCGAAGTCTGCCGGGACGCCGTGCTCTACTGCAATCCGCGCGAGCCGGCGGACATCGCGGCCAAGATCAAGCGCATCATGGAGGACGACAGGCTGCGGACGCAGCTGCGCGAGCGGGGACTCGCGCGGGCCGGCGCCTTCTCCTGGGACAAGTGCGCGCGCGAGACGCTGGACGCGATTCGTCCGCATCTCGCCGCGGCCGAGCCGGCGTATACGCCGGAGCGCGAGAGGGGGTGGAGCCGGTGAACATCCTGTTCGCGAGCCACACGTACATGGGCGGACCGTTCGTCGTCGGCTCCCACCATCTCGCCCGCGAGATGAAGCGGCTCGGCCACCGCGTCCTCCATATGAGCACGCCGCTGAGTCCCATGCACCTGCTCAAGTACAAGGACCGGGATATACGCGCGCGGCTCAAGATCTACAGAGGACGCCCGGAGGCGGAGCCGGACCAGGCGGCGAACAGCGTGCCGATGTCGCTGCTGCCGTGGGAGCTCGCCGGACCGATCTACACCCGCACGGGCATCAACTGGACGCTGCCGCGCATGAAGCGGCTGCTCCGCGAGCAGGGCATGGACAGCGTGGACCTGCTGCTCATCGACCAGCCGCGGTTCGCCGGGCTCGACGCGGTCGTGAAGCCCGCCGTCACCGTGTACAGGCCGACCGATCTGTACGCCCAGATGACGGGCGACCGGTCGATCGCCGCCGCCGAAGCCGCCATCATGGCCCGCGCGCACGGCCTCGTCTCCACGTCGGAGCCGGTGCTCGAGGAGCTGCGGCCGTACAATCCGGCGCTGCCGAGCCTGCTGCTCGAGAACGGCGTCGAGTACGCGCACTTCTCGCGGGGCGGCGAGGAGCCCGAGGAGCTGCGGTCGATCCCCGGCCCCCGGGCGGTCTACGTCGGCGCGCTCGACGAGCGGCTCGACCTCGGCGCGCTGCGCAAGCTGGCCGACGCCCGGCCCGATCTGAGCCTCGTCGTCATCGGGCCTTACGACGACGCGACGGCTGCTGTCTTTGCGGGCCTGCCCAACGTACACCTGCTCGGCCCGAAGAAATACAAAGACGTGCCGAAGTACCTTCACCACGCCGACGTCGCGCTGCTGCCGCTCAGCGGCCATGCGGCCAACAAAGGGCGCAGCCCGATGAAGCTGTACGAGTACGCGGCCGCCGGGCTGCCGGTCGTCGTGACCGAGACGCCCGAGCTGCTGCGGCGCGAGGAGCCGTTCCTGTACTTTTACCGGCACGCGGACGAGTTCCCCGGCCAGGTCGGCGAGGCGATCGCCGCGAAGCACGGCCGCGAGCGCATCCGCGCGCTGGCCGAACGCCACGCCTGGGACGCCAAAGCCAAGACGCTGCTTGAATTCGCCGAGGGCCTTCGGCGGACAGCCTCATCCAAGGAAGTGACCCGTCAATCATGAGCTCGCTGAAGAAAAAAGGGATCGCCGCGGCCAAATGGTCCACGCTCGCGACTATCGTTTCCATCATCGTCCAGGTGCTGCAGCTCCTGGCCGTCTCCCATTTGCTGACGCCGAAGGATTACGGTCTGATGGGGATGGTTATGGTCATCGTCGCGGCGGCCGTCAACCTGACCGACATGGGCATCTCCAACGCGATCATTCACCGGCAGGACGTCACCAGGGACCATCTCTCGAGTCTCTACATATTGAACCTGGCGACGAGCTTCGTCATCAGTCTGGCGATTTTCCTGTCGGCGCCGCTCGTAGCCGCCTTTTATCACGAACCCGAGCTCGTAAATCCGGTCCGATGGATGTCGCTGCTCTGCTTGATTCCGGCCTTCGGCCAGCAGTTCGAGGTGCTGTCGCGCAAGGAGCTGAAGTTCAACGCGATCTCGAAGATTCAGATCGCCGCCTACGTCGCGGGCTTCCTCATCGCGGTCGCGGGCGCCTACTACGGCTACGGCGTTTATGCGCTGGTCGGCTCCTATCTGGGCAACGCGTTTGTCCGCTCCGCTGCCCTCATGATCATGGGCTGGCGCAGATGGACGCCTGCGCTTCATTTCTCGCGCGCCGACCTGAAGGGTTATCTCAGCTTCGGCGTCTACCAGATGTCCTCGAATCTGCTCCAATCTTTTATCTCGAATCTGGACTATCTGATTCTGGGCCGCATGTACGGCGCGCAGACGCTCGGCTACTATTCGTGGGCCTACCAGCTGTGCATCATGCCGGTGCAGAAGCTGACGCCGCTCATCAATTCGGTGACGCTGCCGATTTTCGCCAAGATTCAGGACGATCTCGTGCAGCTGCGCAAGGGCTACATCAAGATCGCCGAAGGGGTCAGCTACCTGAACGCGCCAATCTATCTGGGCCTGCTCGTCACGGCGCCGATGCTCGTCACGTTCGCGTTCAGCGAGAAGTGGCTGCCCAGCGTGCCGCTCATCCAGATTTTGTGCGTCATGTTCCTCATCCGCTCGCTCGTCGTCACCGTTCTGCCGCTCTTGCAGTCCAAGGGGCGGATGGACATGTACTTCCGCTACACGCTGCTGTGCATCGCCGTGCAGGTGCCGGGGCTGGCCATCGGCGCTTACGTGGGAGGCATGATCGGTCTGTGCTACGCGTTCGTCGTCGTGCAGATCATCATTTTCTGCATCCAGTACAGCTACGCCGTACGGCGCGTGCTGGGGCCTTGCCTGGCCACGCTGCTGCGCGGCATCGCGCCCGGATTGCTGTGCGGATTGGTCATGGTGATCGGCGTATTGGCCTTCGATTGGCTATCTCAGGAGCTGTTCGAGCTCAATACGGGCTTTATCCTGCAGGTCATTTGCGGTGCGCTGCTCTACTTCGCCGTCATATTCTATTTCAACCGCAATCTGATTCACGCGGTACGCGATAAGGTATATAGGAGACATAAGTCCGTGAAGCCGGGGTGAGGCCCGCGCGGCCGCCCCTTGACATCCTAGAGCCGTTGTCCCCGCTTATCCCCGTCGACCTGTCCTTAGACTTGCGCCGCCGCATCTTTCACATCAGATAGGAGGGTACTACACGAATGACTAGAGTCAAAAAAGCGATCATCCCCGCAGCCGGCCTCGGCACGAGATTCCTCCCTGCCACGAAGGCGATGCCCAAAGAAATGCTCCCGATCGTCGACAAGCCGACGATCCAATACATCGTAGAAGAAGCGATCTGCTCGGGCATCGAGGATATTATCATCGTCACCGGCCGCAGCAAGCGCGCGATCGAAGATCACTTCGACAAAAATCACGAGCTTGAGGCGGATCTCGAATGCAAGCAAAAAAACGAGCTGCTCGAAATCGTACGGGGCGTCACGAATCTCGTCGAGATTCACTGCGTCCGGCAGAAGGAGCCGCTCGGGCTTGGACATGCCATCTGGTGCGCCCGCAAGTTCGTAGCCGGCGAGCCGTTCGCGGTGCTGCTCGGCGACATGATCATCGAGAGCGAGGTGCCGTGCCTGAAGCAGATGATCGACGTCTATGACGAGCGGGCCGGCAGTATTATAGCTGTAGAAGAAGTGCCGTGGGAGAGCGTGTCCAGCTACGGCGTCATTCAGGGCGACATGATCAACAAGCGGCTGAACCGGATTACCAATCTGGTCGAAAAGCCGAAGCTCAATCCGCCGTCCAACCTGGCGATGATCGGCCGCTACATTCTGGACCCGGCGATCATGGATATTCTTGAGCATCAGCAGCCCGGCGTGGGCGGCGAGATTCAGCTGACGGACGCGATGAAGCAGCTCGCGTCGCGCCAGAACATGTACAGCTACCGCTACGACGGCAAGCTGTACGATGTCGGCAGCAAGCTCGGCTTCCTGAAAGCGAACATCGATTTTGCGCTGAAGCGCGAGGAACTCGGACTGGGCTTGTGGGAGCACCTGTATGAGCTGACCGGGTCGGCCGAAGGCGCCGGCGATGTGCAGGAGACGCGCAGAATCGGCTAAGCCCGCCGGCCGAAGCGAAAGAATGGATCGGATGAACGGAAGAGCGGGCAACCATCATGCAGAACATCTGGAGGGGAAAAAATAGAATGAAATTAGTATTGCTGTCCGGAGGTTCCGGCAAGAGACTGTGGCCGTTGTCCAACGATGCGAGGAGCAAGCAGTTCCTCAAGGTGCTCGAAAACGAGAACAAGGAAATGGAATCGATGGTTCAGCGGGTATGGGGACAGATTCGCGCGGTCGGCCTCGACCAATCGACCGTGATCGCGACCGGCAAGCAGCAGCTCGACATTTTGCAGAGCCAGCTCGGCCAGGTGCCGATCATCGTCGAGCCCGAGCGGCGGGACACGTTCCCGGCGATCGCGCTGGCTGCGGCGTACCTGTATTCGCTGAAGCAGGTCGACCTGAACGAGACGGTGTGCATCCTGCCCGTCGACCCGTACGTCGAGGACCGGTTCTTCGAGCGAATCCAGGCTCTCGAGGGTGTGCTGAACCGCACGGACGCGAAGATCGCGCTTATGGGCGTCACGCCGACGCTGCCTTCCTCCAAGTACGGCTACATCGTGCCGGAGCAAGGCGCCGGGGACGATGCATACAGCCGCGTGGCGCGGTTCACGGAGAAGCCGTCCGAGGAGAAGGCCAAGTCGCTCATCGCGGAGGGCGCGTTGTGGAACTGCGGCGTGTTCGCGTTCAAGCTCGGCTACCTGATCGGGCTGCTGCTCGAGCGCGGGGTGCCGATCCAGTACGAGGAGCTGCAGAAAAATTACGGCCAGCTCGCCAAGATCAGCTTCGACTATGAGGTGGTCGAGAAGGAATCCGACATCGTCGTCATTCCGTACGACGGCTACTGGAAGGACCTCGGCACCTGGAACACGCTCACGGACAACATGGGGGCGAGCGTCATCGGCAACGGCATTCTGAGCGAGGACAGCGCCAACACGCACCTGGTCAACGAGCTGGACATCCCGGTCACGATCATCGGCATCCAGAATGCTATCGTCGCAGTCAGTCCGGACGGCATCCTCGTATCCGAAAAGAACGCGAGCCCGCGCATCAAGGATATGGTCGTGCCGAACCAGCGGCCGATGTACGAGGAGCGGACGTGGGGCTGGTATCGCGTGCTCGATTACTCCAAAGGCTCGGATTCCGAGGTGCTGACCAAGCGCATTTGCCTCAAGGCCGGCAAGCATCTGAACTATCACTGCCACATGGAGCGGACGGATACGATGACGGTCGTATCGGGTGAAGGAGAACTGGTGCTGAACGAAGAACTATATATCCTGAAGCCGGGAGACGTATTCCGAATCCCAGCCGGTTCCTACCACGCGCTTCGCGCGGCGACAGATATGGAATTCATCGAGATTCAGCAGGGCGAATCGGTGAAGGAAGACGACGAGATCGATCTCTACGGTACCTGGGAGGAGATGGAGTTCCATTGTCTGTCAAGAGGAATCCCCTCGTAAAAAGAGTTGTCCTCATCGCGTCCGCGGCGGTGCTGCTGCTCGTGCTCGGCGCGGGCGGCTACGCATGGTATTTGTACCATGACGCCACGGACACGATCAGCGACATTTATCAGCCGATCGGCACCGTCCCTGCTGCGGGCGACGACAAGCAGGCTGCGGTCGGCAGCGCAGGCGGCGCGGGAGAGGCCGGCGGCGAGGCCACGGGCGCCGTTCAGCTGGCAGCCAGCGGCGACGAAGACCCTGCCGATACGGCGCGCCGCATCGTCGACCTGAACGCCAAAGACCCGTTTACCGTGCTCCTGCTCGGCGTGGACCAGCGCAGCGGCGACGTTGGCCGGTCCGACACGATCATGGTCGTCGGGGTCAATCCGGCCAAGCATTCCGTTCTTCTTTACAACATTCCTCGCGACACCCGCACCGAGATCGTCGGCAAGGGCACGACGGACAAGATCAATCACGCTTACGCCTTCGGCGGCGTCGACATGTCGATCCGCACGGTCGAGCGCTTCATGAACGTGCCCATCGACTACTACGTCAAAGTCAACATGGAGGGCTTCGAGCGCATCATCGACATTCTCGGCGGCGTATCGGTAGACAATCCGTTCGGCTTCACGATCGACGGCGTCACGTATCCGCAGGGGCGCCTGGATCTCGACGGCGAGAACGCGCTGCTCTATTCCCGCATGCGCTACGACGATCCGAAGGGCGATATCGGCCGTATCGAGCGTCAGCAGTCGGTGCTCGGCGAGCTGATCGGCAAGGCGAAGCGGCTGAAGACCGTCGCGAAGCTGCCGGACATCCTCGATCAGATTCGGGCGAACGCCAAGACGAATCTGACGATGGACGATATGAAGGCGCTGTTCAACAATTACCGCAAGGAAATCGATATCGTCAGCAAGGACCAGGTCAACGGCGGCGGTCAGCGCATCGGCGGCATCTACTATTATATGGTCAGCGAGCAGGAGCGGGCACGCATGCATGACAAGCTCGCCGCGCTGCTGGCGACGGACGGCGGCGTCTGAGGACTGATTTTGAAGGACGTTCGAGGGCGGCGCCCGGCGTCTGCCGGATATGCGCGCCCCGATTTTGTTATAGAGGACCTTTTTGTACGCAGCTCGCCTTCGACGTACGGCCGGGAGGCCGGGCGCGAGACGGGCTTTTTTGTTCTGCTCATCTGAAGGAGGCATGCGGCGATGGCGATCAATTTGTTTTTCGTGCCCCACCAGGACGACGAAGCGCTGACGTTCGGCGCGGGCATCCGCAACCATCTCGACGTCGGCGACGAGTGCCACGTCATTCTGTATACGGACGGGCGCTCTTCGAGCGTGCGGTGGCAACTGAACGGGGAGACGCGGAGCGCGCTCGGCAGGCGCTACTACGATCCCGCTGCCGAAGGTTATGGCTATCTGGAGGAAGCGGACATGGTGCGGCTTCGCAACGACGAGTTTCGCCGGTCGTGTCTCGCTCTCGGCGTCCCCGATACGCACATCCACTTCGCGGACGGGCAGATGCGGGACGGGTCGACGACCGTGGAGGGCTGCGAAGATGTGCTGCGCGAGTATTTGCGGCGTTATCCCGATGCGCGGGTCAAGGCGTTCACGGACCTGGGCGGCAACCACGCCGACCACGCCAACATGGGACGGGCCGCACGACGGCTGGCGCGGACGGGGGCGATCGCGGATTTGCGCCTGTACGTCGAGCCGTACAATCTGCGAGGCGCGAAGCGCGAGGCGCGGCGGCTCGAGCTGCTCGTCGAGCGGTCGCGCGATCACTCGCACAAGGTCGTCGCATCCCTGCAGGAGTACAAGCGCTGGGATCCGGCGCGCGGGCAGCTCGCGATCGGCTACCATTCGGTCAAGCGCTGCATCGACCGGGCGATCGCGAAGCCGGTCTCCTATTATCACAAGCCCTGACTTGGCGGTCGGGCGCTCGAATGCCGCAGAACGGGGTAAGGGAAAGAGAGTCTGAGAAACGACCATGACGATGGAGGTGCAAGGACATGAGCGCATTGTACAATAACGAAACGCCCGAAGTACGGCCCGAAGAAGAGATCGTCGCGGAGCGGGAAGGCAACGGCTACATCCTGCGCGGCGTCAAAGGAAGAATCGGTCAGATTACTTACACGATGGCGGACGCGGACACCTGGATCATCGATCATACGTCGGTAGACGGCGAGTATCGCGGACGCGGCCTGGCGCGTCAGCTGCTGGACTTCGTCATTGAGGACGCGAGAGAGAAGAGACGCAAGATCATCCCGTCCTGCTCCTACGCGCTTCAGCAATTCCAGACCGACCCGTCGCTGGCCGACGTATGGGCCGAGGGCGACGCCAGCCGCTACTCGGATTCCTACAGCAGCAACGGCGTGGAGTCGCGCTGATCCGGCGTCACTGAACTGACCGCGGTACAAGCATATTACCGTTTGGCAAATAGCCCAGCATGATCCGATGAGGATCGTGCGGGGCTATTTGGCATTTTCGGGAGCCCGGAGCGTTTGGCGAGCCGGGGAGATGCGCCGACACCCTTTGGACCGTAACATTTCGCCCTTCTAGCGCCGATGGGGTCGTTCCGTAAGGTTCTAGAGTAACTTTTCTCCCTTCCGGCACCATCGGGGCAGTTCCATAAGCACACAGACCAAAGTCATACGAAAGCCCTCCCCCGTACCCGGAGGAGGGCTCGCCGTTAGCCTTTCATTTATACGATATACGTATCCGAGTTCAGCGTATTGTTCGTCCGGAACGTGTCGTAGATATGCGCACGGCGATCCGGATCCGTATCGACCAGAACCAGAATCCGGCCCGCGTTCAGATCCTCGTCGTAGCGCTTCGCTTCGTCCTCCGGGATGCCAAGGCCGATGAGGCCGCCGACGATGCCGCCCGTGCCGGCGCCAACTGCGAGGCCCGTGAGAGTCGCCGCGATCGGCCCTGCCGCGAGGATCGGCCCGATCCCGGGCACGACCAGCAGGCCGAGACCGGCGAGCAGGCCGGTCAAGCCGCCGACCACGCCGCCCGTCGCCGCGCCTGCCGCCGCGCCTTCAGGCGCCTTGGTGCCCGTCTCTTCGGTGACATAGTCCATGTCGTCTCGGTTTTTGCTGATGACCGAGATATCGTCCGAGGTATAGCCCTGACGCTTCAAATCCTCGATCGCTTTAACCGCGCCTTGCTCCGTATCGAACACGCCGACGATTCTGCGTTCCTGGGTGCCGCGTTCCTGTGCCATAACGAATCCCTCCTAATGGATGATGGTCAGCTTTTACAGCGCCTCTACTGCTATACAACTTTGAAGCGGTTTCGTTCACTATCTAATACCCCATTTAAGCGATTCTCATGCAGGGGAACGGACTTTTTAGCAGCGATAACGCGACTCGGTCAAAAAAATTTGAAATGAGTCATATTCAAGCCTTATGGCTGGCTAAAGCGTTTTCTATACTGTAGAAAATCGCCCATGCAAGGAGGCTGGCTCCAGATGGCTACCCCACAGACCGGACAGGCCCGGACGCCGAAGCCACCCGCGACCCGCAGCTCCAGACGTTTGCGCGAGATCGCGGCAGGCTATGTTTTTATCGGTCCGATGCTGCTTGGCGTCGTCGTGTTTACGCTTATTCCGCTGGTCATGCTGTTTATCTTCAGTTTGACCGACTGGTCGTTCCTGACGGGCTACGACAAGCTGCATCTGTCTGGCTTCGGCAACTTTGCCAGGCTGCTGCGGGACCCGGAGTTCGGCGAGTCGCTGCTCCATAATCTGATCATGCTGCTGGCCGTGCCGATCGGCATGGCGGTCGCGCTGCTGCACGCGGTGCTGATCTCCGAGCGGGCGTACGGCTCTTCCTTTTTCAAGGTCATCTTCTTCATGCCGCAGATCTCCAGCATCGTCGCCGTAGCCGTCGTCTGGCAGGTGCTATTCCACCCGTCGTACGGTCCCGTCAACGGCTTCCTCTCCGCCGTCGGCGTCCACGAGCCGCCCAAGTGGCTGGCCGATCCGCACTACGCGCTGCCTTCGGTCATGCTGCTCATGATCTGGATCGATCTCGGCGTGTCGCTCATCATCTATATCGCGGGCATGAAAAACATTCCGCGCGACCTGTACGAGGCCGCCGACATCGACGGGGCATCCGCGCGCGTGAAGTTTTTCCGGATCACCTTTCCGCTGCTGACGCCGACAAGCTTTTTCCTGCTGATCACCGGCCTGATCGCCAACTTCAAGTCGTTCGCCATCATCAAGGTGCTGACGGACGGTGGGCCCGCGCATTCTACGTCGGTTATCGTGTACGATATTTACCAGCAAGGCTTCGTCAATTTGAAAACGGGCTACGCATCGGCCATGTCGGTCGTGCTGTTCGTCATCATTCTGGCGATCACGTTCCTCCAGTGGGCCGGCCAGAGAAAGTGGGTGCATCAAGGATGAAGACGCAAGCCGCCGGCCGTCGATCGCTCCCCTTATCCCGGCTCCTCATCACGCTGGCGTTGGTGCTGTTCGGCATCGTTTTCCTGCTGCCTTTCGTCTGGATGCTGTCCGCTTCGCTTAAACCGGAGGTCGATGTGTTCAATTATCCGGTCGAGTGGATCCCGAAGCACTGGCAGGCGATCGAGAATTATAAAAAGGTATGGAACGGCAAAGCCAATTTTCCTTTGTATTACTGGAATTCGATCAAAGTATCCGTACTGACAACGCTGCTTTCCATCGTCGTGTCGGCGATGGCTGCCTACGGTTTCACCAAGGTGCGATTTCCGGGACGCAACGCGCTCTTTCTGGTCGTGCTGGCGACCTATATGATCCCGGCCGAAGCGACGCTCGTTCCGCTGTTCGTCATTTACCGCTCTATCGGTCTCTACGACACCCATACGGGGCTCGTGCTGCTCGGCGGGTTCAGCGTGCTCGGCACCTTTTTGCTCCGCCAGTTTTTTGCCGGCATATCCGATGAATATATCGAGTCGGCGCAGATCGACGGAGCGGGCCACTTTGCGATATTCGGCCGCATTCTGCTGCCGCTCGTCAAGCCAGCGATCGCCACTTACGCGATATTGCGCTTCATCTGGTCGTGGAACGATTACCAGACGCCGTTCATTTTCTTGAGCGACAAGGCGCTGTACACGATTCAGCTCGGCATGAACGCGTTCGCGGACCGCAACGGTCAGTTTTACTCGCTCGTCATGGCCGCCTCCGTTTCGGCGATCGTGCCGCTGCTCGTCGTCTTTATCGTCGGACAGAAGCAGGTCATTGAGGGCATCAGCCTCGGCGGCGTCAAAGGTTGAGAGAAAAAAGTTGTCTGATTGGACAAGAAACGGTCAATTTTTTTCCGATTTAGTCAATTTTGGTATCTTATCGGCGAGAAAACCCCAATGTTACGATTGTGTTACGAACCGTGCGTCATCAAGCGGTGCGACCATTTTCCGGGGAGGTTTATTATGTTAAACAAAAAGGTGCTGACCGCTGCCATGGCATCCGCGCTCTCGATCTCGCTGCTCGCCGGCTGCGGGAGCAACAGCAACGACAACGCCGCGTCGTCCGCCGCGCCGTCCGCGTCAGGATCCGCTTCGAGCACGTCCGCGTCGTCGGATGCACCTGCTACGATCAAGCTCGCTTCATGGATTCCGAAGGCGCAGATGGACGGCATGCTCGCCGAATACAAAAAAGAGAAGCCGAGCGTGACTGTCGAGTACGAAGAGCTGGTCGAGAATAACGACTCAGAGGAAGGTCTTAAAAAGCTGGACCTGCTGATCGCATCCGGCTCCAATCTAGACGTCGTCATGTTCCCGAGCGCCGCCGAATACTCCAAGCGTGTGGGCCTCGACTTGCTGGCGCCGCTGGACGATCTGCTAGGTGCCGAGGGCATCAAGGTGACGGACGAGTATACGGTCGATCCTTCGCTCAACGGCAAAGTGTACGCGCTGCCGGACACCTACGAGAATTATTTCGTGCTGTTGAACAAGGAGATGCTGGACAAAGCGGGTCTCCCGGTTCCGACCGACTGGACGTGGGACGATTTTTACGACTACTCGCGAAAGTTGACCAGCGGGGAAGGCGCGAACAAGATTTACGGCACGTACTTCCATTCCTGGCCGATGTATATGCAGCTGGGATTGCTGAACCAGAGCAAGGACAACAACCTGGTGAACAACGGCGTGCTCAAGGTGGACAGCCCCGAGGTCCGCAAGTCGCTGGAAATTCGCAATCAGACGGAGAACGTGGACAAGAGCGCCATCCCGTACAGCGACACCATCTCGCAGAAGCTGGCCTACCGCTCCGTCTACTTTTCCAAAAAGGCCGCGATGATCGTCACGGGCAATTGGATGATCAACGAGGCAGGAGGCTCGGACGAATTCCCGGCCACGTTCGTGAGCGCGTTTGCTCCGATGCCGTCCAACAGCAAAGGCGAGCCGTCGGGCGTGAGCCCGGCCAACGGCAACTTTATGGGCGTGCTGAAAAAGTCCGAAAACCAGCAAGCCGCCTACGACTTCATTCGTTGGTACACGACGAAGGGCGAGCAGTGGAGCAACGTGTACTCGGCGTGGAAAAAACAGAATGTCGATCAGTTCATCTCCGGCCTGAAGACGAAGCTCAAGAGCCCCGACATGATCGATACCGATTCGCTGACCTACGTCATGAAAAACAGCCCGACGACGCCGCTCAATCTGCCGCCGGCTTATCAATCGGAGCTTGAAGATGCGTACGTCAAGGAAGCCGAGAAGTATGTGCTCGGCCAGCAGGATATGGAGACGACCGTCTCGAAGGCGTCCGCAGCGCTTCAAAAGATCGTCGACGCCAACAAATAACGGCCTATAACGGGCACAAACGGCGCTTCGCAGGGATCGTTCCCCGCGGAGCGCTGTTGGTCTTTGAGACAAGCGTCGCCGACAGGCTCGGACAATGTTAGAATGCAGAAAAAGGCTTGGCGGCGGGAGGGCGATAAGGTGTTCATCGGGCGCAGATTCGTACACAGTCTTCGCGGGAAGCTGATCCTGGCCGCGCTGTTGTGTCTCCTGCTGCCGGCGAGCTTCACGCTGATCGCCGGAGACTACCTAACGCAGCGCATCGTCAGGGCGCAGGTCGTCGACAACGAGAACAAGTCGCTCGAGCTGACGGAGGTGTATTTGTCGAGCCTCTTCGACAACATGGTCCGCGTCTCCAACGGCATCATGTTCGACAACAATATTGTTTTGGCGTTGAAGGAAAACTGGCAGCGGTACAAGCTGGGGCAAGCCGACCCCGCCCAGGAAGCTTTGGACGCGAAGGACATCGGGCACTTTCTTAGCAGTATCGCATCTACGATGGACAACATTTACGTCACGGTATTGACCGTAGACGGGCATTACTTTACCAATTACCAATTCGATCTGTACGGCGGGGTGACACCGGCCAGCTTTTTGCGGATGCCCTGGATCAAAAGTGTAGACGCGCTGCCGGGATACGAGATTGGCTGGATCGGTCTCGTGAACCAATATACGATGGATGGCAAAGGAACCGAGCCGTACCTGCTTACGATGGCGCGCAACCTGCGGCTGCCCTACGGGACGGATCCTTATGCCTATATTGTTATTAGTATCAGCGAGCGCAAGCTCGGGGAAATTTTTAAGCATGACCTCGGCAGACAGGAGACGATGCTGCTTGACGCGGACGGCCGCATTTTGGCGAGCCGCAACCGGCAGCGCATCGGGCAGACGTTTCCGTTTCCCGACGAAGTGCGTCGGGCGGATACGCCGCTGACCGTACGGTACGAGGGCGAACAGTTTCTGCTCAGCCGGCATGACCTCGATTATGGCGGTTATCGCATCGTCAGCCTGAGACCGTACAAGGAAGCAGTCAGCCAGCTTTACTCCGTGTCGCGTTTAACCTTTGCGGTACAGATTGTGGCGACGCTCGTGTTCCTTATCCTGTTCATTTATATGCTGCGGCAGTTCACCAAGCCGGTCGTGGCGCTCGGCAAGGCGGCCGTCGCGGTCGAGCGCGGCGAGCTCGCGGTCCGCTCGGACGTGCGGGGCAGCGACGAGATCGGCAGGCTGGGCAAGCAATTCGACCAGATGCTGGAGCGCATCGAAGAAATGATCGGAGAGATCCGGGCCGAGCAGCTGCAGAAGCGCAAGGCGGAGCTGGCGATGCTCCAGGCGCAGATCAATCCGCACTTTTTGTTTAACATCCTCAACTCCATCAGGCTGCGGATTTTGCTCAAAGGGGATGCGGAGAACGGCGAACTGCTGGCTTCGCTGTCCGGCTTGCTGCGGCAGACGATTCGCCGGGACGGAGAATATACCTCGCTGCACGAGGAATTGGAAGTGCTGCGGCGATATATGGAGCTGCTGAACTTCAGACAGCAGGAGAAGGCTGCGCTGTTGATCGAAGCGGCCTCGGATACGCTGACGCTGCGACTGCCTCGCTTCTTGCTGCAGCCCGTCATCGAGAATGCCTATATTCACGGCCTTCGCCAGGAAGCGGGTACGATCGTCGTGGAAGTCGTCCGTTGTGAAATGGTGGCAACGCGCGCAGACTTTGAGGCCGCACCGGAGGCGGGTTTGCGAATCGTCGTTCGCGATGACGGAGCGGGGATGTCGGGGGCGACGCTGCAGCGTCTGCGCGCCGAGCTCCGGTCGCAGCGCGGAGCGACGTCGTCCGAGAATACGGCAGGAAGGCTGTCGGGCATCGGCATTGCGAACGTATACGAGCGACTGCAGCTGATTTACGGCGAGCGATGCTCCCTCACGCTGGATAGCGAGGAGGGAGCGGGGACGAGGGTCATCATCGAGATTCCGGCCGAGCCGCCGACATCCCTATAGTCGCCCCCAAGCCGGACAACCTAATTGTTTAAAATGAGAAATGTCGGCAGGCACACCGAGATGCGAAATTGCGGGAGGGGACCCTATGTACTCCGTCATGCTCGTAGACGACGATTATCCGGTACTGGAATACTTAAGCGCATCCATCCCTTGGAAGGAGCTGCATCTGGAGATCCATTCGGCCTGCAAAAATGGAGCGATCGCGCTGGAGCGGGCGCAAGCCGCGCCGCCCGACATCGTCATCACCGATATCGGCATGCCTCAGCTGGACGGCATCGCGCTCATCGGCGAGCTTAAACGGCTGAAACCCGATATTCGCTGCATCATCCTGTCATGCATGGGCGACTTTTCTTATGCGCAGCAAGCCGTTCGTCTGCACGTGGACGATTACGTGCTCAAGGAGACGATGCGGCCGGAGCAAATCGCGGCGCTGCTGCGCAAGCTGTCCGCGCAGCTCGCTGAGGAGAAGGAGCGATCTCGGGAACTCGCCCGTTTGCAGTCTAAAAAAGAAGAGAACGCGATCCTGCTGCGCCAAGGTTTGCTGGACAGAATGACCGCGGAAGGCGGACTGGATCTCTCATGGGCCGACGACGCAGGGGAGGCGGGCATTGGGTTCGAGGGCAAGGTATGGCTGCCTGTATTGGTCGCCCTGAACCGTCTGTCCGAGCTGTCGCGGCGGCTGCCTGACGAGCGCGCCTTGCAGTTGGCGGTCGGGCAAGCGACGGCTGGACTGACGGGCGAGCTGTCCGGCACCGTGCTGCTGCCGCACGGACGGCGGGAGGCGGTGCTGCTGTTCCCTTTTCGCCGCAGTCTCACCGAGCTGAAGGTCGAATCGGTTCGGCCCTCGTTGCGGGCGCTTGGCGAAAGGCTGTCCCGGGAGAGCGGCATCACGGCGACCTTCTTGATCGGCACATCGGCAGCGGCACCCGCAGCGCTCGGGCGGGCGGTCCAACAGCTACTGGCTTCCGGTGGCGGAGGCGGAAGATTTTATCTCCCCGATGAAGGCATCTTCACGCTGGCAGAGCTTCCTTTGTTGGGAGAGGGCGACCTGCACGACGTCTATCCCGAAGCGCTTCAGCACATTCGCGACGCCTTCCTGGAAGAAGACATGGCGCAGCTCGAATCGGCCGTCGGCCACTGGTTGGATCAGGCGCGAGAAAGACGCTGCCATCCCGAGCTGGTCAAAGAATGGACGCTTAAAATTTTGTACGACAACCAGACGCGCTTTGTGGCGCTCCAGCATTATCAGAACGTATTCTCGATGGAAGTGCTGCATCGAACGTTGGGCGACATCGCCACGATTCAAGAGCTTGGAGACTGGATGCTGCAGTTTTTTAAAGAAAAAATGCCGCTGCTCGGCCTGATCTACAAGCAGTCGCGGCGTTCCGAAATACTGCGAGCCCGGCAATACGTCAGCCAGAACATCGGCTCTAAGATAACGCTTGAAGAGGTCGCGGACATGCTTCATATCAACTCAAGTTATTTCAGCCGGCTGTTCAAGCGCGAGACCGGCTACAACTTCATTCAATACGTCACCAGCGCCAAGATGGAACGCGCCAAGGAACTGCTCGCCCGCAGCAACATGAGCGTAGAAGAAGTAGCGGCACGCCTTGGCTACGAAAATAAAAGCTACTTCGCCAAGCTGTTTAAAAAGCATATCGGCGGCACACCGGGCGAATACAGGGGAGACTGAACCTTTAGGCGAGGCACTAAACCTTGTTTGCGCCATTTTAACGATATCCCCTTGAGTCAGGGACAATGCACCCCTCCTGCCCGTTTGAACGATATCCCCCTCGATCAGGGACAATGTACCGTTCTTGCACGTTTGAACGATATCCCCTTGGGTCAGGGAATAGGCACCTACCCTGCGCGTTGAACGATATCCCCTTCGCTCAGGGAAAATGCGCCTACCCTGCATGTTTGAACGATATCCCGTCGGGTCAGGGAGGGAGGCAAGCGGAGGGGCAATCGACGTACAACAGACATTGGCGAGCAATAAGCGTTAAGCTGCAAGAAAATCAGCATGCAAAAACGCTATCAAGCAAGGACCAAATGCCCGCGTTTGTGCGATGCCATTGGCTGATTTCTTATGTAACAGGGCGTATGAGTGACTGTCCTGTTTATTTATCGCTACGTTATCCGATATGCTGCTGGCTGCGAGCGGGGCGCCGGAAAACCCACTTTATCGGCCGGACGCCGGAGCGGGCGCCTACAAGTTCTCGGTAGGTGATCGTCTTGGTGCTGCCGCAGCTGGCGATCAGCTCGGTCAACGCTTCGCTGCGGCATATGCGCCGGAAGCAAAACTCGTTAAGGTACGCTTGCAGATGCTTGGGGCCGATGCCGCCGAAGGTGCGGGCCAGCCAACGCATGGCCTCCCGCCATGCCTGATGAGCCCGGGACTGTCCGTGGTGGCCGGGCTGGAGCAGCTCCGCATGTCCGGAGACTTCGCCGCCGGCGACATGCTTATGCACAAAATGCTTCACGGACTCCTCGCCGCCCGTCCCCCCGCGAACAGCCGGATGGTCTCCCTCGGGACCGTCGACGGCTTTCATTTTTACATGAGAGACATCTCCTGCTCCATCGAGCGAGACGCCGACTACGACCGGCTGTGGACGCAGCTCGCCCTGCACGAGCATGCTGCTGAAATATCGATGGTACTCATAGCCGTAATATTCGCCCAGCAACTGCAGGTCGCCCGTAAGCGGCCGGCCGCGATCCCACTCGCCGACGGCATGGCGCAGCTTATGATTGATCAGCCAGGCGGTCTTGTAGGTCACTTGGATCAGCTCGGCCAACAGCTTGGCGCTGATGCCGATCTGCATCAAGAACATCGCCTGAAACCACTTGGCCAAGGGCGTGCGCGTACCCTCGAGCACCGTGCCTGCCGTCAGCGAAGTCTGGTGAGCGCAGGAGCTGCATTCGAACAGATGGCGTCCGCGGGACGACACTTTGTAATAGTGCGGGTGAGCGCAGCGGGGACAGCGGAATCCGTCGGGCCATTTGGCGGCGAACAGGGCGCCCGCGCAGCCTTCTTCGCTATAGGCCGGGATATAATCCTGAATCGAGAAGCGGCTGGGCAAGCTGATCCCCCCTCAATCGGAACATGTGTTCCTATTATACCGAAAAATTTACAATTCTTCAAGGGTGAGAACGAAGAAATTTGGCGGTCGTGCAGCCTTGATGAAGGGGATAGCGGTGTGGAGCGGATGGGGGGAGTTGAGGCGATGGCTTGAGCGCCGCGCTGCGAGGACGTTCAAGCGCTTAGGGGATAGGCGGCAATAGCCCCTTTCCTGACCGAAGGGGATATCGTTAAAACGGGAAAAACCGACGAATAGGCGCCGGTGTGGAAACGAAATGGACCCAAGCAGGCGACCGCCTATATTAGGCGCTCCGCTTGGGTCTCGCGTTTAATCCGAGAAGATCAGTTTAAAGCGACCAGGTTCCGATAAGCGCCGGGGAACGAATCGGGAATGACGGTCGCTCCCACGGTTTTGGCGTAGAAGCCGATCGCCTCTTCTACCCAGCCGATCACGGCGTAGGCGTAGCCTTCTTCGTGCATGGCGCGCAGCGTTTCGAGCAGCAGCGCTTTGCCGATGCCGAGACCGCGGCACTCCGGCGCCACGCCGGTCGGACCGAAGAAGTTGCGGACGACGGCGTCATAAAGCGCAAAGCCGACGATCTCTTTGTTCCGAATGGCGATGAAGGCATAGGAGGGCAGCCTGCCGAAGGCGCATTCGCACTCGCTGCGCCAGTTTTCGGTGAAGTGCTTTCCGACGAAATCCGCCAGGCGTCCCTTGTCCGCGGTCATGGCGCGTACGATGCGAATGCCCTGTTTCTCGAGTGCGGCGAGTGCTTCCCGGCCGTCCGGAAGGTCGTATAGTTTCACCAGCATATCAGGCATGTCGCGCCCCCTCCTCTGGATCGTCGAGTCGTCGTCGTTCGCCCGAGGCGGCTTCGGCAGCGGATACGATCGCCTGCAGCTTCTCCTCGTACAGTCCGAAGCGGTAAAAGCGCGAAGCGATGAACAATTCCGCCATGGCCGGCGGCAGCAGCGGTTCGATCGCTTGACGCATGGCGATTTGCGCCGCTTCGAGGGCGGCGTAGCCGGTGCGGTGCTTGTCTTTGAGACTCGTCAGCACCTCTTCGCCCGGGTACAGCTCGCCTCTGAACAAAAACGTATAAAGCGGCAGCCTGCGCTTGGCCGGCATCTCGTACTGGATCATCGCCGCGATCAGCTCGGCGACCGGCCGATTGAGGGCGATATCGGGCAGCAGCTCGGGCACGAGCTGGTAGTAGTCCCCGATCTCATAGCCGTCGGCCGCGGATGCAGCATCGTCCATGCCGTGATATTGCGAGAGAAACCGCGCGAGATAGGTTTCCGGATCGGCACGGCGGTTCCAGCATTGATCGGCCGAAAAGAAGGCGGGGTAGCGCGACGTCTCGAACAGGCCGTAGGGACTGCCGAGCGCGAAGGGCGCCGACCAGTTCGTGCCGATGACGCCCGGCAACTGCTCGATCTCGGCGAGTTCGGTCCAGCGCATAATGTTGGCCACACGGTTGCGGATGACCGGGTAGTTCTGGTCCCCTTCGTCGTCCCAGCAGCGTACCGAGGAAGCGCCGATGACGGACAAGCCGGCACGCCTGAGCTTGCCGATCATATCGAGCGCGTCCCGCTTCATGCGGTGGCCGCCGTAGATCCAGACGACGACGGTCACCTCGGGATCGAGCGCGGATAGCTCTTCATGCGAGGCGTGCATCAGCATGTCGTGCCAGATCATCGGCCGCTTGCCGAGCTCGCGGACGCGGGCGGCGAGCCGATTAACGAATGCGATGAAGGAAGCCTCTCGCGTCATGCCGGAGGCGCGGCAATCCGGGCATTCGCCGAGACTCCACACCTCGTCGCAGCCCATGTGGAGGTAGCGGCTGTCCGGGTGCAGCGCGGCCACGTCTTCGAGGATGCCCGCCATCATCTCGTACGCGCCCGGGCGGTGCGGGCACAGCTCGCCGACACTGTCGGGCGTTTCGCGAAGCGCGATATAAGCGGGATGCTTGAGAATGAATTCCAGATGACCGAACGACTGCTGCTTCGGTATGACCTCGATGTAGTGGTCGCGGCAGGTCCGGAGCAGGAGCGCATGCTCCGCTTCCGTCATGGCGAGCTCGGGATGGCGCAGAAAGGCATGGCGGCCGAACGGCAGCTTGTCCTCGTATTCGACGACAAGCGTATTGAGCTTGTAATCGGACATCTCCGCGATATACTTCAGCAGGTTGGGAAACGCAGGATAAACCGTTCGAAGATCCAAATAGTCGCTGCGAAGGGGCAAGTCGGCCCAATCGGCAATTTCGACTGCGGGCAGCGGGGCGTATCTGCGCATCAGCTGAAGCAGCGTTTTCAGGCCGTAGTACAGACCTGTCGCCTCGCGGGCGTGCAGCGACAAGCCGCCGTCTCCGATGTGCAGCACATAACCGTCGTGATGCCCGTCGAGGCGCTCGACCGCCGCGCGGCGAAGCGGCAGGCCTTCGGACAGAAGCGCGTATGTCCCGGGCGACGTCTCTGCTGCGACTTGCGTTTCGCCGAACAGCTCGCGCGCAAGTCGCAGCAGCCTGTCGTCGGACTGCGGCATGAGCAGCTTGACGCGCATGCCGGCCAGAGGGGCGGGCAACGGCGGCCGATGATCGTCTCCGTCTTCGGACAGCAGCCGCACATATTGCGGTTGCGGGATCAGGTCTAGCTTCATGACGATTCCTCCCGAACATTCGTTGGTAGACAGCGTAGACGCATGTTTTCCGAGCCGGCGTCCCCTGGAGCGGAGGGCAGCGGCGCTCCTGTCGCTAGAGCCATCTCACGCGGCCCTTGAACCGGTCGATGAACCGGTTGTTCCATTCGTCTCCGCCCGGGGCGTTCGCGCTCCGCCACACTGGCACCTCGATCCCTTTTTCCGCAAGAAGCGCGGCAGTCGTCATCATAAGCGAGTTCAGCAGAAAAGCGTTGGCGAACGTGGACGTCGACCCCATCCGCGGCTCCAGCCCCAGGATCGGCAAGGCGGAATCGCCTGGCTTCACTTTGCTGTCCAAGTAATAGTCGCAAGCTTCGTATAAATTAAGCCGGGAAGGATGGCGCGCCGGATGGTCTTTGGGGGTCGCATCGGCATGGCCGACCGACGTGACGGCTATCGTGACGACGCCTCTGCGCTTCGCCTCCAGCGCTGCATCGATGCAGGCGGTATTGATGCCGTAGGCGTTGGCGACAATCAGGATGTCGCCCGGCCCGAGTCGATTGTCTTCGATGACGAGCTTGCCGTAGCCCGGCGTGCGCTCGACGGCCATTGACCGCAGCGCGCCATTGGAGATCATCGTGCCTTCGTCAAGGATGGCACTGATGTGCATCAAGCCGCCGGCCCGGAAAAAAATTTCCGTGGCGTTCATATTGGAGTGTCCGCCGGGGCCGTACAAGTAGACGAGCTTATCCTCCGCGATATGATCGGCCAGCAGGCCGGCCACCTCCAGCAGGCGGTCGCGAGGCTCGCTGCGTATCTCTTCGAGAAGCTCCGTGATGTACGTCAGGTAAGCCCCCATGATGTCGTCCTGCGCGGACAGCGGTCGCTGGTTCATTTTGATAGCCTCCCTTTCAAAATAAAATGCGGATAAATTGCGGCAATCTTTATCCGGCGCGAGAGCCCGGCGCGTATCGTTCGGAATGGCACGCGCCCGGCTTCCCGCAGCCGTTCCTATCATCAATTCCCTCCTTTACGGGGTTCGTCTTAATCGGCTCGCCGGTAGCCGTAGCTGTCCGTATCCGCGTATAGCATGCAGCTTTCGTGCCGACGCAGCGCGCTGGCCGGACAAGACTCCTCGATCGGGCCGTGGACTGCGCGGAGTACCGCTTGGCGCTTGCGTCGTCCGGGCACGATGCATAGGACATGCATGGCGGACATTAAGGCGGGGATGGTCATCGTCAGCGCATGCGTCGGCACGCGCGCAAGCGAGTCGAAGCATCCGTCGTTGACCTGCTGAAGCCGGCAATCCGTATCGAGCTCGACGGCTTTGACCCAGTGCGGATCGTCAAAGTCGGCGACCGGCGGGTCGTTGAAGGCCAGGTGGCCGTTCTCTCCGATGCCGAGACAGACGATATCGATCGGGGCTTCGCGGAGAAGCGCCTCGTATCGAAGCGCTTCCTTCGTCGCGTCTTCGCAAGGGTTCATGAGATGGACGCGTCCGGGGCGGACCTTGTCGAACAACCGCTCGTTCAGGTATCGCGCGAACCGCTGCGGAGCGTCGGCAGGCAGGTCCAGGTACTCGTCCATGTGGAAGGCGGTGACGCGGCTCCAATCGATATCGGGCTGTGCGGCCAGCGCGTCGAGAAATTCGTTCTGCGAGGGCGCCGCCGCGAACACGACGCGAGCGCTGCGGCCGACCGCCAGCAGCGCTCGCAGCTTGCCGGCGAAGTCGTCGCAAGCCGCTTGGCCGAGCTGAAGCCTGTCCGCAAATACCTGCGTGCGAAGGTTGTCCTTTAACAGAGAATAGACGGGTAATAGCATGGACTGACTCACAGTTGCGTTTTCCTCCATTTCCATACAGTTAATTGCTCTTTCACTATAGCAAGGCGGTTCAAAAAAAATTTGACCGTTACCGGGCCTGATTTGACCGATCGGAAAGGGGCGGCGCGGCTGAACGGTGTCGGTTAACGATGCGGCTACAGGGTAAATATAACAATCGCAGCCCGCTGAACCGGTGGGCTGCCCACGATGGGGAGGGAAATGACGGATGGATAAAACGTTGGGCGATCTGACGAACCCGACCGTAGACGAGCTCGAAGGGCTGTCGGGCGTTCATCCCGGCGACAGACGGGTTCATTCGAAAGGCATCTGCTGCCGTGCCGTGTTCAAGCCGAGCGGATTGGCGGCCGGGCTTACGACCGCGAGACATTTGAGCGATCGGGGCGGGGAGGTGGAGGCGATCGTCCGCTTTTCGGGCAGCTCGTCCGATCCTTCGCTCTCCGATCTGCTGTCGCCGGGTAAAGGGATGGCCGTCCGTTTCATGCCGACGGACCGCGACGCTGCGGTGCTGACGGCCGTCAACGTCCCGGTTTTTTTCGCCAAGACGCCGGCTTCGTTCCTCGACCTTATAAAGGAAGCGAACCGTTTGAAGGGAGGCGGCATTGAAGCGATCGCCGCCGCAGCGGAGCTGGCCGCTCACTTCCCGGAGGCGCGTCATGCGATGGCGCATATCGGCAAGCTGCGGCCGCCGGCGAGCTACGGCACTTGCCGGTACTACGCCATCCATGCTTTCCTGCTTGTCGACCGGGAAGGGAAGCGCCGGCCGGCCAAGTTCGAGTGGCTGCCGGAGATCGGCGTCGAGTCGCTGTCGATCGGAAAGCTGAAGTCGCTGCCCGCGGACTATCTGGAGCGCGACGCGGCCGAGCGATTAAAGAAAGCGCCGTTTCGCTTTCGTTTACATATCGTCCTGGGGCGGGAGAGCGATCCGACGGACGATCCTACCCTGCCTTGGCCCGACGACCGGGAACGGATCGAAGCCGGTGTTCTGGAGGTCACGGATGTTATCGCGGAGCCGGACGGCCTGGTGATGGATCCGACGGTCACGGGAACGGGCATCGAGCCGACGGACGATCCGATTCTCCATTTCCGCAGTCCCGTGTACCGGGAATCGATGCGAAGGCGAAGCCGCGGCGAATAAGCGGACGGTGCGGGCCGGTTCGGCTCGCGCCGCTTTTTGATTGTTATGCGCTTTCATTGACGGATAAACGCTTTCACATTTAAACTGTAGTTTAAACTCACAGGACAAGGGGCCATGAAAAGATGAAGAAAAGAATTTGGGCATCGGCGCTTCTCTCGCTCGCCATGCTGGCGACCGCGGGCTGCGGCGCGAAAGGCAACGCCAACAACGATAACGGAGCGGCCAGCCCGTCGGCATCGCCGTCGGCCAGCGCTTCCGCGAGCGCAAGCGCATCCGCGCCAGCAGACGACAAGACCTACTCGATCGCGATCTCGCAGATCGTCGAGCACCCGTCGCTGGACGCGACGCGCGAAGGCTTCATCGCCGCGCTGAAGGACGCCGGCCTCGAGGAAGGCAAAAACCTCAAGATTTCGCTGAACAACGCGCAAGGCGACCAGAACACGAACCTGTCGATCGGCCAGAAGATCGCTTCGGAAAAGTACGATCTCGTCTTCGGCATCGCGACGCCGTCGGCGGTCGCGCTGGCCCAGTACGTGAAAAATACGCCGATTTTGTTCGCCGCCGTCACCGATCCGCTCGACGCCAAGCTGGTCACGAACCTGGACAAGCCGGGCGCCAACATCTCCGGCATCTCCGATACGAACCCGGTCGCGGTGCAGCAGCTGATGGACTTCATCGCTTCCGATTTTCCGAACGTGAAGAAGGTCGGCCTCGTCATCAACGAAGGCGAATCGAACGCCGTCGTCATGGCGAAGAACGCCGAAGAGCAGCTCAAGAAGCACAATATCGAGCTGGTTAAGGCGCCGGTCACGAACACGTCCGAAGTGAAGCAGGCAGCCGAGTCGCTCGTAGGCCGCGCGGACGCGCTGTTCATCACGCTGGACAACACGGTTGTGAGCAGCGTCGACGCCATCATCAAGGTGGCCAACGACAACCACCTGCCGTTCTTCTCCAGCGACCGCGATACGGTCGAGAAGGGCGCATTCGCCACCTACGGCTTCAAGTATTACGACCATGGCTACCAAGCCGGCCAGATGGCCGTCGAAGTGCTGAAGAACGGCGCCAACATCGGCGACATGAAGGTCGGCATGCAGGAGAAGCTCGACCTGATCCTGAACCTGAAGGCCGCCGAAGCGCAAGGCATCACGGTGACGGACGACATGAAGAGCAAGGTGCAGGACCCGACCAACAACATTATCCAATAGGAGTAGGTGTCGTCATTGATCCATTCCCTGACCGGCGCAGTCGAGCTTGGCTTCATGTATGCCTTGATGGCGCTCGGGGTGTACATCACGTATCGCATCCTGGATTTCCCCGACCTGACCGTAGACGCCAGCTTCACGACGGGAGCCGGCATCGCCGCGGTGATGATCTCGCACGGCCAAGCGCCGTGGCTCGCGACGCTCGCGGCCTTCGGCGGCGGTCTGGCGGCGGGCGTCTGCACCGGCCTGCTGCATACCAAGGGCAAGGTCAACGGCCTGCTCGCGGGCATTATCATGATGATCGCGCTGTACACGATCAACATACGGATCATGGGCAAGCCGAACATCTCGCTGCTGAATACGGACACGCTGTTCTCCGGCGTCGCTTCGCATGAGTGGCACGATTTCCGCCTCGCGTACATCGCCGTCCTGCTCGTCGTCGCGATCGTCGTCAAGCTGCTGCTCGACGCGTTTCTGCACACGGATCTCGGGCTCGCGCTTCGCGCGACCGGGGACAACAAGCGCATGATCCGCAGCTTCGGCTCCAACACGGACCTGACGACGATCCTCGGCGTCAGTCTGTCCAACGGTCTCGTCGCGCTGTCCGGCGCGCTGATCGCGCAGGACGGCGGCTCCGCCGACATCTCCATGGGCATCGGCATGATCGTCATCGGGCTCGCCTCCGTCATCATCGGGGAAGCGCTGCTCGGGCCGAAGCGCGTTTTCTGGGCGACGCTCGCCGTCGTGATCGGCTCCCTGGCGTACCGAATCGTCTTCGCGCTGGCCTTGCGCGCCGAGTTTTTGCATCTGAAGGCGACTGACCTTAAGCTGATCACCGCCGTCATCGTCATCCTGGCGCTCGTCATCCCGACGGTGAGCCGATCGGCTAAGCAGAAGCAGCAAGCCAAACGGCGCACGGCAGAGCTGGCGGCCGGCATGCGCGGCAAGGGGGCGATCTGATGCTGGAGCTCAATCAAGTATCCAAGCTGTTCAACCCCGGGACGGCGGACGAGAAAATCGCGCTCATGGACATCAACCTGAAGCTGAACGAAGGCGACTTCGTCACGGTCATCGGCAGCAACGGGGCAGGCAAGTCGACGCTGATGAACATCATCTCGGGCGTCATGCAGCCCGATATCGGTGATGTCCGGATCGGCGGACAATCCGTCGCATCGAAATCCGAGGCCGAGCGCAGCAAGTGGATCGGGAGGGTATTCCAGGATCCGATGGCGGGCACGGCGCCTAACATGACGATCGAGGAAAATCTGTCGATGGCCTATGCGCGCGGCAAGCCGCGAGGGTTCGGCTGGGCGGTGACGGGACGCAAGCGGGCCCTTTTCAAGGAGGAGCTAAAGCGTCTCGGCATCGGCCTGGACGCGAGACTACGCGCCAAAGTCGGGTTGCTCTCGGGCGGCGAGCGGCAGGCGCTCAGCCTGCTGATGTCCACGTTCACGCGTCCGGGCATCCTGCTGCTCGACGAGCACACGGCCGCGCTCGATCCGGCTCGCGCGGAGCTGATCACCCGCCTCACCGAGGAGATCGTCCGCAGCATGAAGCTGACGACGCTCATGGTCACACACAACATGGAGCAGGCCATCCGTCTGGGCAACCGGCCCATCATGATGGACAAGGGCCGCATCATCCTCGACATCCCGCCCGAGCGCAAGCAGGACTTGACCGTGCAGAAGCTGCTCGGCGAGTTCGAACGCATCAGCGGCCACAAGCTGGCTGACGATCGGGTGGTTCTGGGCTAAGTAAAAAAAGCAATGGCGAAGCGGATGACCGCTTCGCTTTTTCTTTTATGTGATGGGAACATCTCCCTTGTGGACGTTACCTCCCTGTGCCATGCCGTTGCAACCGCGCATTCCGCTGCTACAGCGCCCCCAAGTTCGCTCCAGCCCCGTTGTAACCGCACATTCCATCGTTACAGCGCCACCTTCCCGCTGCATCCGCACAATCCGCTGCTACAGCGGCCCAAAGTGCGCCCAGCCCCGTTGTAACCGTGTTTTCCGTTGCTACAGCCACCCCAAGTTCGTTTCAGCCCCGTGTAACCGCACATTCCGCTGCTACAGCGCCACCATCGTCGTTGCTCCGCATTTTTCACTGGCGCGTCCCCGCGTCCCGAAGCTTCCCTGCCTATATTTGCAATAAATCACGCGAAATCGCGCCCGAACGTGCCAGAACGCGATAATGCAAGAGCCGCTTGCTTGTAACCGCTCTCTTGAGGCGTTAACCGCCCGCGGCGCTGTTTCATCTCAATCGGCGGCGGTTTACATGGAGAAGGAACGTGACGTATGATTCAATTCGTGATTCAACATCCTAATCGCTGAATCCCGCGGGAGCGGGAACGGGGGAACCAACCGGGTGCCGCGCATGCGCGCCCAGGGGTGAATCGCTTGGCTATGCCAGGCGTAGGGCTGCTTGCCGAGCCCGAATCCGACAGCTAACCTCGCAAGCGTCCGGAAGAGGAACCTGCGCCGCTATTCGCGTACGAATAAGCTGCGGGAGATCCTTTCCTGCGGCTTTTTTTGATGCGCCGAACCGGTGTCGGAACAGCAAAGGAGATAACCCCATGGTCAGCAAAGTAAAACGATTACTGATCGGCAGGCCCATGAAGAGCGCGGAGATCGAAGGCGCGAAGCTCGGGAAATTCAAAGCGCTCGCCGTCCTGTCGTCGGACGCCTTATCCTCGGTCGCGTACGGCACGGAGCAGATTCTGCTCGTGCTCATGGCGGCGGGCTTTGCGGCCGTCTGGTACTCGGTGCCGATCTCGCTGGCGGTGCTCGGACTTTTATTTATTCTTATTCTGTCTTATCGCCAGACCATATACGCTTATCCGGCAGGCGGCGGCGCGTACATCGTGGCCAAGGACAATCTCGGCGTCTCGACGGGACTGCTGGCAGGCGGCTCGCTGCTGGTCGACTATATATTGACCGTCGCGGTCAGCTCGTCCGCAGGGACGGACGCCATCACGTCGGCTTTCCCGTCGTTGCACGAACATCGCGTCCTGATCGCGCTCATCATTATACTGATCCTCACCCTCATGAACCTCCGCGGCGTGACCGAGTCCGCTTCGGTACTCGCCACGCCGATCTACCTGTTCGTCGTCGCCATCTTCGTGCTGATCGCCGTGGGCATCGTCAAGTACGCGACGGGCGGCGCTCCCGCGCACGTGCCTGAGTTCGGCGCCGCGGTGTCCAACGTCAGCCTTTTCCTGCTCCTCAAGGCGTTCAGCTCGGGCTGCTCCGCGCTTACGGGCGTCGAAGCGGTGTCCAATGCCATCCCCAACTTCAAAAAGCCTGCCGAGCGCAACGCCGCAGCGACCTTGATCATGATGGGCACGATCCTGGGCGCGATGTTCATCGGCATCAGCCTGCTCGCTTACTGGTATGGCGTGGCGCCAGACGAGAAGCAGACCGTCGTCTCGCAGATCGCCGAATCGACCTTCGGGCGGGGCGCCATTTATTACGTCATCCAGGCGCTGACCGCGCTCATCCTTGTCCTTGCGGCGAATACGGCGTATTCCGCGTTTCCGCTTCTCGCATTTATGCTGGCCAAGGACAAATACATGCCGCACGCCTTCATGGTTCGCGGCGACCGTCTGGGCTACTCCAACGGCATCATCTTTCTCGGCGTATTCTCGGCCTTGCTGGTCATCATTTTCCACGGCAATACGGAAAATCTGATCCCGCTCTACGCGGTCGGCGTCTTCATCCCGTTCACGCTGTCGCAGCTGGGGATGATGGTCCGCTGGATCAAGCTGCGCCCGCAGGGCTGGACGACGCGCCTCGCGGTCAACACGATCGGCATGCTCACGACGCTCAGCATTACGCTCATCTTTATTTTCACCAAGTTCACGCACGTATGGATGGTGTTCGTTTTCCTGCCGATCGTCATGTGGACCTTCTTCGCCATCGCGCGCCACTACCGCAATACGGCCGACGAGCTCCGCATCGATCCGACGAAGGAAAAGCCGTGCATCAAAGGCAGCACGATCGTCGTGCCGGTCGCCGGCGTCACCCGCGTCGTCATGAACTCGCTCAGCTACGCCAAGTCGCTCACCGACAACGTGGTCGCCGTCTACGTCGGCTTCGACGATGAGGAGATCGAGCGCATGGAGAAAAGGTGGGCCGACTGGGATCCGGGCGTTCGGCTCATCACGCTGAGATCGAGCTACCGAAGCATCATCCGGCCGATCATGAAGTTCATCGATACGATCGAGTGGAAAACCGCGGAGACCGACCATATCACCGTCCTCATCCCGCAGTTCATCGCGAAGCACTGGTGGCAGCATATTTTGCACAATCAGTCGAGCCTGCTGCTCCGTGCCTACCTGTACAATCAGAAGGATGTCATCATCGCGACCGTGCCTTACCATTTAAGGCGATAACGTTCGTCACATGCATTCAATCCGTCTCGTCCGCCATGATGCGGGCGGGTCTTTTTTTATGTCGCGGCTCGCCCGCCTCGGCTGTATCGTAATTCCGCACACACATCCCATAGGAATGTACATCGTCGCGATTATTGTAAGCGCTTATAATTTGATATGGAAGCATCATCCATACCAGGGAGGGAGGGCGCCGCAACTAACTTGAACGAGGTTGCTGATCAGCCGCTTGGCTTAAGTCGGAAGGGATCGGAAAAGTCGCGTTATCCATTTATAAGAGGAGGCAGATCATGTTCATGAAACTGCAGACGGGGAAACGGAAGCCGTGGACGGCTTCTTTGCTGGCTCTTGCGCTGATGGCCGGACTGCTTGCCAACCTGACCGGGCTTCAAGCATCCAGGGCTTATGCAGACGGCCCGAATCTGGCGGCCAACAAACCGGTGACCGCAAGCTCGTACGCGGATGTGTACCAGGCGGGCAATGCCGTGGACGGCAACGCCGGCACCTATTGGGAGAGCGCGAACAATGCATCTCCGCAATGGATCCGGGTCGACCTGGGGGCGTCCTCCACGGTCAATCAAGTCGTGTTGAAGCTGCCGTCCGGATGGGGCACGCGCTCGCAGACACTGTCCGTGCAGGGCAGCCTGAACGATTCGACATACAGCACGCTCGCGTCGTCTGCGTCGTATTCGTTTAACCCGGCGACCGGCAATACGGTGACGATCAGCTTCGCCGCAGCCGGCGCGCGTTACGTCAAAGTCAACTTCACGGCTAATAGCGCTTGGCCGGCCGGCCAGGTCTCGGAGCTAGAGGTGTACGGCACCGTCACGCCGCCGGCTAACAACGTATACGAAGCCGAAGCCGCGGCGCTGTCCGGCGGCGCCAAGGTGAACACGGACCACCCGGGGTATACGGGGACTGGATTTGTCGACGGCTACTGGACGCAGGGCGCCCAGACACAGTTCACCGTCAATGCCGCAGCCGCAGGCAACTATGCGGTCGCGCTCAAGTACGGCAACGCGAACGGCGCGGCCAGAACGCTGAGCGTCTACGTAAACGGTGCGAAGGTCAAGCAGACGACGCTTGCCAATCTCGCCAATTGGGACACTTGGGGAACGCAGTCCGAGACGTTTGCGCTGAACGCGGGCAGCAACACGATTGCCTATAAGTACGATACAACCGACTCCGGCAACGTCAACCTGGACCAAATCGCGCTGACCGCGGTGTCGGCGACGCCGACGCCGACGGCGACCCCGACGGCAACGCCACCCGCGACGCCAACGGCCACCCCGACGGCGACGCCGACCGCAACGCCTACGGCCACGCCAACCTCTACGCCGCCGCCAACCGGCTCCAACCTGGCGCAGGGCAAGCCGATTACCGCCTCTTCGGTCAATTGGACCTATGTGGCAGCCAACGCCAACGACGGCAATACGGCGACGTATTGGGAGAGCAATACAAACAGCTATCCGGCCACGCTGACCGTCTCGCTGGGCGCCAACGCCAGCGTCTCGCAGATCGTGGTCAAGCTGAATCCGGACAGCGCCTGGGCGACGCGTACGCAGACGATTCAGGTGCTGGGCCGCGATCAGAACGGCACTTCGTTCAACAACCTGGTCTCGTCCGCGCAATATACGTTTAACCCGGCGACCGGCAACACGGTCACGATCCCGGTCAGCGCCACCGCCAGCGACGTGCAGCTGAAATTCACGGCGAACACGGGCGCTTCGGGCGGACAGGTCGCCGAGTTCCAGGTGATCGGCGTGCCTGCGCCGAATCCCGACCTCACCGTGACGGGCCTGTCCTGGACGCCGGCCGCGCCGGTCGAGACGGACAGCGTCAGCCTGACGGCAACCGTGAAAAATGCCGGCACGCTGGCCTCCGCTGCGACGACCGTCAACTTCTACCTCGGTACGACCAAGGTAGGGACGGCGAATGTCGGCGCGCTGGCGGCAGGTGCCCAGGCGAACGTTACGGCTAGCATAGGCACGAAGGACGCAGGCAGCTACGCCGTCTCCGCCAAGGTCGACGAAGACAACGCCGTCATCGAGCAGAACGAGAACAACAACAGCTACGCTGCCGCTTCCAACCTGACGGTCAGCCCGGTTCAGAGCTCGGACCTGGTCGCCACGTCGGTCAGCTGGAGCCCGAGCAATCCGGCTGCGGGCAATGCGACCAACTTCTCCGTCATCCTGAAAAATCAGGGCACGATCGCATCGGCCTCCGGCGCGCACGCGGTCACGCTGACGCTGACGGACGCCACGACCAATGCAGTCGTGAAGACGCTGACCGCCAGCTACACCGGCACGCTCACCGCGGGCGCATCCAGCCCGTCTCTTGCGCTCGGCAGCTGGACCGCGGCGAACGGCAAATACAACGTCAAAATCCAGATCGCAGCCGACGGCAATGAGCTGCCGGTCAAGCAGGCGAACAACGTGTCCACGCAGCCGCTGTTCGTCGGACGCGGCGCAAACGTGCCGTCCGACATGTACGTGGCCGAGGACGGCACGATCGGCGGCGGCGCAGCCGTCGTCGGGCCGAACCGCAATATCGGCGACCTCGCCGGCGAAGCATCCGGCCGCAAGGCGGTCACGCTGAATTCGACCGGCAGCTACGTACAGTTCACGACCAAGGCGAGCACCAATACGCTCGTCGCCCGCTTCTCCATCCCCGATGCGCCGGGCGGCGACGGCATCAACGCGACGCTGAACGTCTACGTCAATGGCACGTTCGCCAAGGCGATCGACCTGTCGTCCAAGTACGCCTGGCTGGACGGCTCCGAGACCGCGCCGGGCAACAGCCCGGGCTCCGGCGCGCCGCGCCACATTTATGACGAGGCGAACCTGATGTTCGATACGACGATCCCGGCCGGCAGCACGATCCGCCTTCAGAAGGACGCGGCCAACACGACGAGCTACGCCATCGACTTCATCAGCCTCGAGCAGGTGTCGCCGGTCGCCAATCCCGACCCGGCCAAGTACGTCGGGCCGGCGGGCTTCACGCACCCGGGCGTGCAGAACGCGCTCGACAAAGCGCGGATGGACACGACCGGCACGTACGTCGGCGTCTACCTGCCGCCAGGCACGTACACGACGTCAAATAAGTTCCAAGTATATGGCAAGCCGATCAAGGTAATCGGCGCCGGCCCATGGTATACGCGCTTCGTCGCACCGTCGAACCAGACCAATACCGACATCGGCTTCTCGGCGACGTCCACGGCGAACGGCTCTTCTTTTGCCATCTTCGCCTTCTTCGGCAACTCCACGTCCCGCATCGTCGGGCCGGGCAAGGTGTACGACTTCTCGAACGACGCCAACATGACGATCGACAACATCTGGACCGAGCACATGGTATGCATGTACTGGGGCGCGAACACGGACTACGTGACGATCAAAAACTCGCGCATCCGCAACACGTTCGCCGACGGCATCAACATGACCAACGGCAGCACGAACAATCTGATCTCCAACAACGAGGCGCGCGCGACCGGCGACGACAGCATCGCGTTGTTCTCGGCGATCGATGCGGGCGGCGCGGACGAGAAGGACAACATTTTCGAAAACCTGACGTCCATCCTCACCTGGCGCGCGGCCGGTCTCGCGGTGTACGGCGGGTATGCGAACACGTTCCGCAACATTTATATCGCGGATACGCTCTGCTACTCGGGCATCACGATCAGCTCGCTC
>NZ_JAGXJW010000325.1 GCF_019091135.1 Cohnella sp. GbtcB17 | reverse complement strand
GCGCCCCGGTCGCCGGGTTCGCGGGCGTGATCCCACCCCCAGAGGGCGTATCCGCGTACCGACCCGCCCGCTTGCTCGTCGACGAGTGCGGAAGGGTCGAACGCGCCTGCCGCATTGGCCGCCGGCCAGTCGCACATGACGGGATCGGTAAAAGGCCCCGCGGGGCTGTCGCTTATCGCCATGACACATTTCGGTCCGCTATCGCCGTAACCGGGGACCGTGCCGCCCGCGTGCCGGGCCGGACCTTGAACGCCG
>NZ_JAGXJW010000324.1 GCF_019091135.1 Cohnella sp. GbtcB17 | reverse complement strand
CTCTCCCAGGACCCTGCGGTCCAAGTACCATCGGCGCTGGAGGGCTTAACGGTCGTGTTCGAGATGGGTACGCGTGGGACCCCTCCGCCATGACCACCAGACCTACTGTTTGGCGTGTGCCAACCAGCTTTGCAGCTTTACAGAGCTTGCGCCCTGAAAACCGGATGCGAAACGAACCTGCGCTAGAAATTCTCTTCACCTGTGCGGCTTGCCGCTGGTCTGCTTGAAGCAAACCGTAGGATAAGCCCTCGACCG
>NZ_JAGXJW010000323.1 GCF_019091135.1 Cohnella sp. GbtcB17 | reverse complement strand
CGATGGAGGAGGCCGCCGGGGCCCACATGTGAATGGCGCTGCTGCCGATGCCAAGACAATTCGGACCACAGACGGGGATACCGGTACGCGAAGACCACTCGACCAGCAGCCGTTCCCGTTCGATGCCTTCCACAGTTCCCTGCTCTTTAAAGCCGGCACTTATAATCAAAACCGCGCTGACCTTTTTCTGTTCGCATTGCTGCAAGATCGATTCGATCAATTGAGCCTTCACGACGATGACCGCCAAATCGACCGC
>NZ_JAGXJW010000322.1 GCF_019091135.1 Cohnella sp. GbtcB17 | reverse complement strand
AAATGTAAGAGTGAAATTGCCTTAGAGGCGTGTGAGAGATGAAGAGAGGAGAGAGCCCCTAGGGGCGTGTAGCAGAGAGAGAGAAAGAAAAAGAGAGGCTAGGGTTTCTGACTTAGAGAGATTTGGAGGCTTAGTGACTTAGGTTTCAAGGCTATGGTTAAGGCCTTTATATAGGAGGCCTAAACCCTAGATTACAGTTTAAATCCCTACATATTTGCATAGGTTGTTAGATAATTACAAAAGACTAAAGTGCCCT
>NZ_JAGXJW010000321.1 GCF_019091135.1 Cohnella sp. GbtcB17 | reverse complement strand
AAAGCGGTTCCGCTCTTCGCGCTTTACGCTTTGACGCTGCCTCTCGTCATACCGTCGCACCCCGGAACTTGGATCATCACAGCCGCGGCCGTTATCCTCGCCGCTTACATCAACATCTGCATCAATTATTTGATCGGGTCATTGGCGTTATGGTCGACCGAATCGAGATGGCTGTATTGGATCAACCTTACGGCATCGGCGATTTTGGCCGGCGGGATGATCCCGCTCGAATGGCTGCCGGAATGGCTGCAGCGTA
>NZ_JAGXJW010000320.1 GCF_019091135.1 Cohnella sp. GbtcB17 | reverse complement strand
ATTACATTACTTTCTCTTAGCTCCAACCAAAAGGGAGTCTGCCTTTACTGAACCTAAACCTCTATTTCACACCTATTAGCCTTCTATACTTTGTACCTCCCCTTGCTTCAATAAGAGGATAGAGTCTTCGGCTAAGGCAACACCCGAGTAGTAGGAATGAATCTCTTGGGGTAGTTTAATCTCCGCCAAGCTTAGTAGAAACAAGCAACTACGACAAAGAGGCCAAGACACTACTAGACAAGACGACAACTTGAATA
>NZ_JAGXJW010000319.1 GCF_019091135.1 Cohnella sp. GbtcB17 | reverse complement strand
AAATCAATAAGTGCGGTACATAGAATTTATGTGATCGTTGTTTGATCTACATAACTTATGGGTTTGCAAGCTAAGTCCTATTAAATGGATGCCTAGCAAAATACAAGGAGTCAGGGTAACAGAGTCGAGGTCGGAGGCGGTCGGGGAGGTCAAAATCCCCTAAATCCCCGTGGATACGGCAAAGGCCATGAAGGTTTCAGGGTGGCAGACATGAAAATCACCTCAAGCTCCTCAGGATTGGGAGCAGAGATTTGCAA
>NZ_JAGXJW010000318.1 GCF_019091135.1 Cohnella sp. GbtcB17 | reverse complement strand
AACGCCTTGGCGATAGCCCATGCTTGTTCCTCGTTGCGCCGCATGGGATCGATCGCTTCCGCGCCGCCGTCTTCTTCGGCCGATCCTTGAAGCTTTTCCTTTGCCCTGCTCAAAATTTTGCGGCAATTCGCTTCGGACTTCTGAACGATGTCCGCGATTTCACCATAGTTGAAGTCGAGCGTCTCGCGAAGCAGGAAAACCGCGCGCTCGACGGCAGTCAGCCTCTCCAGCATGACGAGCATCACATACGTGATGTT
>NZ_JAGXJW010000317.1 GCF_019091135.1 Cohnella sp. GbtcB17 | reverse complement strand
CAACACCACCTGACTTTAGATCATTGGTTTTCTACCCTATATAGGCTCCTATACCTTAGTCAACAAATACAGACCTTATTCAACAAAAGAGGATACTCGACTTGGACCACTACTTCTCGGAGAATTTGGAATATGTTTCTTATACTTATGGAATTCTTTGCTTTTAGTTCCATTCTTATGGGTGTCCTGTCCGCCTCCGCCTTTCTCCTATGCCTTTCTATTTCAATCTAACTGAATTCATATAAATAAAGTAAACCC
>NZ_JAGXJW010000316.1 GCF_019091135.1 Cohnella sp. GbtcB17 | reverse complement strand
AATGTCGACGTCATGTCGATAGCATATCGATAGAACACATGTCTGACATGGTTGGGAAGGGTTGTTGGGAACGTAGGTAAAATTTATTAACATTAAATGTGTAACAGTAAAACATGAAACGCATGCACTGTGTGTTTGTCGATTGAATGTCGATACTATGTCGATTGTTTGTCAACATAGGAATGGATTTATTACCATTGTACACGCGTCTGTCATGCACATTCCTTTGGGAGAATATGTCGATATGATGTCGATGGT
>NZ_JAGXJW010000032.1 GCF_019091135.1 Cohnella sp. GbtcB17 | reverse complement strand
CAGGTCGTCAACCTGATGCAGGACCTGCAGCAGAAGTTGGGGCTGACCTACCTGTTTATCGCGCACGGCCTGCACGTCGTCCGCCATATCTCGGACCGGATCGCCGTCCTGTACCTGGGCAGGATCGTAGAGATTGCGCCGAGCCGCGAGCTGTTCCGGCGTCCGGCCCATCCCTATACGCGAGCGCTCATCGACTCGATTCCGCACCCGGATCCGGGGCTTCGGACCGAGCCCGCCGCCATCCGCGGCGAGATCCCGTCCCCGGCGCGTCCGCCTGCAGGCTGCAGATTCCACACCCGCTGCCCGTTCGCGACGGACAGATGCCGGTCAGAATCGCCCGACCTGCTGCCGCTGGACGGCGATCGCTCGGTCGCCTGCCATTATTCGCTGCAGTAGGCGACTGGGCGCTGCAAGCGAGAAAAGCACCGCTGGAGAGACGCGTTCGGCGCTGACGAGCGCTGCAAGCGATGAATCCGCCGCAGGAGCGGCACCTCTCAACGGCACCGAGGTGCAAGCGACAAAACTAATTTGCAGAGAGGCCGGTTAAAGTGGGAAAGTAGACGAAACGAGCGATTTACTTCAAAGGAGGATTTTCATATGAGTCTACTGGATCGGCTGTACGAGGAGCTGGCGAGCGCGGAAACGGAGATCGTCGGCTGGCGACGGGAACTGCACCGGCATCCCGAGGTCTCGTTCTCCGAGCGGCGCACGCCGGCGTTCGTCGCGGACAAGCTGCGGGAATTCGGAATCGAGACGCGAACGGGCGTAGGCTGGCGGGAGGAGCTTGATCTCGCTAAAGAAGGCACGGATAGTTTGCCGGGCGGCGGCGTAGTGGGCTATATCCGCGGCGGGCGTCCCGGCCCGACGTTGGCGTTGCGCGCCGACTTCGACGCCTTGCCGATCCAGGACGAGAAGGACGCGCCCTACCGCTCCACGGCGGACGGCGCGATGCACGCCTGCGGCCACGACGGCCGCACGGCCGTGCTGCTTGGCGTCGCGCGCGTGCTGCAGGCGCACCGCCACGAGCTGGCGGGCAATATCGTGCTCCTGTTCCAGCACGCGGAGGAGATGCCGCCGGGCGGCGCCCGGTTCATGATCGAGGACGGCTGCCTGGACGGCGTGGACGAGGTTTACGGCATCCATCTCTCCTCGGAGATCCCGCTCGGCCGCGCCGGTCTTCGCGCCGGCCCGGCGATGGCCGCGGTCGACGCCTTCAAGATCAAAGTCATCGGCAAAGGCGGCCACGGCGCGCGGCCCCACGACACGGTCGACGCCCTCGTCATCGGCAGCCAGATCGTCGGCGGCCTGCAGCAGATCGTCAGCCGCCGGGTGAATCCGCTCGCGTCCGCCGTCGTGTCGGTCGGCGTGTTTCGCGCCGGAACGGCCTTTAACGTCATCGCGGGCGTCGCCGAGATCGAAGGCACCGTGCGCACCTTCGATCCGGCGCTGCGCGCGAAGATCGAGGCGGACGTGCGCGCGATTGCGGAAGGCATCAGCGCAGCCGGCGGCGCGCGCTGCGAGATCGGATACGCGAACGGCTATCCGCCGCTCGTCAACGATCCGAATAAAACCGAGACCGCCCGCCAGGCCATCGCAGAGGCGCTGGGCGAAGAGGCGTTCATCGCGCTCGAACCGGTCATGGGCGCTGAGGACTTCGCCTACTACCTGGAGCAGCGGCCGGGCGCGTTTATCCATGTCGGCGCGCGAAATGCGGACGAACGCACTCATTTTCCGCACCATCATCCCCGCTTCGATATCGACGAGCGCGCGCTGCTGCAAGCCGGCAAGCTATTCCTGGCCCTGACGCTGGCCGAACGTCCAACGTCCTGACGGCGCAAAAAGGCGCCGGGGACGCACACGAACAGGAGGCGGCCCGGTGCCCGATTGGAAACGCAACTTATACATTCTATGGATCGGCTTATTTCTGAACCATCTCGCTTATACGCTGTCCGTCCCCTTTTTCCCGCTGTTCCTCGAACACGATCTTGGCATCGGCCGCGGACTGGAGGCCTGGTCCGGCATCTCCATCTCGATCAGCTTCCTGATCAGCGGCCTGTGCGCGCCCTTCTGGGGCTCGCTCGCCGATCGGTTCGGCAGCAAGCCGATGCTCGTGCGCTCCGGCGTAGGCCTCGGACTCGCGCATCTCGCCAACTACTTCGTATACGACCCGTTCTCGTTTATCCTCGTCCGGATCTTTCAAGGGTTGATGGCCGGCTTCAGCCCCGCCGCCTTGACGCTGGTCGGCTCCCGCACGCCCGAAAAGCACGTCGGCTACGCCCTCGGCGTCATCTCGACTTCGACGGCCGCCGGCAGCATCCTCGGACCCCTGGCGGGAGGCGCGCTTGCGCATGGGGTAGGCCTGCGGGGCTGCTTTATCGCGTCGGGCATCATCACGCTGATCGCCGCGGCCCTCGTGCTGGCGGTCAAGGAAGTTCGTGAGCGCCGCGCTCCGGTTCGCCAGAGCGTCCTGCAGGACATCCGCCGCGCCGCCGCCACGCCCGGTCTGCCCGCCGTCTACGCGCTAATTCTGACGGTGTCGACATCAGTGCTCATTATAGAACCGCTGCTGACGATATACGTCGTGCGGATCGGCGCCGCCGCCAAAGACGCCGCACTTAGCTCGGGCATCGTCTTCTCCGCCGTCGGCGCGGCGACGGTGATCATGGGGCCTTACTGGGGAAAAGCAGGCGGGAGAATCGGGTACAGCAAAACGCTGTTCATCGGACTGCTGGGCGGCGGCATCGGCAGCTTGCTGCAGGCCTTCGTGCAGAATATCGCCGGCTTCGCGCTGCTTCGCTTCGGCTACGGGCTTTTCTTCGCGGCCGTTTATCCCGCCATGAACGCGCTCGTCGTCCAGTACGCCGACAAGGATTTTCGCGGGCGCGCGGTCAGCCTGAGCCAGTCGGCCAGCCAGTTCGGCATCGTCGCAGGACCGCTGCTCGGCGGTCTGCTCGGCGGCTGGACCGGCATTCCCTTCATCTTTATCCTGACCGGCATCGCCCTGCTCGGAGCGGCCTGGTATGTCAAAGCCGGCAAGCTGGCTTGATGTGCGACTGCAGCTTACTCATTCGCGCGTTCCGCTCGTCTCCGCTTCGTCCACTCAGTCTATTTTTCCGCCGTTCGTACGATATGCACAAGCCATCCCTTGCGGTCGCACATACCATATCGTGCAACTCAGCAAAGGAGGAGTAACTTCATGACGCGTCTATTGGATGCCAGAACCTCGCAAAATAAAAGCTATTCCGACCTTGGTTCGACGACGATACTGCCGGCGAACACGATTACGCCGATCGGAGTCGTCGGCCTGAATACCGCCGGGGCGAGCGGCAACATCAGAGTACAGTTCTCGGCTATCGCCGAGCTTCGTCTGCCCGAACCTTTAACGCCCGATACGGTCACGACGATCGCCATCGTACGCGGGACGGACTTGACGGGCACGCCGGTCGCCTACGCGCTCTACGGAACCGGCAACACCGTATCGCCGATACAAGTCGTCACGATTATCGCATCCGACTACAATGTGCCTAATCCATCGTCCAACGAACTCGTTTATACTTTATTTTTATTCTGCACGTCCGAAGCGACGCGAATCGGCATGGAAAGCTTTAACGCGATCGCTTTCTCGGATTAGAGCAGACCCTGTCGTTAAGGAAGCGTCGTCTCCTGAATCGCGCGCTGGTGGTACAACCGCAGCACTGAATCCTCCATCGGCGGATTGGACAGTCCGAACCGGATGTCGCGGAAAAGCCGCTGCAGCGGATGCGTCTGGGCCAGCCCGTGCGCGCCGGCGATGCGAAGCGCCTTGTCGGCGACGGAGAGCGCGGTCCGGATCGCGAAGACCTTGACCGCGCCGAGCTCGGCGATGCCGGCGGCTTCGTCGGCGACGACGTGCTCCCACTTCGAGGCGACGCTATACATAAAATGCCGCGCAGCCGCCAGCTCGACGTCGATCTCGCCGATGAGCGCGCCGATATGCGGCAGATGAATGATCGGCCGGTCGAGCGTATTGGGCTGGTACGAGGCTGCGAAATTGAGTGCCTCTTCGCGCGCCGCGCGCGCAGCCCCGAGATAGCAGGCCGGCACGTGGAGCAGATGCGGGTTGGCCTGCCCCGCGCGCTTGCCTGCGGTCGCGCGGTAGACGAGCGCCTCGGCCGGCAGAACGACTTCGTCCAGCACGAGATCGTGGCTGCCCGTGCCGCGCATGCCCATCATGTTCCAGACCGGATCGACGGAGACGCCGGGCACATCCATCGGGATCAGGAAGTCGGCCGGCCCTTCCGTATCCCCTTCGATCAGGGTCGTGTTGACGACGACCAGGTCCAGCACCGGTGCGAGCGACGTGAACGTCTTGCGTCCCCGTACCATATACCCGTCACCATGCGGCTCGGCCGTCGTCTGCATTTTGCCGCCCCGCGTCGGGCTGCCCGTTCCTTTTTCCGTTGCCGCGCGATTCATAAGCTTGCCCGCCGCAATCGCCTGCAGAAACGGTGCCAGTTTGTCCTCGCTCCACGACTTCTTGGCGGCCAAATCGCCGACCGTACCCATATGCCAGCCGATCGCCAGCGCCAGCGCCGGGTCGCCCATGGCGATCCGCTCCTGATAGAGGACAAGCTCGTAGACCGACATGCCCGCGCCGCCGTACGCCTCCGGCACCGCCCAGGTCGTGTAGCCCGACGCCCTAAGCCTCTCCGCCGATTCGAAGGCGAACCCGCCCGCCTCGTCGACGGCCTGGGCCAGCGGCTTGAACGAATCCGCCATCTCTCCGATCAGCGCGAGTCGCTCCCGCTCGGCCGCCGTCCTCGCAAAGGTGTCCGTCATCGTCGATTCCTCCACTTCGTCTCTGTCTGTACGTTGCTTATGAGCCTAGCATGTTCCGGGGGGCGGATCAAGCGGCGCCAATCGTGTAAAAAGACAGCCCTGCGGAAGCAGGACTGTCGGTGGATTCAAGACTCAGATGTTATCGAACAGCCACGCCTGCACTAGCATAGCCTTGTATGGTATTTACCAGGCTCAGGCCAGCTGCTGTAGCCGTATAGACCATAAGTAGACGTGTCTGCGTCGTCACGGGAATCGAGAGCCCCGTCGTGATTCCGGTCGTAACTGACCCTAAAGCCAGTACGCCTGAGTAACCAGGAGCCAGGGTTACCATTGCGCCAGGAATCGGCGTGAATACATTATTAGGCGTTGAAGACGAGTACAGCTGGGCGGTAATGGTTACAGTTGTACCGACGAGAGAAAGCGCCGCAGTGTTGGTAAAAAAAGCACTGATTGAAGTGATCGTACCGTCTCTTGGCATACTGAAGCCGAAGTTCAACAATGTACCTGGTCCGCCTGTGAGATCGATATTCCCGCCGAATAGAGGGACTCCCGAGGCAGAGTTGCCGAATCCGATCAATGCACTCGTGCCTTGAAGTCCCCCCGCTATGGTCGTCACCATTACTGGCAGGCCGGAGGCGTAGGGGATAATAGTATCTGCGCCGGAAGAGCCTGGGGCGCCAGTATCGCCTTTGTCACCCTTCGGGCCTTGCGGGCCGGTTGCCCCAGCAGGTCCGGCAGGGCCTTGGGCGCCATCCGCGCCTTTGGCTGCGATGAGCAGATATTCAGGAGAAGCATCCGGCGTTCCTGTTGGCCCTGCAACCAGTGCAACATATGTGGATCCATTATAAGTTACCACTCGGTATTTCGGATACAACGGAGCTTGCACCGCGTTGAATGCCTCTACGCCTTCAAAGCCCGCGCCGTCAGCCCCTTTCGCGCCAGTCGCTCCGGTAGCACCGGTTGCGCCAGTGTCGCCCTTATCCCCTTTCGCGCCGGTCGGGCCGACAGGACCCGCAGGGCCTACGTCGCCTTGATCGCCCTTCGCGCCCGTGTCGCCTTTCGCGCCTGTCGGACCGGCAGGACCGACAGGGCCTACGTCGCCTTGGTCACCTTTTGCGCCCGTGTCGCCTTTATCGCCCTTCGCGCCTGCCGAGCCAGTATCTCCCTTGGCGCCTTGTGGGCCAGTCTCGCCTTTATCGCCCTTGTCGCCTTTCTGACCGGGCGTGCCAGGATCACCCTTCTCGCCTGGATTGCCCTTGTCGCCTTTCTGACCGGGCGTTCCGACGTCACCTTTCTCGCCTGGATCGCCCTTGACACCATTCTGACCGGGCGTGCCTGGGTCACCCTTTTCGCCTGAATCGCCCTTGTCGCCTTTATCCCCTTTATCGCCTTTGGCACCCTTGGCCACGATCAGCTTATAATCTGCCGAGGTATCGGGTTTGCCTACGGGTGCTGCTTTCAACACAATGTAGACCGAACCGTCATACAGCACGATTTGGTACTGCGCATAGCTTGCAGCGGCCGACGCGCTATAATCGACGGCCACATTCAGACCTACCCCATCCGCGCCTTTCAAGCCGGCAGCGCCCGTTGCCCCCGTATCGCCCTTATCTCCTTTATCGCCCTTATCGCCTTTGTCGCCTTTCGCGCCGGTCTCGCCCTTCGTGCCCGTTGAACCGCCAGCAGCGGTGCCGCCAAAGCTTAGCTGAACCGTCTGCGTTTTCTGGTTCCAGCCAACGTCGGCGCCAAAAGCCGTTGCGAACAGGCGGATCGGAATCAGTACGCGACCGTCTGTAACCTGTGCCGGCGCTTGCAGACTGACGGTTTGAACTCCGCTGTCCGTCGTAACGGTAGCGGTGTTCTCGCCTACCTTGACTACGACCTTAACGCCGTCCTTGACTGCAGTAATCGTCTGTGAAGCATTATCCCAGTTAACGCTCGTGCCGAGCGTGCCGTTAATGTCCTTCATCGGTACCAGCACAGTGTTGTTAACCAGTACGGGAGACACCTCGTACTTGATATTCGAGCCGTTGACGTTGAGCGTCACGCCGCTGGCAGCGCTCACGGGGGCGGCAACCAGGGTTGCGGCGAGCAGCAGCAAGCCCGCGGCGGACTTCGTTTTCTTCATTACCACGAATTCATCCTCCAGACGATGACTTTTGATATTTTTGCGATCAGTCCGACAAGATCTAGAAATCTAAATTTTTCCTAAACCCTAGTTAAGAGTTTAACAAAAATTCGACAGATTTATATATAAATTTAATTGCTCTAGTTTCCTGAAACTACCTATTAAAATCTTCGAATGCTAGTTTTAAATCGACCCACCTGACTTGCTTTGCACCCTTTTTGCATGTTCCACCCGTTTAGGGGTATGAATGGTATTAGAGAAATTCGATCGGGGAAGGGCGGGCGGACCGGCATGGTGCGTGTGTTAGTGGTAGATGACGAGGCGAGCATATCGGAGGCGGTCGCCTACGCGCTAGGGCGCGAGGGTTATGAGGTGGACACGGCGGTCGACGGCGTCGACGCGTTGGAAAAAGTGGAAGCGTGGCGGCCGGACGTGATGGTGCTGGACGTGATGATGCCGCGTATGGGCGGATATGAGGTTTGCCGCAAGCTGGACGGCAGGGAGCGTCCCGCGATCCTTCTGCTCACCGTCAAAAACGACATCGTGGACAAGGTGCTCGGGCTCGAGCTGGGGGCGGACGATTATATGACGAAGCCCTTCGACATCCGCGAGCTGCTCGCTCGCGTGAAGGCGCTCGCCCGCAGAATGCAGGATCACGCGCCAGCCCAGATGGCACCTGCGGCGGCAGAAACGGTGCGCCTCGGCACGCTCGCGATCGACGCGATCGCGCGGACGGCGCGCGTGGACGGGCAGGCGATCGACCTGACGCCGAAGGAATTCGACCTGCTCAAGCTACTGGCTGCGAACCCCGAGCGTGTGTATACGCGTGAGGCGCTGCTGGAGCTGGTATGGGACATGGACTTTGCGGGAGGAACGCGGACGGTGGACATTCACGTCCAGCGGCTGCGGCGCAAGCTCGGCGAAGCGCAGAGCCTCATCCAGACGGTTTTCGGCGTCGGCTACAAGAGCGCCAGGCCGTCCGAATGAGCCGGGGCGTGCGCATCGGACTGCAGGGCAAGCAGTCGCTGCTGCTCGCGCTGCTGTTGGCCGCGATCGTCGCCGCGCTCAGCATGCAGGTGCTGTCCGGCATCCGGGAAGACCAGAAGGAGCGGCTTGAGCAGACGTTCGCCCGCCAGGCGGAGGCCGCGAATCTGCGCGTGCGCGACGCCTTTCTGACCGGCGAGCGCGTCGAGGCGAAGCCCTTTATGGAGAAAAACGCACAGCGGCTGGCCGTCGACCTGGGCGAGCTAAGCGGCATGCCGGTCACGCTCTACGATACGGACGGCGCGATCGCCGGCACATCGCTGCCGATCCAGCCGCGCACGGACGCGTCCGACGCACTCGCTTATACCGCACAGGGGATGTCCGCTTATATTACGGAAGGCGACGCGCTCTTATACCTCGCTCCGCTCTACAATGCCGACCAGTTGCTCGGCACGGTTCAATTTCACGCGTCGCTCGCCGACCAGAACGCGTTTTACGAGCGCATCCGCGATCTGTTCCTGTACGCGGGACTCGCGGTGCTCGCGGGCGGCTTCCTGGTCGGCTATCTCTTCGTCCGCCGACAGGTGAGCGTCATTCGCCGGCTGAACCGGGCGGCCCAACAGATCGGACGCGGCGAATACTTGTCAGCCGCGCCCGTGAAGCGCCGGGACGAGCTGGGCGAGCTGGCCGAAGGCATCTTCGACATGAGCGGCAGCATCTCGTCATCCGTGGCGCAGCTTCACGATGAGAAGCGCAAGCTCATGGAGGCGATCGCGCGGCTGACGGAGCTTGAGCGCCAGCAGAAGCAGTTCATCGGCAACATCAGCCACGAGCTGAAGACGCCGCTCACTTCGATTCGTGCGTATGCGGATCTGCTGGAGATGTACGCGGACGATCCGGCGCTGCTCGGCAGAGCGAGGGAACGCATCGGCGCGGAGGCCGCGCGGCTGTACGAATTGGTCGAAAAGGCGCTGCAGCTGTCCGCGATGGACGTGTACGACTTCGAGACGAAGGCGGAGCAGGTGTCGATCGTGCCTTTATTAAAGGAAGCGGCCGAGCGCATCCGGGTCAAAGCCGACGCCGCGGGCATTCGCTTGACGCTGGATCTCCAGGAAGGCAGCGTCTGGGCGGATCCGGACAACCTCATGCATATCGTACTGAACCTGCTCGACAACGCGGTCAAGTACAACGTCCCGGGCGGCTCGGTCGCGCTGAGCAATCGGCTGGCTGCGGGCGAGACTAGCGCGACTCGCGCGCCGCGCATGATCGTCGAGGTCGCCGATACCGGCCGCGGCATTCCGCCGGAGGCGCAGCCGCGCGTCTTCGATCCGTTCTACACGGTCAGCGGCGACCGCTCTCGCGCCACCGGCGGCACCGGACTCGGGCTGTCGCTCGTCCGCAGCCTCGCGGAGAAGCAGGGCGGCGCCGTCAGGCTGGTCGAGTCCGGCCCGAACGGCTCCCGATTCGCGCTCGAGCTGCCGGTCCGGGAGCCGAAGCGCGAGTCGTAAACGGCGCGGCGAATTGTTTACAACTTCGATACAAGCCGGATATGGCTTCGATATATCGCGATTCTATACTGATCTCAAGACAGGGACGACGGACGCAGGGCAGCGCGGTAGAAGCGCCGCGGCGCAGCTGCTCCCTGGCGAGATCCACATCAGTCAGGAGGACCTGTCCATGCCGAACAAAAAAGGAGAGATCGCCGTTAAGCTCACGCTATTGCTCATGCTCGCCATCGAACTGACAGCCTGCAGCGCCAAAAACGGCGAGCCGATCCCCGTCGCCTCCGGCGCGAGCGCCGGGCAGACGGACGATGCGTCCGCCGCGCAGGGCGCAGGCGGCGGCAAGCGCAAGCTGACCGTCGTCAAGGAGACGGACGCGCCGAAGCGCAGCGACGTGGCGATCGAACGCATCCATCGCTTCGAGGGCGCGGCGATCGACGCCTGGCTCTCGGACGACGCGCTGCGGGTCACGACGACGAAGCTCTTAAAGCCGGGTACCGACACGGAAGAAGCGAAGTTCAGCTATGCGGCCGAGATCGTCGATCTGACGAACGACGCCCGCAAGCCCGCAAAGCTGCCCGAAACGGAAGGCAACACGGCTGCACTTGTGAAGGAAACCCTGTCTCCCGACGGCAAATTCGCCTTCGTACAGCAGTGGAAGGATAAATATACGGCCCGCAACTTCATCAAAAACGTCGCGACCGGCGGCATGACCGAGATCCCGGGCGCCAACTATCTCGAGTCGGGCGGCTGGGTCGACGAAGGCACGTACCTTCTTGCGGCCGGCTCTATGGAAGGACGCGGCGACATCCTGGCCGTCAAGACGGACGGCACCGTATCGAAGGTGACGCTCGACGATCCGCAGATCGAACTGTTCACGAAGTTCACGGCGTCGCACGGCCGCGTCTACTACACGGATCAGGCGCAGAACCTGAAGACGCTCGCCTACGGGACCGCGACGAAGCCGACCGTGCTCGCCACAGGCGTATCCGGCTTCGAGATTGCGCCGGACGGCGCCACGATCGCCGTATCGACGGGCCCCGGCCAAGATGGAGCTGCAGCGCAGCTGCTCCTCTACGGCGCGGACGGACGCCAGCAAGGCGCCGCGATCGGCAAAGGGGACCTGATCCCCTACATGAGCTGGTCCGCCGATGCCGTGAAGCTCGCCTTCGCCGTTTACGCGGAAGACCGCAGCGGCATGAACGGCGTGTACGTGTTCGACGCGGCTTCGGGCACGGTCGTGCCCGTCGTCCCGAACGCTTTTCCCCAATATCCGCTCAGCTGGAACCCCTCCGGCACGCGGCTAGGCGTCACCGCTTCAGGCAAGGGCGACCTGCCCGTCACGGAAGTCATCGATTTTAAAAACCAACAAACCCCTTAAGGAGATGGAACTCATGAATAACAAGATGATGAAGAAATCGGTACTCGGCGCGATGGTGCTTGGCATGACGATCACGGGCGCGGCAGGCGTCTATGCAGGCACGAACATGCAGAAAATCACGGCCTATCTAAACAGCAGCATCGGCATCAAGGTCAACGGCTCCGCTTACGTCCCGACGGACGCGAACGGCAACAAGCTCACCCCGATCACGTACCACGACACGACGTATCTCCCGGTTCGCGCGCTGGCCGGCGCCCTGGACGTCCAACTGACCTTCGACCCGAAGACGAATCAGGTCGTGATCACCACGGATAAGCCGAATACGCCTCCACAATCCGTGGATCTGGCCAGCATCGGCTATACCACGGCGCAGATCAAGGAGATTCAGACGGCATTCGCGGCATTCGACGGTTTCACGACGCCTTATATGCCGACGCTGATGGCGGCCAACGATACGTATAAGCAGGCTTCTGCGACCGGCGACGGCGTAAACTTCGTTTTCTCGCATATGATCGTAAACGTCTCCCCTCGCGACTATTCGTTCGAGTACGAAGGCACGAACGTGACCCTGTCGAACGGCGCAAAGGCCAAGTGGTATAAGCCGTCCGACACCGACATGCTCACCTTCAAGCTCGACGACCGCTTCGTGACGGTCAGCTCCCCGGACGGTGCGCTGAACAAGGCGCAGCTCGAGAAAATCGCCGTCGGCGTCGCCAAGCAAGCGGACAGCACCGCAGGTCTGGCCATCGTCTCCTACAGCGACGCGCAGTTCAAAGCCATCAAGAACGCCTTCGCCGGATTCGACGGCTTCACGACCGCCTATGCACCGACGCTCATGGCCGGCGACGATGCCTTCAAGCAAGCTGCAGCAACCGGAGACGGCGTCAATTTCCTCTTTTCTCATATGATGGTCGGCGTATCGCCTCGCGATTACTCGGACGGCTACGACAGCACGAAAGTCACCCTGTCGAACGGCGTGCAAGCCAAGTGGTATAAGCCGTCCGACACCGACATGCTCACCTTTAAGCTCGACGACCGGTTCGTGACGATCAGCTCCCCGGACGGCGCGCTGAATAAGGCCAAAATGCAGGAGATCGCCGTCGGCGTCGCCAAACTGAAATAAGGCAATTATCCTAAGGAGGCCCGCATCATGAAGGTATCATTCAAAAAGGCGTCCTACGGCTTCGCGCTGGCCAGCGTGCTCGTGCTGGCCGCATGCAACTCCGCAGGATCGGCCTCGTCTGGCGGAAGCAACGCGACTGGCGCATCGCCTTCCGCATCTGCTCCCGCTTCCGCATCGGCTCCCGCTTCGCCTTCGGCTTCGGCGGGCAGTGGGACCGATGCCGCGGCCTCCCCGTCGGCGAGCGCGCCGGCGGGCGAATCGGCCCCGGCCTCGGCCGCGCCGACCAAGATTTCGGCCGAAGTCGCGGCTCAGATCAAAGAGCTGCTTAAGCTCGCCAAGGAAGGCAAGGCGCCCGGCATCCCGTACGTCGCGCACGATTCGCTCATCGACGACGTGCGGGACGATTGGGGCAAGGCCGACTCGGACGATATGGCGGGCAAAGGCTTCTACGCCGTCTACAGCAAGCACCATGCGGCATTCGGCTACAACAAAGGCAGCCAGCTCTTCGACATCCGCTCGAGCGATGCCAAGCTGCAAAAGCTGACGCTGCTGCAGATCGAGCAGACGCTGGGCAAACCGTCGTCCACGACCAAAAACGGCGACGACACCATTTACGTCTACGAGACCGGCAAGGAGTTTCAGCTGAAATTCGTCATTCCGAAGTCCACGGGCAAGGTCGATCATATCTCGGTCTTCTCGAAGACGGGATCGCACAACAATATGGCGGGGTAACGGACCCGCATATCGGAGAAGCCGCCAGGGCGAATGCCCTGGTGGCTTTTCATCGTAATGACGCCTATCGTGCAAAAGTGCAGGATCGCCTCCCAACTCGCCCAGCGCCGTCTCGCCTATCGTGCAAAGTGCACCGTACATAGCCAAAAAGGCGAATCCAGGCGCTCTACCGCGCAAAAGTGCGCGGTTGATCCCCTTTCTAGCCGAGATCCGGTGTGTTTTGAGAGTAAATTGTGCGCTTTTGCGCGGTAGGCCGGTCGTTGGGATGGCGGGGACGGTTATCGTGCACTTTTGCACGATAGGCCGCATAATTTCACCGTTCCGCTCTGGGATGATGCACTTTTGCACGATAGCGATCCAGGTTCATATTTGCTACTCCGCTCCGGCCTATTTCCGTTCCCCAACGGCGCGCCTCCCCTTCCTTAGCAAAATTTTAATTTACGCTTCTCGGCGATTTGATATAGTTTTAACAAATCATGCACACGTACTGTCCAATGAAAAGCCGCGTTCGCCCTTATATCTCCGCTGGGAAGGAGTCGCCCTATGGAACGAATGAGGTCAATGAGCACGTCCGGCATCCCGTTATCGCTATTGGCAGTTGTGCTGACGGCCGTCTGCGGCTGCAGCCTGCGCTCCGATATGCAGCCCGCAACGCCTGTCGCATCCCCTCCCCCGTCCGCCTTGTCCATCGTCATTCACGGCATGGATTTGACCTACCCGGCAGGCATGAACGAAAACCGCAATCCGTATCTCGACTATATCGAAAAAAACACCGGCCTGGACGTGAACGTCCTGCTGCCTTCGGAGGATGCTTACGAGGAAAAGCTGAACGTCATCATGGCGTCCGGCAGCGTCCCCGACCTGATCAACGCGTCGAGCCAGGTGTGGATGGACAACTACGCCAGACAGGGCGATCTCCTCCCGCTCGACGATCTGCTGCAAGAGTACGGCCAGCATCTGCTCGCCAATATCCCCAAGGCGCTCTGGGACCAGGTGAGTTATGACGGCAAGATCTACGCCATCCCCAGCCTGGCTGAAGCGAAGGGGACGGAGCTGATGTACGCGCGCAAGGATTGGCTCGACCGGCTCGGGCTCGCGCCGCCGAAGACGCTGGACGAATATTACGAGGTGATCCGCGCGTTCGCGAAGGACGATCCCGACGGCAATGGCGTCGACGATACGTACGGCCTGGTCCTGACCGCGAAGCAGGGACGCTCAAGCCCTTTCTTCGGAGCGTTCGGCACGCAGCCGGGGCAATGGGTCGAACGGGACGGCAAGCTCGTCTACGGCAGCGTGCTCCCCGAGGCGAAGGAAGGTCTCGCCTTCCTCGCGCGTCTGTACCGGGAAGGGCTGCTCGACCCGATGTATCCCCTTAACCAAACTGCGAGCCTGGCCGACAAGATCGAAGCGGGAAAAGTCGGACTGTATTCGGCGACCTGGTACGATACGAGAGGCCCGATCAAGATCAGCATGGACCGCGACCCGAACGCGGAATGGATTGCCCTCGACTATCCGACGGGCCCGCGCGGCCAGCAAGGCGTCTATGCCAACAGCCCGATCCGCTCTTACAACGTCGTCCCTGCCGGTAGCGCAAACCCCGCAGGAGCCGTCCGGCTGCTCGACTTCATCGCAGGCGAAGGCTACAAGACGCTTAAGCTCGGTTTTGAAAACGAGGTGTGGACGATGAAGGACGGCAAGATGGTCACCGACTTCGCCCTGCACGACATGCATCAATATCGGGGCGTCTATCTGTCGCTGGCGGACTATTACGATCCGGAGCTGAACGCCCGGCGGCTGGACTCTCTCGGTCCTTTCCGCTTGAACGACAATTTGAAACGCATCGGAGCCCACGTCATGCCCGATGCGTTCGCCGGCATGCCGACGCCGGCCATGGGCCAATCCGATGCGCTGCTTAAGCAGCTGCAGGACGAATTCGACAGCCTCATCATGGGCGTGGCGCCTCTCAACGCGTTCGATACCTACGTCAAGCAATGGTATGCGCAAGGGGGCGAGGCCATGACCCGCGAAGTGAACGAATGGTACCGCCAGTCCAAGCCTGAAACGGAGCGTTGACATGCGACTTCTCGCGCGCGGCGTACGCGGGCTGTACGCCCAGAACATCCAGTTCCGCCTCACCTGCTATTTTCTCATTCTGCTCCTTCCGCTCGCTGCGATCAGCATGTACGCAATCGAGCAGTCCAAGAACATCCTGTACGACCAAGCGATCGAGCGCTCGCACTCGGCGCTGTCGTCCACGATGGACAACCTCGACTTGACGCTTCAGAACGTGGAGCAGCTGTCCACGATCATCGCCACGGACGCGGATATGATCGCGCAGCTCAAGGCGAGCGGCGCCAAGCTGTCGCCCGCGTCCGTCATCGGCTTCGCCCAGCTGCTCGACAAGCTCTCGACCGTCAAGCTGAGCAATCAGTTCGTCAGGCGGGTGTCCGTCTATCACGACGCTTCCCGTACGCTGCTCACGACCGGCTACGGATCGCGGCAGCTCGGGAACGACGAACGCCGGTGGCTGTCGGGGACGCTCGGCCGGATCGGCACGGGCATCTTCTACCAGCACGGCAACGGAGGTCTCAAGCCCTCCGCCGCGGACGGCGAATCGCTGCTCGGCGACGGCCTGACGCTCGTCCGCTCGATGGACCTGTACAACCAGCGCAGGGCGCCCAACGCGCTTCTGCTCTCGCTGGACCAAGCCCAATTGCTCGCCATGGTCCGCTCGCTGCTGCCGTCCCCGAACGCCTACGTTTCGCTGTACGGACAGGACGGCGACCTGATCGTCGGGGACGGCAGCGCCAAGACGGCGGAAGCTGCCCGGCGGCATAACGCAGGCCTGCTGTCGGTCTCGATCCGTTCCGGGTACTCCAATTGGCAGATGACCATCGTCCAGCCGAAGCGCGAAGTGTTCCGGAAGACCGAATCAATCCAAGGCTATATGTACCTCATCGTCGCTTTAAGCGTCGCGCTCGCCTTCGTCATTCCCTGGACGGTGCACAAAGGCATCGCCTCCCCCGTCAAGAAGCTGATGAAGGGCATGAAGCAGATCAGCGCCGGCAACCTGGACGTGAGCATCGATTACAAGCGCGAGGACGAGCTCGGATTTCTCACCAAGTCGTTCAATCAGATGGCCCAATATCAGAAGCATTTGATCGAAAATCATTACGAGCAGCAGTTGCTCCTGGCCCAGACCGAATTGAAGTTTCTTCAGTCGCAGATCAACCCGCACTTCCTGTACAACACGCTCGATTCGATCTACTGGACGTCCAAAAACTACGAGGCGGAAGAGATCGGTGAGATGGTGCTCCATTTGTCGAAATTTTTCAGACTCAGCCTGAACAAAGGAAAAGACGTGATTACCGTTCAGGAGAGCGTCGAGCATCTGCACGACTACGTGCGCATTCAGCAGCTGAAGACGCTCGACAGCTTCGAGGCCGAATACCGGATCGAACCGGAGGCGCGCGAGGTGCCGATCATGAAGCTGCTCCTGCAGCCGCTCGTCGAGAATGCGATCTTGCACGGCTTGGAAGGGCTGGCGGAGGACGGCAAGCTGATCGTCTCAGGCCGCGCGGACGGGGCGTGGCTCACGCTTGAGGTGATAGATAAAGGCAAAGGCATCCCGCCAGAGCGGCTCGCGTACATTCGCGGAGAGCTGGAGCGCATCAAGCGGCGCAACGTCCGTTCGCTGTCGCTGCTGCAGGAGGAGACCGCCGACCTGTTCGGCCTGCGCAACGTGATGACGCGCATTCGGCTTTGCTATGGGCCTGACGCGGATATGACCGTGGACAGCGTCGAAGGCCAGGGGACGACGGTCCAAATAACGCTGCCGCTCGCGAGATGTCGAAGCGACATCTACGCCCGGGCTTCCCTGGACCAAGAGAGCCCGCTTAGCGCAAAGGAGGAATTCGGATGAATCTCATGATCGTAGAAGACGAAGCCCGCCTGCGGCAGTCGCTGGCCGGCGGCATCCCTTGGGAGGAGCACGGCATCGAGCTGGTAGCGCTCGCTGCGAACGGCGCGGAGGCGCTGGAGCTGTTTGACCGCAAGAAGCCCGATATTTTGCTGCTCGACGTTCAGATGCCGGAGATGGACGGGCTGACGCTCTTGCGCAAGCTGCGGGAGCGCGACGCCTTCGTCAAAGCGATCATCCTCAGCGGGCACGACAACTTCGCCTATGCGCAGCAGGCCGTTGAGACGGGCGTCTCCCAGTATCTGCTGAAGCCTGCGGGAGACCGCGAGATTCTGGAAGCCGTCGTCGGCGCGGCAGACCAGCTTCGCGAGGAGCTCAACAGGCGTTATGACGCGGAGCTGCTGCGCCGAAAATGGCAAGATCACTTGCCGCAGCTGCTATCCGGCTTTGTGGAGCGGCTGCTGCGGGGATCCGTCCCGCAAGGGGAAGCCGAACGGCTCGCCGCCGATTACGGGCTCGCTTGGCCATCGGGCGCATCTTTCGCGGTGGCCGTCGTCGACGCGGAGCCGCTGGAGGAAGCGCCGGACCGGACGCCGGAACCTATGCAGGCGATCGAGCTGGCACGCGCCCGCTTCTCGGTGTACCTGCTGGCGCAGTCGCTGTTGCCCGAGGACGCGTGCTGGCTCTGCATGGCGGGGCAGGATAGCCTCGCCGTCGTCTTCGTCCTGCCGCCAGGCGCCGATGCCCGGCAGGCGCTGGTCGGTCCGCAAGCGCTGCTGGACAAGCTGATCGGCCGCGCGAGCGACGGGTTCCGGCTGCTGTGCAGCGCGGGCATCAGCGGCCTGGCGGGCACGCTCGGCGAGCTCGGCAGGCTGTACGACGAAGCGGGCCGCGCGCTACGGGACCGGCTCGTCTATGGGCCGGGCATCGTCATTCCGTACCGCGAGGACCCGATCGTCGAGAGCGCCGGGGATGGCGGGACGGTCGGGGCCGGCGGGGCTGCTGGAGGCGCCGGGAATGAAGGGACTGGCGGGGCTCCCGGAAGCGCGGGGACGGCCGGGGCTGGCGGGATCGTCCTCCCGGCCGTCGCCGAAGGCGGCGAGAAAGCGCTCGAAGTCGCGCTCGAGCTCGGCGATGCCGAGGCGGCGAACCTGGCGTTCGAGCGACTCTGGAGCGTAAGTCTTGGCGCGGCCGGAACGGCGGACGAGATTCACGAAGGCGTCCTGTATATGGGCAGCCTGCTCGTCAGGTTCGTGCAAAAGCAAGGTTTTGCGGTCAAGACCGTCATGCAGAACGGCTTTCCCTTTTTCCTCGACACGACACAGCTTCCGACCAAGGAGAAAATCCGCGCCTGGCTTCAGGGCTGCGTGGCCGAGATCGCCGCCTACCAAGCGCAGCGCCGCAAGTCGAGCCGCCATCACTTCGTGCAGACGCTACTCGACATCGCGCGCGACGAGATTGACCAGGATGTGACACTGCATACCGCGGCGGATCGCCTGTACGTCAACTCCTCTTACCTAAGCCGGCTGTTCAAGCAGGAGATGGGCCAGACCTTCTCCGCTTACGTGCTGGAGCAGAAGATGGAACGAGCCAAAGCGGCGCTGTCCGAAGGGGCCAAAGTATACGATGCCGCGCGCATGGTCGGGTACCGCGACGTCAGCTACTTTACGAAAGTGTTCCGCAAATACTGGGGCGTGACGCCGGGCGGCATGAAGCAATAATGCAGCGCGGTTGCCGCCTCCGCTTCTCCTATACAGGTCGCCGGGCTATCGCGCAAAAGTGCGGCATTTTTCCCACAACACACTAACTCTTGGCGGTTTGTTCCCCATTGGGACTTCTTCGGCATGAGGAGCCGCGACGGGACACGATTTGTTCCTGACGAAGACTTCTTTCACCTGGAAGTCTTCGTGCAAGCGCGGCTTGTTCCCCATTGGGACTTCCTCGGCGCGAGGAGCCACGACGTGGCACGGTTTGTTCCTGACGATGACTTTTCTCACCTGGAAGTCTTCGTGCAAGCGCGGCTTGTTCCCCATTGGGACTTCTGCGGCATGAGGAGCTGCGTCGAGGCGCGGTTTGTTCCCCATTGAGACTTCTTCGGAATGAGAAGCCGCGACGGGACACGATTTGTTCCTGACGAAGACTTCTCTCGCCTGGAGGCCCGCGTTCAAGCGTGGTTTGTTCCTGGTTGGGACTTCCTCGGCGCGAGGCACTGCGACGGATCACAGTTTGTTCCTGGCCAAGACCTCTTTCACCTGGATGTCAGCGTTCAAGCGCAATTTGTTCCCAGCTAGCACCTCCTCCTCCTCCTCCTCCTCCTATCCAACCATTCACTCCCCCATCCTCCCCCCGATGCGGCATCAAATTACCAAAAACGGTCATCGCTCTCGCCTATAAAGACCCCGCGTTCTCCCCTACACTTAAAGGCAACGCAAACGATTACAAGCTTGCCGAGAGGGGGAATTGTATGGCTTCCCGCAACCGCAACTCCGCCGCGTCCGCGCCGGCTCGCCGCTCCAATCGCGGCCGCATTCGTGCCGATTGGGACTTGTACTTGCTGCTGGTGCCGGGAATCGCCGTCTTGCTGTTGTTCAAGTACGTGCCGATGTACGGCATTTTGATCGCCTTCCAGGACTTTCGCATCTTCGACGGGATGTCCGGCAGCGAATGGGTCGGATTGGACAACTTCAGAAGGCTGTTCACGTCCGACGACTTCCTCCACGTATTCGTCAACACCATTGCGATCAGCCTGCTGAAGCTCGTCTTTTTGTTTCCGCTGCCGATCGTCGCCGCCATTCTGCTGAACGAATTGAAGAACATGGCTTTTCGCAAATCGGTCCAGACCGTCGTCTATCTTCCCCACTTCCTGTCGTGGATCATCGTCAGCGGCCTGTTCATCGACCTGCTCTCGATCAACGGCGGTCTCGTCAACAAGCTGCTCAGCCAGCTCGGCGCCGACCCGATTCCTTTTTTCCTCAGCAACGATTACTTCCGCGGCGTGCTCGTCGCGACCGCAGGCTGGAAGGAGACCGGCTGGAGCACGATCGTCTACCTCGCCGCCTTCTCGACCATCGATCCGGGCCTGTACGAGGCGGCCAAGATCGACGGCGCGAGCCGCCTGCGGCAGATCTGGCACATCACCTTGCCCGGCATCGCGCCGATCATCGTGCTGATGCTGATCCTGCGTCTCGGCAGCATTTTCGCCGGCGATACCGAACAGATCCTCGCCATGTACAACTCGACCGTCTACAAATCCGCCGATATCATCGGCACTTACGTCTACCGGATGGGACTCGGCAAGCAGGAGTACAGCTTCACGACGGCCGTCGGCCTGTTCGAATCCGTCATCGGCTTCGCGCTGATCATCGGCGGCAACTATTTGAGCCGAAAATACCTGCGCCGCGGCATCTGGTGAACGAGGAGGAGAAGCGCACATGAGCAGCCTGACGACCAAATCGGCGCTGACGGGGCCCCCTGCCCGCCGTTCGAGCAAGATCCGCAAATCCGGCCCCGAGAAGCTGTTCGACGTCTGCAACTACACGCTGTTCACGCTGATCGGGCTCACGACCCTGCTGCCCTTCGTCAATCTGCTGGCCAAGTCGCTCAGCAGCGAGGAAGCCGTCGTCTCCGGCATCGTGGGCCTGCTGCCCGTCGGCTTCCAGTTCGGCACGTACCGCTTCGTGCTGCAGGACGCGGCCTTCCTTGACGCGCTGGGCACGTCGGTCACGTTGACGCTCATCGGCACCGCATGCAGCCTTCTGCTGACGACGCTCACCGCCTATCCGCTGTCCAAGCCGCGACTCGCCGGCCGCAAGTGGCTGCTGCTGCTGTTCATCTTCACGATGCTGTTCAGCGGCGGACTGATCCCGACCTACCTGCTGATGCACAACCTGCACCTGGTCAATACGCTGCCGGTGCTGTTCCTGCCCGCGATGGTCAACGTCTTCAACATGCTCGTCATCAAAAATTACTTCGAGGGCATCCCCGACAGCCTCGAGGAGTCCGCCAAGCTGGACGGCGCCGGCAACATCCGAATTCTCTACGCGATCTATCTGCCGCTCTCGCTGCCGGTGCTCGCCACGATCGCGTTATTTTTCGCCGTTTACTTCTGGAACGACTACTTCAACGCGATGATCTACATCTCGAATCCGGGCTTGAAGCCGCTGCAGCTGTTCCTCAAGGAACTGCTCGCGTCCTCCAGCGACTTCCTGCGCAACGCGACGATGGATCCCGACCAGGCGATGAACACCGCGCCGCAGTCCATTCAGGCCGCATCGGTGCTGCTCGCGACGATCCCGATCCTGCTCGTATATCCGTTTCTCCAGAAATACTTCGTAAAAGGCGTGCTGGTCGGCTCGGTCAAGGAGTGAGACAAGCGCAGCATTTTTCATAACGACGTGCGGGTGGTGATGCCGGGAACGTGCCCAAGGTTCGCGTCTGCCAAGCCAGTAACTGCCAAACCACGGATTCATCAAACGGAGGGGATCAATGTATGGTCAAAAAGTTGTCTGTGTTGCTGCTCGGGGCGCTCCTGGCGACAGCCGTCTCGGCCTGCGGAGGGAACGATTCGAACAATGAGGCCGGTTCGTCCTCGTCGTCGGGCGGGAAAGGCGACAAGCCGGAGCTGCGGATGCTGATGCAGTACAGCCGGTTCGACCCGAACCAGGACTACTCGGCGAAGGCCGTGTCCACGCTCACCGGTTATCCGATCAAGTTCGATATGCTGCCGGCCGAAAACGCCGACGAGAAGCTGAACCTGCTCGTCATCAACAAAGAGCCCTACGATCTTATGAAGCTGAGCGCGCCGCAGTTTTACAACCTCGCCAGCACCGGCGCGCTTGAGCCGCTCGACGACCGGATCGAACAGTTCGGCGGCAACATCAAGACGGCGATCTCGGAGAAGTCGTGGGAGAGCGCCAAGATCGACGGTAAAATCTACGGCATCCCGGAGACCGGGTCGGGCGTGGCCGTCAGCGAGGAGCTCGTTGTGCGGCAAGATTGGCTCGATGAGCTGGGCCTTAAGATGCCGACGAACACCGACGAGCTGTACACCGTGCTGAAGACGATCAAGGAGAAAAAGAACGTCATCCCGCTCACCGGCAGCAAAGAGGCGGTCAGCTCGCTGCTCGGCGACATCGCCGCCGCGTTCGGCGTCACGACCGACTGGGTGGACCAGAACGGCACGCTCGTACATCAGATCGAGACGCCGCAGATGAAGGACTTTCTGGCCTACATGAACAAGCTGTACGCAGAAGGGCTGCTGGACGTTGAGCTGCCGCTCAACACGGCCGCCAAGGTCATGGAGAAGTTCGCCAACGGCCAGGCCGCGATGTTCAAGCTGGCGTGGTACAACGCGCCGAATGCCATCAACGCGCTTATGGCCAACGAGCCGAACGCGAAGGTATCGCTCGTGCCGTATCTGAAGGACAAGACAGGCAAGGCGACGGTGTTCGCGGCCAGCGGGACGACATGGTACGCGGTCGTGCCGAAGTACGCCAAGCACAAGGACGATGCCGTGAAGCTGCTCGATGCCAAGCTCCAGCCGGACGTGTTCAAAGAGCTCGCGATCGGCAAGGAAGGCGTCCACCACGAGGTCAAGGACGGCAAGTACTATCCGATCCTGCCGAAGTTCAACGATGACCTGAGCAACGCCAGCGTCCTGATGACCGGCGTCGACGAGACGCATTACCCCGACTACTGGGCGGCACGCGTCCGCAAGGATCCGACGCTGCAGGCCTATTTCGAAAACATGCAGAAGAACGCCGAGGGCCTCATCGTCACAGACCCGATCGCACTCGCCCCGCCGATTCCCGAGGTGGCCAAAAACAAGCTGAATCTGCTGCAGCTGCAGGTCGACTGGATGGTCAACTTCATCTCCGGCACGGAGCCGCTGACCAACTACGACGCCTTCGTGAACGAATGGAAGGAGCAAGGCGGCGACGAAATGACCAAGGGCGCGAACGATTGGTATAAGAGCGCGAAGTCTTAACGCAAGCGAAAGCGCCAGAGAAAGGAGCCGTTCATTTTCTGCCTGCAGCGATGCTGCAGGCGGAAGATGGCCGGCTCCTATTCTTCATTAAGCGTCTAGGCAGCCTGTCGCTTTTCAGACCAAAGCGAATAACCCAGCCAGGCCAGCCCCAAGCCCATGGGCACCGCCGCGAGCCGCCCGAGCTCGTGCGGAAGCACGGCTGCGGCTAGAGACGCGACGGCTCCGAAGGCGAGCAAGCCAGCCGCGCCGCGCGACAGAATGCCGGCGCGGAACGTGGCGATGCCGAACAGCAGACCGCCGAGCAAGTACGCGACCGCCGATACCGGTCCCGCGACGGCAAGCGCGCCAAGGTCAACCTTGCTGCCCGCTCCGCTTGAGAGCCCCAGGAATCCTTCCACGATCGTCGGCGCGTCGGTCGCCAGCAGCGGCAAAATAAAAGCTTCGATGAAGGTAAGCGCCATGAGAAGCGCAAACTCGAGGCTGAACAGGAGATAACCTGCCAGACCCAGCCATCCGGCCCTCTCGACATGCCTGGCGTAAATCCCTGTGATGCCGGCCAAGGCGAGGAGGCTCATCAGAATGGTTAAATAATGGGCTGTGGCCCATGCGTCGGTCGTTACGGACGAGAGAACGTCGGCCGGATGGATCATCTGTATGACGATAAAGAGGATCCCTGCCAGCATAGCCGCCACGCCTGACCAACGAATGAGGCCGGGGGTGGTGATCTTGTTGTTTCCTGTAGTTGTGCGGTTCGCGTTCATCGATTCGTCTCCTCGTTCTTCTGTTAAGGTTAAGATACCTGTTCGCGCGAGGAGTACGCATCACCACATGTGGTGATTTTGCAGCAAAAAAGCCCCGCGGCGGTCGCTAAACCGACCGAAAACGGGACTGTAGGGGGAGGCGCGCTAGTCCAATTCGAGCTCATCCGCCCGCCGAACCGCGGCGCGACGGTTGTTCACCTCAAGCTTGCTATATATATTTTTTGTATGGGACCGCAGGGTGTTCAGAGAGATATGGAGCATGCGGGCGATATCCGGTCCGTTCAGCTCGGTTCGGAACAGCCGAAGCACCTCCAGCTCCCGATCGCTCAACGGCTCGCTTAACGCCTGCCGCTTGTGCGTCGCGCCGTTCTCGGCACTGCCGAACGCGGATAGCAGCCGGCGGATATAACCCGGGGAGACTCCCTGCTTCAGGGCAGCTTCAAGCAAGGCGGCCATGGGCGAGCCTTCGTCCGCGAAAACGCGGACATAGCCTTCCGCTTCCGCAAAGGTCAGCGCGCGTTCCAGCGGCCCCAGCGCAGCAGAACGGTCGCCTTGGGCATCATGGGCCATCGCCTGCAGGATCAGAATCTCGATCGCGCTCCCCGTTCGCCCGCCCTCCTCTGCCGCTTGGAGCAGGCGCTCCAATAGAACCGACACCTGCCTGATCGAGCGGTCGGTGCGATCGTGCATGTACTTCGCCAGGAGCACCCTAGCGAGCGTGACGTGCTCGAATTCGCGCAGATAGGAGAGCTCGTCCTCGGCGGACAGTCCCTGCTCCCTCACCCAATCGAGAGCATCTTCCAGCCGCCCCATCGCGAGCCAAACCCGCGTTTTTATCGCCGGGACCGGACGCACATTGGGGAAAAAATGGCCTCTATACAGCCGCTCGGCCTCCTGGAGAAACGCGAGCGCGCCGTTCAGGTCTTCGTTCGCCTCCGCGAGCCGGGCCATGGCGACGTGCCAGCGATAGCCGATCTGCGGGCGAAGGGCGCGCTCGTTCAGCTCCTTGCCCGTCAGCAGCAGCTTCGCGGCGGCCTGAAGATCGTTGCGCTCGCGGCTGAGCTCGCTTTTCGCCACGTAGATATCGATCGCCCCCCGCGACATACGCTCGCCATGCTCCTCGGCCAGCGCCAAGCCTCGCTCGTAGACCTTCATCGCTTGGCGCAGCCGGCCTTGCGCGATCCGGATATCGGCCAAGGCGATCGCGCCCCCGATCGCGTCCGATATATTTCCGGCCAGCAGTACGCCGGCCATGCCCTCATCGAACAACCGGTACGCGGTCTCGAGATCGCCGCTCGTCCACGCCGCCAGCCCCAGGAGCGCCGCCGCCGCACCGCGCCGAAGACGGTCGCCCTCCGGCACGAGGTCGAGGACCTGCCGCGCATATCGGATCGCTGCCGGAATATCGCCCAGCACTTGGGCGCGCGCGGCGCGATAGCCGGCGATCGTGCCCGGAAGGCGCTCGAATTCCGCTTGATCCACAACGACCCTGTCGGCCATGCTCGCGTGGATATCCGCGGCTGTCTCCAACCCGCGTTCCGCGTCCCGAAAGCGCTCCTCGACGGCCCCGAACTCCCCGCCGGCCATGAGCGCCCAGGCGAATTCGGCGCTCAGGACGGGCCTGCGGCGCACCAGCTCGTCCGGCAGCGCCTTCAGCCAGCCCAGTACCGCGAGCCCTTGCCTAAGTCTTCGCATCTCCGGCCAGGCAAGCTCGATCAGGTCCGCCGCCCGCGCGACATCGCCTGCCGACAGGGCGTGACGGATCGCATCGGCCGCCGAGCCGTGAATTTCATACCACAGGCTCGCACGCCGATGAAGCTCGGGTACCCGATCCGGCTGATCCGACTTTAAGTGCGCGGCCAGCACTTCGCCGAAGAGGTGATGGTACCGATACCACTCGCGCCTGTCATCCAGCGGAACGACAAAAAAATTACCCTTCTCCAGCGCTTCCAAGCGCGCGCCGCTTTCCCCTTCGCCGGTGACAGCGTCGCACAGCGGTCCGGACAGCCGTTCGAGAATCGAGGTTTGCAGCAGGAAATTCCGGATAGGCGCTGGTTGACGGCGCAAAACCTCATCGACCAGATAGTCGAGAATGTACCGGTTGTCACCGGTGAACGCGCGAATGAATGCCGGAATGTCCTCGCGTCCTCGCATCGAGAGCGCAGCCAGCTGGAGCCCCGCGATCCAGCCTTCGGTACGGCTCTCCAATGCGAAGATATCGTCCGCCGATAGCGCCAGGCCCATCGCCTCGCTCAGGAATGCGGCCGCTTCGCCGGCGGAAAAGCGCAGGTCCGCAGCGCGCAGCTCGGTCAAGTCGCCGCGTACGCGCAACCGGCTTAACGGCAGCTGCGGATCTTCCCGGGTCGCGATGACGAGGTGCATTTGCGGGGGAAGATGCTCAAGCAGGAAGGCGACCGCATCGTCGATCGGCTTCGCGCGAATGACATGGAAGTCGTCGAGCACCAGTACGAAAGGGACCGGGAAGGCCGCGGTCTCATTGAGCAGGACGGTCAGCGCGGTGTCGGTTGACGATGGCGGCGATATGCGCGGGGGAGCAGCGTCTCCTCCGATAGACTCGGCCATCCTGTTCACCGCGGCGACAAGATGGGCCAGGAAACTCGCGGCATCGTTATCCCGTTCGTCCAAGGAAAGCCAAGCGACGGGATGGCCGCAGCCGGCGGCCCATTCGGCGACCAGCGTCGTTTTGCCGAACCCGGCGGAGGCGGAGACGAGAGTGAGCTTGCGGTCCAGACCTTCGTTTAACCGCTCCAACAGACGCGGCCGTGGAACGGTCTTGGACCGGGACACGGGGATATACAGCTTCGTGGTTATGATCTGCGCATTCATGATCGGACGTTTGTCCCCATTCTATCGGTTCATATCCAATAGGATAGCTTGAATGGCTTCTTTTCTCCACTGCAAGTTAAGCCGAAGAAAACCATGCCGAGTCGCCCCGACATGGTTCTCCTGCGATTCTCTAAGACGCGTCTGTCTGTTTGTTTAATCGAACGCGATCTCTCTGCCCAGCTTGCCCGACTCGTACACGCCGCACAGCATTTTCATCATCTCCACGCCGTCCTCCACCGGGCTCAGCGTCTCTCTCTCGCCGCGGCAGACGGCGACGTAGTGGTCGATCTCCGCCTGGAAGCCGGAGGCGAAGTCGAACGTCACGCTGTCGATCTGCGGCACCGCATTCAGCATCGTGTCGTGCTTCTCGAGCACGAAGGTGAGCTTCGGCTCGAGCTCCACGCCGCCCTTGGTCCCGTAGAGCTTGACCGTCAATTCGTCTTCCTTGGCATGCAGGGAGAAGCTGACGTCCACGAGCAGCGACGCGCCGTTGTCGAAGCGGATCATGGCGTTGGCCAGGTCCTCGACCGTATTGTTGTCCGGGCTGTAATCGGCGGCTTTATAATGGGTAAAATTGCGGACGTTGGAGCGGTTGCCGAGCTTGTCGTACGTATTGCCGCTGATCGACTTCACCTTCGGGCGGCCCATCAAATACCAGCACAGATCGATGACGTGCACGCCCACATCGATCAGCGGTCCGCCCCCGGAGCGCTCGATGTCGCCGAACCAGCCGCCCGGATTGCCGACTCGGCGGATGCAGGATGCTTTGGCATAATAAATCTCCCCGAGCTCCCCGCTCTCGATGAACGAGCGGACGACGCCGGTGTTGGAGCCGTACCTGCGGACGAACCCGACCTGCAGCTGCTTGCCCGAACGGCGGACGGCCGCTTCGACTTCGAGCGCCTCCTCCACCGTTTTGCACAGCGGCTTCTCGACCAGTACGTGCTTGCCCGCGTCGAGCGCCGCGATGCTGAACAGCGCGTGCGTGTCGTTCCAGGTGCAGACGCTGATCGCATGCACGTCCGGATTGGCCAGCATCTCCCGGTAATCCGTGTAAACGTTCGGCACGCCGTACTTCTCGGCTTTGGCACGGGCCCGCTCCTCGTTCAGGTCGCATACCGCCACCAGCTTGGCGCCAGGGTTGTTCTGGTAGGCTTTCAGATGGAGCTCGGAGATGGTGCCGAGCCCGATGATGCCGATGCCGACTTGACTCATAGCGATCCCTCTTTCCGATGGATGGATGACTTGGGCTGCGTTATACGGCGTGAACGGACGGCCAGCTCAGCTCCACGCCTTGATCGGCCAGCCTACGCTGGAAGGCGGCCAGCTCCTGCGGATCGTCCCGCACGCCGCGCGGCATCAGCCCGCGCTCCAGGCTGTAGGCCGCGCATGCGCCAGCGGCTTCGCCGATGTTCCTTTCGACCGGGTGCAGGCGGTAGCTCCCTTTTGTGATATGGGTCGTGCCGATGTTTTTGGCGGCGGCCAGCAGATTGTCCATGCGCACCGGCAGCAAGGCGCCGAGCGGGATCTGAAAAGGCAGCGAGGAGATGTCGATGTACGGCTGTCCCTCGGTGCTCGGGTGCAGGGCCATGCGGTAGCAGCCGAGGCCTACGCTGTCGGCGAAAGCCTCGGCCTTCCCGTCGGGCCGGCTTGCCGCGGCGACGTGCTGCTCGAGGACGGTGAACGCAGCGCGAATACGCCGGGATTCCCGGACGTACGGGTACATGGCCAAGCCGTCTTCGGTGCCGACCACGTCCGGCCGCAGGCGCAGGCCGGGATAGCCCGCTCCGCCGTCCGGCCGCGGCGCCTCCGTCTGCAGCCAGTAGAGCAGCGACAGGCTGAGCTGCTTGGCGCGCGCCAGATGCTGCCAGCGCTCCGCCTCGGGCACGTCGATGATCGAGCCGAGCCAGTAGTCGTTTTGCGGCCAGTTGACCAGCGTAATATCGCTCGGATAAATGTAGTTTTCGTGGTAGCTGCGCTTCGCGATCTGCCGATAAGCGAACAGGGAGAATCCCTCGCTTCCCGGGAACAGCGCATAGTCGATCGGCTCCATCGTCGCCGGGCGGACGCCCGTCAGGCTAAGCAGCTTGCCCGGCCAGAAGCTGGGCGCGTATTCCCGCCAGAACGCGTACTCCGCGGGCCTGTCGATGACGTGATGCTCGCCTTCGAAATAATCCATAGCGAAGCAATAGGTGAAGCCCTGCATATCCTGCGGTCGCGCCTCGCCGGCCACCGCATGCGGCTCTCCGGTCTCGTCCCGGGATTCGGCGCCCGTGACGTATTCGACCCCGGCGAGGGGCAGCAGGTCGCCGCATTCGGTCGCATCCAGGAAGCGGTCGCCGGTCAGATGGACGATATCTCCGGTCTCTTCGCTGCGGACGTCGACCGCGAAGACCGTATCGCCGTCCGTCTCGGCGCGGACCGGCGTATGGCGCAGCAGCACGGTCAGCCGTCCGCCGGCGACGTACGGCGCGAGCATCTGGTCGATGACGGCGACTGCGACGCGCGGTTCATGGCAGAGCCGGCTGACGGTGCCGCCGCCGGGATTCAGATGGCGAATCGTCCGCGCCTGACTGGTTAACGGGTAGTGCTCCCTATAATACTGCCGCACGCTGTCGCGAAACTGCCTATAGCTGGCCGTGCATCCGAACGATTCGATCCACGGATGCTCGTCTGGCGGCACGGCCTGGCTGGTCAGCTGCCCGCCGAGCCAGCGCGTTTCCTCCGTCAGGATGACCGTTCGTCCGGCCCGCGCGGCGGCCAAAGCGGCGGCGACGCCGCCGGTGCCGCCTCCGATTACGACGATATCGGCCTTCATTTCGCGCCCCATTCCCGTAGCCTCCTTCGGTGTAGATCCTAAGAGATCGACTTGAAATATTCGAAGCTTGCCCGAATACCGGCAGCCTCGTCTCCCGTACCTTCGTACTCCAGCACGTACTCCCCTTCGTAGCCGGCCTCTCGCAGCCGCTCGACGATCGTATCCAACCGGACGAGACCTCCGCCGGCCGGCGTGCCCTCGAACTTCTTACCCGCGAGCGAGCGGTAGCGGCCTTGCGGATCTTCTTTGAAGTCCTTCACGTGGACGTGGCCGATCCGGGGCAGCAGCGTGTCCAGCGCGCGCAGCGGATCTTCCTCAACGAGCAGGAAATTGCCCGTATCGAAGGTCGACTTCAGCGCGGGGGAATCTACGCGGTTCAAAATCTCAAGCATCTGCGCCCCAGTGCCGGCCAGCTGCCCGTGGTTTTCCAGGCATAACGTCAGGCCCTGCCGATCCGCGAGCGCCGAAGCCGCCCCCAGGCCGGCCACGATATGCGCCAGCGCCGAATCGAAGGTGAATCCTTCGCTCAGATTGCCCGAGAAGACGCGGATCGTCTGCGTCCCGAGCGCCTTCGCGACCGCAAACGCATTCAGAATCGTGTTCAGCGCCGCCTCGCGCTCCCTTTCGTCCGCTTTGACGAAGTCGTTCGCGACCGCATAGCTGGCGATTCGAATGCCGTTCTCCTTGGCGAAGCGGACGACTTGGGGCAGCTCCTGTTCGACATCCTTCCAGAAGACGTCGAGCAGCTCGACTTGCCCGATGCCCTCCGCCCGGCAAAACGATAAAAAGTCCAGCACCGTCCAGCCTTGCGCGCGAACCGTCCGGTGCATGCTCCACATGCTTAACGACAATTTCATGAGCCGGCCTCCAATGAATGCAGTTTGGATGAAGACGAATCCATGGGTCGTCTTCAGTTTAAAAATCCGGGCTGCGGATAGATAGAGGACGGCGATGACCATTTTTGGTAGTTTCATGCGATAGTGGACCGCCGACGGCGCGCTGATTCGGCGGGCAGGATGACGGGCAGAAACTTTTCTTCCTGGCAGGCGTCTAACCATTATGTGGAAATCATATACGTTGTTAATTCGGGGTGGACCGGGGTGGACTATGCTTAAGCGTGCCGTTTATATGATGTTCTGCTTGCTCCTCATATCTTGCTCGGCTTGCGGCCCATCGCTTACTTCTTCCAAACAAGCGCTTGTGCTCGAGCCGCAAAGCTTGGTGAGATGGTACGCCGAAGAGAAAGCGCTCGAGATCCACGCCGTGATCGCGAATCCAACCGATAAGGACGTTTCGTTTGCGGCCTATATCGTATTTTTAAATCCCCATCTGCGGAATAAAGACGGCTTGAAGCGAGTTGAAATCAAAGCGGACGACCGAAACGGCGCAACGCCATTCCTGCTCCAACCCGGCCAGGAGACCATGGTGGAGCACGTCTTTTATACAACTAAAACGATGGAGCGAGCATGGCTGTCGAAAGGCGTCGGTATCGAGATCGCCGCGGACGGGAAGCGCTATACGCTTCCGATCCGATACGCGGAGATCGAGGAGCTCCCTTGAACGCGAAACGCGCGACACGAAAACATGTCAGGTAAGAAAAACCGTCAGTAAAGTTCGCCCCGACGGTCCTTGCAGCAGTCGCGTGTATGATCGGTAGTCAGTCCTCCTGAACGCCTGAACGAACTTCCGCATCAATTTCCCGTAACCGACCGTCAACGGGGCCATTAGACGCCGCCGCTCCCATCCGCAATCCGCCTGTGCGGGCGATAACATACCAATCCTACATGGATTGGCAAGGCATTTCCGTTCGGCTCGTTCGATCGGCGGAAAAGCCTGCGCTTTCCAGTATAATCCCTTATCTCGCATCGCGCGACGATACGAGAAGGGGCGTAAGGCGCTGTACAGCGTCACCTGTGGTGAGTGCGGCGTGTTCTGAGCCAAAGAGGTGTTGTACAGCGTTACCTGTCGGGAGTGCGACGTGTTCCGAGCCGAAGAGGCGCTGTACAGCGTCACCTGTTGTGAATGCGACGTGTTCCGAGCCGAAGAGGCGTTGTACGACGTTTCCTGTCGGGAGTGCGGCGTGTTCCGAGCCGAAGAGGTGTTTTACGACGTTACCTGTCGGGAGTGCGACGTGTTCCGAGCCGAAGAGGTGTTGTACGACGTTACCTGTCGGGAGTGTGGCGTGTTCCGAGCCGAAGAGGCGTTGTACGACGTTACCTGTCGGGAGTCCGGCGTGTTCCGAGCCGAAGAGGCGCTGTACGACGTTACCTGTCGGGAGTGCGGCGTGCTCCGAGCCGAAGAGGCGTTGTACGATGTTACCTGTCGGGAGTGCGGCGTGTTCTGAGCCAAAGAGGCGTTGTACAGCGTTACCTGTCGGGAGTGCGTCGTGTTCCGAGCCGAAGAGGCGTTGTACGACGTTACCTGTCGACTGCGGCCTTTGGCTGGCACACTCGAACGTAGATGGCGGACTGAGTGGCCGTTATTGTTGGTCAAATCCCTATTTGCAATCCTTCCGCGGACACAGGGGCCGTTAGTGAGGGATTGCCGGGCTTGTTTAGCCTTGATCCGAGTAAATAACGTCCGTCCAGTCCGCAACGATCGCCATCTGGACCGATTTTACGAAATAGCGCCTCCTGAGTCCTGTGCCCAATGCCTATTCTCCGGTGATTCCTCCGTCTTTTTTATACTTTTTGAATCGTCGAAAAGGGACGAAGCGGCAACCTCCCGCTTCGTCCCTTACCGCATGCACGAGCCTCAACGCCTAAGCACCTGCAAGCTATACGCCCGACCGAATAGCGGCGCGAGCACGCGCCACAGCATACCGTTCGCCGCTTCGGCCTGCGCCATCGCCTCCGGACTGCCGACATCAATGGGGTCGAGCCCGATATCGGCGGCCAGTCCGGCAACGGACGCCACCGCGGACGGATCCTCCCCATACAGGAACGCCGTCGCGCGGCCCGCTTCGTACCGCGGTTCGGCGAGTACCTCCCACGGCAGCGTGTGAAACGCGCGGACGATCCGCGCGCCCGGCGCGAGACGCCGAACTTCGGCGTCCGCGGACGCGCCGTCGTACCGGTTGACGCAGTTGATCAGGATCCTGCCGCTCAGATCGCCGGCCTCCGCCAGCGCCTGCTCTACGTGCTCCGGCCGTACGGCCAGCAGGATCGCTTCGCCGAACGCAGCCGCTTCCCACACCGTGCCGGCCCGCGCGCTCGGCCCCGCTTCCGCCAGCAAAGCTCTCATCCGTTCGCCGTGCGGATCGCGCGAGCCGAACGTCACTTCATGCCCGTGTGCCGCCCAGCGCTTGCCCAGCGTACCGCCTATCTGTCCCGATCCGATCGACGCGATTTTCATTTCGCAGCCCCCTCCCTGTTCAACAGGTCTTGGTAAAAGTCCAGCTTCTCCTTCGTCTGCCCGATCAAGTCGGCCAGCGCCCGGTACTGCGCCTCCATGCGGGTCAGATGCTCCCCGAGTATGCGCGTCCGGCTCTCGATCGCCTCCCGGTCCTCGCCGCTCAGCGGGAACGCGGCATTCGCAAAGCATCGTCCCTCCTGCAGAAAAGCCTTCATCTCCTCAAGCCCGAGCCCCGTCCGCTTCAGGCAATGCAAGGAGGACAGCAGCTTCACGTCGTCCTCGCTGTACGACCGCATGCCTCCCGCGCTCCGCTCCGGCGGTTTCGTCAGACCGATCTTCTCGTAGTACCGGATCGTATCGATGCTGAACCCGGTCAGCTCAGCCGCTTGGCCGATCGAATACATCCGAACGCCTCCTCTCGTCTCGCTAAACCTATTGTAGAGTCTGGAGTTGACTCCAGGTCAACAGGCGACATCCGTCAGCCGCCGGCGTCCGTCTTCGCCCCCGCTCCAGCAGGGAAGCGCAGCTGCAGGGCGACAGGCACAGACAGGAGGATGATCGCCGAGGCGAGCAGGTAAGTCGGCACGAGCGTCATCGCCTTCATCAGAAAGCCGGATGCAGCCGTTCCGACCAGCATGGCGGCCATCATAACGGGTGTCGAGGTGCCGCTAACGCGGCCGATGTAATCTTCTTCGACCATCGAGACGAGCGCCGCGCCGAGCACGACCTGGAGGAAAGCCATCGCCGCGCCGACCAGAAACCGCATGGAGGCCGTCAGTCCCGTCCAGACCGACAAGGCTTCGACCGCGACCGACACCGCCAGGAAGGCGAAGCCCGCCGCGACGACGAGACGCAGGTTCGCCTTGCGGCCGAACGCCGCGGCCGCTCCCCCGCCGATCAGCATGCCGATGCCGCCCAGCGCGTAGAACCATTGCAGATCCTCCTTGTCCAGGTGAAGCCGCTCCGTGATGAGGAATACGTCGAGCGGCTGGATCAGGCCGGACCCGAGTCCGATCAAGGCGAAGGAAAACGTGATCAACAACAGGTTCCGCTGGCTGCGCATATAGGCCCATCCAGCCTTCATCTCCTTCCAGACGGAGCCCCCGGCGGGTCTCGGCTCTCTCTTGTAAGTCGGCAGCGCCAGCTGTATCAAAGCCGACAGGGCGAACAGGACGATCAGCAAAATGAGGGAGCTCTCAACGCCCGCCCACGAGTAAATGACGGTACCGAGCATCGGCCCCACGATGGTGAACAAGGCCATCATACTTTGCGTGACGCCGGTCGCCGCCGGGATCAGCGCTTCGGGCACATGGCGTTTGAACATAACGGCTGACGATGGCTGGGAAAACTGGCTGACCACGGCCGACACGGCCGTCGCCACGAACACCGCCTGCCACCAGCCGGCCAGCACGAACGCGAGGATGACCGCGATGGAGACGGCGCTGAGCGCATCGCCCGCGATCATCGTCCGCTTCGGATTCCAACGGTCGGCGAACGTGCCTCCGATGAGCGAGAAGACGAAGATCGGCGCGTATTCGAACACGTTCAGCAAGGATACCGCCACGGGGTCGTTGCCCGTGTGCTCGATCACATAGAACAGCAAAGCCATGTTCCGCACCCAGATGCCGATCTGCTGCATCAGATCGGCCGAAGCCACCAGCACAAACACTTTGTTTCTCCATAAATCCTTCAAATGCCATCGCTCCCCGCGTTAATAATCCGACCAGTCGGTCTATTAATAGTGCAAAAAAAAGTGGTCGCTTATGAATGGCTTGAACTGTCCGGAACGGCTCGGAACAGTTCTCCCCATGCGCCGCTCCGGATATCGCCAGACCCATCTGTACTACCCGTCTGCTCCGACGCCGCGGATGCCGCGAAGCAGAATGTCGATGGACCTGCGGTATAGCGCCGCGATCTGCTCGGCTCCCAGCTCGTAATAAGCGACGCCGAGCCCACCCATCAGACCCAGAACGATGTACATCAGCTCGCCTACGTCCATGCGCTCGAACTCCCCGCTCTCCATCCCGTCCTCGAGCAATTGCCGGAAGATCGGATAATGAACGCGAGTAAGCTCTAACAAGCGCTCATGAACGGCGGGATCGGCGGCTTCGCTGCCACCGAACTCCTCCGCCGCTTTCATGAGCGGATTCTGGAAGTCGGAGGCGAAGTGGTCGGCGAGCGCATACAGCTTGTCGGTCGCCGTGCCCAGAGGAGCGGATATCGCGGCCCACTTGTCTATCCAATCCAGCATCGTCAGTTCCAGAATATACAGGAACATCTCTTCTTTGCTTTTGAAGTGATAATAAATGCTGCCTTTGCTGGCGCCGGCCGCCTCGCGGATCTCGTCCATCGTGGCGGCGGAATAGCCCTTCTGCTCGAACAGCGCCTTCGCCCGCATCGCGATTCGCTTCTTGGTATGCTCGCCTTGTCCGGCAGGTCTGGCCATCGGACTCTCTCCTTTCCCATCCATAAACCGACCATCCGGTCTATTAACTCAGTTTATTCGAAAACAGCAGAAATGGCAATGCGATGCGATGCCGCACGCAACGAATCGACAGTGCCGACATGCCTGCTTTGAAGCCGCTTGCGGACGCGAAACGCAAAAAGCCCGGCAGCGGATTACCGCTACCGGGATAGGATGGACGCCGATGGGGATGTCGATGTCGATGGCGCACAACGGTTCGAATGCCCGTTTTACCGCTAGACCTTGAACTTCTGCACCGACGCGCTGAGCTGCTCCGCCAACGTCGCCAGCGTCTGCGACGTTTCCGCCGTCTGCTCGGCTGCGCCCGCGGACTCCTCGCTGGCCGACGCCACGTGCTCCACCGACTTCAGCACCTCGTTCGCCTGGGCCGACTGCTCTTCGCTGGCCGCCGCGATCTCGGTGACTTTCTCCGACGTCCGCTGAACGGTATCTATGATTTGGTCGAATGCCTCGCCCGTCTGGATCGAGGAGGCGACGCCGTCCGCAACCGCGCGCACGCTTTGCTGGGTGTTCTGCTGAATCCCGCGGATGATCGCCGTGATCTGCTTGGTCGCCTCGCCGCTTCGCTCCGCCAGCTTGCGCACCTCGTCCGCAACGACCGCGAACCCCCGCCCCTGATCGCCGGCTCTGGCCGCTTCGATCGCCGCGTTCAGCGCGAGCAGGTTCGTCTGCTCGGCGATATCGTCGATGACCTCGATAATTTCGCCGATCTGGTTCGAATCCGACTCCAGCTTGCTCATCTGCGAACTGACCGCGTTCATGCCCGCGATGGACGTCCGGACGACGTCCCCGCCGTTCTTGGCGATGTCCAGCGAGCGGTTCGACAGATCCGCCGCTTCTTCCGCGTTGATCGCGACCGAATGTATGGCCGCCGACAGCTCTTTGAACAGGTGATTCATCGTCTGCGCGGCATCGGCCTGACTGGCGCTGCTGCCCGCGATCTCCTCCGTGCTGGCGGAGATCTGCTGCGAAGCGGCCGAGACGTTGTGCGCCGAAGTTGATGTCAGTCCGATGAGCTGCCGCAGACTGTCCGTCATCGCGTTCAGCGAGGCGACCATGTCGCCGATCTCGTCCTTGTTGCGGATGCGGAGCTCGCCCGCCGTCAGATCTCCGCTCGCCACGCTGCCGAGCGTTCGGGTCACGAGCCGCACCGGGCCCGAGATGCTGCGCGTCATCGCGTAGGCCAGGACAAGCGTGGCCGCCAGCGCCAGGCCGCTGACCACGAACATAAGCGTCTGCGCATTGCGCTTCGCATCGGAGGCTTTTCGGGAGGCATCGCTGATGATTTTTGCAATGTCCTGTTCGATATTGCCATGCGTTTTGCGGAAATCGGCGAACAGCGCCTTGCCGTCCCCCACCTTTTGCTGCGCTTCCTTGATATTGCCGGCGCGCACGAGCGCAATCTGGGATCGGAAATATTGCTCGATTGCCTCAATCTGGGGCTTCCCCTCGTCGATCAGCGCCTTCATGGTCGGATGGTTCGGGAGATGACCCTCGATGTCGCGCAGATCATCCTGCACGCCTTGTACGCCTTTTTGATAGGTATCCAGATACTTCTCGTCGCCGCCGATCAGAAAAGCTCGCGTTGCCGTCTCTTCGTTAATGAGCGAGGTCATGAGGTTCGAAGCGGCCATCGAGACGGGAATCGCGTCCGTCACAATATTGTTCGTCTGCTCCTGAACATTGTTCATCCCTTGCAGCCCGAAAGCTGCGACAAGGACGAGCAGAATCAGGACAAGGAAGTAGCTGGCATACATTTTGTTCGCAACGGTGAGCCTCATAAGTGCGCATCTCCATCCGGATTGGTCATAAAGTACTATCTTTATGATAAAATCCGACAACGCTCTTGTAACCGCAAATCCGTTGCGGTACCCCGCAAATTTTTGCGGGGTCGGGGTTGAACGGCGAAGGGCTGTAGCGGGCATTAGTTGTTGTTGTTCAATTCGGTGTCTGCATGGTCGCCGCGCCTGCTTCCGCAGCCTCAATGAACGCCCGAATAAGCGGGTGCACGATTCCCTTGAATGCGGACCGCTCCGGCTGGAACAGCGTGCCGAAGAAAAAGGGGTGGCCCTCCAGCTCCATGATGCGCGTCTCCCCATCCTCATCCACGCCCGCGACGCGGAATCCGGCCCGCGCGACTTGCGCGGCGAAGGCAGGATTGAGACCGTAATTGCAGATGCCGTATTGCTCGGTCGTTTCGGATGCCCCGTAAGCGGCCGCGGTTCGGGAGCCGGGCGTCAGCATGAATCGGTGCGTATGCTCGCGGAAAGCGCACGATAGCGGAGTCACGAGCAGCATCGGACTGTCGGGACGGATCTCCGCATGATCGGCCTCCGCCAAGCCCATCGCGTCTCGCGCGAACTCGATGATCATATGCTGAAAGCCGCCGCAGGTTCCCAGTGCAGGCACCCCGTTTTCGCGGGCATTGCGAATGCCGTTCAAGGCGCCTTGCATGCTGACATACGGACTTGCCGGTGCGATCCATAGTGCCTGATATGCCGCCAGCTTTGACTCGTACGCATCCGCGAGCGCGGCCGTAGGAACCCAGTCGCAGTCGACCTGCAAGTCGAGCGCTTCGGCGGTCAGCCGCAACGCCTGCGGAATAGCGATATGCGCCTTGACCTCCGCTTTGTAATCCCCGATCACGCCGACTCGAATCATTGTTATCGCTCCCTGTTTGCGAAATTTGCTCTTCACGCAGCAGCGCTTTCCTCGCTTGCAGCGACTTCCGCCGCCCTCCGCTGCCCTCCGCGCCGCTCCAGCCGTGCTTTTATCGCTTACAGCAGCCCGCTTTTCACGCAGCAGCGTTTTCCTCGCTTGCAGCGCCCTCCGCCGCCTCCGCGCCGCTCCAACCGCGCTTTTATCGCATACAGCAGCTCGCTCTTCTCGCAGCCGCGCTTTCCTCGCTTGCAGCGCCCTCCGCCGCCCTCCGCGCCGCTCCAACCGCGCTTTTATCGCTTACAGCAGCCCAGCTACCGCCTGACCAACTCTCCACGCAGCTTCCCCGCTTCTATCACGTCACGGCCGCATCCGTCTCCGCGCCTTCATAGATCGCGGCGATCTGCGCCCCTACCGTGCGAATCCTCGCCGCTACGGCGGCCGGCTCCAGCACCTGGACGTCCGCGCCGTAGCCGAGGATCATGCCGTACAGCCAGTGGTTGTTCGGGTAGCTGGCCCGGACCAGCAGCGAGCCGTCCTCCCGCACCTCCACCCGGTCCGCGCCGAACGTCTCCTCCACGCGCACGCGCAGCCTCGGGCGAAACAGCAGCGTCAGCTCGATCTCCGGCCCCCGCTCCTGGTTGCCCCAACGCGCGTCGAGCTCCTCCATCCGCACGCCGCGATTCGCGAACCGCTCCATGTGCACGCGCAGCCCGTCCAGCCGGGACAGCCTGAACGTCCGGTAATCTCCGCGCAGCCTGCAATACGCATATAAATACCACGCATACCCTTTCCACGCCAGACCGATCGGCTCGACCTCCCGCTGCTCCGCCTCCCCGTCCGTATTCGTATACGCGAACGACACGACCGTGCGGTTTTTCGACGCCTGTCTCAGCTGCGCCAGAATCGTCCGATCCTTGATCCCGCCGCCGTGCCACAGGTTCGTATCGAAGATCAGCGTATCCCCCGCTTCCTCCAGCTGCTTCTGCTCCGACCTTGCGACCAGCGCCTTGATCTTCGTCAGCAGCCCGTCCATCTCCTCGTCGTCAAGCGAAGCCCGGACGCCCTTGAGCGCGGCGAGAATCGACTGCAAATCATCCAAAGTAACGATCTGCCGATCGATGCGATACTGCTCCATAATCTCGTAGCCTCCGTCGCTCCCCGTGAACGATACGATCGGAATGCCCGCGGCATTGATCGTCTCCAGATCGCGATAGATCGTCCGGTGCGAGACCTCGAACTTGTCGGCCAGCGTCTGGGCGTTCACCCGGCGCCGGCTCAGCAGCATCATCGTGATGCCGAGCAGCCGTTCCACCTTCAAGGACGCCACCTCCCTCTTTATCCCATATTTTAAGGAATCCTTGCAGCGGCGTCGAATCCTTTCTGATTTTTTCGGAGCCCGCTTCTCTCTGACAGACAGTTGTCAGAAAGGGTCCTCTACAATAAGTACATAAGCACCACCACCAAAGGGAGGCCAAAATCATGAACACAGGCATGGGCGAAAAAAAGAACGCGCAATACAAGGCGGCGGGGAGCGGGAACGGTACGGCGAGCAGCGGAGAAGCGGCGGCGAGCGCGATTCGCCCCTTCCGGATCGAGACCTCCGAGGCCGAGCTGGACGACCTGAAGCTGCGCCTCTCCATGACGCGCTGGCCCGACGAGCTGCCGGGCGCCGGCTGGGACTACGGCGCGCCCCTCTCCTTCGTCAAGGAGACGGCCGAGTACTGGCGCACCTCGTTCGACTGGCGCCGCCAGGAAGCGCGCCTCAACGAGCTGCCGCAGTTCACGGCGACGGTGGACGGCGCCAACATCCACTTCTTCCACGTCCGGTCGCCCGAGCCGAACGCCACCCCGCTGCTGCTTGTGCGCGGCTGGCCCGGGTCGCCGGTCGAATTCCTGGACTTGATCGGCCCGCTGGCCGACCCGGCCTCCTACGGCGGCGACGCGGCGGACGCCTACCACCTCGTCATCCCATCCCTGCCGGGCTTCGGCCTGTCGGGGCCGACGACGGCCAAGGGCTGGACACACGGCCGCGCGGCCGCCGCGCTCGCGACGCTCATGGGCCTGCTCGGCTATGCGCGCTACGGCGTGCAGGGCGGCGACATGGGCGCGATGATTGCGCCGGAGATCGGCCGCATCGCGGCGCCCAGCGTCATCGGCGTCCATGTCAACGCCGCCACCGTCGGCTTTATCCCCTTCGGTCAGGTCGAAGACGAAGCATTCGCGACGCTCACCGAAGCGGAGATGGTTCGCCTGGCGCGCCTCGGCCACTTTATGCAGGAGCGCTTCGGCTTCAACAAGCTCATGTCGACACGCCCCCAGACGCTCGCCTACGGCCTGCACGACTCGCCCGTCGGCCTGCTCGCCTGGACGTGCGAGCTGTTCTACAGCTTCGGCGACGCCCCGGACGCCGTGGACAAGGACCGCTTCCTGACCAACCTCATGCTGTATTGGCTGACCGGCACGGCCAATTCCTCCGCGCGCATGTACTACGAAGGCGCGCACGACCCGGCCGCCTGGATGCCGAAGGACCCGTCGCCTACGCCGGTAGGCGTCGCCGTCTTCCAGCAGTCCGACGTCGCGATCCGGCGCTTCGCCGAGGCCGCCAACCATATCGCGCGCTGGAGCGAGTTCGACCGCGGCACCCACTTCCCGGCGATCGACGCGCCGGACTTAATGATCGCGGACATTAGGGCGTTTTTCCGAGAACTTCAGCAGTAATAGTGAACCCCCTTCGGTCCTATCTGGAGGGGGTTGTGATTTGTATTTACATGATGCAATTCCACATATGGTAGTATTAGGGTGATCGCTGTACAGGATTACCAACTATACTACGAGGTGAGAAGTAATGACGCAGAAAAATGTTTTTGCTCTAATTATAATGATATGGGTGACCGTTCTAACGGTCTGGGCGGTTAATAAAGTCGTTGTTCCTCTTAGCTATCACAGCAGCTCGGTGTCGGTTCAAGGCATACCCGGTCAACCCGTGCCTCCAGCTATTTCTACGGTTCAAATAGATAAAGACACCGTATGGATTATCGACGCCAATAGCAGCTTCATCAAGGTGATTACGCATGATGAAAGCGGCTTCCATATAGTCGGCTCGGAGATGACTTATCAAGAGCGGTAACAAGCGAACAGGATTACGATCACCCTTTGATCGCTGAATGGAGTGAACCCCAGTGAACTTCGCGTCCTCCTCCTATTTACGGCAAGTTCAGCTGAGAAGGCAGCAAATCCCTGCCTTTAACCAGTATCCATTCAATCTGCCGGTTATCCGGAGTCTGGATACGCTTGATTTCCACCCCAAGGTCACCTATATCGTAGGCGAAAACGGCATGGGCAAATCGACCTTGATGGAGTCTATCGCCGTCGCTTGGGGATTCAACCCGGAGGGCGGGACGATGAACTTCTCTTTCTCGACCCGAGCGACCCATTCGAGCCTGTTCGACTACATTCAATTGGTCAAAAGTCCGCGGCGCCCGAAGGACGGCTTCTTCTTTCGCGCCGAGAGCTACTACAATCTCGCCACGACGATCGACGAGCTGGACAGCGAGCCTTCGTACGGTCCGCCCATCAAAGATTCGTACGGCGGCAAGTCCTTGCATGAGCAGTCGCACGGGGAGTCGTTCTTCGCCACCTTCGTTCATCGGTTCGGAGGAAACGGGCTGTACATCCTGGACGAGCCTGAGGCGGCCCTGTCTCCGCTTCGACAGATGGCGATGCTGACGCGTATTCATGAGCTTGTGTCGAAGAACTCCCAATTCATTATCGCGACCCATTCCCCGATCGTGATGGCGTATCCGGATTCAATCATTTACAATCTGACGCCCGACGGCATCGAGGTTCAGGCGCTGGAGGACACGGATCATTTTGTGATCATGAAGGAGTTCTTAAACAATAAGGATAAGATGCTCGGGGAATTGTTCGGAGAGGCGCGCGGGAACGGGGATTGAGACGCTGTCGCAAGAGCAACGCCCGCCCGCAAAGGGTATAATAGAGGCAAACCAAAAGGCTTGGAGGGAGTCCGATGAGCGACAAAGGATGCATCAAATGCGGCAGCCAGGACGCGAGGACGAAGGAAGTGGCGATGACCGGAACGGGGCTCTCGAAAATGTTCGACATTCAGCACAACCAGTTCGTTGTCGTCTACTGCGCGAACTGCGGCTATTCCGAATTTTATAACAAGCAATCGTCGGCCGGCTCGAACATTTTGGATTTGTTCTTCGGTTGAGCCGTCTTGCATGACAAAGCTGCCAGCCTGCCTGGCAGCTTCTTCGTGTTTAGTCTACGGTTTACTCCGCAGTTCCCGATCGATACCTCTCCCGAATGAAATCGAGAAAAACCTCGCACACCGGCGTCAACTGCCGGTTCTTCTTCCACACGAGGCCCACTGTCAGCTGGCTTGCGGGATCGTTCAATTGCACCCAAGCCATCGGATAATTGCCGACGCCCAGCGTCTTCGGCAGCAAGGAGACGCCGAAACCCGCCGATACCAAGCCTGCGACCATATCCAATTCATCCGCGCGATACAGGGTATTCGGTTCGACACCGGCACCCGCCAGCAGCTCTTCCACCGTATAGCTTAATGCGCAGGAAGGCTTTAATCCGATATACGCTTGCCCGCCGAGCTCTTCCAGCCGGATGCTTTTTTTGTCCGCCCAGGGGTGATGCAGGGGGACCGCCAGATAGAGCGCGGACTTGCCGATCAACTGCCATTGAAATTCATCGTTCACGGATTCCCTCGTCGTAATCCCAAAGTCGCAGTCGTTGTTCAGAATTCTCACGTTCAGCTCGGCAAGCGAGCATTGATTCAGTTCGAAGCGTATGTCCGCGTATCGCTCACGGAAAGCGCCTAGCATCGTGGGGAACAACTCAGCACCAAGAATATGGGGAAAACAAAGCGATAGGACGCCCGACCACGGGTTGATTTGATTCGCGATCTCTTGCTTGGCCTTCTCGATCTCCATCAAGGCGTTCTGCGCCCGCTCCAAGAAAAGCTGACCGTAGCGATTAAGCGCCAAATTGCGTCCGCGGCGTTCGAACAGCTCCACGCCCACTTCCTTCTCCAGCGCGGCGATGGAACGGCTTAACGCAGGCTGCGTGACGGACAGCCGACTTGCCGCATTCGTCATATGCTGCATCTTCGCTACTGCGATGAAATATTCGATCTGCTGCCATTCCAATTCCATCAACCTTTCGACTGATTACAAAATGTCATTAATTTAATGAGAATTATAAATTAGACGCATGAGCGAGGCAAGCTTAAGATGGAGGAAAGAAAGGAGACTTGCGAAATGGAAGTTTATCGAGCGTTAACGGTGGATTGGAAGGATTCGAAGCTGCAGCCGGAGATCCGCGACTATTCCGTAGACGATCTTCCCGAAGGGGAGGTGACGATTCGGGTCGCCTACTCGAGCGTCAACTACAAGGACGGACTCACGACGATCCCGGGAACCGGAATCGTCAGCCATTACCCGCATGTTCCCGGCATCGACTTGGCCGGCACGGTACTTGCCTCGTCCGATCGTTCGTTTAAGGAAGGGGATGAGGTGCTCGTAACCGGATACGGGCTCGGGGCGTCTCATCCCGGCGGGTTTAGCGAGCTCGCGCGCGTCCCTGCGTCGTGGGTCGTCCCTATGCCGTCCGGTCTGACTGCCAAAGCCGCGATGGCTCTCGGCACCGCCGGATTCACGGCCGCCTTGTCCATCCACCGCATGGAACAGAACGGCCTGAAGCCTGGCCAAGGTCCTGTCCTGGTGAGCGGGGCTACGGGAGGCGTCGGCAGCTGGGCCGTCTCGATGCTGGCGAAGTCCGGCTACGAGGTGACGGCCAGCACCCGCAAGAGCGCGGAGATCGAATACTTAAAAAGCATCGGCGCACAGGAGACGATCTCGCCCTCGGAGCTGGAGGCGCCGGAAGGGAAGTCGCTAAGCCGCGAGCGGTGGGCCGGTGCGGTCGATCCGGTCGGCGGACCTTTCCTGACGCACGTTTTGAACGCGGTCCGTTACGGCGGCTCGGTCACGCTTAGCGGCTTCACGGGCGGAACGGAGCTGGCTTCCACGGTCTACCCCTTTATTCTTCGCGGCGTTAACCTGATCGGCATCGACTCGGTGTTGTGCCCGATGGACGTGCGCCGCACGGTGTGGGACCGGATCGCCGCCGAATGGCAGCCGGACGGCGCGCTTCTGGACGCGATCGTGCACGAGATCCCGTTGTCCGAACTTCCCGCCGCGATCGCGCAAGTGCTGCAAGGACGCATGCGCGGTAGGTCGGTTGTCGCGCTGTCCTGATCCGTATCCGGGAACGCAAGGAGGAGATTGCCAGATGCCGTCGATTAGAAAGGAAATATACGTGGATCGATCGCCCGAGCAGGTGTGGGATGCAGTAAGAGACGTAGGGGCATTCCATGTTCGTCTCGTGCCGGGCTATACCGAAAATACGCTGCTGGACGGATACGAACGAACGCTTACCCTGCCGGATGGCGGCTCGGTGCGCGAGCTGATCGTGGCCGTCGATGAAGGAGAGCGCCGCATGGTATTCGCCGTAAAAGAAGGACGAATGCCGCTTCTTCATCACCATGCGTCGTTTCAAGTATTCCCTGACAGCGGTAGGGGCAGCATGCTCGTCTGGGTAACCGACTTTCTGCCCGAGGCGCTGGCGCCGCAAATTCAAGCGCAGGTAGACCGGGTGTCCGCCGTAATCAAACAAACAATCGAGAACGCCAATTGAACCAAACAGCGGCAGTCCGGGACCTTATTCAAGCTCCGGGCTGCCGTTTTGGCTATGGACGCTGCGGCAGCAGCGGACGCAGCGCTTCCGCCCAATGCCTGTAGCCCCGTTCCGTCAGGTGGCAGTAGTCCGGCGCGTTCTCCTGCGACAGCGTGCCGTCGACTTCGAGCAGCTGCGGGCCGATGTCGACGAACGCGTACCCGCGCTCCCGCGCGATCGTCGCGTACCGCTCGTTGATCTCGGCAATCGTCCTGCGCCTGGGATGGTCCGGCTCATGCTCGCGCGGGAACACCGCCATAACGACGATCTTCACGCCGGGCACCTTGGCCTCCACGCGGTCGCAGATCGCGCGCAGTCCTTCGGCGATCTCCTCCGGGCTGTTCGCCCGCGCATTTTCCGTCTCGCTCGTATTGTTCGTCCCGATCAGGATGACGACCGTCTGCGGGCGAAGTCCGTCCAGCTGTCCGTGATCGAGCCGCCACAGCACGTTCTGCGTACGGTCCCAGCCGAACCCCATATTGAGCACCCGATAAGGAGCGAACACTGAATTCCAGGCCGCCCGGCTCCCGTGCACATTTTCCGACCAAGGCTCTCCTCCCCAGAAATGCGTGATCGAGTCGCCGATCAGGACGACCTCCGGATCGATCGCCGCCTGCTCGTTCAGTACTTGCTCGTGCCGCGCCCACCAATCGTAGCTGTCTTCTTCGAGCTTGGACGCCGGGATGACCGCCGTGTTCACCGTTTTGCGCTCGTTCGTCATCGTCTCTCCTCCGTTTATTCGTGTCCTCGCCTCTCAGACCGAGAGCCCGATCCCGTCGATCTCCCGCATCGCCGCGGACAACGTCGCGCAAGCCTGCTCGGCCAGCCGCTCGGGCGGTACTTTTCGGCCCTCCGCCTTCCAATCCCTCGTTAGGCCGTACGCGATCCAGCTGAGCATGGCGGACATCTTCTGCGCCTCCGCGTCGTCCAGGTACGCTTTTTGAATCAGCAGCTGTTGGAATACGCCCTTTAAAAGCGTGATCAGCTTGTTCTCGATATAGGGGCTCATAGCCTCGTAGCTTCGCTCGCACTGCCTGCTGAAATTCTCGTGAAACTCGCACAGCGTCACGATAATGCCTCTCAGCGTCTCCCGGTTCAGCTCCGCGTGGCAGGACAGCTTCTGCATCAAGCTTTCTTTGAACATTTGCGAGAGCGCATCTTCCATCAGCTCGTATTTGTCCGCGTAATGGGCGTAAAAGGTCGCGCGATTGATCGTCGCCCGCTTCGTGATGTCCCCGATCGTAATGTCCTTGATATCCTTGTTGGGGACCAAGGCATAGAACGCATCCAGTATGAGCTGCCGCGTGCGCAGAACGCGCGGGTCCGTCCGGGTCTCCTCCATCTCTCTTTCCCCCTTCGCCGATTCGTCCACTTTCAAGACAATGCGGCCTTTTTGTTGCTTAAGCGATATTCTGCGTCAACTTGACGGTTGTCGGCTGGTTACCGTTATCTTATCATACCTAAAGCAACAGTTGTTGCATAAGCGCAATCACAAGAGAGGGGATAAGCTGTCATGGTTCTCGTTCTTCAAATCCTACTGGCATTGGCGTTCGCCGTCTCCGGACTCGGCAAGGTCGCGGGGATCAAGATGCAGGTTGAAAATTTCGGCAAATTGGGGCTGCCGCAATGGTTTCGCGTGGTGACCGGGCTGCTGCAGCTGGTCGGCGTCGCCGGTCTCGTCGTCGGCTTCTGGCGCGACAGCTGGGCCGCCTGGGGCGCCGTCCTCATCGGCGTCATCATGCTCGGCGCCGTCGCCTTCCACCTGCGCGCCAAGGACAAATTCAGCGCGGCCGCGCCTGCGCTTGTGCTGGCCATCCTCGCCATCGTGCTCGCCGCGCTGGTCGGCTCGGACCTGGGCGACTTCCCGAACTAAGCTTATGGAAGTTAAGAAAACCGTCAGGGAGTATCGCCCTGACGGTCTATTTAGGTTTGGCGGCGATGCGAAATGTCTATCGATGGCTCATCCGACAGCCGTTCCGATGAGCCGTCCGATCGTCGCCCGCCCCTTTCCTTCGCCGTAAAGTCTGCAAATATACATCTTATTTCGCCGTTGTCTACCCTTGCGAGCAGGAAAGATACAAATGGCAGTTTTTGACCCGCAAAACATTCGAAGCTCCAGCACGGCGCAAGCCCCTCCCTACCTTCCCGCCGACACTCCGAATGCTCGCTCGCCTTCCCTCCGCCCCACGCGTTGAAGGTTGAGAACTAACGAACACAGCGTTGCTGACATTCACATTATTATCAATACCAGCCACGACACGACAAAATAGACATGCGTGCTATATAATAGCAATGCTGCAGTAATCAGGACGGAACACGCAGTCGGGAGGCGACGCAATTGTACATCCATTTGGGCGGCGAGGCGATCATAACTGCTTCGGGTCGTGCCACTCGTACAGCGCAATCGATACGGCTGCGAGGAGGAGGCGGCGGATTTGTATATTCATTTAGGCGGGGAGAAGATCATACGGGCGCTGGATCCTGCAACCGGCGGACGTAAAGGAGCACTCACTTAATATTAATTGCAGGAGGTAGTGTCGTGGCTGTTGTTAAAGTCCAGCTTAAGGATACACTCATCGAGTTCGATGATGTGATCCAACTCGAAACTGCTCAGCTGCAGCAGATCATCGAGCGAGCAGAGACCAAAACGCAAGCGCAATGGCGGAAGCCGTCAACGAAGGGCGTTCGGATCCTGCTGACAGAGAAGCAAAAACAGGCCGTACTTGAATATAAGAACCGAATGGTGAACGGACATACTGGCGAGAGTTTGATCGAAGCAGACTTAATTCGGTTCAGTCACCATTCCAAAGAGCGGATAGCGTCGAGGATCGACAAGGACATTTTCCCGGATCCCGACACGCTTATAGGCCTCGCTGATCTGCTCATTCGCTCTCAGGAGCTCGGGGAGAACGCGGACTGGCGCGGGTTCGAAGGTTTAAGCTATAGCTTCAACGGGGACTATGATGGTAAGGCGTGCACAATGGCCATTGTGTTCGATGGCCCCATGGTCGTTGTCACGGTCATTACGGACGAGCCCACGCCGGCGGCCTACGCCTTAGGAACGCTGAACCCTTCAATGACGGAAAAGCTTCAGAAAGCGCGGCTAGAAGCTGTTGAACGAGCAAAACGGAACGGCAAGAGGAAGTGACGCACCGGACTCCGACGGACAACAGCGTTAATGACCGGTCATTAACGGACAGTAGCGGAAAATAGCGCCCTGTTGTATAATGACGTAACAATGCATCATAAAATAAGGAGGTTGGAACGATGAGTGCTACCATGGAGAGGAAGTCGAGAGCCGTGGAGACCGAAATCACCCTGGACGTTCGATTGGGTAAATTCCGGATCGTAGGCGTCCCACATTTAGCCTTGTCGCAGCCCTCTCCGACTGGTGAAACTGTGGTGCGGAATGGTTCGGTTGATCTTAAGCTAGCCAGAATGTACAAATACATGAAGGCAAACAGCATCCTAACGATGAACTACGCGGAATTCTAATCGCGCGGTATATGAAGAAGCTACCTGGGTGATCCCCACGGTAGCTTTTTCGTTTTAAACTATGAATTCCACGAATTCCGTGGTCCGTAAAATGCCGGCTTTCGTCCAGTTACGGAAGCGGACCTTCGCCTTGCTCCACGTATACGAAATTCCAGTCTTCTCCGGTCACGATCTTTTCGCGACGCCGTAGAAGGCCTTTTTGTGCGCGGCCGGACCGGCCGGTTCGATAATACCGGCCGGGTGCCCAGCGTGATGGGCGATCCACCCAAACTGGTCCTTCCGATAGCCTGCGGTCGCGATCTCCGCATACCGGCTGCCATAGGCGCTGTCTTTCCGCTTGGCCACGATTCCCTCGAGTCCTCGCTTCTGGATCCGATCGAAGAGCCCTTTGCCGGTGCCGTCGACGCGGATGACGCGGCTGTACTGCGTGTTACTCTCCAGGATGTCGTCCAGCAGCTACTTCCGTTGGGTAAACGGGAGCGCACGTCCTCGCCGTCATCGCGCAGCACGTCGAATACGAAATAATGGACCGGCTGCCTGACGACCACGGCGTGGATTCGAGCATCGTTCGTCATTTTAAATCGGCGCCATGACGTTCGAATTCGAGGATCAGTCATCCGGATTCACGACGGCAGCTTCGCCGTCCAGAAGGACGTCCTGAGCGCTGATCCGCACGCGTAGGAGCTCCGGGTACTGCCGCGTCAACTCGATGAATGGCGCGTATACGCTGCATGTCGAGAATTTTGTCAAAATTTAAGCGCTGTCCCCCGAAAACGATGGTACCATGAATAGTTAGTACTACCGGGTCCGCGCGCGATCCGGCACAATGGACGTAACAACGCAAGCGCCAGTCCGAAAGGAGCAACACGACATGACGATGCGCAAAGTCAAAATATACGGTAGCGGCAAATACTTGCCCGGCCGTCCCGTCACGGACGCAGAAATGGACGAACGGCTCGGCGTCGCCCGCGGGTGGACGCGCAAGACGACGGACGTCGCCGTCCGATACTTCGCGGACGGAGAGACCGCGTCCGGGATGGGCGCGAAGGCTGCCTATGCAGCGCTGGACGACGCGGGGCTGCGTTTTTCCGATATGGACTGCCTGGTATGCGCCAGCGGCACACGGGAGCAGGCGCTACCTTGCACCGCCGTCTACATTCAGCAGGCGATGGGCCAGGAGCGCTCCGGCGTGCCCGCCTTCGATATCGACGCGACCTGTCTCAGCTTCCTCAATGCGCTGGACGTCATGTCGTGCATGATCGCGGCCGGCCGCTACCGTCGCGTACTCATCGTGTCGACCGAGATCGCGTCGCTCGGGCTGGACTGGCGGCACAAGGAGAGCGCTGCGCTGTTCGGCGACGGCGCGGCAGCCGTCGTCCTGGGTCCCGCCGGGGAAGGGGAACGGTCCGCCGTCGTCGGCGCGTCCCTCCGGACGTATGCGGACGGCGCCACCTTTTCGGAGATCCGCGCCGGCGGCTCGCGGCGCCATCCGCGCGGACCGCTGCCCGCGGAGCCGGACGATTACCTGTTCCGCATGGACGGCCCCGCGATCTTCAAGATGGCCGCGCGGCTGCTGCCCGACTTCGCGGACGACCTGCTGCGCGCGACCGGCTCGCGCATGTCCGACTTCAAGGCTGTCGTGCCCCATCAGGGCAGCGCAATGGCGGTGCGGCTGCTGCGCAAGAAGCTGGGCATCGCGGAGTCGCAGCTCGTCTATATCACGCCCGATCACGGCAACACGATTGCGGCCTCGATCCCGATGGGTCTGCACGAGGCGATCCGCGCGGGCCGCATCGTCCGGGGCGACCGGGTGCTCCTGATCGGCACGGCCGCGGGACTGACGCTCGGAGGGCTCGTGCTTGATTACTGAGCCGGGGGCCGGCGGCAAGCGCGTCCTGCTCACCGGCGGCAGAGCGCCCACCGCGCTGGAGCTCGCCCGGCTGCTCCGGGCGGCCGGTCATACGGTGTTCGCGGCCGAGAGCGCGCCCTATCATCTCTGCCGGGCTTCGCGCGCGGTCGAGCGCAGCTTTATCGTGCCGGCGCCGGCGTTCGATCCGTCCGGCTTCGCGGCGGCGCTGGCTCGAATCGCGGACGAATGCCGCATCGACGCGATCGTTCCGACGTGCGAGGAGATTTTCCATCTCTCGCGGGAACTGGGCCGGTTCGAAGGGCTGTGCGAGGTGCTCGCCGCGCCGCTGGATGCGCTTGAGCGCCTGCATCACAAAGGCGCGTTTATCCTGCTAGCCGAGGCGGCCGGACTTCCCGTCCCGCCGACGGTCGTCTTTGAGGCGGACGACGGCTGGCTGCCGCTGCTGACGGACGACGCGTTCGCGCACGGGCTCGTGCTGAAGCCCGCGTATTCGCGCTTCGCGTCGCGCGTCATCGCGGTCGAGCCGCGCGAGGGGCGCTTATCCCCTTCGGTCAGGGAAGCGGTCCTCCGCAAGCTGGCCGAAGCCGGCGGCGGCGGCGTATCGCCCGCGCGCCCCTGGATCGCGCAGAAGCTGCTGCGCGGCGAGGAATGGTGCACGTACGGCGTCGCGCACGACGGTACGCTCGTCGCGTTCGCCGCGTACCGCAGCCGCTTCCGCGCCGGGCGGGGCGCCAGCATTCACTTTGCGGCCGAAGCGCAGCCGGCGCTGGCGGATTGGGTCGCGCGGTTCGTCCGCCATACGCGCTTCACGGGACAGATCGCGTTCGACTTCATGGCGGAGCCAAGCGGCGCGATTTACCCGCTCGAATGCAATCCGCGCGCCACGAGCGGCATCCATCTGTTCGGCCCGGCGGACGGCCTGGCGGAAGCACTCCTCTCGCCTGCGCGGCTCGCCGCGAGCGGGTCCGTAGCGACGCCCGTGCCGGGTGCAGGCGCCATGCTGTCCCCCGCGATGCTGACCTACGGGCTCGTGCAGGCATTTCGCGAGCGCGGGGTACGCGAGTGGGCGCGTGCCTTCGCGGGCAGCAGGGACGCGGTGTACCGGCGCGGGGACGCCGGCCCGGCGTTGGAGCAGCTGCGGCTGCTGGGCTGGCTCCGGCGGACTGCGAAAAGGCAAGGCGTGACGCTCCAGGAAGCGTCGACGATCGATATCGAATGGAATGGTGAACGATGACCAGAGCGTTAATAACCGGCGCGACCGGCTCTCTAGGAAGGGCGACTGCGCTGCGTCTCGCGGAGGCAGGCTGGACCGTGACCGGCGTCGGACGCAACGCCGAAGCCGGCCGGCGGTTGGAGGCGGCCGGCATTGCTTTCCGCCGGATCGATATCGGCACGCAGCCCGAGGAGATGGCCGAAGCGTGCGCGGGCCAGGACTATGTCGTCCATTGCGCGGCGCTGTCTTCGCCATGGGGCCGATACCGGGACTTCGAGAAGGCCAACGTCGCCGGCACCGCGCATGTCGTCGCCGGCTGCCTTCGCCACGGCGTCCGCAGGCTCGTGCACGTATCCACGCCGAGCGTGTACTTCGACTACCGCGATCGGCTGAACGTGAAGGAAACGGCGGCGCTACCGCAGCGGCCCGTCAACGCTTACGCGGCGACTAAGCTGATCGCGGAGCGCATCGTGCTGAACGCGACAAGCCGGGGGCTGGATGCGGTCATCCTGCGTCCGAGAGCCATCTTCGGACCCGAGGACGGCTCGCTATTCCCGCGGCTCATGCGGGTGAACGAACGTCGCGGCATCCCGCTGATCGGCGGCGGGCAAGCGCTGCTCGACCTGACCTACGCGGACAACGTAGTAGACGCGCTGGAGGCTGCTTGCCTCGCGCCTGCCGCGGCGGCCGGGCAGATTTTTAACATTTCGAACGGCGAGCCCGTCCCGCTCATCGACCTGCTGCGACGCCTGTTTGCGCTGCTGGAGCAGCCGCTTCGTACCCGGGCGGTCCCGCTGCGCGCGGCGCTGGCCGCTGGATCTTTGATGGAGCGCGCCTACCGGCTCCTGCCGTTTCTCGGCGCGGAGCCGCCCTTCACGCGCTATACCGTCGCCTTGCTCGCGTACAGCCAGACGCTCGACATCTCGGCCGCGCGCCGGACGCTCGGGTACGAGCCCCGCGTGAGCATCGACGAGGGGCTGCAGCGATTTGCCGCCTGGTGGAGGGAGAGCCGATGAGCGCATTCACAGACATCGTGCCGGTCGAGCTGAAGCTGATGGCGGCAGGCTACTGCGTGCACCCCGAGTTCGTAACGATCCGGGGCGGTTCGCTTCGCACCGCGGCGTATCCGGCCGGGTTCGCGCTGATCCGCCATCCCGCCCAAGGCTGGATCCTGTTCGATACCGGCTATTCCGCCCGTTTCGAAGCGCTGACGCAGCGGCTTCCTTTCTCGTTGTATCGTCGGCTCACGCCGGTCCGCTACCGGGAAGAGGACGCCGCCGTGCGTCAATTGGCGAGGCTGAGCATCCGCGCGGAAGAGGTCGGCACCGTCATCCTGTCGCACTTCCATGCGGACCATATCGGCGGCGCGCGGGATTTCCCGAACGCGCGGTTCCTGTATCCCGAAGCCGCCTATGCGCCGCTGCGCCGGCTCGGTCCGGTGCGGTCGACGCGCGCGGGATTTCTCCCGGGCCTGCTGCCGGACGGCTTCGCGGACCTGGCGACGCCCATCGAGCGGGCCGCATGGACGCCGCTACCGGGGTCTTCGCCGCTGACAGGCGGCTGGGACCTACTGGCCGACGGCAGCCTGATCGCCGTCAGCCTTCCCGGGCATGCCGCGGGCCAGATCGGTCTGCTGCTTCATGCTTCTGACGGGCCGACGCCGAAGACCGCAGCCCTGTCTCTCGCTGGCGGCCCGACGCGTTATCTGCTGTGCGCCGACGCCGCTTGGTCCAGCCGGGCGCTGCGCGAGAACCGCCCGCCGCATCCTGCCGCCGGCATCGTCATGGACGACCGGCGGGCGTATCGCGACAGCTTCGCGCTGCTGCGGCGCTGGCAAGCCGCGGACCCGGCGCTCGTCATCGTGCCAAGCCACTGCCGCGAATTTTTTCCCATCGACGAACGGGAGGTGCCTATGCGATGAAAAAAGCCGCCAGCTTCATCCTCCACTACCTGCTTGCCCGGCGCGGCGCCCGCCGCTGGCGGGATCGCGCGGCATTCGACAGCTGGCGCGAGGCGCGCGTGCTGCGTCACGTCGCCCGCGTGCGACGCGAGTCGCCGTTCTATCGCGAGCTGTGGGAAGGCGTCTCCGATGCGGATTGGCGCGCGTTTCCCGAGATCGACAAGACCGCCATGATGGCCGGCTTCGACCGACTGAACACTGTCGGCATCGCCAAAGCCGAGGCGTTCGCCGTCGCGGAGGCGGCAGAGCGTTCTCGCAACTTCACGCCCGCGCTGCGCGGCATGACGGTCGGCCTGTCGTCGGGCACCTCCGGCAACCGCGGTCTATTCCTCGTCAGCCGCGAAGAGCAGGCGGCCTGGGCCGGCACGGTGCTCGGCAAGCTGTTGCCGGTGTCGCCGCTCAGCCGCTTCAAGATCGCCTTCTTCCTGCGCGCCAACAGCAATCTGTATGCGTCCGTCGGAGGCCGGCGGTTGTCGTTCGGCTTTTATGATCTGCTCGATCCCTTAGACGCGCACATCGAACGGCTCGGCCGGGAACAGCCGGACCTGATCGCGGCGCCGCCGTCCATGCTGCGCATGCTGGCGGACGCGGCGCGCTCGGGCAGCCTCGACGTTCACCCCCGTCGCATCGTCGCCGCCGCCGAGGTGCTCGACCCGTTGGACCGCGCCGCGATCGAACGGGCCTTCGGCCAGACCGTGCATCAGGTGTATCAATGCACCGAAGGCTTCCTTGGGTGCACCTGCGCGCACGGCACGCTGCATCTGAACGAAGATCTCGTCTATATCGAAAAGGACTACGTGCCCGGCAAGCCCGGTACGTTCGTGCCGATCGTCACCGACTTCTCGCGCCGGACGCAGCCGATCGTCCGCTATCGGCTGAACGACCTGCTCGTCGAGCGTGCGTCGCCCTGCCCCTGCGGCTCGCCCTTTACCGCCATCGAGCGGATCGAGGGACGATGCGACGACATTTTCTACGCCTCGGCTTTGCTGTATGGCGCGGCGCCCGTCCCCGTCTATCCCGACTTCGTGGCCCGGGCGATCATCGGCGCGTCTGGCGACATCGAGCAGTATCGGGTCGTGCAGACGGCGCCGGATCGATGGACGGTCGAGTTCGACCTGCGAGACAACGACCTGCGCCAAGCGGCCGAGTCCCGGATCCGACAGGCGGTCGAAGCCCTGTGCGAACGCCTTGGCTGCATCGCCCCCGCGCTCTCTTTTACCTCCTATGCTCGCACGCCCGGCGACCGGAAGCTTCGCCGCGTCGAACGGAGGTACGCACCGTGAGCGTATCGGTCGTTTTTCACGACAGCACGAATATCGAAGCATGTCCCTGGCCGGACACGGCATACGGGCGGTATGCGAAAAGCTATCTGGTCCCCGTCATGAAAGAGAGCAGCGAAGGGTTCGTTGGCAACGTGCGCACGCGCCTCCTCGTCATGAGCGTCGACGGCATCCCCGTGCCCGTCACCGTTAACGACGCGGAGTACGCCAACTCCTACGTCTGTTCACCCTACACGCACTATGTGAGCTACGCCAAGCAAGAGCTCTCGCTGCTCCGCAACCGCGCGCTCATCGCCGCCTTGTCCGCGGTGCTGACCGGGATCGGCGGCTTGCTGAAGGCAACGCGATTTAACCGCGTCGTGCACGTCAACAACTGGCTGCTGTCGACCAACCTGTACCCCGCACTGTCGGACGAACAATGGTCGGCAGCGCTTGACGGCCTGATTCGCGCGTTTCCGGGCCACGCCCTCGCCTTCCGTTCGCTCAACGCCACGCTGAACGCGCGCGAGATGTCCTTGCTTCGCGGGCGGCGATGCCGTCTCGTGCCCAGCCGGCAGATTTATCTGCTGCGCACGGACGATCCCGAATTCGCAAACGCCAAAGCCCGCTGGTTGCTCAAGCGCGACCGGGCGCTGGCTGATCGATACGGCTACGTCGCGGTGGGACCCGCGGATATCGTGGCGGCAGACCTCCCGCGCATCGCGGAGCTGTACAAGATGCTGTATTTGGACAAATATTCGCTGCACAATCCGCAGTTTACGGCGCGTTTCTACGAGCGGGCGCTGACGGAAGGCACGCTGGAGCTGCACGGCTACCGCGACGTCGCCACAGGCAGACTTGAGGCGATACTCGGGTTCTACGCGCGGGAGGGCGCCATGACGACGCCCTTATTCGGCTACGACACCTCGCGACCGCAGGAGCACGGCCTGTACCGGATGCTGTCGGCCCTCCTGATCGGCATCGCTCGCGACCGCAGCCTGCTGCTGCACGAGAGTTCGGGCGCGGCGCAGTTCAAACGCAATCGAGGCGCGTTCGCCGACATCGAGTACACGGTGCTGTACGACCGGCACCTGCCAGCATGGCGAAGAGGCAGCTGGTCCGCGCTCGAAGGGCTGCTCGGGAAGATCGGCGTACCGCTGATGCAAAAATACAAACTATAGTCGGGTCCGGAGGAACGAGGAATGACGACGCTTGGGAAGGTTGAGAAAACGGCGCTGGTTACGGGCGCTTCGAGCGGCTTCGGCCTGCGCATCGCGGTCGAGCTGGCCAAGCGCGGCTACCGGGTCGTCGCCGCGATGCGGGATCCGCGGAAGCAGGTGGCGCTCATGCAGGAGGCGGAGCGCGTCGGCGCTGCCGGGCGTATCGAGGTAGCCCAGCTTGACGTGACCGATGCGGCAACGATTGAAGCGGCTGTGTCGGACATGCTGCGGAGTTACGGACGAATCGACGTGCTGGTGAACAATGCGGGCATGGCGGTCGGCGGCTTCGTCGAGGAGGTGCCGATGGCGGCGTGGCGGGCGCAGACGGAGACGAACTTCCTCGGCCTGGTGGCGATGACGCGCGCCGTCCTGCCGGCGATGCGGGCGAAGGGCGGCGGCACGATTATCCAAATGAGCAGCGTGAGCGGCCTGTGGGGGATCCCGGGGTTCGGCGCCTATGCCGCGTCCAAGTTTGCGGTCGAAGGCTTTAGCGAGAGCCTCCGCCATGAGGTTGCGCCCTTTGGCATCCGCGTCGCCCTCGTCGAACCCGGCGCTTATCGCACGGCGATCTGGGCGAAGGGCTTCGCGGACATTCATGCGCAGCCGGACTCGCCCTATGCCGGCGCGCTGCAGGCCGTGCTCCGCATGGCCCGGCGCACGGCCGACACGGCGCCCGATCCGCGCGAGGTCGCGGAGCTTGTGGGGCGTCTGGCCGACAAGCGTCGCCTCTCGCGGCTGCGCTACCCGATCGGCCGGGGCGCGCGCCTGCTGCCGCTCGCCGTCAGGCTGCTGCCCTGGCGATTGGTCGAGGCGGCGACGCGGCGGGCGATGCGCGGCCGAAATTGAGTTCTCGTCACGCCGAATGCGCTCAAATCGCTAAAGCGGCACATGTATCGTGCAAAACTGCACGATACAGCGGAGAAACGGCGCTCGGCGCCATGCTACCCTGCAAAAACTCTAAGGCCCCCTAATCGGATTGGAGTCCCTCCTCGGCCATGGCACGGCGCTGCATGAAAAGGTGCTCATCGATCTTCGATTGCCGCGCCTGCTGACGGCAGCAAGCGTCGGCGTCGCGCTGGCGGCCAGCGGCAGCCTGATGCAGAGCGCCGTGCGCAATCCGCTCGCGGATCCGCAGATCGTGGGCGTATCCAGCGGCGCCGGCGTGGGGGCGATGCTGCTGCTGATCGCCTTCCCCGCGCTCCCGCCCGGCTGGGTGCCGGTCGGCGCCTTCGTCGGCGGCCTGGCCGCCGCCGCGATCGTATACGCGGCGGCGTGGCGGCGCGGGCTAAGCCCGACCGTGCTGACCCTCGTCGGCATCGCGGTCGCAGCATCCGGCAGCGCGCTGATCAATATCCTCGTCGTCTACGCCAAGCTGACGCTCGCCCCCGCGCTCGCCTGGCTCGCCGGCAGCACCTACGCCCGCAGCTGGACGGAGCTCGGACAGACGCTGCCCTTTATCGCCTTGCTGCTCCCCCTCGCCTGGTGGCTGGGGCGGCGGGTCGATCTGCTTTCGTTCCACGACGAGAGCTCGACCGGACTCGGCCTGCCTGTGCGCAGGACGCGGCTTCTCGTCGCGCTGCTCGCCGTGCTGCTCGCGTCGGTCGCAGTCGCCGCGGTCGGTGCCGTCGGCTTCATCGGCCTGCTCGCGCCACACGCCGCGCGCATGCTCGCCGGCGCCAATCATCGCCGTACGCTGCTGCTGTCCTCACTCATCGGAGCCGTGCTGCTCGTCGGCGCAGACTGGATCGGACGCATCGTTCTGTCGCCCAAGGAGATCCCTTCGGGCATCGTAGTCGCCCTCATCGGCGCGCCCTACCTGGTGTTCCTGATGTTCAGGTCGCGGGCGTCCAGATCATAAAAAAGATGGCTTGGCGGAAATATCCGCCTTGCCATCTTTTTTTTGCGCCTCTCGGATTTATCCCTCTACCGTCGCTGCCTCCGCCTTCACCGTCTCCGAAGCGAGCACGGCGTGCGGCTTCTTGAGCTTGGCGACGAACAGGCTGAGCGGCAGAGCGGCGACCGCGACGAACGTCGCGATGAGATACACGTCGTTGACGCTCATCGTGAACGCCATCATCTCGATATGCTCGCGGTTCTGGTCGCCCGCCATGGCGAGCGCCGTGCCGTGGTCGATCGAACGCGAAGCGAGCAGCGTCGTGAAGATCGCGATCGCGAAGGAGCCGAAGACGTTCCGCGTCCAGTTCGAGATGGAGGAGGCGTGCCCCGAATTTTCCCGGGAGATCTCGTCCATCGCCGCGTTGCTCGACGGCATGACGACGAACGCGATGCCCAGGTTCCGCACGATCATCCACCAGATGACGTAAGTATGCGAGACGTCGATGCTGAGCCAGCTGAGCGCGAGCGTGCCGACGGTGAGCAGGACGATGCCGATGGACATCAGCACGCGCGGGCCGACGACATCGTACAGCTTGCCGACGATCGGCATCATGAGCGCCATCGCGAGCGACGCCGGGAGCAGGATCAGGCCCGTGTCCATCGCGGACACGTGCTGGATGCGCTGGAGGAAGACCGGTGTCAGCAGCGTACCGGAGTACAGGCTGATCGTGATGATGTTGGCGATGATCGTGTTCAGCGTGAAGCGGCCGTTTTTGAACACGCGCAGGTTGAGCAGCGGCGCTTCGGCCGTCAGCTCACGCCAGATGAACAGGCCCAGCACGACCAACCCGAGCAGCAGCAAGCCGAGAACCTTCCACGATCCCCAGCCCCAGCTGTGGCCTTGGCCGAGCGCCAGCAGCAGCGCCGTGCTGCTGACCACGACGGTGATGAAGCCGAGGCCGTCGAACGACTTGGGCACGCTAAGCCGGTAATACGGAATGTACAGGTATACGAGTAAAATGGCGATCAGGCCGATCGGCAAGTTCATGATGAACAGCCATTGCCAATCGAAGTTCTGCAGCAGCCAGCCGCTGATCGTCGGCCCGAACGCCGGCGCCAGCATCGCGGACAAGCCCCAGAAGGCGATGGCCATCGGTTGTTTGCCGCGCGGGATGATTTGATAGATAATGGACATGGTAGCCGGGATGATCAGGCCGCTGAAGGCGCCTTGCAGCACCCGGAACAGGATCAGAGAAGCCTCGCTCCATGCCATCGCGCACAGCGCGGAGGTTGCGGTGAAGCCGATGAGGGAGAACAGGTACAGTCGTTTGTAGCTGAACCGCTCGCCCAGGTAGCCGACGATCGGCGCCGTCGTGCCCATCGCGAGCATGAAGCCCGTGAGGGTCCATTGGACCGAGCTCAGCGTCGTGTGAAAGTGCTCCTTGAGCGGCTCGAGCGCGAGATTGATCGTCGCCGAGGCCAGGACGCACAAGAAGGAACCGATAAAAATAGACAACATGACCGGCCAAAAGCGAACCTCCGGCGTCTTCTTTTCCGTATTCATAATAGCTCTCTCCATCTCCCAGTTCTATATGTCTATATTTACATATATAAAACGCCATAATCTTACTACGCTTCCTCGCCTGTGTCAAAGCAATTTTTCCGATAAAGGAGCAACGACGTGAACACCCTCTCTTATGGTCTGCTGAGCCTGCTCGCGCAATCTTCCTTTTCCGGCTACGATCTGATGCTTCGCATCCAGCCGTTCTGGCCCGCCAAGCATAGCCAGATCTATCCGCTGCTCGCCAAGCTGGAGCAGGGGGACTATATCAGCGTCGAGCTGGTCACGCAGCGCGACAAGCCCGACAAGAAAGTGTACTCCCTGACCGGCAAGGGCCGGGATGCGCTCAAGGACTGGTTCGATCAGCCGACGGCCGATCCCGCGCTGCGCGACGAGATGATGCTGAAGGTGTTCTGCATGTCCTATGCCAAGCCGGCATCCGCCCGGAAAATGCTCGCCGACCGACTGGCCTTCCATGAGGAGCAGCGCAAAAAGTACGAGAGCAAGCTGGTCGAGCTGAAGGCGAGAGCCGACTGGCCCGCTGCCGGCTTGCCCAAGCCCTCGCACCCGTTGTTCGGCGCCTATCTGCTCACGCACAAGGCGATCATGTCGAACGAGACCAATACAGAGTGGTGCAGGTGGGCGCTTAGCCTGCTGCCGGCGGAGGATTAAGCGGTCCTTAACGCGCTCGCCCTCGCGCCCGCCCGATCCGGCTCATCGCCTTCTCTACGAGAGGCGTTTGCCTCCGCACCCGCCCGATCTGGCTCATCGCCTTCTCTACGAGAGGCGTTTGCCCTTGCATCCGCCTCATCCGGCCCATCGCCTTCTCTACAAAAGGCGTTTGCCCTCGCATCCGCCTGATCCGGCCCATCGCCTTCTCTACGAGAGGCGTTTGCCCTTGCATCCGCCTCATCCGGCCCATCGCCTTCTCCACGATAGGCGTTTGCACTCGCACCCTCCCGATCCGGCTCATCGCCTTCTCTACGAGAGGCGTTTGCCCTCGAACCCGCGTGATCCGGCTCATCGCCTTCTCTACAAGAGGCGTTTGCCCTTGCATCCGCCCGATCCGGCTCATCGCCTTCTCTACGAGAGGCGTTTACCCTCGCGCCCGCCCCATCCGGCCCATCCCCTTCTCTACGAGAGGCGTTTGCCTCCGCACCCGCCCGATCCGGCTCATCGCCTTCTCTACGAGAGGCGTTTGCCCTCGCGCCCGCCTCACCAATCGCCCGATCCGGCCCCATCGCTCGCTACGCCCTACAGGTCCACCTCGACCATCGACTGCGCCACCGCCGGATTGTCGGTGATGATGCCGTCGACCTGGAACTTCAGCACTTCCTTCAAGTCCCGCCTGTCGTTCACCGTCCACACCCACACCTCGCGGCCGCCGGCATGCGCCTGCTTCACGATCTGCTTGGTCAGCATGATCTGCTCGATCGTGTAGAAGTCGACGTCCAGCGAGGACAGGTTGCCAAGCGCGAAGTAAAGAATCTGCCCGATCTTGATGTCGGGATCGAGCGCCCGGATATGCCGCAGCGCGTTCCCGTCGAACGACTGGACATAAGCGTCCTTCTCCATGCCGGTGTCCCGGATCAGCCGGACGACCTCCTCGGCCAGCGCATCGCCGTTGCCGTACGGCTTCAGGTCGACGATCAGCTTGATGCGTCCCTGCGCCTCGGACAGCACTTCGCCCAGCGTCGGGATCCGTATCGTTTCGCCGTTCACGTCCTCTCCGATGTCCAACCCGCCGAGCTGCGCGTAGTTGAGGTCGGAAATACGCGCGTTTTTCCCGGTCATCCGCAGCAGATTCCCGTCGTGGAACAGCACAGCGACCCCATCCTTGGTCAACTGGACATCCAGCTCGACCGCCATCATGCCTTTGTCGATTGCAGAGAGGATCGACGGCAGCGAGTTTTCCGGGCCGCCGGCCGCGTCGCCCCGGTGCGCCGCGATCGTCACGCTCCACTTGGCGTAGACGAGACCGCCCGTCGCCCGCAGACCGACGAAGATCGACAGGCTCATATAGACGAGCGCCATGCACGCGAACAACAGGCGCCTTTTTCGCAGCCCTTTTATATAACGTCCGATACGTCCCTCCAGCCGCCCGAGCCGGCTGCGGTATACGGTCAGGCGGTCCTGCGGCTTCACGCCCAAGGAACGGTTGAAGTTGTAGAACAGCCGCGTCAGCAGAATGATGTTGACCGGCAGGAGCAGCAGGGCGAACATATACGTCAAAATGGTCGACAACGTCAGCGCGTAATGACGGGAAAAGATCGTCAGTACGTTAATGTCCAGCCAGGAGGGCAGGTAAGACAGCGACGAGATGGCCGCCGAGCCTGCCGCGAACACGGTCGCGTTGAACAGGAACAACGACAGGAAGAGCTGCGTCCGCCTGCCGCGCGTCAGCGCCTGGCTGCTGCGGATCGCCTGGGTCGTCGTCTTGCCCTCCAGCACGATAAAGTGCAGCGCGAAGATCCACCGCAGCAGCGCGTACAGCGCGGCGACGATCAGAATCGCATACACAAACGTCATCGTGAATGACGCGTCCAGCACTTCGCGATTCAGGAAGACCGGAACGTTGAACAGCGCGTAAAAGGAAGCCGATAGCGGCGAGTCGATGAACGGAATCAGGATCAGCAGCAGGAATAGCAGTTGAAAGATACCGAAGCCGAGCAGCCGCGGCGTTTGCAGGATCGTCGTCTTTACCGCGTCCGCGATCGCGATGTTTTTGCCGAAGTAATGCTGTTGCACGAGAACGATCAGCACGATTAATTCGATCAGCACGACGAGGGACGCGACCAGCCCGATCAACGCAAGGCCGAGCACGCCGTTGTAGCTAATTCCGAGCCTATAGACATCCCCGTTGAGCAGGGAGCCGGAGCCGACGACCGTCAAAATCCGGTTGAACATAAAGGTGATGACCGGCACGACGATGAAGCTGGTGGCCAGCATGTACAAATATTCAAAAAGCAGAAGCTTCGGATAGGTGGCGCGAAAATCGCGGAAGGCTCTGCCGAGCAATCTGAACATAACGATTCATCCCAGTTCTAAGTGATGTATGAAGGCTTGCGCAGCCCGGGTCCTCTAATCATACCATCCTCGTAAAGGGGCGCCGATGCGATCTTCGCCGCACGCGGAACGCCGGACTAGGCATACGCATACTTTATCCTATGTTCAAATCGATGGAGGTATCGCCATGAGCTCGCCTTACACCACCGCCGGCGGCGCGACGACGCCGCTCTATCAATGCGCATCCCATGTCCATGACACGCTGAAGTCCGTGAAGGACCACATGCACGGGCTTTGCGCCCAACATGCCGGCAAGCTGGCCCGGGTCGAGACGCTCGAAGGAGACGTATTCGAAGGCCATCTCATGCATTGCGACAGAGGCATTCTGTACATGAACATCCCGGACAGCCGCGCGTTCTTCCCCGGCCCGCAGGTACCGTTCGGGAATCCCGGCTTCGTGCTGCCGCTCGTGCTCTTCAACCTGCTCACCATCTCGCTGCTCTGATCGGAGCCGCCAGCCAATTTTTATTGACGAGGAGTGAGAAATATGGCCTTCATGCCTCCTTTCGGACCGCAAGGCACGCAGCAGGCGCCTACGGCGCCGCCGCCGCAGTCTCCACCGCCGAGACCGCTCACCGCATCGACCTTGGCCGTCGATCCGGGCGCGATCCGCGGCTGCCTGTTCCGCACCACGTACATCTGGCCCCGCAACGGCCAGGGCTTCTGGTTTTACCCGACGTTCGTCGGCCGGACCTCGGTGTCGGGCTTCCGGTGGAACGGCTTTTTCTGGATGTATTCCGGGATCAGCTTGGATCGGATCGATTCGTTCACTTGTTACTAAAAGCTTTCGCAAAAAAGAAGCGGGCGCCGGCGCCCGCTTCTTTTTAAGCTGATCGGAAGTTACGAGAGGAGCGTCAGCCCCTCCTTGCCCAGAAAACTCTCCACGATAAATGCCAGCTGCGCATCGAGCGAGATCGGGTCATTGTAGTAGGAGCCGGCCGTGTCGATGAAGAAGGTTCGACCTTCCTTGACGGCGGGAAGCCCCTTCCACAGCGCGCTGCCGTATACGACCTCCGGGTCTCCGTCGTCCCAACCCCAATTGCTGGTGAAAATATAATCTCCCGCATAATCGGGCAGCTGCTCAAGCGACAGGTTCGCTCCGAATTCCGGACCGTCGATCAGCTTCTGCCGAATGATCGGCGGCGCCTTGAGGCCGAGATCGCCGTACACAATCTCCCCGCCGCGGCCGCCTTTATCTCCCCAGGCATAGATGCCCTTGGCGTACGGTTGAAGAATCGATACCGTGCGGTCTCCTACCGTCTCGACGATCTTGGGCTTGACGCGCTCGATCTTGCGATTCCATTCGTCGATCCAGGTTTGGGCTTGATCCTCCCTGCCCGTGAAGTCGCCGAACTTCTTCAGCAGCTCCGCGGGTCGATCCGCTCCGTAAGCGAGCCGCACGACTGGTGCGATCTCGATCAGCTTTTCGTACTGGGCCGCTTCCAGGTAATCGAATACAACGATCAGATCAGGCTGAAGGCTGAGGATCTTCTCGTAATCGGAGCCTTCGCCCAGATTAACGACGCCGCTTAACTGCTCTTTGTGATACGGACTCTTCATCGACGAGTCCATGGCAGCGACGGGTTTGATGCCAAGCTCGAGCAGGTTGCCGATGGCGCTGCCCGTCAGGTCGACGATGCGTTCAGGATGAACCGGTATCGTGACAGTGCCTTGGCTATCGACATAAGTCCGGGTACCGGAGGCTGCGCTCTCCGTGGAGGCAGGCGAACTTGCGGCCGGCGAGGATACAGTTGCGGAAGCAGGCGCAGTGGCGGCTGAAGACGAGGTTGCCGGCGAACTGCCCGTGCCCGGGTTTGTATTGCCGTTGCCGCACGCGCCCAGCAACATGGTGATGCCGAGCAGCAGCGCCGCTGCGGACATGGATGAAGTTCTTTTCTTTTTAAGCATGGTTGCCCCTCCGCTTGCTCTATCGTGAGAATGATTATCAACGATAATGTAGCACCGTGGGGAATCGGGGACAAGGGCATATTCCGGACGCCGATCGGGCAATTCCGGTACGAGGTCGTCCCGCCCCGCGAGGAAATGGACCGGTGATTGCCCGAAGCGCTTCTTGAAGCTGCGGCTAAGCGAATGGGCGTCCGGATAGCCGACCCGCTCGGCGATATCCTGCAAAGACGCGCCCGGAAGCGCAAGCATGCGAGCCGCGTGACCCATGCGTATATGTGTCAGATAGCGCATCGGGCTGAGACCGGTCCTGCGGCGAAACTGCTTGGTCAAATAGCTCTCGCTGCACCCGAACAGCTCCGCGATTCGCGCCAGCGACATCGGCTCGGCATAATGCTCGTCCATGTACCGGACCACCTGCGCGATCACATCCGGACGGCTCGGCTGGGCGCCTTGCTCCCGCAGCTGCCGGAGCAGCTCGTGCACGAACTGTCCGAACAGAAGCCGCGCGTGCAGCTGATCCAGCTGGTCGGCGCTCAGCCAGTCCTCGCGCATGGTCGCCAGCTTGTCCGCAAAGGCTTGCGGATACGAGGGCAGCATGCCGTAGTGGCAGCGGAAGGGGTCGTCGGCTAACGCGCGCGAGCCGAGCTGTCGGGCGTAATGCGTGAGCGGCTCGGCTTTGTACAGAACCATGTAGTAGGACAGACGCTCATCCGGATACAGGTCGAGCACCGCGCCACGGCCGCCGTGCAGCACATGGTGCCTGCCGAATGGATGCGGTTCGTCGTCCAGTCTCGCGATTCCGCCGCCTTCAGCTGCGTAGAAGAACGCATGGGCCGGCAGCCGGTATGCACGCAGCGCGTCTCCGTTCGCCAATGTCGCCAGCCGAACGTCTATCAATCTAGCATTCGAATGATTCCAGAGCGTTATCTGCTCGTCGACCTTCATAACCATGTTCGGTGCCCCCGCCCGCCGCCGTTTACCGTATTATAATTGATAATCATTATCAGCGTAAAGCGAATGGCCGGGCGGCTGCTTCCCACAATCGCCGTCAAATTAGCAGCAGCGGAACCGTCTGCGTGACAGGCGCCCGCCCGCTATCATGGCTGAATCTCGTCCGCGGTCCATGCGAATGTCCAGGGACCGCGCAGGGCGGCGGTTGGCCTCGTGAACGTCACGGTGACCGACTTGGCGTCGGGTTCGACCTCGAACTCCATGTACTCGACCGCCCAGGTGCGCTCGTTCAGCTTGGCCGTCGAACCTCTGTCGATGCCTAGGTTATACAGCATGCTGTCCGGCCGCCCCTCTGTGTGAAGGTCAGTATAAATCCGCAAACTGCCCGGCTTCGTTCGTTCGGTCTTCGTGATCGTGACCGGGTACCCTGCGATCTCAAACGTCTTGTTCAGCTTCTCGCTCGTAACGGCCGGAAGCTTCACGGTCACCTCGTCGGGATAAACGACGCTGATCTCCGGAATGCTCATCGTATACGAGGCCCCTGGCCGGTCGGTCAGCGGAAAATAAAACTCGCTCTGCGGAGCGCTCATGCCTCGCACGAACGATAGCCCGAGCGAAGTGCCTGCATCGTCCTTGACGATAAGAGGCTCGTTCGAGCCATATCGCGCCGATGTGATAATCCCGTAGCTGTCGATCCGAAAAGAGGATTGAGGCGGCGATACGAGCGAAATCCTCGCCCGGTCGCTCACGCGGTCCGCGATCGCCGTTAGGGATAGCCCATTTACGGTCGCGGTCTTGCCCAGCTCCGCATACCCGGCGACGGCAGCCGCTTGCTCGAGCCGCGCCTCGACTTCCCTCGCGGGCTGCAGCGGCAGCCGCAGCCTGATTGCGCCTTTAAGATCGAGTTTGCCTTTGAGCCAGAAGGATGCCGTCCACTCGCCCGCCGTCCACGTGCTCATGCTGCGCGGTATGTCGAACACTTCGCCCTGCTCGTTTACCAGTTCCAGACTTTCCATGCGCGGAGACCGTTCCCCCGCCATCGTAATATACGTCATTTCCCGATCGGACAAGATGCCCGTAATCGTGATTTTGCCCTCGCCAACGTCCAGCACGATCGGCTTCTTCAGCACGTACCGTTCGGACGGCGTCTCCTCCTCCGACACAATCCCCGTGCCCGGCGAAAATTGAAACGTCTTGCGTAGCGCCGCCCACACCCGGTCGTGATTCGCGATAACCGCCGACAGGACGAACAACGCAAGCAAGGCCGCGACGATCGCCAGCGCGCGCCTGCCCCGGCGTCCCGCCGACAGCTCCCGCTCCAGCGCCGCCGCCGCGATCCCCGCGCGGCTCCGCTCGCGAAGCTCGTCCGGGAGGGGGATCGCCTCCATTAGTCTTTTCAAATCATCGGTAGGCATCCTGCCCCTCCTCTCCCGCTTGCTGCTTCAGCTTCGACAGCGCGCGATACAGTATCGTCTTCGCAGTGCCAAGCGGCAGCTCCAGCACCTCGGACACTTCGCGGATCGTCAAGTCATAGTAATATCTAAGCACGACGACCTGCTTCTCCGTCGCATCCAACGCTTCAAGCAAGGCTTGCAGCGAGATCGCCAGCGGAATATCGGTCTCGTCCTCCGCGAGCAGCTTCCCCTCGTACGCCGGGCTCCACGGCGAGACCTGTTTTCGCCTCCGACAGATGTCCGTGGCGCAGCGGATCGCGATTTTCATCAGCCACGTTTTAAAAAATCGCGGCTCTTTTAATCGACCAATCGCTTTGTAGGAGCGGTATGCCGTCTCTTGCACGGCGTCCAGCGCGTCCTCGGCATTGCCCAGATACACGAACGCCGCGCGGTACAGATCTCCCTCATACTGCCCGAACAGCTCCGCATAGGCTTCGCTGTCGCCTTTTTGCGCTCTCTTGATCAGATCGCGAATCTCCGTCACCGCCTCGCCAGTTCTTACCTCAATAGATTAGACGGCCGAACGCTTAAATTGGCTTTGAACACGGCTTTTGAATACAATAAAACCTCGGTGTTTACCGAGGCCGCGGCTTGTCCTTCTGTTTTTGTTTGGAAATTTCCAGGTGCATGTGAATGGTTTCCATAATGGTATACAAGTCATGATGACCGTAATTCGTTAACCGCCGCTCATCCGTTACCCCCACAGGTTTATGATGCATATGATCGGGTTCCGTTGCTGTCTGGTACTGCTTCTGCTCATGCGCTTCATTGTGCCACTTCCATAGACTACCCCGTTGATATTCCCAATCATATTGATATTTTTTCTTCTTGCCTGACTTTGTATCGACGAGCTCGAACACCGTCATGTAGGTCTCGTCGACGAATTTAATCGTCTTGCGTACAATTGCCCCTCTGCTCGGTTCTTCACCGAAGAACCCATCCTCGATGGAGTCAATCAGGTCGGGAAAAGAACGCTTCAGGAAGTCGAAGTTTGTTGCGAAGAGGTCTTGATTACTTCGCTTCATTGATTTCCCTCAGCTCTTCAAGCAAGGCAAGCCAGATCGAGGCATCCCGCTCTTCCGGGGCGGTGCGTTCGTTTTTGGCCCCAAGCGTCATTTCGTACGTACCCCCGTGCTTCTTCATGAGCCGCGATATCTCATCCAGCACTTCGTCACGATGATCAACCGTGACGTCAACTTGCTGTTCTAGCAATTGCCGTTCGTACATGGCGATCGCCTCCTCAAGCGGAAGAACCTCGCCGGTCCGCATTGCGAAGGACACGGTTTCAGGGATACGGTTGTGCCGATGGTTGCCCTCCCGCTTATATCCTAGAAACCTACCCTCATCGATCCATTTATTAATTGCTTGAACGGACACGCCGAAGATCCGAGCCAGCTCTCCAGTGGAGAACGTCCGCACAGGCTTTGCTTGATTGACGGTTTCTGCCATGAGGCGAATTAAATCCCGGAGGTCTTGCCGAAATGCAAGCTCCTTCCGTGGATTGGTAACGACGATATAATCACGCAATACGTTGCTTAGGGCATGGTAAAATTCGGGGTCCGCTTGTTTAACCGTATGCTCCAGCACCTGTTCGCTCTTTTCGATGACCAGTTCGCGTTCCTGCTTTGAAGACATGAACATCACCTCTTTCCTCCATTCTACTCAACTTAAACTAAAACTTCAACCAAATTTAAACCTATTCTTAAACATTAATATGCCGCATTATTTCCGACCATTACGGCTTCTATTCCATCATTAAAACAACAGAGCATGCGCAAGCACGGGGAAAGTAAGAAAAAGCCGGACGCATCCGCGCCCGACTTAATACCCGTCCCGTCAGCAGACTCCCGCCTACTCAGGCTTCGCCGCCGACACCGCCCGGCGCGCCTCGCCGCCCGTGCCCTTGCCCTTGCCGCCGGACAGCAGCCAGCCGCCCACGGCGATGAGCACCAGCACGACGTAGAACGTCAGCTTCCAGCCCGTCGACTCCGCGAAGTCGTGCGGGATGACGTGCAGCGACGGATGCGCCAGCGTGTGCACCGCGAGCTTGACGCCGACCCAGCCGACGATGACGAAGGCGGCGATCTCGAGCGACGGCCGGCTCTCCAGCAGCTTCACGAACAGGTTGGCGGCGAAGCGCATGATGAGGAGGCCGAGGAAGCCGCCCAGGAAGATAACGGCGAAGTGTCCGCCGTCCATACCGCCGATTCGCGGCAGGCTCGTCTCCGGCAGCGCGACGGCGAGTGCCACGGCCGCGAGGATCGAGTCGATCGCGAAGGCGATGTCGGCGACCTCCACTTTGATGACGGTCGGCCAGAATCCGGCCTTCGGCTTTGCGCCCGTATGCGGCTCCGCGTCCCGCTCGCCCTTTTTCACGATCGCTTTTCTGAAAATGTGGTTGAGTGCGATAAACAGCAGGTACAGCGCCCCGATCGCCTGCACCTGCCAGACGTCCACCAAAAACGAAATGGCGAACAGCGAGGCGAAGCGGAACACGAACGCCCCCGCGAGGCCGTAAAACAAAGCTTTTTTCCGTTCCTTCTCCGGCAGATGCTTGACCATGATCGCCAGCACGAGCGCGTTGTCGGCGGCGAGCAGCCCCTCAAGCGCGATCAGCACGAGCAGCACCCAGCCGTACTCCATCAGCAATGCGAAGTCCATGATTGCTCCTCCTCTTATCGAGTTTTTCCAATCGTCCGCCTGCCGTCCATTCTTCCCTTGAACAAAACAAAAGAGACCTCTGCCTTGTTCAAGGGCAAAGGTCTCGCTAACAATGCCATAGTCGGCAATGCCAATAAAGCCGGAGAGCGCGCTCTCGTATTGACGACTTTATTGTGGCAGCTACTCCCCTTCGGAGACGGTATGCAACATCGAATTGCGGCGAAGCGCGATCCTGAGTTTGTACGGTCTGGCGGACGGAAGGTTTCATAAAAATTTTGGCCGCCTCACAGCAGATGCATCTTCGCCTCCACCTCCTGCCACGGCACCGAGTAGCCGCTCCCCTTGGCGCAGAAGATCGAGGCGGAAGTGTATAGCGGGTCCGCGTCCTTCCGGTAGCCGATGCGCTCGATGACCTCCTGCGCATTGTGGCATTCGTCGTAGCCGCCGAAGACGCAGCGGATGCTGCCCCGGCCGTGCGTGAAGGCGGCCAGTTCCGCCGCATAGTTCATGAAGGTCGCCACAGGCACCCGGCCGGCGACGATCGCGTGCGTGCCGGTCGTGAGCGGCGGCTCGAAGCGCCCGCTGGCCCGCTGGATATCGGACAGCACCCGGCCCATCTCGTCGATGCCCACGCGAATTTTAAAGTCGTAAAAGGGTTCGAGCAGCACATTGTCCGCCTTCTCCAGCCCCTGCCGCAACGCCCGAAACGCCGCTTCGCGGAAGTCGCCGCCGTGCGTATGCTCGTTGTGCCCGGCGCCCCGCAGCAGCGTGATCTTGAGGTCCGTGACCGGCATGCCCGTCAGCAGGCCGTGATGCTCCCGCTCATACAGATGCGTCCGCACGAGATTCTGGTTGCCGACGCTGAATTCGTTCGGGTGACACGCGCTCGCGAACGCGATCCCGCTGCCCCGCTCCCCGGGCTCGAGCAGCAGATGCACCTCGGCGTAGTGCCGCAGCGGCTCGAAGTGTCCGTACCCTTTGACAGCCGTGCGGATCGTCTCCTTGTACAAAATCTCCGGAGGACCGAAGGACACGTCCATGCCGAACCGCTCCTTCGCCACCTGCTCCAGCACCTCAAGCTGGATCACGCCCATGACATGCAGATGGATCTCCTGCAGACGCTCCTCCCAGACGACGTTCAGGGACGGATCTTCGGCATTCAGCATTCGAAAAGCCCGCAGCACGTCCTTCACGTTCAGCGACTCGGCAAACATGACCTTCGACTGGAGCGTCGGCACCATCTCGTAGGCGTGCTTGTCCGTGCAGCGGCCAAGGCCCTGCCCGGCTTCGGCCGCGGACAGTCCGGCGATCGCGACCAGATCGCCCGCCATCGCCCGGTCGACCGCCTGGGAGCGGCTCCCGTTGAACGCCAGGAGTCGCGTGACCTTCTCCGCGTACCGGGTGCCGCCGCTCTCGTAAGCCAGCTCGTCGCGGACCTGGAGCGTGCCGCTCAGCACCTTGACGAAGGTCTGCCGCATGCCGTTCGCGTCGTGGCGGATCTTGTAGACGCGCCCGCCGAACGGCGCCTCCTCGTCATAGTCTGCGCCCGTCAGCAGGTGCAGCTGCGCCAGAAATTCGGCCACGCCGACGTCCTGCAGCGCCGACCCGCTCGCGCACGGGAACAGCCGGCCTTCGCGAATCAGCGTCCGCAGCGCCTCCAGCCAATAGGCCGGATCGCCGCGCCCCTCAAGGAACGCCTCAAGCAGCGCCTCGTCCCGCTCCGCCATCCGTTCCCGGAGCGCCTCGCCCACGACACCTTCCGCCCCGAGCCCTTCCGCGAGCGGCACCGCATCCGGCGTCAGATGCGTGCGGATCTCCGCCAGCACGCCTTCCGCGTCCGCGCCGACCCGGTCCGTTTTATTAATGAAAAAGAATGTCGGCACGCCATGCTTGCGCAGCAGCTGCCAGACCGTCTCGGTATGCCCTTGAACGCCTTCCGCCGCGCTGACAATAACGATCGCGTAATCCATCGCCAGGACGGCCCGCTCCATCTCCGGCGAGAAGTCGACGTGTCCCGGCGTATCGATCAAATAGTAGGTATCGTCCTTGTACGACAGCACCGCCTGATCCGCGAATACCGTTATCCCTCGCGCCCGCTCGATCTCGTGGCTGTCCAGGTAGGCGTCCATGTGATCGACCCGCCCCCGCGCCCGAATGCTGTTCGTATGATAGAGCAGCTGCTCCGCAAAGGTTGTCTTACCCGCATCCACGTGCGCGAACAGTCCGATCGTCTTTCGCATAATGAGTTCCCTCTCCCGTCGCTCCATGCAGTAAACCTCTGCTCCCATTAAAACATATTCCGCCGCGCAGGTAAGATAGTTGTTAAAATGCATTTAATCTCCTCGCGTCTCGACTCGGCAATCCGATAATGGTCAAAAGGCATTTAATTCCCCGACAAAAGCGGCCAGAACGCAAATTTCGTGCCAAATAAATGTCTTTTGACAACTTTTTTTCGTTTGCATCGCCACTGGCGAAAAAATAACTGCCTTTTAACCACTATCCCGTCCGCGCAGATATGAGCGCCTACGCACCATCCGATTAAAAGCTTGAGGTTGCCTCCGCCCCCGCGCATGATTTACAATACGGATAACTAAAGCGGATTGGAGTTGAAGATGAATGTGATTTTTCTTGCCTCTGCGAAGGAAGACGGCGATCGCTCGCCCGTATTCTTTGCCGTGCAAGAAAGTTACGTTCTTCTTCGCTCGATCGGCGGGCCCTGATCCATCTTTGGATCGGCGGATTTTTCCTGTACCTATTGGAGCTGCGAGAAGTAACTTTCTTGCGGCTCTTTTATTTTTTCCCAGGGAGGAATCCGCCATATGTCATTGATCCAAGTGAAAAACCTGACGTTCGCCTACGACGGCAGCTACGACAATATCTTCGAGGACGTGAGCTTCCAGATCGATACCGATTGGAAACTCGGCTTCACCGGCCGCAACGGCCGGGGCAAGACGACGTTCCTGAACCTGCTGCTCGGCAAATACGAATACCGCGGGCAAATCACGGCCTCCGTCGGCTTTGAATATTTTCCTTTTCCCGTCGCGAATCCCGAGGATCTGACTCTCTTCGTCATGGAAAACATCGTGCCGGAAGCCGCGGAATGGGAGATCAAGCGGGAGCTGTCGCTGCTCAAGATGTCCGAGGACGCGCTGTATCGCCCCTTCGAATCGCTGTCCAACGGGGAGCAGACGAAGGCGCTGCTGGCCGCGTTGTTTCTCAAGGAAAACAGCTTCCTGCTCATCGACGAGCCGACCAACCACCTCGACGTGCACGCCCGCAAGCTCGTCAGCGACTACCTGCGCACGAAACGCGGCTTCATCCTCGTATCCCACGACCGGGCGTTCCTGGATAACTGCATCGATCACGTGCTGTCCATCAACAGGGCCGATATCGACATCCAGAAGGGCAACTTCTCGGATTGGCAGGAGAACAAGCGGCGGGAGGACGAATTCGAGCTCGCGGAGAACGACAAGCTGAAAAAGGACATCAAGCGCCTGTCCGAAGCCGCCAAGCGCACGAGCGACTGGTCCGATGCCGTCGAGAAAACGAAAAACGGCACGCGTGTCGGCGGCCTGCGCCCGGACAAAGGGTACATCGGCCACAAGGCCGCCAAAATGATGAAGCGCTCCAAAGCTGCCGAGCACCGGCAGCAGGCCGCTATCGAAGAGCGGGAGGGGCTGCTGAAAAACGTCGAGAGCGTGGAAAGCCTGAAAATCCCGCAGCTGGCGTATCACCAGGAGAGACTCGTGGAGCTGGCCGGCGTATCGATTTTTTACGGAGACAAGACCGTCTGCGAAAATGTCGGGTTCGCCGTCGAGCGGGGAGAGCGCATCGCGCTGTCGGGACCGAACGGCTCCGGCAAGTCGAGCATCCTCAAGCTGATCTGCGGAGAGGATCTGACCTATACCGGCACGCTGCGGAAGGGAAGCCAGCTTAAGATCTCGTACGTGTCGCAGGACACCTCGCACCTCCGTGGCGGCTTGTCCGACTACGCCGCGGCGCACGGCATCGACGAAAGCCTGTTCAAGGCCATCCTGCGCAAGCTCGACTTCGCCCGGGTGCAGTTCGAGAAGGACATCGCGTCCTACAGCGGCGGCCAGAAAAAGAAGGTGCTGATCGCCAGAAGCCTGTGCGAAGGGGCGCATCTGTACGTCTGGGACGAACCGCTCAACTTCATCGACGTCCTGTCCCGCATGCAGATCGAGGACCTGCTGCTCGCGCACGCGCCGACGATTCTGTTCGTCGAGCACGACAGCGAGTTCTGCAGACGGATCGCGACGAAAGTCGTCGAGCTGTAAGACCGGAAATTGTGCAAAAATGCGGATTTTGTCGAAGGAATTCAGGCTCCGTGCATCGAAATTAAGGGGATTAGAATAGCTCGGCGAGGCTGAGCGACGGAGGGTCCCCATTGATCGTACGCACCAAGCTCGCGATCCCGCAACTACGAAGCGCTCCCGTTCCAAGGCCAAGGCTGATGCGAAAATTGAACGAGGGACTGAACGCCAAGCTGACGCTCGTGTCCGGCCAATCCGGCTATGGGAAGACGACGGCGCTGAGCCAATGGGCGCACGCGGCGAATCTTCCCGTGGCCTGGCTGTCGCTGGACCGGCAGGACAACGACTGGATCGCGTTCTGGAGCGGCGTGACGGCCGCCGTCGAGACCGTCGCGCCGGGCTTCGGCGCATCCTCGGTCATGCCGCTGGTAAAGGAAGGCCCGTCGTCCGCCGCGGCATCGGTCTCGGCGTCGACCCCCGCCTGGTCGTCGGAGCCCGCGATCAAGGCGCTGCTGAACGCGCTGCACGACCTGGCGGGAGAGCTCGCGATCGTGCTCGACGATTATCAATTCATCGAGCTCCCCGCCATCCACCGCTCCTGGGCCTACTTCGTCGAGCGCTTGCCGGATACGGTGCATCTCTACGTCGCGAGCCGCGTCGATCCGGCGATCCCGACGGCGAGACTGCTGGCCAGGCAAGAGCTGCACCGCGTCACGACCGACGATTTGAGGTTCGATGCGGACGAGGGACGCGTCTTCTTCGAACTTAAGGCGGGGCTGGCGCTTACGGGCGAGCAGACGTCCGCGCTCGTGCGCCAGACGGAAGGTTGGATCAGCGGACTGCAGCTTGCGGCCATCTCGCTCGGGCGCAGCCCGGACCCGGCCTCGTTCATCAGCCAGTTCAGCGGCCGGCAGCAGCACATCGCGGATTACTTGCTGGAGGAAGTGTTCCGGGATCTCGAGGCGCCGCTGCAAGCGTTTCTGCTCGAGACGTCCGTCCTGGCGCGCATGAATCCTCCGCTGTGCGAAGCCGTGACGGGCCGGACCGACTGCCGCGCGCTGCTCGCAAGGCTGGAGCAGCTCAACCTGTTCCTGATCCCGCTGGACGAGGAGCGGCAGTGGTACAGGTACCACCATCTGCTGTCCGACTTTTTGCGCGGCCAGTTCGCCGGCAGCGACCCCGGAGGATGGGCAAGCGCGCATGCGAGAGCTGCCCGGTGGCTGGAGGAACAAGGCAGCATCGAGGAAGCCGGCGAGCACTATCTGGAGGGACGGCAGTATGAGGACGCCGTGCGGCTGATCGAGCGGCATCTGCCCGGGCTCATCCAGAGCAGGGGCGCGACGCTGAGCCGCTGGGTGCTGCGGCTGCCGGAAGGCTGCCTCGAAGGGAAGCCGATGGCGGAAATGTTTTATCTGCTGCTGCTGACCGGCAGCGGGCAGAAGGAGCTTGCAGCGCGCAAGATCGGCGAAGCGCTGGCGCGCTACGAACGGCTGCAAGGCGCGATGGACGAGACCGCGTGGCGCTCGGTCATGGGCAATCTTTATTTTTTGAGCGGGGTCTCCTGTTATCTGCTGAAGGATCTGACGGGCGTATCCAGGTACTTCGAGCTCGCGGAGCGCCTCTTTCCCGAAGCGCGGCTGCTGCGATCCGTCTCGTTCAACAACAATCATGTGCTCGACGAGTTCGACGATCATATGGGCTATCTCAACGACTACCATGCCGCGAGCGAATTCATGGACAAGTGGCTTGGCGTCTGGGGCGAGAACCTCGCCCACCCGTTCGTCCTGTCGCTCAACGTTTCGCACAGCAGGCTGCTTTACGAATGGAACCGGCTCGATGAGGCGGAAGCTTGCGTACGGCGATTGCTGGGACGCAGCGATACGCCCCCCGTCGCCCGGACCCTCCTGCATCTCTACGGAAGCGCGTCGCGCATCATGCAGGCGCAGGGATATTCGGGGGAGGCGGCAGAGCTGCTCGTTCAGCTGCGAGCGCGCGTCGATTCGCCGGACTACGACCTGTACATGCGCAGAATCGAGGCGGAGGAAGCCTGCCTGCATGTACGGCAAGGCAACCGGCGTCGAGCGGCGCAGTGGCTGGCGCGCTGCGGAATGTCGCATGCGGACGAGGTGTCGATCGGCAGCGTGACGGAGCTGCTCGCGCTGGCCCGGGTGCTGGCCGCCTGCGGACGCGACGCGGAGGCGCTGGACTTGGCGGAGCGGCTGTACGCGCTGCTCTGCAGGGAGGACCGCCTGCGGGACCGGATCCAGGCGCTGATCGTGCAAGCCATCGCGCTGCACGGGCTCGAACGGACGGTCGAGGCGCTGGACAGGCTGGACACGGCGCTGCGTCTGGCGGAGCCGCAGGGGTTCGTCCGCAGCTTCGTCGACGAAGGCGAAGTGATGGCGGAGCTTCTCTCCGCCTATGTCGAGGCGGAGGCGCGCGGGGCCGCAGGCACCTTCGCCTATGCGCGAAAGCTGCTGCAGGCGCTGTCGGACGAGGCGGCGGGCAGGAATGCGGCGGTCGACGAGGCGGCGGAGCGTTCCGTGCCCGCCCTCCAACGGCTGCGGGTAAGCTGCTTTGGAAGATTCAAAGTATGCGGCCCGGACGGCCGGGAAGTCCGGTGGCGAACGTCCAAAGCGGAGGAGCTGCTGGCCTACCTGGTACATCACCGGGGAGAAGCGGTGGATCGGTACCGGATCATGGACGCGCTGTGGGACGACGACTCCGCCAAGACGTCCGCCAACCTGAACACGACGGTGCACCTCCTGCGCAAGACGCTTGGAACCGTCGGCATCGAAGGCGTCGTTCAGCACAACCGCGGCTTTTACCGCGTCGATGCCGACGTTCTGGATTGCGACTATCTGTCCTTCGAGGCTTGGATATCCGCCGGCACGGCTCCGACCGACGACAATATCGACCGCTGCTTGGCGGTCGCCAAGCTTTACGCGGGCCCTTATCTGTCGGACAACGGGTATCCTTGGTCCGATCCGGCCGGGAAGAGCCTTGAGAACGAGTTTGTAACCCTGCTGCTCCAGATCGGCGATTATTACATGGACGACGGAAATTATTCTGCCGCCATCGGCGCGATGAAAAGAGCGCTCAAGCAAGCGTCCTGGCGGGAAGACGTGCATGTGCGGCTTATCCGGGCGCATCTGGCCAACAAAGACCGGATCGCTGCCCTCAAGCAATACGATGCGCTCAAGCGGATGCTGCGCACCGAGTACCGGCTGGAGCCGGGAGATGAGGCCAAAGGACTGTTGAACCTCCGCTGATCGTCGACATTTAACGTCAAAAATACAAAAACGAAGCGTTTGTAAAATAACGGAAAATGCATGAATCCGAGGCGAAATCCCTTGCCGGACAGGGCTTTTGCTGATTCCCCCTCCTAACCGCATGTTATATTTTGTTCAGTCCAATTTGCTACTATAGGCGCAGTGTGAACGAGCTTGCAGAGGAGGCATATCCATTTACGATGAAAAAGAAAACGGTTGGCTTGTTTCTTGCTTTGTCCCTTTCTTTGCCTAGCGCGGCTGCGTTCGCGAAAACGTCCGCCGACTTCACCGACCTGAAGGATTTGGACGCAGCGACGAAGGCCAAGTTCGACGCGATGATCGCAGCCGGCATCTTCGATGGCGTGTCCGACACCACCTTCGGCCTGAAGGATGAGATGAACCGCGCCCAGTTCGCCAAGGTCGCTGCCCTGATCTACGGTTTGAAAGTCGACAAGGATCTGAAGACCTCCAGCTTCTCAGACGTAAAGGCGGACGATCAGGCCAACGGTTATGCGCTGCCGTACATCGAGGCGGTCAAAAAAGCCGGCATTACCGACGGCTACGGCTCAGGTATATTCGACCCTGCGGGAGAAGTCACGAAGGAACAGCTGGCGGCGTTTCTCATTAAGGGGTTGGGCCAAAAGGAAGAGGCGCAAAAAACGCCGGGCGTGAAAGACGATACCGTGTCGGACTGGGCCAAGGGTTACGTCGCCCTGGCGATAGAGAAGAAGCTCCTGGAAAATGGCGCAGACGGAAAGTTCGGCGGCAAATCGAACGCGACGCGCGATCTGCTCCTTACCGGTGCTTACGAGGCTAAAGAGCAGTATGTAGCGCCGGGATCTACACCGACGCCTACTCCAACGCCAACACCGACACCAACGCCGACTCCGACGCCGACGCCGGTCTATCAGCCGCCCGTGTCTACGCCTACTCCGACGCCGACACCAACGCCAACACCAACACCAACACCAACACCAACACCTACTTCGACGCCTACACCAACGCCGACACCTTCCGAGGAACCTACGTCGACGCCGGCTCCTGCGATCGAGAACGTTGATGCCGAAGCCGGCACGGTTGCTTACACGACTCGCATCATCTATACGCCTGGCGCAGGCCATGCGCTGCGAATCCAAACGCAGCCCGGCGCCTTCTTGGTTCCGAACGTAGGCGATGACGCGAGCGGCATCAGCGAGGCCTACCAATCCGGCTCCAATATCGCGAATGTCGAAGACGGCTATCATATCGGGCTTTACGAAGTGAATGCGGAAACCGGCGCGGTGATTCGGTTTAGCGATATTACAATTGATGAGCAACAGATTGGGCAGTTGCCTTACGTGCTACACCATCCCGCCAATTTCTATGAACTGGAACCAGGCTCCGCCCCGGGAACGGTAATGCTGTCGGCGTTGAATCCACCTCCTGATGAAAGAGCCACAGAGTGGCGGATCATTACCGGCGAAAACTTTATTGATGTGCCTGCTACCGGAGCGATCTTTAACGGCGAAGTATATGTAGCTGGAAATGATATCCCGATGAGCGGTACCAGCATCGTCGTTGCACTGGCCGCTACGGACGCTCAAGGTCATGTCTATGGCTTCGCGCATCTCGCATACGCAGAGACGACCGATTCGCTTGCTTCATTAGAGATGTTGTATGCCGGACAAAGCCGCAATATCATTAACATTCAATTCAACGATGAATTGGCCTCCGAGACACTTCAGGAGACCGATATCAGTCAATTAGTCGAATCGATCGTCATTAACCCGGACAAGCCTAATGCCGTCACGTTGGACTTAAGCGCCAGCGGCTTCGAGTGGATAACCGACCCTTCGGGTCCTTTCGATCCTTCAGGTCCTTTCGATCCTTCGGGTCCCTCCGGTCCTTCTGATCCATTCGGCTCTCCCGAGTTCCCAACGGGATTCCCTTCGCCGTACCTGTTCCCCAGGGCTCAGATAACCATCCCGGCCACGAACTTGGCCGCAGGAGATCTGGTACGCGTGACGTTCAAGAACGGCGCGGTAAAGAACGTCTCCGGTAAATATCAATTAAGCTGTGAGACCACGGTCGTAGCCGTCATTGACTAAAACCGCAACAGAAAACCGTCAGGGAATCCTCATCCACCTGACGGTTTTTCATTTCCCCTGCCCTGTCCGATTTTAAAACAGCTTCTTTCGATCATTCTTGTCTATCCCCCAACGGCTCCGAAGTCGCGACTGCGATCGTCCTGAATGTGCCGTGGTGAACGGCGCGATCGCCCGGTCGGCTCGACCTGCATGCGCAATAAAAGTGATAGACGGGCGGAGCGCCTGGCCGAGCCGAGCCGGAGCCCTTGAATGGCGACGTACGCCCCGCCAAGACGGGCAGCAGTCGCGACTTCGCGTCCCGCTCCGTCAGTCCGCCCTATACTTCTCCTTCAATATACCCGCCCCGATACCCCCGACGACCATCAGGATCAAGGAGGAGAAGTTCCAGAAGAAGCGCCCGCCGACCAGCTCCAGGTCCAGGGACGCGAGCTTGTTCAACGCCACGACGCCGAGCTTGATCGCGAGCAGGACGATGCCGATCAGAAACAGCACGTCGAATACGGCCTTGAGCCGCGGATAAGCCAGTCGCTTGCTATCTTTGATCACTTTTCGCGTCAACTCCTCGTCGCTTCGCAGCAGCTCGTCGATCGTCAATTCGAATAGATCGCTCACCTTGATAATGATCTCGATGCTCGGATAATTCTGTCCGTTCTCCCATTTTGATACCGCTTGCCGGCTGACATACAGCTTGTCGGCCAGTTCCTCCTGCGACCAGCCCTTCCGATTCCGTTCCGTTTTCAGCTTCTCCCCGAACACCATTTAGCAGCTATCCTTTCCGCGGCGGGTATGCCCCCATTATCGAGCCCGATCCGGCCGCAAGTAAAGAACCTTCTCGTTGCGACGCGCCGCAACGCCAGGTTGCGCGGTCATTTTACGCAAAAATACAGAGCTCGCGAGGGTCGCTGCATCCCTGCTGCTCTGTATCCTAGCTTGATATAGCCATCCGCGCGAAATGGCCCGCTTGCCATGCCAGCCATTAGGTCTCCCCGGTTTTTCGCACAAACGCCAGCACTTCGTCCACCCGCTGATCAACGCGGTGCGCCTTCGACGACACGCCTCTGAACAAATCCCCCATCGTCCGCAGACGCTCCGGCACCGTCGCGATCGTGAAGTCCGCCGGCTCGAAGCCCTTGGCGACTTCCGCCCAGGTCACCGGCGTCGACACGGTCGCCTTCGGCGTTCCTCGCACCGAATAGACGGCCGCCATCGTCCGCCCCCGCCACAGCTGCAAATAGTCGAAATACAGCTTGTCCCCCCGCTTCTCCACGACGCGCTCGAGCGTGATCCGCCCCGGCAGCTGCTCCTGCATGTATCTGGCGACGAACGCGTTGATGAGCCGGGTATCCTCGAACGTATATTTAGGCTCGATCGGCACATATACCTGCAGCCCCGTCGCGCCGGATGTCTTGGGAAAGCTCGCGAGCGACAGCCCGTCCAGCGTTTCCTTCAGCTTCAGCGCGACCTCGCGCACTGCTTCAAAGGGCATGCCCGCCGCCGGGTCCAGGTCGAAGACGAGCTCGGTCGGCACATCCTTGCGATCGTACCGGTCGAACGGCACGTGGAGCTCAATCGCGCCGCGGTTCGCCAGCCAGACCAGCGTCGCGGCATCGTTCAGCAAAATCCGCTCCTTGCCGCCGTACGCGACCCGCGGCAGCCAGTCTGGCGCCTCGCCGTGCACCGATCGTTCCTCGACCCGCTTCCCGCCGATCCCGTCAGGATAACGCCATACCATGAGCATGCGATCCCGCGTATACGGCAGCATATACGGCGCGACCTCGATCAGATAGCGGATCAGGTCCAGCTTGGAGATGCCGGCCTCGGGCCAGACGATGCGGTCCGGATGCGAGATCTCCAGCTCTTTTCCTTCGATCGCGTAGCGTTGCTTGTCCATCGGGGAAAACTCCTTTTTGGCCCAGCTGGTCATTAATTTGCGCGGGGCGGCCCGGAATATGTAAAAAGAGAAGCCAAGTAACGGGGCGGCGCGCTTAGCGTTACTTACCATGATCGGAGTACCGCCAAACTGCGCATCAAAAAAAGCCGCAGGCTGTGCGGCTTCTTGGGTTTATCTGTGTATGTCGGCAAGGCAAGGGGGAATTAGATCGAATCGGCACGCGGAAGGCTGAGATCCTCGTCGGCCGGCTTCCCGAGCCCGGCAGTGGCGGCGGAAGAACGTTTGAAGTGGGCGACATTGGCAGGGCGGCGTTGATGAATGATGTCGCGCCAGTGGAAGTCCCCCCGCTCCAGCGAATGAACGAGCAGCTCTGCAGTCGCCATGTTCGTCGCGACGGGAATGCCGTATACGTCACATAGCCGAAGCAATGCGGTGATGTCCGGTTCGTGAGGCTGCGCGACGAGCGGATCGCGGAAGAAGACCAGCAGATCCAGCTCGTTCTGCGATACCATGGCCCCGATCTGTTGATCGCCGCCCAGCGGTCCCGACTTGAAGGTCATGATGTCCAGGTCCGTATTTTCCATAATAAGTCGTCCCGTCGTGCCCGTAGCGAACAGCGTATGGGGCTTGAACAACGACTGGTAAGCGATCGTGAACGCGATCATTTCTTCCTTCTTGTGATCATGCGCGACAAAAGCAACGTTCATTCGAATCACCTCGATGATGTATGTGTATGTTATATAATATTACATAATACTATCATTATTCCGAGGATTCGACAACTAAATATTCTGATAGTTTTATAATGCGTAATATAATATAACACAAAAAAAGATGGAGCCCGGCAGCTCCACCTGTATCCTCGATATTTTTCGAATGCTATCCCGCAAACATGCAGCATCCAGGACGGGGTTTACGCTGTACCGGACTAGTAAGGCCGGCTGCGCTCGAGCTCCGCTTTGGCTTCGGCCAGAAACAAATCGGCTTGAAGCTGGCCAGGGGCATCCTTTGAATCGCCGTCGGACAGCGCTTGTTCGGCAGCGATCACGGAAGCGGCGCGGCGGCTTCTCGCCTTATACTGCTCGATGACCGCTTTTGCGGTTTGAATTTTGCCGGACAGCGCATCCCGCTTCTCCAACAATTCCTCCGCAAACACCTGGTTGCGCCTGGCGTCCTCCTGCAGCTGTTCAAATAGCAGCGTCCGGTCGTGGACCTCCTCCAGCCACCGGCGCGCCAGCTCGGCGTTCGACGCCCGGGCGGCTTCTTCCGCTTTGTCGCGTTTCTTCTTTATTTCCGCCTGCACGGCGTTCATTTTCTCGGCAATGACCAGGCCCTCCGACTGCGCGCGCTTCGTCGTGACAGACAACTCGCGCAACGCTTCGGAGCTTGCTTCAATGTAGGCGTTTAATATCCGCCCCGGATCTTCCTCGGATGGACGCTTCGCTCCGAACCATCGGCGCAAATGTCGAGTCAGTCCCAAGTGCGGGTCGCCTCCTTCCTTACCTTCATTCATCCTCGCAATATTTGCGGTCGGCGCCCGAATTGAACGAAGCGGCCGTTATAAAGTTGCTGGGGGCGCCGTCGTCTCCGTACTCCAATACGAACACATGCCCTCGCGGAATGGTCCTTCCCAACACTTGCACGGAAGCGGTCGAGTTGCGAACGCGGTAGACAGACGGAAAGGGGCAGCAATACCAATAACCGTTTTCTTCGATCAGATTCCGCTCGAGCAGCTCTTCAACGGTGATCTCGTACTCTCGCTCCACTTCCGTGATGAGACAGGCCGACCAATGCTCTTGAAGGTCCTCGACGGCCTGCCTCCACTCCCCCGCCCTTTGAATTTCTCTTTTGGCGGTGCTCGAAGTCACTTTCCAAATATCGTCGGAGTCCAGCTTGCACAGGCGTCGCAGCCTAGCGGACCGATCTCCCGAGGCCGGGAGCAAGTCGAGCTGGATGACTTCGGGCGCTTTGAGCCCTTGCGCAACGAGCAAGTAATCGGAGAGCGCCAGCCAGTACTGCTTCTCGGCATCCTCATGCGTCTCCTCGGACACCCGCCGGCCGCTCGATATGCTCCCGACGATCGCGTCTCCCGCTTGCTTGCGCGTTCGAGCCGCTTCATACGAGAGGATCACCGACTTGAAGCGGTCTCCCTGGGACCGAGCTGCGTCGACCGCCGCTTTTGTCATCTCATCCATCCGTTCGGCAGCGCGGCGAAGGCCGGTCAGATGCGCAACCGGGCATGGACTCGGGCCTTCCAGCTGCGGGCCCAACCGAATCGGAAGCTCGATGCGGGCTGCCCGCTCGAAGGCAGCCTCCTGTCGGGCCGCGATCATCAGATCGGGTATTTTGCCGTACCATACATCCGCCTGGTCGTGGGTGATGACGGGGACCGGCTTCGCCTGCCCTCCGAAGCCGGATAGCGCATCGCCTAGAAGCGCATCGGCCATCGTCTGCAGGGAGCGTGCCGCCTGCATGTATGCGAGAGCGCGGCCGCGATCGCAGTCGGCCATCTCCACGTGCAGATCGTACACCTGCTCGCCCAGCCTTCTATAGCTTTCCAGATGTTCGATCGGACACACCTTTTCGCCTGTCATGCTTTCCCGAATCCAACTGAACAGTCCCATCCGCACGACCTCCAACCTCGTATTGTTTTCATCATAATACAAATGCTTACGCAACAAGGATAAAAAAGTCGGGAAAATAAAATTTTTCCTGTCAAATTCCTTTGAAACACCCATTAAAGAATTATCAGCAAAGCTTCAGAAATCGCAAAACATGCAGCACTCATTCGAATCTGTCTTCTCATTGGAAAATGGGTTCCATTTAATTTGTGCTATGGTAGTTAAACCTTATTATGTGGCGAGGAGGAACATCCAGAATATGCAATGGTCCAGATTAAAATCGGTCTTCATCATCGCACTGAGCGCTGTCATCGGCACAACGGCTGCCCTTTCCGCCGGCGCCTCGAACGCCGAGGCCGCGACTGCCGCATCCAAAGCGGTCATCGCCTCCGGAAAAAAATACTTGGGCGTGCCCTATCGCTTCGGCGCCCCGGCCAACATCACCTACGCTTTCGATTGCTCCTCCTTCACTCAATACATATTTAAATTGAAGGGCGTCAAGCTTCCCCGCACCTCGATCACGCAAGCCACAAGGGGCAAGAAGGTAGCGAAAGGCTATCTCAGCACCGGCGATCTGATCTTTTACAACACGAGCGGCAAAGGGATCAGCCATGTCGGCATCTATGCGGGCAACGGAAAAATGCTGCACAGCTCAAGCAAGGGCGTCGCCCTCTCCAGCATCAATACGTCATATTGGAAATCCAAATACGTGACCGCACGAAGAATTCTTTAGGCGGATACTGCAGCAAGAGGACATGGCCGTCCTCTTGTTTTTGGCATTTTCTGAGAATTTCTGCCGCTGACGCTGTTTAATAATACTATGATTTGTAGTATATTAACGGTATACATGATCGATTGCTCATATTTTTGTTTGAAATGATTGACACTCTCCTTTATTCGGCATATCATATGAGCATATACTCATATGTTAGCGATGAGAATGGAGTTGCATTGAGATGACGTTGGAGCTTCGGGTGAACGGACTGTCCTGTCCAAATTGTACGAATGAGCTCGAACAAGAGATCAAGCGGCTGGAGCACGGACAAACGGCGAAGCTGAGCTATAACTCCGGAAAACTGACAGTAGATGAGAAGATCAACCTTGAACAGGTGAAACGGATTTTAAAATCGGACGGCGCTTCTCTGGCGCTCCCTCCGAAGCACGCGCATCGCGATCAAGGGCAGCATGCGAAAAAGGGGCATGACGGACACGATCACAGTCATGACGATGGACACGATCATGGACACGATCACGATCATGACCTTAACCACGATCACGACCACGGACACGATCATGGCGCCGGACATGGACACGGTCATGACCATGACCACGGAGCCGGCGGCACCAAACGAATCGTCTGGCTGCTTGGCATCTCGACCGCCCTGTACATCAGCGCCATGTCGACCCAAGACTTGCTGCCGTCCGCCGTCTCCATCGCGCTTTATATCGTCGCTTCGCTCCTTAGCGGGTACTCCACCTTCTGGCGCGGCTTAAAAAATCTCGCGAAGCTCAAGTTCAACATCGATACGCTTATGACGATTGCCCTCATCGGCGCGGCAGCGATCGGGGACTGGAAGGAAGCGACGCTCGTCGCCATCTTGTTCGGGCTCAACGAGCTGCTCGAGGGCATGGGCATGGAGAAAGCGCGCAAGTCGATGGAGACTTTGCTTCAGGTAGCTCCCAAAGAAGCCGTGAAGCTGGAAAACGGCCTCGAGACCGTGGTCCCCATCGCCAGCCTGGCGGTCGGCGATATCGTCATCGTCAGGCCCGGCGAGAAGATCCCTTCCGACGGCACGGTCGCCAGCGGCAAGAGCTCCGTGAATGAAGCCGCGATAACCGGCGAATCGCTCCCGGTGGAGAAAGCGAACGGACAGCCGGTTTTCGGCGGGAGCATCAACAACGAAGGCGTCCTTCAGGTGCGTATCGACAAAGCCTATCAGGATTCCTCGCTGGCCAAAATTTTGCATCTGGTCCAGGAAGCGCAGGAGACCAAGACGCCTACGGAATTGTTCATCAACAAGTTTTCGAAGTATTATACGCCGCTCATCATTGTCGTTGCTCTTCTGGTGCTGCTCGTTCCGCCCCTGCTGTTCGGAGGCGATTGGCAGAAGTGGCTCTATCAAGGCCTGGCGGTGCTGATCGTCGGCTGCCCATGCGCGCTGATCCTGTCCTCTCCCATTGCGATCGTATCGGGCATTACCCGCAATGCGCGCAACGGGATTCTGGTCAAGGGCGGCGTGTTCCTCGAACAGCTGGGCAAGCTGGACACGCTCGCCTTCGACAAGACTGGCACGCTGACCAAGGGCGAACCGCATGTCGAAAAGACCGTCGTATACGACAAAGAGAAGTTTTTTGTCGTCGCAGGCGCGATCGAAAAAGCCTCTATTCACCCGCTGGCCAAAGCGGTGATGAAGGAAATCGACCGGCTCGGCATCGCGGCCGGAGAGGCCGACGACATCCAGACGGTGTCCGGCCAAGGGATCACAGCCAGCTATGAAGGACGCAAATACTGGCTGGGCAACGAGAAGAGCATCTCCCATCTGTCCTTCACGGAAGAGGTGCGCGCTGCCGTTCAAAGCCTGAAGGAAGACGGCTTGACGCTCGTTCTGCTCGCGGATGAGCGAAGCGTGCTCGGGATGTTCGGCATTGCCGACGAGATTCGCGAGGAGAGCGCGGGCGTGATCCGGGAGCTTCACCGCAGCGGCATCCGCCGCACCGTGATGCTGACCGGCGACCACCAGAAGACGGCGGAAAAGGTGGCGAAGGCGGTCGGCGTCAGCGAATACCACGGCGGCCTGCTCCCGGAGGACAAAGTCGCGAAGGTGAAGGAATTGGCCGCGACAGGCACGGTCGGCATGATCGGAGACGGCATCAACGACGCACCTGCGCTGGCCTCCGCCCAGCTCGGCATTGCGATGGGTAAAGGAACGGACAGCGCCATTGAGACTGCCGATATCGTCCTGATGCAGGACCATCTCGGCAAGCTGCCGGCCGCAGTCCGGATCGCGCGCAGGGTGAACCGGATCATCCGGTTCAATATTAGCGTGGCGCTCGGACTGAAGCTGATCGCCTTGCTGCTCACCATCCCCGGATGGCTGACGCTGTGGATCGCGATCCTGTCCGACATGGGCGCTACGATCTTCGTCACCCTGGTCAGCTTGACGATCCTCATTGAGAAACGCTCATAGCGCTAAGGAGCCCTGGCATGCGATCGCAGCGCCAGGGCTTTTGATTTGCGCTTATCGGATAGAGATCAGGATCATGAACGTAAGGAGGACGACGATCGCCGATAGAACGACGGAGCGCTTGGTCGCCATCGGAATACGAAGCTGCGAATCCGGCTCGATCAGCTGGCGCAAGCGGTAATTAATCGCCTCGTTGGCGAAGGGGACCCCGGCTTTGGGTACGCCGGGATTGGCTCTTTTTACGAAGTCCAGCAGCACCTTTCCCAATGTCCATTCAGTTCCCATGCGACAGATCACGAATCGGTCGGCCAGCAGCTCCAGCCAGATGCCATAATAATGGACGAGCTGCTTCACGACTGGCAGGAAAGCCAGCATGCTCGACACGAGACGCAGCAAAAACAGCTGAAGGGGATGACGGAATTGGCAATGAAAATACTCGTGCAAAATGATCGCTTCCAATTCGCTCGCCTGGAAGCGCGCGATCAACGCGTCCGATAAAACGATCCGGGGAGACCACCCGCCGAAGGCGACTGCAACGTCGGAATGATGCGAGATGACTTGAATGCGGATGGTTCCCAAGTCGAACCGTTCATTAAGCCGCTTTTCTAATGCCGGGACCGAGTGCCTGCGGATGTAATTCGACCACCGCCGCTTGTCGCGGGTGTAGCGGATCGACTCGGCCAGCAGGGCCCATACCATATAAGCAAGGAGCGCATTCAAGACGATCTCGGAGAGATGATGGTTGACGAATACGTCCGTTAAGACGGCGATCAGGAAACGTACGACATCGGGACTCGCGGGCAGGTCCGCCATCTGATGGACGAGGAGATAGCCCAACTGGGCCAGCATCCACAGGCCGAGCGCGCCGATGACGATCAGCACGAGCTTAGGCGTTCGCGGCAGCTTTATCGCCGACGGATTCATGGCTTCTTCTTCAACTCGCTCAGCTTCTCCTCCAGCCGCGCGATGAGCTCGGGGTCCGCCTTGTCCAGGTTATCGACGAGATGGCTGACCATTAAAGATCCGAAGTCTTCCACCAACCCGTCGGTTACGGACTTCGTTTGTTCCCTTATAAATTGCTCCCGCGTCTGGACAGGCGTAAAAAACGTCAGTCGATTGCGCCCTCCTCCGCTCGATTCCTTGTGAAGGAGCCCTTTATCGGCGAGCCGCACCATGACCGTCAAGACCGTCGTGAGAGAGATCGGATCCGCCCGATTCAGCATCTCGTGCGCTTGTTTGATCGTCAGCCGTCCTTTTTCCCAGAGCAAGCTCATGATCTTGGCTTCCAAGGAACCCAGGAAGCGAAGCAATCCTTCTTCGTTCAAGTGCAAGGTTTTGACTTTTATGATCCATCACCTCGGCCTGATTTTTCTCACGTCGGCGGTCGACTGAAGTGCGTGAATGCGGGAATAGCACAATTCTACGCTATTTTGCGTCCCGAGCGAGTGGGCGGCGGTCGACTGAAGTGCGTGCATGCGTGAATAGCACAATTCTACGCTATTTTGCGTCCCGAGCGAGTGGGCGGCGATCGACTGAAGTGCGTGCATGCGGGAATAGCGCAATTTTGCGCTATCTTTGCGTCTGGAGCGAGTGGGCTGCGGTTGACTGAAGTGCATGCATGCGGGAATAGCGCAATTTTGCGCTATCTTTGCGTCTGGAGCCATTTTAAAGGAACTTCTCCGTCGTGATCCTTCTGGCCGTTACATAGCGCTTGGCATAATAGGCTTCGGACAGCTTGCTGATCGTAACGCCTTTATTGCTCGAGGAATGAGCGAACGCTCCTTCTCCGACGTAGATTCCGGCGTGAGAAATCCCCGCTCCGCTCGTATTGAAGAAAACGAGATCGCCCGGGAGCAGCTCGTCCTGATCGACTTGCGTCCCGGCCAGCGCCTGCGCGCTGGACGTGCGCGGCAGCTCCAATTGGAATTGGTCAAAAATATAACGGATAAATCCGGAGCAATCGAATCCGCTTGTCGTCGTCCCGCCCCATTTGTAAGGCGTGCCGATGACCTCGTCAATCGCTTGAGCGAGTTCAGGCTTCTCGGAGGCATAAGAGGTATTGTCGGTACCCGCAAAAAGGATGGCGGCGCCAAGCAACAGTAAACCGGCTTTCTTTTTCAAACTTGCTTCTCCCTTCACACTGCGAGGCTAGCTATAGGCTCGTGGGCAAGCCGAAACTCGACAGATTTTTATATTACGTTGTGTAGTATAATTCTTCAAATGAACGCACACTCCTCTCGCAGAAACATTAAAAAGCCCTCATTTTAGCTTAGGGCTTCGCGTGAATTTCCTTAAACGGGCGGCATGGGCGTATCCGTAGGTTTGCCGAAGCCCGTTTTATACGTCTCGTCGATAAAGGTCCGGATCTCTTTATTCGAAGCGCCCTTTTGCTTCATCTGGGCGGACTGGACGGCGATCTGCAAGCATACCCCGCAGCGTGTTCCGTGATCGGTCCAGATAACCGAGCCGTCGTCATTCGTTTGCTGAATAAAGCAATTGTAGTGGCTCCTGTGACCGGCACTTTCACCGCAGCCGCAATAACATGGGATCCATTCAAGAATATCCTTTGCTGCCGCCGCGATTCGGTACACGGTACGAACTTCGTCCGGCTGACCCGACAAGAAAGCAGGCTGCAATTCTGACGACGAAGTGGTCTCCAGCAAATCGGTGTCCGTATGCTCGTGCGCGTGAGAATTTTCTTTCTTCGAAGCGCAGGCGCTGGCGAACAATACGATGACCAATAGCAAAACAAAAGACTTACACCCGTGTTTCAAACGCTCACCTCGTATTCCGTCTTTTACAAATGGCCATACTACGCGCTAACGACCCGCAGAAAGGGACAGGGAGCATGAAGCTAGACCCGGTTATCCCCTTTGAACCTATACTAACAGACAAAACGCCGCAAGGGGACCATTGGATATCGCAGATCAAATGGGACGGCGTTCGAATGCTCGCCTATTACGACGGCACGGACACGCGCTTGATCAACCGCCGCCTGAACGACCGAACGCGGCAATATCCCGAATTTTTATCGCCTGCTCAATATTGCTCAGCCTCGTCTTTCATTTTAGACGGAGAACTCATCGCATTCGATGAAAAGAAACCGTCCTTCCATGAAATCATGAAGCGCGATCGTCTTCGAAAACAGCAAAACATCGCGTCCGCGGTAGCTGAAGTGCCCGTGACGTACATGGTTTTCGATCTTTTATATCTAAACGACAGCTGGGTGACTTCGGACAGTCTAAGGCAAAGACAGGCCTTGTTAAACCAAATCATCAAGCCCAACGATAAGGTTCAGCTCGTCAAAAACTTTCCCGGCGGCGATGCTTTGTTCGATCTTATGAAGGCGCACGGCATGGAGGGCATCGTCACTAAAAACCTGGACAGCAGCTATGCGATCGACGGCAAGGATGCGCGATGGCAAAAGCGAAAGTTAAACCAAGATTTATATGCCGCCATCGGCGGCGTGACGTATCGAGGGGACACGGTCAATGGGCTTTTGCTGGGGGTGTATGCGCAAGATTCGTTGATCTACATCGGTCATTCCGGAACAGGAAGGCTGACCGGCGCCCAGTGGAAGGAACTCACGCAAAAAGTCGAACCTTTCATCGTCCCGCGCTCTCCTTTTGCGAATGTCCCGGAACGGCACGAAGAGGCGACTTGGGTTCAACCGCGCTTCGTCGTCAAAGTTCAATTTCTGGAGTGGACGCCGGGGAGAACGATGCGCCATTCGAGCATCCAGAGCATGATGGAGAGTATGGTCCCGACCGAATGTACGATCGATCAGGTGACGATATGAAAATATGCCATGAACGAGCTTGTTAAACTACAGGATGCCGATGCTCGAATGAATATCGCTCGATCTCGGTCAGAATCTGATCCTGCAGACTCGAAAGCATGTCCTTCAAATTCAGCAGATCCTGCTCCGACAGCTGCTGGCTGGCAAGCCGGTTCACCTGGTCGGGGATCGGCTGCAGCTCCCGGATCAACGATCGGCCCTCTTCCGTCAAGTAAATCAAGAAGGATCGCCGGTCGTTCGGATTGGGATGTCTGTGCAGCGCTCCGCGCTCCTCCAGACTGTCGATGATCCGCGTGATGGTCGTCTTGTCCTTATCCGCCATATAGGACAGATCCTTCTGGGAGATCCCGTCTTTCTCCTGCAGATGCTTCAGCACGTTCCACTGCTCCGGCGTAATGTCGTAAGCCTTCAGGTGCAGGGACATCAAATACTGAAACGTACGGTTGACACGATAGAAGATAACGGCCAGCTGCTCGGACGGATGCTTATTTTCCATAAAGGTTCCTCGGTTCCTGGTTCGTGTCAGCTGCGGCGATCGCACGCGCCTACAGCTATTATAAGCATCCGGTTGCAGATTTGAAATGCTGCGGGACAGCGTTTATCGATGGGATCGGGGCACGGCACCGTGCGGTTACGCATACTCCTTTTTCCGCTTCACGTATTGGAAGTAGCTGTAGAGGGCCATGACGATGGCGAGTCCGAAAATCCAGGCCGGCAGGAAGCGAAGCATCGCGAACGGAGTCTCGAATAGAAAGGCGCGCCAGAACATCGCTCCTTCCATCTCCCACAGGCCCTCGGTTAAGTAGCTCGCTTTAATGTCGAACAGGGCCGCAAAAATATTGCCGTTAAACAGGATGAAAGTGTAGATGAAAAAGAGACTAGCGGTCGTCAGCGCGTAATGCGTCAGACGCTGATAGAACGCGACCTGCGAGCCGGCGTCGGAGAAAATCTCGTCGCGTCCGTCGGCGGGCTTTTGCCAGTATTGGACGCTGCCCCAGCGGCTGCCCTTCAGGTGTGTCCATCCAAAGTCCGCGTAGGTGCCCTTATATTCCTCGTATTTCTCCGCGCTCATCTGACGCTGATAGTCGAGCCGGATGACCATCGGGCGCTCGGAGCGCTCGAATACGTACCCGCCGAGCGAACCGACCCTGCGGCAAGCGTAGCCTTCGGCCAGCCGGTCGTTCAGCCACTTCTCCTCTTTGAGCAGGTTGATGAACCATTTGCGCTTTTTCATGTTAATCCCTCGTTTCGTAGAGTGCCAGCAAGTGCGCCAGCCTTCTCCGCTCAATGGCCAGGACGCGTTCTCCGTCCGCCGTGATCCGGTAAACCTTCCTCCGTCCCGTCTCGCCCGGCACCGGCGCGATCCAGCCATGCTTGCTCAGGTTCTCGATAGCGCCGTACAACGTGCCGGCCGCCAGGATAACCGTCCCTTCGCTCATCTGCTCGACGGTCTGCATGATCGCGTATCCGTGGAGCGGCTGCTTGAGCGCCAGCAAAATATAATGCATCGTTTCCGACAACGGCAGCAGCGGATGCTTCATGCGACGCCCCTTTCTATATACAGTCTAACTGTACAGTTGAACTTAATACGATTATATACAGTTCAACTATACATTTCAACTGAATAGTTAAATAAAAGGCCTTCATGAACAAAAAAAGCCGGTCAGCCCTTAGAGCCGACCGACGGCCACCAGTACGGCGAGCGCCAGAAACACGACGTTAATGCCGATCTCCCGGTATTCGCTGCGGAAGATATGGAAGAGCGCGCCGAACAGAACGACGGCGGCCAGCGAGATCGCGGCAATCGGCGTCAAGACCGGCGCGATCCCCGTCGCCTCGGGCAGGATCAAACCCGCCGCGCCGAGCAGCTCCAGGACGCCGACCGAGACGACGAAGCCTTTTGGCACCTCCTTGACCCAGCCCCATGCGGCCGCTCCCTTTTCATACTGGACTGCCTTCATCCACCCCGCGTATAGAACCCCCACCGCAAGCAATCCCTGCACGATCCATAATGCGATATTCATCGTTCGATTCCCCTCTTCCCCAGTGTCGTCAACCCTCATCCATAGCCTATAATAGAAGGTAGAACGACGCGCCGGAAGAAGGCACTTCAACCATACAAGGTATAGAAAAGAAAACCTTAGACCACGACTGGGGGCCGGGGCATGACGGCTTATTGCAAATTCGAGACGACGCTCGAGATTCTCATCGGCAAGTGGAAGCCCGTGATCCTGCTGCGCCTGCTCGCGAGCGGCACGATGCGGTTCAGCGAGCTGCAAAGGTCGATTCCCGACATCACCAAAAAGATGCTCTCGCAGCAGCTGAAGGAGCTCGAATATCACGATATCGTTCACAGAGAGGTGTATCCGTCGATTCCGCCCAAGGTGGAGTATTCCATCTCGGAATACGGGCAGCGCTTAACGCCGATCCTGCAGGCCATGAACGACTGGGGCGTCGGGCATCTTGCGCATTTGACCGAGCTGTACGGGGAGGAACGCTCTGCGGAGTGAGCCTCGCCCGTTAGTCCCGATCGTCGCGGCCCGCGTCGTTCGGCAGCGGATCGGCAGCGGACTTGAACAGATCCTTGCGCCAAAATTCGACGACGGTATGGTCCGCCAGTTCCATGGATGCCCACGAATTTTTGTATCTCAGCCCGTACCCGTCCATCATGTCGATCGCGCTTTGAACGTCCGTGTTCCCTACCCGCAGCTCCATCGACACCACTTGGCCCATCATCTTCAACAGCCGTTCCAGCTCAGCGCTCATCCGCCGATCAGTCCTCCGATCATGCTTTCCCTTTTTGACAGGGTTTCATGATCCCCTATTTTGTGGTAAATCATTCCCCGTAATCAATCACTTCACTGCGGAAGGACGGATATTGATGAACAACGGCGCTTGGGCAAAAATGAAGAAGCTCGCTACCGACGCTCGCATGAAAGTCGTGTACGGCGGCATCGCGATGGCCTACCTTTTCCCGATCATCTACGGCAGCGACTGGCCTGAAGTCGGCTGGTGCTGAGCGAAGGCAGCGTTCTAACGACGACTGGCCGAATCTCCCTATGGAGGTTCGGCTTTTTAGCGTTCTATAGAGACTCGGGCGGTCTCGTTCGCTCCACCAGCTTGCGCGCTTCGTGGCGGTCGAGCACCTGCAGCTTGCTTAGAATCGTGGACACATGGTTCGCGACCGTCTTGGCGCTGATGAACAGCCGCTCAGCGATCCGGGCGTTCGTGTCGCCGCTCGCGATCCGCGCCAGAATCTCCGCCTCGCGGCGCGTCAAGCCGGAGAAGGTGTCGCTGGCCGCCAGCCGCCGCCAGTCCGTATCGCCGTCGGTGGCGTAACCATTGGCCCTGCGACTGGAGCCACTGGAGCCATCGGTCCCGTCGGTCGCGCCGCCCCCGTCGCCAGAGCCGACGGCGTTCCCCGTGTGCGCCGCGAAGTACTGCATCATCCGCTCCGCGATGCCCTTGCCGAAAACCGCGCGGCCGCTGCCCACCATACGAATGGACTGCAGCAGCTCTTCTTCGTCCGCGTCCTTGAGGACGTAGCCCTTGGCGCCCGCCCGCATCGCGGTGAACACAGACTGGTCGTCGCTGTGCATGGACAGGATGAGCACCTCGGTCTGCGGATGCCGCTCCCTTATATGCCGCGTCGCCTCGTTCCCGTTCAGGCCGTGCATGCGGGTGTTCATCAGGTCGGGGTCCGGCAG
>NZ_JAGXJW010000315.1 GCF_019091135.1 Cohnella sp. GbtcB17 | reverse complement strand
TGTGACTCCAGGTAACCCGTGATCGGGTGGAACTTGTTCTTGCGCGTAACCTCCGTGAACGCCTTCTTGATGGTGACGCCTGATTTGATCTTATATACTTTATCGAACCAATGATCCCGTCGGACGTCGTCTTCGCCGAGCCACGGCTCATAGCTGTCTACTGGCCGAAGCCGGCCGCGCCACGGCAGCGGCCCCCCGATGACCTCTGTATTGCCGAACGCGTCGTAAGCCAGCACGCCCTTCCAGGCGCCAACCGATA
>NZ_JAGXJW010000314.1 GCF_019091135.1 Cohnella sp. GbtcB17 | reverse complement strand
CCAAGGAGTTACTTTGTCACGGGGCTTCAACCTTAGGATCTCTCCACCAGTTGCCCGTCAGCTACGAGGCGACTTGGCTCTTACCTCGGCCGGACTTCCACCGGCTAGTTGTGCCTAGCTTGGCTAGGCGCGCTATATACGAAAAAACCACCCTCCGAAGAAGGTGGTTTTCTTTGCTGCTCTTAGCCTGGCGGCGTCCTACTCTCCCAGGACCCTGCGGTCCAAGTACCATCGGCGCTGGAGGGCTTAACGGTCGTGT
>NZ_JAGXJW010000313.1 GCF_019091135.1 Cohnella sp. GbtcB17 | reverse complement strand
ATTACATATAAAGACAAAAAGTATGGTACAATTTTACTATTCATGATTTTGGAGGAATATACATGGCTAGAAGGAATAGACAATCAATTTCCACTTTTTTAGTTAGTGCCTTGGGAATGTTATGCATGTTAAATGCGTTCGTATGGATACTGGAAACAAAGTTACTTCATACACCAATTGAGATACCATTTCTCAATTATGGGATAATGATCGCAATTGTGTTACTTTTATTGAGGGTTTCATTTGTTCTAATAAAGAAT
>NZ_JAGXJW010000312.1 GCF_019091135.1 Cohnella sp. GbtcB17 | reverse complement strand
ACATTAGTGTAAATCCAATACCCCTGATGAAACAGGGCCCAAAACTTTTGATACATATGATCACAATCACATTCCACTGTGTTGACGATACTGTAATTGTGAATAAACATATGATCTGGATTTATCTGATTTTGTGTGTATGAATGTAATAAACATATCAAACCATTAGCATGTAAAATTCATGCAAACATCAATCACTTCAAATTTCTTATACTGATAACTAATCAGATTGTAAAGAGTTTTATTTAGGGCATAAAACC
>NZ_JAGXJW010000311.1 GCF_019091135.1 Cohnella sp. GbtcB17 | reverse complement strand
AAATTAAATCACATAAAAGGTTATGCCCAAGTCTAATTTTGATAAATAAACCCTAACTATTAGACTACATGACGGAGGTTGGGTTCAGTAAAATTGTACCCACTACTATGACTCCTTACCTACCATATAGACCTAATAAACAAGTATTTAACTATTGTCTTATCAGCCAAAAAAGTTCGACAAGGCTCCATTGTCAATCATAGTTTGAGCTATTGTCATGTTAGTTATTCGTACTTCTACAACCATGGAGTCATTGTGTA
>NZ_JAGXJW010000310.1 GCF_019091135.1 Cohnella sp. GbtcB17 | reverse complement strand
AATCAGCTTTTGTTATTGTAAAGTTGATTTTACTAGTAATTCTTATTTTAATTATTTTTCGACCAATATGACTGCAGCTCTGTGCTTCCTTTTTAAGCTTCAATAAGCAACGTGTATTATCATGGTCATGGAGAAATTTTCAGTATGCAAGCCTTATGGTTGCATGGTATTGAGCGATTATGGCTTGTTGGTGCATTAAAAATCTATTTGTAATCTATGATTATTTTTGTGTTGCCGTATATGTTGGCCCAAAAATCCCT
>NZ_JAGXJW010000309.1 GCF_019091135.1 Cohnella sp. GbtcB17 | reverse complement strand
AATCTCCTGTTGGGCGTTGTCTCGTTGCTCACACACATCCTTGCATTGGGATATTAATTTGTGAGTCTCGCCCTCCAAATACTCAAGTCGCTCAGAGAGTAGTCGATTGGAAGCAAAAGAAGCAAAGGAAGCCTGGAGAATTACAAAATAATGAGTACAAAAGAGGTTTAAAAAGATAGTATAATAATATTAACAAAGCTGATGTACCATGAAGTGACAGTCCAAGGTCCTCGAAAGCATCTCCTTTGGACTCCTAAGAT
>NZ_JAGXJW010000308.1 GCF_019091135.1 Cohnella sp. GbtcB17 | reverse complement strand
AAACCAATTCTAATACCTTTAATATGATAAAACAAAATTTCTCAAACAAGAGAAACTGAAAAATAATGAAAAATGACGATTTACGGTAAGTTTTTCGAAAATTGCCAAGAAAACTAGAACCGTACCGAAAATGAGTTTTATGCAACGAAATTGAAAAATTCTTTTTCCAGCACTTTTATGAAGTGAAATGTGAGGTGTATAAACTTACGGAATCGAAAAATGTTGAAAAATGAGAAAGTTTGGCGAAAAATACTCTTTTA
>NZ_JAGXJW010000307.1 GCF_019091135.1 Cohnella sp. GbtcB17 | reverse complement strand
CAGCGGCAGGAGGACGGCCGGATGCCAGTCAGCGAGCAGTCCACGCGGCAGTCGCCCAGCCGCCCCAGCGGCTCGGAGCGTCTCGCGCGCTTGCAGGAGCGGGGGACCATTACAGGCTTCAGCGCCGTTGTATCGGCGCCGGCAGTCGGACGAAGCGTACAGGTGATTATTCAGGACAGCGAGCTCAAGATATCGCCGCTCGTGTTCGAGCGCCGGATCGCGGAAGAACGCGTCGTTTTGGTGTGCCACCGCGTGACGGG
>NZ_JAGXJW010000031.1 GCF_019091135.1 Cohnella sp. GbtcB17 | reverse complement strand
GGCCGGCGAAGCGGCGCCGCGGGTCCAGCCGCGCGGCTCGGCCCGCGCCCGTGCGACGGCGCCGGGCGGCTCGGCGCGCGGCATCGACCCGCACGACGCGTCGCAGCTCCAGGCGACGCGCGAAGGCTTCGTCCGCATGCGCGGCAGGACCGACAAAGGACGCGGCTGGTACCAGGAGATCGACCTGGAGATGGCGGTCACCTTGGTGCGCGAGCACGCGGCCGTCGTCGTCAACCGCCATACGATCCGCAGACTGCTGAGCAATCGCGATTTCCGGATGATGATTCTGAACCGGGACAAGTACACCTGCTACTTCTGCGGCGACTACGGCGACACGATCGACCATCTGCTGCCGCGCTCCAAGGGCGGGCACACGACGCCGGACAACTGCGTCTGCGCCTGCAACCTGTGCAACCAGACCAAGGCGAACCGCGACCTGGACGAGTTCGTGGCCGCGGGCATTCCGGTCAAGCCCCTGGAGTAGCGAATACAGAAGCGACAACCGCATCGGACCATGACACAAACCGCCCGGGCAGAAGCCCCGGCGGTTATTTGTCGTTAGCGTCGCACTGCACCACTTGGCAGCCAGAAGAGACGCACTACAGCGCCACCTCGCTGCCCCGCGTCACCCGCCGGCACCAAGAGACGTCGTACAGCGCTACCTCGCTGCCCCACACCACCCGCCGGCACCAAATGACGCCGTACAACGCCACCTCGCCGCCCCGCGCCGCTCACCAGCATTAAGTGACGTTGTGCAGCGCCACATGGCCGCCCTGCACCGATCGCCTACCTGAAGAAACGTCGCACAACGCCACATGGCCGCCCCGTACCACCCACCGACACAAAGAAACGTCGCACAACGTCACAATGCTGCCTAGCACTACCCGCGGGCCTGAAGAAACGTCTTACAGCGTTACATTACTGCCCCGCACCACCCACCAGCACCAAGTGACGTCGTACAGTGCCACCTCGCTGCCCCACACTGCCGGCCGGCCCGAAGTAACGCCATACAGCGCCACCTCGTCGGACCTGGCCACACCTCGCCCCCACTCCCCTCGCCCCGCTAGGTCGCGCTCCCCCACAGGGCCCCGCCGCCCTTACACCATTCTTCCCATCCGCCTATATACGCCCGGCGCACAGCCGACCCGACGCTTGAACAGCCGTGTAAAATGATGGACGGAGCCGAAGCGCAGCCGCTCAGACGTTTCGAGGACGCTCAGGTTCTCGTCCGCCAGCAGCCGCTTGGCGAGCTCCAGCTTGCAGGCCAGGAAATACTCGTGAGGCGACTGGCCGTACAGCCTTGCGAACAGGGAGGCCGCGTGGTTCTCATGGTAGTGGGTCCACGCGGACAGCCAGTCCCTTCGGTAGGATTCCCCGGCCCGCTCCCGAAGTCTTGTCCTGACGGTCTCGAGCAGCGAAGCGGCCGGGTCCTGCTCGACGCGGGCCTGCCTCGCGCGTTCGTGCAGCTCGGTCAGGAAGCGTATGAGCAGCGCTCTCCCGCGCAGATGATGCAGGGCGTCCGCCATGCGGAAATACTGCGCGGCCGACGCGAAGAAGGGCTCGGCGAACGCGGGAGGCAGCGCGATGTGTTCGGGAACCGCGAACCCGCTGGCGGCATCGCCCAATACGAGCTGCGTCTCGGCGTGCGACGGCAGGTCCGCTGCGCGCCGGATGTCGACGGGCAGCTCGTAGCGGACGGCCCCCGTCGCGGGCAGCTCGCCGACCGGCGCGAAGTGGAGCCCGTACAGGACGAACGGCGCTTCGTCGTCCGCCTCGAACCGGTGAGGTACGCCGGGCCCGTAGTAAAATAGATCGCCCGGCCCCGCGTCGTAGACTCTCCCGCCGATCTCGGCTTTCCCTTTCCCCTCCGCCGTATAAATGAACTGGTGATCCCTCACGAAGCGCGGTCCGAACGCAAACCCGGGCTCGCAGGCCAGTCTGTTGGCATAGGAGACGACCGGATTCAGCGCCTCCCAGCCGATCCTCCGCTCCATTTTTCATCCCCCCGCCCGCGTTCTATAACATCTTTGCAAAGATCAACTTTCATAGATGCGAATCAAATACGCATTTGAATCATCGTACTATGATGATCCTGTACATCGTTGAACAAGTCAATGTCAAGAAGCGGCGCGCGCGAAAAGGCACGACGTCTGCAGATCCGCCGCAAACAGGAGGAGGATACGGAAATGTCGGATAACAACGGGAAGCCGCTTGGAGAGCTGGAGGATTCGATGGGGTTGCTGCACGATATCGTCGCGCTGCGCAATCGCCTGCACGAGGAGGGCTATTTATTTTTTAGAGGTCTGCTGGACGCGGGCGAGCTGCTCGCCATCCGAGAGGACATGCTGAAGCTGGCCGACGAGGCGGGCTTCGTGGACCGCGGCAGGCCGCTGTCGGAGGGTATCTATTCGGGACAAGCGTTTCCAGCTTCCCGCAAATTCGAGACGTCGCCGCTCTACCGCAAAATACTGGAGCTGCCCCGGTTCAACGCCTTCGGCCGCAACCCCGTGCTGACGCTGCTGTACGGCGGGTTGCTGGACGGCCCCATCCTGGAGCACCGCAGGCGAATCGGGCGCATTACGTTCCCGCAGAGCTTCAAAAATACGACGCCTCCGCACCAGGACTACTTTTACATCAAAGGAACGCCCGACACGTACACCTGCTGGATCGCAGCAGGCGACTGTCCCGCCGAGCTGGGCGGCCTTGCGGTTATGCCGCGCACGAACCATCTCGGCTATATCGATCACGAGCCGATGCCGGGCACCGGCGGCCATGGCGTGCCGCACGAAAAATGCGAAGCGCTCGGACTGCCCTGGCTGACGACCGACTTCAAGACCGGCGACCTGCTCCTTTTTCACGGGCTGACCTTGCACAAGGCGCTGGACAACCGGACCGAGGACCGGCTGCGCGTCTCGCTCGAATTCAGGTATCAACGCGCGGAGGACCCGATCGATCCGTCGTCGCAGCAGTATCATATGCAAGGGGCGTTTGAAGAGGAAGAGGGGCAAGCGGTCAAGTAGACCTCTCGCGATTGCGAGTCGCGCCGCCTCCTCGCCATAAGAACAGCCGTGCAACGGTTCCGCGCCGCGATGGGCGATACCGGCGCACGGCTGTCGACGTTCGTTTTAAAGACAGGAAGCGTCCTGTCGCGTACCGAGCAGGGTCAGCACTCCGCGCCCGTCAGCTCGTTGGTGAATACGCGCTTGTACTCCTGCGGCGACATCTTTTCGGAAGTCTCCAGCGCGTAGTGGAACTGGAGAGCGCGCCTGCGCTTGTCGGAAGTGTTGTTCGGGGTGCCGTGGAAGAGCAGGCCATGGAAAAAGAGGGCCCCGCCCGGCGCGAGCGGCACGGCGACGTCGCGCTCGACGGGCACCGCTTCGTCGCACAGTTGCCAGTCACGCACGGCGTAATGCGGGACGGCGCCGGACATCTGCGAGCGCGGGATGACGTGCATGCAGCCGTTGTCCAATCCAGCCGCATCCAGCGCGATCCAGACGCCGACGACCGCTTGATGGAACGCCAGCGGGCCGTACGCCATGTCTTGATGCCACGGCTTTTCCCCGCCGCCCGTGGGCGGCTTCAGCAGCGCCATATCCTGCACGAGCTTCGCTTTGCCGCCGAGCAGCTTCTCGACGACGGACAGGATGTTGGGATGGTACGCCATGGCGCGCAGCTGCTCGTCGTGCTCGACGAACTCGTACACCTTGCGGACGGCGAGCTCCCGCTCCGCGTCGTCCTTCAGCTCGCGCTGCGGCTTCGTGAATTGGACTTTCGCCCGCGTCTCCGGGTTAAAGATGATGCGCATGATCGACTCCGACGACAGCCGGACTTCGGCGGCGCTCAGGATGTCGGATACGGCGATGAAGCCTTGCGAGCGGTAATGCGCATAATCCTCGTCGCGGAGGCTGTCGATTCCGGGCAGCGCTTCGTGAATGCCGCGGTGCTTGTATAGCTTTTCATTGATTTCCTGCGGATCGAGCGGCTTAAGACTCATCGCGATCACTCCTTCTTGTCTTTGCAGCCAGTATAGCGGCTTGACGGAGATGCCGGAATGGAGCGAGCGGAGCCGATTTGTATGAAAACGCGACGCATGAAATTATTCCGCGGGAGGTCTTCCCGTTCTGCCGGGCTTCGGTATAATGTTAGGCAAAGGACGAACCTCGCCCGCCTGACGGCGGTGCGGAAAGGAGCGGCGCCATGGAACCGGGAGCAAACGAGGAGCAGGCGGTCGTCCGGGACGTCCGTCCGTTGTCCGGCGTCGCGTTCGAACCGGGCCGTATCATGGGCAAGGCGCGCTGCGAGCCCGGGTGGAGCTGGCACGTACAGGCGATGCCGGATTACGATTTTTGGCATGTGCTGTCGGGAACGGGCAGCATGACCGTCAACGGCAGCCGGTATCCGATCGTTCCCGGATGCTGCTTCACGCTGCGCCCGGGCGACCGGATCGACGTGGAGCAGCACCCGGACGACCGGCTGACGGTCATCTATTGCCACTTTCGCGCGGCTGTCGACGACGAGAAGGCCGGCAACTTCTCGCCCCCGCGCCGGCGGGTGGAGGTACACGACGGCGCGCGCTTCGAGGCGCTCATGGGCCGGCTGCTGGAGCTGCGCGACATGCCGCCGCTCTGGGCGGAGGTCGAATTCGACTATACGGTCAAGCTGCTCCTGCTGGAGCTGTACCGCAGCGAGCGGGAGACGCAGACGGCCGGCAGGGCGTCGGTTCGTCATCGGGAGCTGGTGCGGCGAGCCAGCGATTCGCTCCGGCAAGGTGCTTGGGCGGAGGGCGACCTGGAGGCGGTGGCCGCGGAGGCGGGCGTCTCGCAGCGGTACTTGAGCCAGCTGTTCAAGCGCCATACCGGGAGGACGCTGAAGTCCTATGCCGCGGGGCTGCGGATGGAGCGGGCCCGGCTGCTGCTGGCGGAATCCGACATGCCGGTTACGCAGATCGCGGATACGCTGGGCTATGCCGACTTGTATTCGTTCAGCAAGCTGTTCAAGGCGTACGCCGGAACGTCGCCGAGCGGATACCGCAAGCGCTCGCCGGCGGCGGTGCCTTTGGAATAGCGAGAACCGCTTTTTTGCAAACGTTTGCAGCAATTGCGGGATAAAGCGGGAGAGGAGGCGTATGCCGTGAAAATGACGGTCGTGGTCATCGACGACAAGCCACTTATCTTGCAATCGATCGTGCGTACCGTAAACTGGGAGCGTCTGGGCTGCGCCGTCGTCGGACAGGCGATGGACGGCGTCGAAGGCAAGCGGGTGATCGACGAGTGCCGCCCCGATCTGTTGATTACGGACATCAAGATTCCGGGCGTCAGCGGACTGGAGCTCGCCGCGCACATGCATGCGGAGCTGCCGCTCTCCAAGACGATCCTCATCACCGGCTATCAGGACTTCGAGTTCGCCAAGCGGGCGGTCAGCCTCGGCGTGAAGGAGATCGTGGTGAAGCCGATCCGCAACGACGAGCTGGAGCGCGTGATCGGGCAGACGGTGGACGAGATCGCCGAAGAGCGGGAGGAGCTGTCCCGGCGGGCCGAACGCGAGGAGGCGTACAGCCGGCTGTCGGAGCGGCATCAGAGCTCGCTGCCCACGCTGCGCAGCAAGCTGGTGTCCGAGCTGATCGCCGGCGGCGGGCCGGACCGGGACGAGCTCGCGAACAACGCGGCGGAGCTTGGCGTGACCTGCAGCCGCTGCGCAGTCGTCATCGTCCGTTCGAAGCGCGCTTCCGACGCCGCGCGGGGCGACCGCAGCCAGCGCATCGACCCCCGCTTGCGAGACGAAGTGGCAGCGCTGGCGAGGGCGGCCGCGCAGAGGCGCGACTTCGAGACGATCGACGGCGGGGTGCGCGACGACCTCGCGCTCGCCTGCCTGTTCCCGAAGCCGCTCACGCCGCGGGAGCTGCGGATGAAGCTGCAGAGCTTTTGCCACGACCTGATCGAGCTGGCCAGAGAGCGCCTCGGCTTGTCGTGCTGTATGGCAGTAAGCCAGACGTACAAGCGGCTGGAGGAGCTCGGCGAAGCGTTCGCCGAAGCTTCCGCGCTGATGGAGACGAGCTTCTTCCGCACCGAGGAGCCCGTCCTGCTGCCGGCCCCCGAGGAAGCGGGGACGGAAGGAGGCAGGTTCGCGATCGTCCGGGACCTGGAGACGTTCAACAGGATGCTGGAGCAGTCGACGGCCGAGGAGATGGGCGGGCATCTGGAGCGGTTTCTGGCGCGCGTCCAGCTGTACAGCGAGGGCAATATCAGGGTCGCGAAGGGCTTGCTATCCGAGATCTGCCTGGCCGCCGCGCGCTATTATTACCGGACGACGGGGGACGAGCTCGGCTTCGGCAAGAGCATCGACGAGATGCTGGAGGACGTGTACCGGCTATCGGACATGAAGGAAGCCTCCGAATACGTGGCGGCCCTGATCCGGACGGTCAAGGACAAGCTGGACGGCGGGGACAAGGACTACAGCCTCGTCGTGAAGAAGTCGATCGACTACATCAACGCGCATTTCGCCGAGGCGATCAGCTTGACCTCGCTCGCCGACCACTTCGGGCTCAGTTCGGGCTACCTCAGCCGCCTGCTGCGGGCGGAGACCGGCATCAACTTCGTCGATCTGGTGGTGAAGGCGAGGATTGAGGCGGCCAAGCGCCTGCTGCGCGATCCGAGGCTCAAGGTGAACGAGGTCGGCGAGATGGTCGGGTACAAGGAGTACGCCTACTTTTACCAAGTGTTCAAGAAGGTAGAGGGCGTGTCGCCCAAAGAGTACAAGAACCGCAGCGAATGATTCGTTAGAAGCCGCACAGTCGGGGGAGGAATGGCGATGGCGTCCGTGCAACCGAAGAGAGCGGAGCTCGAGGACCTGATCGGCAAGGTCGTCTCGGGCATGCAGCGGCTGGAGATCGCGATCGAGGAGGATACGCCGGTCAGCATCATTTCGATGGAAGAGTGGGACTGGTCGCAGGGAGTCGGCTTGTTCTCGCTCTACTTGTATTATAAAAATACGGGCGACGACAGCATGCTCGCTTATCTGACGAGGTGGTTCGACGACCGCATCCGGGAAGGACTGCCGCCCAAAAACGTCAATACGATGTGCCCGCTGCTGACGCTGAGCTATCTGTACGAGGAGACGCGCAATCCCGAATATCTGGCCGTCTGCGAGGAATGGGCCAGCTATGCGGCCGAGGAGATGCCGCGCACGCGGGAGTTCGGCATCGCCCACTCGACGCTGGACGGGCTGAACGCCGAGGAGCTGCGCAGCGAGACGCTGTATATGGCGGTGCTGTTCCTCGGGCGCATGGGGATGGCGATGAAGCGGGAGCATTACGTTCAGGAGAGCGTGCGCCAGTTTCTCGTCCATCTGAAGTATCTGACCGACCGGGAGACGGGGCTGTTCTATCACGGCTGGTCGTTCGAACGTCGGGACCACTACGCGGGCGCGCTCTGGGGAAGGGGCAACGCTTGGTACATGGCCGGTCTGGTCGATTATCTCGATATCGTCGAGCTGCCGCTCGGCATCGAGATGTACCTCATCGCGTCGATGGAGCAGCAGGTGCGCCGGCTCGCCGACCTGCAGACGGCAGGCGGCATGTGGCGCACGCTGCTCGACGACCCGGACAGCTACGAGGAGACTTCCGCGACGGCCGGCTTTGCCTACGGGATTTTGAAGGCGGTGCGCAAAGGCTATATCAGCGAAGAATACCGCGCAGCAGGCATATCGGCGATGCTGGCGGTCATCCGGCAGATCGATGCGGAGGGGCGGGTGCAGGGCGTGTCGTACGGCACGCGGCTCGGGACGACCAAGTCCTTTTACCGGAACGTGCCCCGTTGTCCGATGCCCTACGGCCAGTCGATGGCGCTGCTCATGCTGGTGGAGGGGCTCCACCATGTCGACGATCCGCAATAACGACGGGGGACGGTGAGCGCTATGCGCAGCATCAGGCGCCTGTATGCGGACGCGAAGCTCAGGACGAAGTTCCTGCTGGCGTTCACGGTTATCGTCATGATCACGGTATCGCTCATCAGCGGCATCAACTATTTCGTATCGCTCGGCGTCATCAAGCGCAATTCCGGCGAATTTTCGCAATATCTGATCGACCAGATCGGCATCAACGTCGACAAGCTGACGACGGACGTCGAGCAGGCGGCCTTCCAGCAGTTCCGCAACTCCTCGCTCAGCCAGACGCTCAGCCGGGAGCCGGACAGCGAAGCGGAGGCGTACGCGCGGAACCGGTACATCAGCGACTTTTTGAGCGATCTCTTGTTCTTCGAAGACTACTACCGGTCGGTCTCCATTCTGGATGCCGCGGGGCGGCCGTATTCCATCAAGCGCAAGGCCGTAAAGGACAACGAGGACCTGATGGCGCGGATCGATCTGGCGCAGGTCCGGGAGATGCGCGGGCGGGCGCTCTGGGTCAGGGACGGAGAGGATACCCTGTATATGGCGAAGGCGCTGTACGATATCGAAACGTCGAGCTACGTCGGCGTCATCGCGATCGGTCTGGAGAGCGACTACGCTGGCGATATTCTCGCGAACGTCCAGAACCTGATGGACGGGGACGTTCTTATTCTCAACGAGTTCGACCAACTGTTCGTTTCTGGCGCGCTCAGCGGAGCCGCCGAGCATTACCTGGATCAGCACTTGTACCTGTCCGGCAAGACGAAGAGCGACTTCGAGTATGCCGGCAAGCATTATATCTCGAGCGTCCTGTCCACGGATTACGACAAGTGGAAAATCGTGCAGATCATTGATGTAGGCCGTCTCACGCGCGGGACCGAAAGTCTCAAGTACTGGACGATCGGCACGCTGCTGGCCGCGCTGCTGCTCGCCTTTCTCATGGCCGCCCGGATCTCCAAGAGTATCACCGCGAACATCCGCCTGCTGCTCCACAGCATGTCCAAGTTCACGCTCGACTCCAAACATGAGATCATCGTCCCCCGCAGCCGCGACGAGGTGGGCATGTTGGCTGCCAGATTCAACTCGATGGCCGAGAAGATCGACGATCTGTTCCACTCGGTCTATCGCGAGAAGATGCTCGTCCAGCAGGCCGAGTACCGTTCGCTGCAGCTCGACTACAAGGCGCTTCAGGCGCAGATGAACCCCCATTTTCTGTACAACACGCTCGAGACGATCTACAGCATGGCCAAGCTCAAGGGCGAGGAGGAGATCGGCGAGCTGATCTACCTGCTCGGCAGGCTGCTGCGCGAGAGTCTCGGCAAAAAGGGCGACGACATCACGCTCGGCGAGGAACTCGAATTCGTCGGCAGATACCTCGCCATCCACCAGATTATCTACGGAGACCGCATCGAGGTGCGGATCGACGACGACCCGGCGCTGGCGGACTGTCGCGTGCCCAAGTTCATCCTCCAGCCGCTCGCCGAGAACGCGATCGTGCACGGCATCGAGGAGAAGCCGGGCAAGGCGCTCATTCGCATCGCCTGCCGAGCCGAGAACGGCGATCTCGTGCTTGAAGTGTCCGACAACGGCGTGGGCATGGAGCGGGAAAAGGTGGAGCGGCTGCTGCGCCCCGAGCTGTACGGCGAAGCGGGCGAAGGGTCGGGCAAGCATACCAACGTGGGCGTCATCAGCGTGCACAAGCGCATCCGTATCCTGCACGGCGAAGCCTACGGCCTCTCCATCGCCAGCCGCCCCGGCGAAGGGACGACCGTGACGGTCAGGCTGCCCGCGGTGCGGCGGTATGAGTAGGCGAGGACGGGTCTGACTCACTCGTCCACCCGGATAAGCGCATTGGGGCACTATCGTCCCCATCTACTAACCGCTCAATAGCCTAGAGATAAGCGCGCTCAGGCACTATCATCCCCAACTAACCGCTCATCCACCTGGAGATAAGCGCATTTGGACACTATTGCCCCGCCCTTTTAGCAACGGTATCCATGTTCCCCGCTCCGCCGTCCAGAAGTCAAAATAGCTAATATAATCGCAAAATCACCCCATAGTAAGCGCTTCCGCCAATTGCGAAAATAAGGTTGCGACAGACGCGGCCCCGAGCCCGCCCCGCCGACCGCCGCGGAGCGGCCCGGGGTCGCGCCTGTCGAATCGGCCTTGCCGGACGCAAGGCTACGCGAAGGAGTGCAGCCGATGACGAACCGCACGAAGAAGATGGTGGACGATTGGCAGGCAGTAAGGGACAAGATCGCAAGCTTTGACTGGGCCAAGGGAATCGTGGACAGTTTCAAGCCGGATACGGACTGGTGGGTCTCTCATTATGCCGACGATGCCTCGCGGGTCGCGGGCTGGGGACACCACTATTTTTGCGACAAATGCTTCGCCGCGCTCCTATTCGATCCCGGCAAGCCCGGCGAGCACCGCTGCAGCGGCTGCGGCGAGCTCCGGGTCGCTCAGGAAGCCGACGACGCCTGGTGCTATATATACAGAACCTCGGCTTGCACCCAAGTGTTTCACGCGGCCGTGCTCTACAACCTGTACGGCGACCCGGCCTATCTTGCGTTTATCCGCAAGGTGCTTGGCTTCCTGTGCGATAACTATGGCAGCTTCGAGGTGCGTACGCCCCCGGGTCAGGAAGGCAAGTTCACCGGCTGCGACCTGACGGACGGCGTGGCGGTCATCTGGCTGCTTAACGGCATGGAACTGGTCAAGGGATCGTTCACGGACGAAGAGATGGAGCGTTACAAGCAGACCTTTTTTATTCCCGAGGCGGCCTTCCTCATCGAGAAGGTGGGGGTTACGCCCAACATCATCTGCTGGATGAAAGCGGCGGCGGGCATGATCGGCCTGTTTTTCGGCGAAACGATCTGGTGCGAACGGGCCGCCGAAGGCGAGCACGGCATCAAGCGGAAGCTGGCGGAGGGCTTGCTGCCCGAGGGCTTCTGGTACGAGGCATCCTTCCACTACCACTTCTACTGCGCCGAAGGGATGACGTATTATCTGGCGTTTTGCAAATTGTACGGCTACGACTTCCCGATCCTTGAGGATGCGCTGCTGCGGATGTATCGGTACCCGGTCAAGTACGCTTTTGCGAGCGGCGAGTTTCCGAATCCGAACGACGGCTGGCCGCTGCTGCGGTTTGGCAACTACGCCCACCAGTACGAGTGGATCCGCGCCGTGCAGGATGAAGCGCCTTTCCGCTACGCGCTGTCGCGCAGCTACGACGAGCCGAACAAGGCGCATCCCGGCGCCAATATCGGCGGTCTCGCGCGGCTGCTGTTCGGTCGGGACTGGGAGAACGAGCGGTTCGACAGTCTGCCTGCCGATAGCGGTCTCCCGGACGGACGGTCCCGCTACGACAAAGATATTTACTTTGCTCAGCTGCATGCCGGAGAGGCGTCGGTTTTTCTCAAGTACGGCTATGTCATTGAGGGTCATGCGCATGCGGACATCATGAACTTCGAGCTGTTCGTGAAAGACGAGATCGTGTCGCGGGACCCTTCCAACAGCGGGTACGGATCGGCACTCTTCAGGGAGTGGCAGCGCAAGACGATCGCGCACAACTCGCTGATGGTCGACAGGCGCAACCAACCGAACCGCCCGAACGGTCGCATGGACCGGTTCGATGCGCAGAACAACCTGTGCGCGGTATCTGCGGACGACGTATACCCGGGCATCGGCTATGCGCGTACGCTGCGGCTGGAAGCGGACCGGCTGCACGACGAGTTCGAGGCGAGGCCCGCTGCCGGGCATGAGGGCGTGCACGAATTCGATTGGCTGTTCCACTGCGCGGGCGAGTTCAGCTCGACGCTTGCATTTGCACCCTGCGAGCCGCCGGGGGACGAGGACGGCTATTCGCTCATGCTGGAGACGGCGCGCTGCGACGTCGACGGCGACTGGGAGGCGGTCTGGACGCTAGCCGACAAACGGATCACGCTCCGGATGAAGGGCGAGGCCGGCACCTCCGTCTACCTGTTCAAGGGCTACGAGCACCGGCTCGACAAGCTGCGTTGGGGCGTGCTAGTCCGGCGGACAGGCCGGGAAGCGAAGTATCAGGCGACGTATAGCTGGCAAACGCGGGACTGAGATAACTGTCGCAGTGCCGCCTGGACATGAATAAAGACGGGGTTCGCGACATTTGAACAGTATCCCCTTCGGACAGGAACCGAGGCGGTATGCGGTCAGGTTATGCAAGAACTGCAACATTTGCGGTCGCGTTGTATCACTCTAACCGCAAAACTTGCGGCTACAGATCATGCTCGCAGCCACTCCTAAACACTTATCTGCGACGCTCGCTGCAAGCGAGGTTTGCGAGGTTGCAGCGCAGGTCGGGCGGGCAAAGCCCGCTGCAAGCGATAAATCCGCGGCTACAGCGTGAGCGCGAGGCTGTAAGCGAGGTTTGCGCGGTTGCAGCGCAGGTCGGGCGGGCAAAGCCCGCTGCAAGCGATAAATCCGCGGCTGCAGCGTGAGCGCGAGACTGTAAGCGAGGTTTGCGCGGCTGCAGCGCTAAGCAAGCGGGCAAAGCCCGCTGCAAGCGATAAATCCGCGGTTACAGCATGTGCGTGAAACCGCAGCCTGTGCGAAGGGGATACCGTTAAAACGGGAAGCAGCATGGTGTACGGCAAGGTGTGCGACACGGCGGGCATGGCGGTGTAAAGCATGGTTACTCAAATACCGAGCCAGGAGGCGAGGCAAATGGACGAGGCTACTACAAGCGAGCGGGAGCGCTTGAGCGAACGGGATACGGATGCGCCCGACGCCGGCGAAACGGGCATGAGCGGGGTTGCCCCTCACGAGACGCTCCCGCCCAAGCCCTCCTCGCTCAAGCCGCCGCTTAGCAAGCAGGACATCTGCCTGCATCTCGGCGACGACTACGACCGACATCTCGGCGCGATCATGCCGCCGATATTTCAGAACACGCTGTTCACCCGCAAGACGGCGAACCACGGCTATACCTACACTCGCGTCGCCAATCCGACGATCGAGATCGCGGAGCGGAAGATCGCGGCGCTGGAGGGGGCGGAGGCTGCGCGCTGCTTCTCCTCGGGCATGGCTGCGATCTCGGCTGCACTGATGAGCGTCATGGAGAAGGACTGCCATATCGTCTGCCCGCTGAACGTGTACCCGCCGGTGAAGGGCTTCCTAGAAGTCTACATGAAGCGGTTCGGCGTGGAGACGACGTTCGTCTCGGGCACGGACGTGGGCGAGATCGAAGCCGCGCTCCGCCCGAACACGCGGGCGATCTATCTCGAGACGCCGCTGTCGAACGTGTTCACGCTGCAGGACCTGCGCGCGATCGCGGCGCTGGCGAAGGCGCATGGCGTGACGACGATCGCGGACAACACGTGGGCGACGCCGCTCTACCAGAATCCGATCGCCTTTGGGATCGATATCGTCGTGCACTCCGCGACCAAATATATGGGCGGTCACAGCGATATCCTCGCGGGCGTCATGGTCGGCAGCGAGGCGCGAATGGAGCGCGTGACGCACGAGGAGCGCGGCTTGTTCGGCGCGGCGATGGACCCGCATCAGGCGTGGCTCCTGATCCGGGGTCTGCGCACGCTGCCGCTGCGAATGCGGCAGCATCAGGAGAGCGCGATGCGCATCGCCGCGCATCTCGAGACGCACCCGCTCGTCGAGCAGGTGCTCTATCCGGGCTTGCCGAGCCATCCGCAGCATGCGCTGGCCCGCAGCCAGATGAGCGGCTATACCGGCCTGATCAGCTTCGTGCCGCGCGGCACGCCGGAGCAGATCGTCAGCTTCGTGAAGGGGCTGGCGTTGTTCGAGGAGGGGCCGAGCTGGGGCGGCTTCGAGAGCCTGGTCAACACGCCGGGACTCGGCATCGACGAGGAGACGTCGCGGCGGACGGGGATGCCGCAGCGGCTCGTCCGCCTCTCGATCGGCCTAGAGGATGCGGACGCATTGACGGCCGATATCGATCAAGCGCTGGCAGGCATGCTTCGCGGGCGGGCTTAGGGCCTCATTCAACTTACAGACCTACAAACATACACAACGGGAGTGGAAGCCATGATTGCACGGCAGCTGGACAGGCACGAAGCGCAAGCGCTGATCGAGCGGGTCATCGCGGGCATGCGGGGACTGAAGGTGGCGATTCGGGAGGATACGGCCGACAGCATCATCTCGATGGACGTGTGGGACTGGTCGCAGGGCGTGGGCTTGTTTTCCCTGTATCTCTATTACAAAGAAACCGGCGATCGGGACCTCCTGAATTATCTGACGTCCTGGTTTGACCGCCATCTCGAACGCGGGCTGCCCGGCAAAAACGTTAATACGATGTGCCCGCTGCTCACGCTCAGCTACCTGTACGAGGAGACCGGCAAGCCGGATTATCTAAAAGTATGCGAAGAATGGGCCGACTACGCGGCCGTCCGCATGCCCCGCACGCCGGAGTCCGGCATCGCCCATACGGCGGTGGACAGCCCGAACGAAGGCGAGCTGTGGGACGACACGCTGTACATGACGGTGCTGTTCCTCGGGCGCATGGGCGTCCTGCTGAAGCGCGAAGACTACGTGGAGGAGAGCGTGCGGCAGTTTCTCGTGCATCTGAAATATTTGACGGACACGGAAACTGGCCTGTTTTTTCACGGCTGGACGTTCAAGGAGAATCACAACTTCGCCCGGGCGCGATGGGGGCGCGGCAACGCCTGGTATACGGCCGGCCTGGTCGACTACCTGGACATCGTAGACGTATCGCCGGGCGTGCGGCGCTTCCTGCTGTCGTCGCTCGAGCGGCAGGCGGCCAAGCTGACCGAGCTTCAGGAGCCTTCAGGCATGTGGCGCACGCTGCTCGACGACCCGTCCTCGTACGAGGAGACGTCGGCGACAGCAGGCTTCGCTTACGGGCTGCTCAAGGCGGTGCGCAAAGGCTATCTGGACGCGCGGTACAGAGAGCCGGGCCTGCGCGCGCTCCAAGCCGTCGTCGGACGGATCGACGCGGACGGGGCCGTGCAGGACGTGTCCTACGGCACGCGGATGGGGCACACGCTGGACTTTTACAGGCAGATTCCCCGCTGTCCGATGCCTTACGGCCAATCGATGGCGCTGCTCATGCTGGCGGAGAGTCTCAAGCATGCGGCCGAACCGGTGCAAGAAATCTAATAAAACGTCCAATTTTCCGCATTTAAAACGCTTACAATCCTCTCTACACTAAGAACAGCAACATCGACAGGCTCAGCGTAATCCACTGCCACAGCCATATCTCAAGCCGCCGAACGCTTCGGCATTACGCAAGGAGGGAGCGGACCGTGAAGGAATGGAAAAAAAACTATGATCTCTACTTGCTCCTCGTGCCGGCCGTCGTCTTTTTCATCGTTTTCGCCTACATCCCGATGGGCGGGCTCGTCATCGCCTTCAAGGACTACAACCTGTTCCGGGGCCTGTGGGGCAGCGATTGGGCCGGGCTCGCCAACTTCCGGGAGATGTTTTCGATCCCCGAGTTTTTCCGGATCACACGCAACACGCTGCTGCTGAATCTGCTCGGGCTGCTCGTCTGCTTCCCGGCGCCGATCCTGCTCGCGCTCATGCTGAACGAGGTGCGATCCCGTTATCTGAAGAAAATCTCGCAATCGATGCTTTATCTGCCCCACTTCATGTCCTGGATCGTGCTCGGGGGCATCGTGTATGCGGTGCTGTCGCCGAAGTACGGCGTCGTCAACCAGATTCTTCGCTGGCTGGGCATGAAAGAAATCTACTTCATGGCGGACCAGACGTGGTGGGTCATCACCTACACGCTGTCGGCCGTCTGGCAGAGCGCCGGCTGGGGAACGATCATCTACCTGGCGGCGATCACGGCGATCGATCCGGCGCTGTACGAGGCCGCGTCCATCGGCGGCGCGGGCCGCATCCGCAAGATTGCGAGCGTCACGCTGCCAAGCATCATGCCGACGATCGTCATTCTGTTCATCCTCGCGGTCGGCCATATGGTGTCGATCGGCATCGAGCAGCCGCTCGCGCTGGCCAATTCGGTCGTCAGCGACGTCTCCGAGGTGATCAGCACTTACGTCTACCGCGTCGGCATCAAGCAGGGCGAATTCGGGCTGACGACGGCGGTCGGCATGGTGCAGTCGGTCATTAATTTATGTCTTGTCGTCGCGGCCAATCATTTTGCGAAAAGGGCGGGAGGCGAGGGACTATGGTAAGCGGCACCGCAAGCAACTCGGCAAGCAGCTCCGCAAGCGGCGAGGCGAAGCCGACGGGCGAACTCGCCCGGCCCGCTCCCGCGACGCGTCCGAGGAGGCTCAAGCGCACGCCGGGGGAAGTCGTCTTTGACACCCTCGTTTACAGCGCGCTCATCGTATTCACGTTTATTTGCCTGTTTCCCTTTCTGAACACCCTTGCAAACGCCTTCAGCAGCAGCACCGCCATCCAGACGGGCAAGGTCCTGCTGTGGCCGGTCGAGTTCCAGGTCGGCTCGATGAAGATGATCCTGGCCGACAGCTCGGTCATTCGGTCGCTGCTCGTCACTGTCTTCCTGACGGTCGTCGGCACGACGCTGAACCTGCTGTTCACGATCATTACGGCTTATCCGCTGTCGCGCCGCGATCTCAAGGGACGCGGGATCTTCATGCGGTTCATGGTGATCACGATGCTGTTCAGCGGCGGGATGATCCCGCTGTTCCTCGTCGTGAAGTCGCTCCATCTGCTCAACACGCTATGGGCGCTCATTATCCCGGGACTGATCAGCGCGTTTAACGTCATTATTATGAAAAGCTTTTTCCAGACGATTCCCGACGAGCTGCGGGAGGCATCGGTCATGGACGGCTGCGGCAACATGCGTTATCTGATCCGGATCGTGCTCCCCCTCTCGGGGGCGTCGCTGGCGACGATCGGCCTGTTCTACGCGGTCGGCCACTGGAACGCCTACTTCGGCGCGGTGCTCTACATCGACAATCCCGACCTGCTCACGCTGCAGGCGAAGCTTCGCAACATCCTGCTGCTGTCGCAAATGGACACTTCGCTGGAGCAGATGACGATGGAGAGCAAGTTCACGGTCATCCAGGAATCGCTCAAAGCCGCCGTCATCGTGGTCGCAACCGTGCCGATTCTGATTGTGTATCCTTTTTTGCAAAAGTACTTCGTCAAAGGCTCGATGCTCGGCTCCGTAAAAGGTTGAACGTCCGAATCGCGCGGCGCCGCGCCGTTCGGGTTCACGATAGCGCTACTTCAGTCTAGATTACCGAGGAGGCAACCGGAATGATGGGGAGTTGGAAAAAGGGATTGCAGACGGCGCTGGCGATTGCGCTGGTCACGCTGCCGCTCGCGGCATGCGGAGGCAATAACGACAATGGCGGCGCATCGAGCGCAACCGCGACCGGCGGATCGTCCGGCGCGACGCAAGCGGGGGACGGCAAGCTGGAGAAGGTGCGCGTGTCGTTGTGGGATCGCTCGAATTCGCCCAACGGACAGAAGCTCGAGGACACCGTCATCGTCAAAAAGCTGCAGGAAGAAGCCCGCAAGGAAGGCCTTGACGTCGAATACGTCGTCCTGCCGCGTTCGCAGGAAAGCGAGAAAAACAACATCTGGATGGCGTCCGGCGGCGGTCCCGACATTATTATCACGTACGATATGAACGCCATGTTCAAGTGGGCGGAGCAGGGCGGCCTGTGGGAGCTGGACGATCTGCTCGAGCAGTACGGCCCGGATATTAAAAAACTGATCGGTCCGTCGCTCGAGGCAGCCGGCACGTACAAGGGCAAGCGCTACGCGATTCCGGCGATGCGGATGAGCACGGCTGCCGCCTCCAACATGAAGATTCGCCAGGACTGGCTCGACAAGCTCGGCATGAAGGCGCCGACGACGCTCGACGAGCTGTACGTGACGCTCAAGGCGTTCAAGGAAAAAGATCCGGGCGGCGTCGGCAAGGACAATGTCGTGCCGTATGCGCTGCCGGCGATCTCGCAGGGCATGAAGGGCTTCTTCTTCGGCCCGATGTGGGGCGCGGGCGTCGCGATCGACGGCCCGGCTACGGAGATGTATATGCCGAGCGGCAACTTCCAGGACGGCGTGTTCCACTCCGCGGTCGCGCTGAAGGAGGGCAAGGAATTTTTCCGCTTCCTGAACAAGCTGTACAAGGAAGGACTCATTTCCAAGGAATTCGTCACCGACGTCAACTCGCAGCAGTTCATCCAGAACTACACGTCCGGCGTGTCCGGCTTCATGGACTCGAACGAAGATCCGTGGACCGTCACCAAGGAAACGCGCAAAACGGTGCCCGAAGCGAAGTGGGTAACGCTCGATCCGTTCGTGCGGCCGAACGGCACGCAGGCGATGACCGAGGCTAACGTATACGGATTGCTCAACATGGTTCCGAAGTCGTCCAAAAATCCGGCGGCCGCGGTCAAGTACCTGAACGTCCTGGCGAAAAACATCAAGCTCGTCCAGGCCGGCATCGAAGGCGTGCACTTCAAGGAGGAGAACGGCCTGTACGTCGCGATCGATCCGGTCAAAAACGCAGAGGAGATCGATTGGTACTTCAAGGACCTGAACCTGCTTACCCAAGGCTACATGGGCAATCCGACGAAGGAGCAGATGAAGAAGCAGTTCGCCAACGAGCCCAATCCCGACGAGATTGCCGATATCCTTGACCCCTACTTCAAATCGTTCGAGAAGTTCGGCAAGCAAGGGCCGCTTATCGACACGCCGCGGCCGGTATCGGACAAGAACGTCGCCAACATTACGAAGTTCCTGTACGACGCGCTCTCCAAGGCGGTCATCGCCAAGGACTTCGACGCGGAATGGGAGAACGTCGTGTCCGGCTGGAAGAAAAACGGCGGCGAGGAATACGACGCCGAAGTGACGCAGAACCTGGTCGCTATGAACTGGAAGACGACGAACGAATAAACGCTAGGGGCGTATGCCCGGCAGGCCGAAGGACGGATGGTCCGCGAACCGTCCGTCTTTCGGTCTGTTCGGGGCAGGAAGGAGGGTGCTTGTGCAAACGACTGTCGAAGCGCGAATCGCCGAGCTCGTCCGGCTGCAGGAGACGAGGCTCGCGGAGGAATGGAAGCGGATGGAGGCCGAGAAGCAGCGTGTCCGCCGAATAAGGGTTCAGGGACGGGAGCTGAACCGTCTGACGCTGCTGTCTGTGCTCTACTGTCAGCCGCAGTCGCGGCATTTCCGCGATTCGGCGCTGCTCGCCGCGCTGGAGGAGACGGCGGCGGAGCTGCTTGATATTCAGCTGCCGAGCGGCAATGTGTCGCTGTACAACTGCAACATCGATTCGCCCCCCGACACGGCGTTCACGTCGCATCTGGTCGCGCTGATCGCGCAGCTTCTGCTGCGGGACGCGGGACAGGAAGCCGCGAAGGCGACGAACGCCGTGCTGACGTTTCTGCGGCGCGCCTCTCCGGCGCTGCTGGAGGGCGGCATCCATACGCCGAATCACCGCTGGGTGATGGCGTCGGCGCTCGCCAAGCTGGAGGAGCTGTTCGGCGGTGCGGCATACCGCGAGCGCGCGTTCGAATTTTTGAACGAGGGCCTGGACGTTACCGACTACGGCGAGTGGACCGAGCGGAGCAATTCGATCTACAACGCGGTATGCGCCTACTACCTTTACGACGTCGGCACGGTATTCGGCCATGCGCCCGCGCTGGACGCGGCGGCGAGCACGCTGCGGATGATGCGCTGCATGCTGCACCCGGGGGACACGATCGCGACCGAGTATTCCGGGCGCCAGGATGTCGGGCAGGTCGCCCGCATGGACGACCGCTATTACGTGGCGTTTCATCTGATGGCCGCGCGCGAGCGGGATCCGGAGCTGGCCGCGCTCGCGGCGGTCGCGGACCGGACGGCGCCGCGCGGGAGCCTGACGCTGCTGCACTGGATGCTCACGCCAGAGCGGATGACGCCGACGGTCGCGGCTGCCCCGCCAAGCGAACGGTATACCGTGCTGTTCGGCGAAGGCAATCGCGCGCCCGTCCCCGACCGCGTGCCCTATCTTGGCCCGGTCGTCAAGCATCCGCACGGGGCTCCCGTCCTGCGTCACCGGCGCGGACCGCTGAGCGTCACCGCGATGGCGGGACAGCCGGAATGCCTGTACGTCCAGTACGGCGAGGCGCGAATGCTCGGGCTGAAGCTCGGTATCGGCTGGTTCGGCGCCGGCGCGGTGTCCTTTCCGGGCATCGAGCCGCTCGGCGGCGACCGTTTCCTGCTCCGCGCCGAGCTGGAGGGCTGCTACTTCGGCCCGCTCGCGGACGAGCACACGCTCCATGCCGGCGGGCGCTACGTCGACATGCCGAACCATCTGCGCCGCCGGATCGGCACTGTGCGCACTGCAGTCGACATCGAGCTGACGCTGCTGGAGGACGGGCTGGACGTGAGGGTCGTCTCGGATGACCCGCGCGGCATCTACCTGCAGGCCGTCTGTCTGTTCCCGCCGGAGGATGGGGAACTGAGCGGGGAAGGACTCGAAGCGACCGGGCCTGTGACGATGCGTCTGTCCGCTGGCGCGGCCGTATACAGGTTCGGACGGTTCGGCATCCGTATCGAAGGCGGCGCGGACGAGCATGAAGAGATCGCGATGCGGAACGATCCGCCCGACGCGCGCACGCGCACCGTGATGATCAACTGGAGCACGCCGACCGACGCGACGCTACGGATTCGCGGCTTCGCAGCCGGGGAAAACGCCGCTGATGACGCACAGCGGGGCGGGAAGGCAGAGGAGGGGGCGGGCGCGAATGGACGATAACCGCATCCTCTCTTCCTTGACAGAGAAGTACCCGGAGCTGAAGGCATGCCTCGGGGACATCCGCGAGGCGTACCGGCTGCTGCGCGAATGCTACGCGGGCGGCGGGAAGGCGCTGCTGTGCGGCAACGGCGGCAGCGCCGCGGACTGCGAGCACATCGTCGGCGAGCTGATGAAGGGCTTCGCCTCGCCGCGTCCGCTGCCGGCGGCCCGGCGCGAGATGCTGATCGCAGCCTGGCCCGAAGACGGCGCGTACCTCGCCGACCATCTGCAGGGTGCGCTACCCGCGATCTCGCTCGTCAGCCAGTCGGCGCTGGCGACCGCCTACACCAACGACGTGCGCGCAGATATGGTATTCGCGCAGCAGGTGCACGGCTACGGCCGGCCCGGCGACGCGCTGATCGGGCTGAGCACGTCCGGCAGCTCCGCCAACGTCGTACGGGCGACGCAGGTTGCCAAGGCGCTCGGGCTGCGCACGATCGCGCTTACGGGCGCGGGGGGCGGCGAGCTGGGCCGCCTCGCCGACGTTTGCGTGCGCGTCCCGTTCGAGCGGACGCCGGACGTGCAGGAACGGCATCTGCCGATTTACCATGCGCTGTGCTTGCTGCTGGAGGAGGCGTTTTTCCCGTGACGAGACTCGTGGCAGGGCTGGATATCGGCGGCACGAAGTGCGCGGTCAGCCTCGGTCTGCTGGACGACGAAGGCGAAGTCGCGTCGATCGTCGCCAAGCGGCAATTCGCGACGCCGGACGCCGCGCGTGAGGCGCTTGCGGAGCTGGCGGACACGCTCGAGGACGCCTTGCGGCGCACCGATGTCGCGGGACCGCTGGCCGCCGTCGGCATCAGCTGCGGCGGGCCGCTCGACAGCGCCCGCGGCCTGCTGCTCTCGCCGCCGAACCTGGTCGGCTGGGGCACGGTCGACGTCGTCGGACCGTTCGCGGCCCGGTTCGGCGTGCCCGTCGGCCTGCAGAACGACGCCAACGCCTGCGCCGTCGCCGAATGGCGATGGGGCGCCGGGCGCGGCACGCGGCATATGATCTTCCTTACCTTCGGCACGGGGATGGGCGCGGGATTGATCCTGAACGGCCGCCTGTATGCGGGCGCGAACGACATGGCCGGGGAGATCGGCCACGTGACGATGGAGACGCACGGCCCGGCGGGCTACGGCAAGGTCGGCTCGTTCGAGGGCTTCTGCAGCGGCGGCGGCATCGCGGAGCTGGCGCGCGGGTATGCGCTGGCAGCCCTGCAGGCCGGGGAGCCGCTCTCCTTCTGCCGGAGCTACGAGGCGCTGGGCGCGATCACGGCTCGCCTCGTCGGCGAAGCCGCGATGCAGGGAGATGCGGCCGCCGCCGAGATCATGCGCGTATCGGGCGAGCAGCTCGGCCGGGGACTGGCAATCCTCGTCGACGTGCTGAATCCGGAGCGGATCGTCATCGGCAGCATTTACGGCAGACAGCGGAGTCTGCTCGAGCCGGCGGCGCTGGATGCGCTGGCCGGGCGCGCGCTGAAGCGGTCGCTGCAAGCCTGCGAGATCGTGCCCGCGCAGTTGGGAGAGCTGGCGGGCGACTATGGCGCATTGGCCGTCGCCCGCATGGCGCTGGAAGAAAAGGAGGGCCTATGACCATGAAAACCATGAATATCGGCGTGATCGGCGCCGGCGTGATCGGCAAGAGACATATGGGCAACCTGGCGAAGCGCGACGACGTACGCATTGCCGCGGTCTGCGGCACGGATGCGGGAAAGACGGACAGCGTCGCGGCCGAGTACGGCGCCGAATCCCTTACGGATTACGGGCAGCTGTTCGAGCGCGTGCCGCTGGACGCCGTCTTCGTCTGCACGCCGCCGGGCGTTCGCCTGGGTCCGATTCGCGAAGCCGCGCGCCGCGGCATCGCCTGCTTCGTCGAGAAGCCGCCCGCGCGCTCGGTCCGCGAAGCACAAGAGATCGAGGCGATCGTCCGCGAGAGCGGCATCGTCTGTTCGGTCGGCTTCATGTACCGCTACGCGGGCGCCGTGGCCAAAGCTCGGGAGCTAATCCTGGGCAGCGGGGGGCCGGTCCCGATCGTGCGCAGCGTGCATGTGTGCGCGGCGGGCCTGCCGGAAGCGCCGACGCCACGCTGGCTGCTGGACAAGGCGAATTCCGGCGGACCGATGTTCGATCAGGCGATCCATCTGATCGATGCCGCCCGGTATATCGTAGGCGCGCAGAGCGGCGAGGTGGAGGCGATCCACGCCTTCGGCGCCAACGCACAGCGGCCCAAGAGCGTAGACTACACGGTCGAGGACAACTTCGTCGTCAACCTGGCGTACGCGCGCGGCACGGTCCAGACGCATACCCACTCGTGGGGCGTGGAGAAGCCGCGGGTCGAGATCGAGCTGCTCGGACGCGACTACCGGCTGACCGTCGACCTGTCCCGCCTCGGCAGCCGGCTGTACGGGGATTTTCGCGGCGAAGAAGTGTCGATGCATTTTCCGGATGAAAATATGTATGCGGACGAAGCGGCAGCGTTTCTCGCGGCGGCGCGTTCCGGCGACAGGTCGTCGATCCGCTCCTCCTACGCGGATGCGGCGAGATCGCTCGAGCTGGTCGTGCGGGCGAACGAGTCGGCGGACGAGGGGCGGTCGATCCGGTTGTAATAAATGCCTGAAGAGGGCGCTGAAAACAATACTGGAAGCGGCGGAAAAGGCGGCCCGCCCGGTGGCTTGGCATTGTGTTAGAATGTTGGCGATAGCGCTTCCACGAGAGACCGGCGCCGTCGGACGGGAGAGTCGCCATGAACGTTTTTAAGCTGCGTCCGCCGGGATGGCGGCGCATCCGCCTGCCCTTCAAGCTGCCGCTGGTCTATATGCCGCTTATTTTGCTGCCCGCCCTGGCGGGCATATACATTTTGACGGACAGCTACACGGCATCGTCAAAGACCCGGACCGCCGCTTACGCGACCGATCTGCTCGCCCTTATGGCGCAAAAAATGGACGACAGGCTGGGCAGCTACGAGCAGCTGAGCAAGCAGATCATGACGGACGACGAGCTGCTGTCGCGTCTCGCGGTGAAGCCGGCCTCGGTGTACGAGCGGTTCGAGATCCAGAACGCGATCAACGAGCGGCTCAACGTCTTCTGGCTCGGCTCGGATCAGAACGCTTATATCCGCGCCATCAAGCTGACGACGCCGAATGCCGAGTATACGTACGGCACCGACGCGATCGACGGGTTCGGTGTCGGCGGCGCCGATTATCAGGCGACCGTGGCCGCGATGAAGGGCGGAGCCGTCTGGTTCCGTCCCGAAGCCTACAGCGACGGCTATTCCTCGTTCGATGCGTTCCGGCTTGGCCGCTCGGTGCGGGACAAGAAGCTCAGCGCCGTCGGGACGCTGACCGTCGTCATCCGGACGGAGGCGATCACGGACATTTTCAGCCAGACCCGGTTCAGGGAGAACGCCGCAATCCGGCTGCTCACGGACAAGGGCGAGGAGATACTGGGCAACGGTAAAAAGGCGCAGGCGGGGGAGCGGCAGCTGCTCACCTACTCGCGGGACAGCATCCGCAACGGCTGGCAGCTGTCCGCGCAGCTCCCGCTCGACCAGCTGTACGAGCCGATCTACCGCACGGCGCGCATGGCGACATTTATCGTGCTGGGGTGCATCGTCCTTGGACTCGTCCTGACGCAGCTGCTCGTCATCGACCTCGTCATCCCCATCCGGCGGCTGACGGCCAACATGAAGCAGGGCGTCAAGGGGGTGCGGCCCGAGCGGCTCAAGCGGTTCGGCGGCGCGATCGAGATCGTGGAGATGAACGACACATTTATATCCGTCATGTACGAGATCGAGCGGCTCATCGCGGAAGCGTCCCGGCAGGAGCAGCAGAAAAAAGAGGCGGAAATTCGCGTGCTGCAAAATCAGCTTTCTCCCCACTTTCTTCACAATACGCTAAACTCGATCCGATGGATGGCAATCATCCAGAAGCAGGACAACATCAAGGAGACCGTCGATTCCCTGAACAGGCTGCTGACCTATGCGCTCCGGGGCGGCGGCGGGCCGGTGTCCCTCGGGACGGAGGTGGAGATGCTCCGCAGCTACGTCACGATCCAGAAGGTGCGCTACCAGCATTTCGGCTTCGAAGCGCGCGTCCCAAGAGAGCTGGAGGACGCCCTGGTGCCGAAGTTCCTGTTGCAGCCGCTGATCGAAAATGCGCTGCTGCACGGGCTCGCGGGTGCCGAAAGGCCGGGCGAGATCTCGGTCGAAGCCGCGGCGGAGGGCAGGACGCTCGTGCTGAAGGTGGCCGACAACGGCGTTGGCTTGTCGCCCGAACGGCTGGCGGAGGTGGTCGCGAGTCTGGAAGGCGACGAACGGCCGTCGCAGTCGGGTGAGAGCGGCGCGCGAATCGGACTTCGGAGCGTGCACGAGCGGGTTCAACTGCATTACGGGAAGCAGTATGGGCTGCGCATCTCGAGCGGGCCCGGTACAGGCACGTCGCTGGCGGTCAAGCTGCCGCTGCAGCGGGAGGAAGGGGGAGAAGCCGATGCGAAGCGTCATGATCGTGGATGACGAATCGCTCGTTCGGATCGGGCTACAATCGATGATCGACTGGGAGGCGCACGGCTACCGGATCGCCGGCGTGTTCAAAAACGGGGAGGAGGCGCTGGCGGCATGCGCGCGGCAGGCGTTTGACGTCGTGCTCACGGATATCCGGATGCCGGTCATGGACGGCTTCGCGCTGATCCGCGGGCTGCGAACGGCCGCGCCTTCTGCACAGGTCGTCATTCTAAGCAGCTACAACGACTTCGAGCATACGCGCCAGGCGATCCGGCTCGGCGTACGGGACTACATCTCCAAATACGAGATGGAGCCGGAGGAGCTGCTGCGGGTGCTGGGCGGGCTTGACTTCGAAGCGGCGGACGACGAGAAAGGGGGCGCCGGCGCAGCTTCAGACGCGGGCGGAGAGACCGGGTACGACGAGGAAGCGAGGCGGCTGCTGGAGAGCACGGACGTCCGCGCTTCGGCCGCCGGAGAAACGCCCGCGCATTCGCGGGCGTTCCCGGCGCTTGCGGCCGTGCTGGCCGGCCGGGGCGGCCTCTTCCGCTGGGCGGCGTTGAAGCCCGTCCCGCGCGAGGGCGGCTACGCCGCGGCCGAAAGGCGGGCGATGCTGCATCTGGCGGAGGAGCTGTTTGCCCGGCTGCGCCTTCCCGCGCCGTTCGGCGAAAGCGGGGATACGCTGCACGGCGGCTTCGTCTGCGAAGGGGCCGTGCCTGCTGCTGCCGATCTTTCTGCTGCCGCCGCTGCCGCCGCGAGCGAGGAAGACCGCGAGGCGTTCGCCCGCATGGGGCTGGAGTGGGCGGCGGCCTTCCAGCAGAAGCTCAACGTGACGCTGGCGATCGGCTTCTCCGCGCCGCAGCCTATCGGCGGCGACTGGACGGCGGCCCGGCGCGGCGCCGAGGCGGCCGCGGACGTCGCGCTGTTCGAGGGCGGCATCCGCTTCCGCGAGACGGCGGGCGAGCGGGGCGAGATACCGGATGCCGAATGGCTGGAGTTGTACAAACGCTTCAAGCATCGCCTCCGCCTTCTGCAGCCGGGCGCGCTCGCGGACGACCTGCATGCGCTGCGCGCGGAGCGCGGCGATCGCTACCAGCCCGCGGAGTGGATCCGGCTCGGCGTATCGACGGTCTCGCAGCTGGCCGACTTCCTGATCGAGCGGTACAACCCGGGCCCGGAGGAGCTGCGCGAGCGGTTCGGCGCGCTGTGGCCCTTCGCCGACGCGGCAGGGCGCATCCGCACGGCTGAAGCGTGGAGCCGGACGCTGGGCGAGATCGCCGCGAAGTCCGCCGAGCTGGTCGCGCGGAAGCAGGCGCGCGACGGCTGGGTGGCGCGGGTGCGGAATTACGTCGAGACGCATTATGCCGACCCGATCCGTCTGGAGGATATGGCCCAGCTGGCCGGATTCAGCGAAAATCACTTCGGCCAGCGGTTCCGGCAGGAGACGGGCCGCTCCTTCTCGGATTACCTGACGGACATCCGCATCAAAGAGGCGGTCCGGCTGTTCCGGGAGACGGAGCTGTCGACGGAGGAGATCGCCTCGCGCGTCGGTTACGCGAACCCGAATTACTTCGTGAAGGTGTTCAAGCGGGCCACGGGCCAGACCGTCAGCCATTTCAAAGGCAGGCGTTGATCCTGGCACGAGAATCGTTGAAATTGGCATAAGAGCGGGATTCGGCACGGCGGGTTCCGTTTTTTATGGCATCGAATGCGGGTCGGCGTGCATGGAACTTCGATCGTGGTAACGCTTACAATTGAATCAGATCGCGATCCGCACTATGCTGCGCCACCATCAATGGATCTGTTTATTCGGGAGGGGTTCACCGTGCAAAAAAGCAAACCGTTCGCCGTTCTCGCCGCCGCCGCGCGGCCCGCGCTGACGCTGCAAGCCTGCGGAGGCAACGACAACAAAGATGACAGCGCGTCTTCCGGCGCGCCGTCGTCGTCTTCCGCGGGGTCGTCCGCTTCGGCCGCGCCCAGCGAATCCGCTCCGTCGGGAGAGAACGTCACGCTCAAGGTGTGGGGCGACCTGGGCAACCAGGCCGTGCTGGAGGAGCCGTTCAAAAAGATCAACGCGGCCTTCGAGCAAAAGTATCCGAACATCAAGCTGATCTACGATTTCGCGCAAAACGACCAAAGTTTGAACGTAGCCCTTCAGGCCAACGAGCTGCCCGACCTGTTCTGGGTGCAGGGCGACAAGACGTCCAAGATGGGGGAGATGGTCAAAAACGGATTTCTGCTCGACCTGACGTCCTACAGCATGGACCTCAGCCGCAACGCCGACCCGGAAAAAGCCTACTGCACCGTAGACGGCAAGCTTTACTGCTCGCCACCCTCCTTTTTCGACACGAACGTCGTGTACTACAACAAAGATTTGTTCGATAAAAACGGCTTGAGCGTACCCGCCAACTGGGACGAGTTCGTTCAGGGCCTCGACAAGCTGAAGGCGGCGGGCGTCACGCCGATCGCGCTGGCGGGCAAGAGCGAGTGGGACCGCGCCTGGCCGATCTTCGCCTTCGCTCCGGCGTTCGCCAATGCCGCCCTGCAAAAGGCGCAAGCCGGCCAAGGCAAGCTGACCGATCCGACCGTCGCCGAGACGCTGCAGGCGTTCCGCGACTTCGCCGACAAAGGGTACTTCGGCAAAGACTTCCTCGCCCAGGACATGGCAGGCGCGCAGTTCGCCTTCACCAACGGCAAGGCGGCGGCCATTATCGACGGCACCTGGAACAACGCCACCTACGTCGCTTCGGGTATCAACCTCGGCCGTTTCCCGGTTCCGAACAAGGAAGGCAAGCGCGTCGTGCAATCGAGCTACAGCAACTTCATGACCTACGCGATCTCCTCCAAGTCGGAGCATCCGGCCGAAGCGGTCAAGTATCTGGAATTCCTCGGCAGCCAGGAAGCGCAGCAGATTATGGAGGACGCGACGGGCCTCGTGCCGACGATCAAGGACATCACGCCGAAGGACGAGGGCGTCAAAGAGCTAGCCGTCTTCGACGAAGCCGGTCTCAACATTTACTCCGTGCTCACCGCGCTGTCCACGCCGGAGTCCAACGCCGCGGACATCATGATGAAGGACGTCATTCCGAAGCTGATGACTGGCGCGATCACCGGCGAGGAGGGCGCGGCCATCCTCGACAAGGCGGCCAAGTATCCAGGCCAGTAAAGGCCGGTTCTCCACGAATCCGCCAGACGTCCGAGCGGCGGCGCGTCCGCCGCTCCCGCGTCTTGCGCATGAAGGAAGGTGGCCGCCATGGCCTGGATTCGCAGCAAGCCGTTCATTTGGTTCATCCTGCCGGGCTTCCTGCTTTATTCGCTTTTTTCCGTTTATCCGATCTTCTCGGCGATCCAGATCAGCCTGACCCGCTGGGACGGCATCGGCAAAAAGACGTTCGTCGGCTTCGGCAACTACGGAGAGCTGTTCTCGAACCCCGAGCTGTTTCGCCAATTGACGAACGCCCTGGGCCACAGCGCCACGATCTTTGCGCTGAACGCGCTTGTCGTGCTCCCCGCGCAGCTCTACCTCGCCTATCTGATCTACGGCAAAATCCGGGGACACCGCTTTTTCCAGGCGATGATCTTCTCCCCGCAATTCATAGCGACGCCGGTCATCGTATTCATGGGCACGCTCGTGTTCGACGGCAATATCGGCGTGTTCAACAAGCTGCTGGAGACGGTCGGTCTGGGCGGCTGGACGCGGCCCTGGATGGGCCTGCCCGAGCTCGGCATCTATATCGTCTGGCTGCTCGTCGCCTGGTCGGGCATCGGCGTCGGCATGATTTTTTTCCTCGGCGCGATGAAAATGATATCCGGCGAGATCATCGAGGCCGCGCTGCTCGACGGAGCTTCCTATTGGGGGCGCTTCTTCCGCATCGTGCTGCCTCAGATCAAGACGACAATTCTCAACATGCTGATTCTGACGTACATTTTCGCCATGACCTTGTTCGACTACAGCTTTATTCTCGGCGGCGCGTCCGGCGGCATCAATCGCAGCGTTGACGTGATGGCCTTGTTTTTCTATCGAATCTCGTTCGGCGACAACAGCGCGGTGGGCGGCACGACCAACGTGAACGCGATGGGCATGGGGACGACGATCGCCTGCGTGATGTTCGTCATCGTCTTCGCCGTCGCGCTTGTCCAGGTGGCCCTCACTTACCGCAGAGCGGAGGATTGACATGAGACTGCGACCGAAGCGGACGCCCGTCAGCGCGGCGATCCTCTGGATCTATTCGCTGCTGACGCTGCTGCTGCTCTGCTACATGACCTACCAATCGCTGCGTCCCAAAAAAGAGCTGCTATCCGCCACCTTCGCCATGCCGAAGCAGTTGGGCTTCGGCAACTTTCGCAAGCTTTTCGCGGAAGCGGGGTTCTTCACCTATTTGCTCAACAGCGCGGGGATCCTGTTCGCCTCGCTTGCCCTCGTCGTGCTGCTGTCCACGATGGTCGCGTACGGCATCGGCAAGTTCAATTTCCGCTTCAAAGGCGGGCTGCTGCTCTACTTTCTGATCGGCCTGATGTTTCCCGTGCAGCTCGGCATCGTCCCGATCTTCCTGCTCATTCGCGACATGCATCTGCTGAACAGCCAGTGGGCCGTCATCCTGGTGCTCGCCTCGGGGCTGTCGATGCCCGTGTTTCTGCTGACCACCTTTTTCGCCAAGCTGCCGCACGACCTGTACGAATCGGCCAAGATCGACGGCGCCGGAGAGTGGACGACCTTTATGCGCGTCATGTTCCCGCTGGCGAGCCCCGTCACCTTCAGCGTCTGCATCATCATGTCCATGCAGATCTGGAACCAGTTTTTTGTGCCGCTCATCTTCCTCCAGAGCGAGAGCCGCAAGACGATTCCGCTCATGATCATGAAATTCACGACCAACGTGCTGTACAACATGGATCTCGCGCTAGTCGGCTCGGTCATGGCGACGGTGCCGCTGCTCATCCTGTTCTTCTTCTTCTCCGGCCGTGTCATCGAGGGCGTGGCGACGGGCGGCGTGAAGGGGTGACGGCAAATGGGCAATGCAACGGACCCCAGCGCCGCTACTGCCCAATGTGCCAGGGAGCGTCGCCAGCATCTAAATCCAAAGCTTCAAAGGAGTGAACAACCGTGACGACGCTGCAAGCCGTACGTTTGAGAACGGAATACTTGGAGGACCCGCTCGGCATCGATACGCTCGCGCCGCGGCTCGGGTGGACGCTGTCGGATGCGGACGGTAGGCGGGGAGCGGCGCAGACGGCCTACCGTATACTGGCGGCCTCTTCGCCGGAGCGGCTCGCGGCTGACGAGGGAGACCTGTGGGACAGCGGCATCGTAGCGTCTGCGGTCTCCGCTCATATTCGTTACGATGGCGCTGCGCTAAGCGCTGAACAGCAAGTCTGGTGGAAGACGCAAATCCGGGACGAGCGCGGCGAATGGGGGGCATGGAGCGACAGCGCGCGCTGGTCGGTCGGCCTGCTGAGCCGGGGCGAATGGAAGGGCATATGGATCGGCCGCAAGATCGGCCGCAAACCGACTCGCGAGCAGCCGCTGCCCGCGGTTTATTTGCGTCGCCGTTTCGCATCGCGCGCGGGTGTGAAGCGCGCGACCGTGTACGCGACGGCGCTCGGCCTGTACAGGCTGCACCTGAACGGCCTGCGCATCGGCCGCGATGCCCTCGCGCCGGAGTGGACCGACTATCACGTCCGGGTGCAGTACCAGACGTATGACGTGACGGATTTGCTGCGCGCAGGGGACAACGCGCTGGCCGTCACACTCGGGCATGGCTGGTACACCGGCTACATCGGCATGTACGGCTATCAGAAGTACGGGATGGATCCGTCCTTTTTACTCCAGCTGAACATCGAATACGAGGACGGATCGGCGCAGTCCGTATGCACCGACGAATCGTGGCGCGCGAGCTACGGTCCGATCGTCGCCGCTGACATTCAGATGGGCGAGACGCATGACGCCAGGCTGGCAGAGCCGGAGTGGCAGGCGCCTGCATTCGACGACGCGGCCTGGTCCCCGGCGACGCGCATGTACGACTACCGCGGGCTGGTCGTCGCGCAGATGTCGCCGCCGATTCGCGTCACGCAGGAGCTTGCGCCGCAGGAGATGCGGCTGCTGTCCGAAGACCGCGCGATCGTGGACATGGGGCAGATGACAAGCGGCTACCTGCGCGTCGTATTCGAAGCGGCGGAGGGCGTCGAGTACACGCTGCGTTACGCGGAAGCGCTGGACGAGCAAGGCGAGCTGTACACCGCCAACCTCCGCTATGCGAGACAGACGGACGCCTACATCTGCGCAGGCGACGGGCGCGAGACGTTCGAGCCGCTGTTCACCTATCACGGCTATCGCTACGTCGAGGTCTCGGGCGGCCCCGCGCCCAAGCCCGAAGACATCGTCGGCGTCGTCGTGCATTCCGCGCTGCCCGAGGCAGGGTCGCTGGAGACGTCCGACCCGCTCGTCAACCGGCTGCTCTCCAACATTCGCTGGACGCAGCGAGCCAACTACATGAGCGTGCCGACCGACTGCCCGCAGCGCGACGAGCGCCACGGCTGGACGGGCGACGCGCAGATTTTCGCGCGTACGGCGGCCTACAACATGGACGTATCCGCGTTTTTGACAAAATGGCTGACCGATCTCGACGACGGACAGCGTCCGACCGGGGCGTATACCGACTTCGCGCCGTTTATCTTCGGGCCGAAGACGGAGTTCGACAACGACTTCACCTACACGCACACGGCCTCTTCGGGCTGGGCGGACGCGCCGCCGATCATCGCCAAGCTGCTGCACGAGCTGTACGGCGATCGCGAGGTGCTGCGGCGTCATTATCCGGCGCTGAAGCGCTGGATGGCCTTTAACGAGACGCTGTACCCGGACGGCATCCGCCGCGATGCGCCTCAATACGGCGATTGGCTGTCGCTGCCGGAGCGGCCTTACGAGGAGGCGAAGGCCGAGCTCGGCTGGCTGATCGACAGCCTCTCGACGACGCCGTACGACGTATTCGGCACGGCGTACTACGCGAACGGGGCGGCGATCATGGCCGACATCGCGCGCGAGCTTGGCGAACACGCCGACGCGGAGCGCTACGGCGCGCTGCACGGCCGGATCAAGACGGCGTTCGCACGCGAGTTCGTAGCCGGGGACGGGCGCATTAAAGGCGACACGCAAACCGTTTACGCCATGGCGCTCGCTTGGGACCTGCTGCCGCCGGAGCGGCGGGAAGCTGCGATGGCGCGCTTGACGGGCAAAGTCGAGTCGGCGGGCGTGATGGCGGCGACGGGCTTTCACGGCACGCGGCTGCTCATGGATGTGCTCAGCGACGGGGGGCGCGAGGATCTGGCCTTCGGCCTGTTGACGAGAAAGGCTTACCCGTCGTGGCTATATTCAGTCTTGCAAGGGGCGACGACGATCTGGGAGCGCTGGGACGGCTGGACGGAGGAACGGGGATTTCAGCGGCCGGGCATGAATTCGCTTTGCCACTATGCGTTCGGCGCGGTCGGCGAATGGATCTACAAGCACGTCGGCGGCATCGCCCCCGATCCGTCGGCGCCGGGCTTCGGCCGCGCGATCCTCCGCCCGCGTCCGCTCGGCGGATTCACTTGGGCGAGATGCGGCTACGATTCGATCCGCGGCCGCTACGAGGTGGATTGGCGGCTCGGAGACGGCGGTGCGCTTGAGCTCGCGGTGACGGTGCCCGCAGGGGGGGAGGCGATCGTGCACGTGCCGGCGGACGCCGGGACCGCCGTGCTGGAATCGGGCGCGCCCGTGGCCGAAGCAGAGGGCGTCGAGGCGCGCGGGCGGCTCGGCGACTGCCAGACGTACCGGGTCGCGTCCGGGCGCTATTTATTCACATCCCAATGGCATCCACAAGGAGGCTCGCAGCCATGACGCGGAGACTGATCGATCTGTCGATGGACATCTATCACGGGGCGCCGACGTTCGCCTACGATCCGAAATGCGCCGTCATCGTCCACAACACGGTGGACACGATCGGCTACAACATCTCGCAGCTGTCGATGAGCACGCACCAGGGCACGCATCTCGACGCGCCCTTCCATTTTCTGAACGAAGGCAATACGGTGGACCGCCTGGATCTGGACCGCTGCATCGGAGAAGCGCTGCTCGTCGACCTGTCGCACAAGCGGGCGAAGGAGCCGATCGGCGTGGCGGACTTCGCGCCCTATGCGGACCGGATCGGCGAAGGGACCCGGCTCGTCTATCGCACGGACTGGCATCTGCAGTATCCGCGCAAGCATTATTTTAGCGATTTCCCCTACATGACGCTGGAGCTGGCGGAATGGCTGGCCGACCGGCGCATCGCGCTCATCGGGATGGACGTGCCGACGCCCAATCCGACCGACTTCGACCCGGTGCACAAGGCGCTGCTGCGGGCGGAGATCGTCATCGTGGAAGGCTTGGCGAACCTCGGAGCGATCGGTGGGGACGAATTTTTTCTGATGGCGGCGCCGCTCAAGATTACGGGGCGGGACGGCGCGCCCATCCGGGCGGTCGGCATGGTAGACGAAGACAAGGCGGATCCGTTGGCGAGAAAAAGGGCGTCCGGCGGGAAGGCGGTTCAGTCCAGCTTTGATGCGGCGAAGGAGGGGGAGCGATCATGACGGAGCAAGTAAGCTGGCGGATCGCGGTCACGGACAGCGGCTTTCCCGATCTGGCGCCGGAGGCCGAAGCGCTCGCCGGCATGGGGGCGGTGCTGCTGTCCGGGCAGTGCAGGACGGCGCTTGAGGTGGCTGAGCTGTGCGCGGACGCCGACGCGGTCCTGACGCAGTGGGCTCCCGTGACGGCCGAGGCAATCGCGCGCATGACGCGCTGCAGGGTCATCGTGCGGTACGGCATCGGCGTGGACAACGTCGATCTGGAAGCGGCGCGGTCGAAGGGAATTCCGGTGGCGAACGTGCCGGACTATGCGATCGAGGAGGTCGCGGATCATGCGATGTCGCTGCTGCTCGCCTCGGTGCGCAAGATCCCGCAGGTCGCGGCGCAGGTGCGCGGGGGCGTCTGGGAGATCGCCCCGCGCCGTCCGATCGTCGGCCTGCAAGGACGCAAGCTCGGCGTGGCGGGCTTCGGCAACATCGCGCGGGCCGTCGTCCGAAGGGCGCAGGCGTTCGGCCTGCAGACGATCGCGTACGATCCTTACGCGAATCCGGAGCTGTTCGCCAGGCATGGCACGGCAAGCGTGGACTGGGACGCACTGCTGGCGGAGAGCGACTTCGTCTCCGTTCATTTGCCGCTTGTCGAGGCGACGCGCCGCCTGTTCGACGACCGCGCGTTCGCCGCGATGAAGACGGGCGCGCATCTGGTGAACACGTCGCGGGGCGGCGTTGTGGACACGACAGCGCTCGTGCGGGCGCTGCGGGACGGCAAGCTGGCGGGCGCCGCGCTCGACGTGCTGGAGGAGGAGCCCGTCCTCGCCGGACATCCGCTGCTGGCGATGGAGGAATGCATTCTCACGAGTCACTGCGCGTGGTACTCGGAGAGCTCGCTCGTTCGGCTGCAGCGATATGCCGCGCTCGAGGTTCGGCGTGTGCTGGAAGGCGGCAGCCCGCAGCATGTCGTCAACGGTGTCGGCGCATGAGGGCGCTCGTCTGGCACGGGCCGCGCTCGCTGGCGGTAGAGGACGTCGAGCGGCCCGTCCCCGGTCACGGGGAGGTGCTCGTCCGCGTGGAGGCGGTCGGCATCTGCGGCAGCGAGCTTGAAGGTTACCGCGGCCACAGCGCGGTGCGCCGCGCGCCGCTCGTCATGGGGCATGAGTTCGCTGGCGAGATCGTTGAGGCGGGGCTCCTCTCCGCAACCGCGACCGAGCCCGCCGCCGACCTTGTCGGACGCCGCGTTGTGGTCAACCCGCTGCTCGCCTGCGGCCGCTGCCCGCGCTGCCTCGAGGGAAGGCCCAACGTGTGCCGCGATCGGCGCATCGTGGGCATTCACCGTTCGGGCGCGTTCGCCGAATACGTGGCCGTGCCGGCGTCCGGCGTCACGTTCGTCCCGGACGGCATGGACGCCTCGCTCGCCTCGCTCGCCGAGCCGCTCGCCGTCTGCGTGCATGCGATCCGGCTGGCGTCGCCGGAATGCCGGGCGCCTGGCGGCTTGCTCGTGCTCGGCGCCGGCCCGATCGGCCTGCTGACGCTGCAAGCCGCGCTGGCAATGGGCGCGAAGTGCGTGCTCGTCTCCGACCGTCTCGCGTCGCGGCTCGCTTTTGTCCGTACGCTGGGCGGCGAGCCTTGTGCGCCGGAAGACGCCGAGTCCGTCTGCCGCGCTTGGTTCGGCGAGGACGGACCCGAGGCGGTCGTCGACTGCGTGGGCGTGGCGCAGACGCGGGAGACCGCGGTCCGGCTCGCGAGCGCAGGCGGTCGCGTCGCGCTCGTCGGGCTCGGCCAGGAAGAGAGCCCGATGCCGATGAACCTGGCCGTGCGCAAGGAGCTGGCGCTGCTCGGCTCGTACACGTACAGCGAAGCCGACTTCGCCGAGGCCGTGGGCCTTCTGGCTTCGGGCACTATTCGCGCGGACGGATGGACGGGGGCGTGCGAGCTTGCGGAGGCCGCTGCGGCGTTCGAAGCGTTGGACCGCGGCGTCAGCCCGTACGGCAAGATTATCGTCAAGCCGAACGGCGGCTTTAACTGAATCGATAGGGGGCTAGGGAGATGCGGGGACTGGCAGGCAAGACGGCCGTCGTCACCGGCGGCGCGCAGGGACTCGGCGAAGCGATCGTGCGCAGGTTCGCCGAGGAGGGCTGCGACGTATGGCTGCTCGACCGGAGCGAGACGGGCGCGGATACGGCGCAGCGCATCGCAGCCGAGACGGGGCGACCGGTTCGCTTCGAACGGATCGATCTTGCGGACGCCGGGCAGATCGCTGCGCTGGCGGATCGGTGGGCGCGGGACGGCGTGCATCCGGCCGTGCTCGTGAACAACGCGGCTGCGTTCGTGTTCAAGGGCGTCGAAGCGACGCCGGCCGACTGGGACCGGATTCTCGACGTCAACGTAAAGGGGACTTCCGCGCTGACCGGGGCCGTCGTGCCTTTGATGAAGGCGGCCGGGGGCGGCTCGATCGTCAATCTGTCCTCCGTCAGCGGCTTCGTGGGACAGCGGCAGTTCGCCACCTACAACGCCACGAAGTTCGCGCTGCGCGGGCTGACCAAATGCTGGGCGTACGACCTGGCGCCGGATGGCATCCGCGTGAATGCGGTATGTCCCGGTTACATTCGCACCGAGGCTTTCGAAAAGTCCTGCGAGCTGCTCGGCATCGACCCGGCCGAGGAAGATGCGCGCGTCTCGCGGCTTCACATGCTCGGCCGTCAAGGCCGGGCGGAGGAGGTAGCCGGCGCGGTCGCATTTCTCGCATCGGACGACGCCAGCTTCGTAACGGGGAGCGATCTAATGGTGGACGGAGGCTTTACGGCGATATGAGCAACGGCAAATAAATGGTGAAGCAAGGGAAAAAAGTTACTCTACAGGTCTGCGGCCCGTTCTAAATGGTGCCGTAAAGACAGAAAGTTACTCTACAGGTCTGCGGCCCGGTCTAGATGGTGCCGTAAAGACAGAAAGTTACTCTACAGGTCTGCGGCCCGTTCTAAATGGTGCCGTAAGGGAAAAAGTTACTCTACAGCCTCGCGGGGACCGCCGGCTGCGTACCTTCACGCGAAAAAAGCTGTCCCCCGCGCTTACAATGCGGCGGACAGCTTTTTCCATCAACTCAAGCTTGCGGCACCCACTTCGTGATCCGTCCTTCCGGCACCCACTCCACGACGTAGATGGCGCCTTCGCCGTCCACGTGCACCGCGTGCGGGGACACGAACCCGCGCTCCGGCCATTCGGCCGGCGGGATCGCGGGCCATCTGGCGTCCTGCCAGAGCGGGCTCGTCTCGCCGAGCTGCGCGACGACGTTAAATTCGCGATCCGCGACGACGACGCGACTATTGAGATCGGGGATGCAATAATAGTCGCCTGCGCCGACCAGATCGCATGGCAGCATGTAGTCTCCCCCGAACGTGCCGAGGAGCTCGCCGTCCGCCGCATACTGCACGAACCGCCGATGCCTGCGATCGGCAACGTAGACGGTCGTGGCACCGGATTCGGAGCCGTCGACCCACAAGCCGTGCGGCTCGTACAGCTTCCCATCCTCCGCGTCTCCGCGTCCGCCCCAGCTTTGCAGCCAGCGTCCGTCTTTGTCGTAGCGGTGAATCAGATATTCCCCGTAGCCGTCCGCCACGTAGATATCGCCGTTCGGCGCGACGCCGACATCGGTCGGACGATATTTGTCCGGCGTCTCGTAAATGTCGGACAGGGGAGGGACGTCGAGTACCAGCACCTCACGGCCGTCCAGCGTATGCTTGGCGACGCGATGCCTGCGGATGTCCGTTACGTACAAATATTCCGTGCCGTCCGCCCCGCTGGCCAGGCAGAGACCGTGAGCGCCGGCAGCGTATTCTTCGCCCCAAGAGCCGACATATTCGCCGTCCGGCGTAAATATCGCGACCGCATGCCGGCTCATGTTAAACACATAAATTCGTCCTGTCGCATCCTCGGCCAGTCCGTGCGTATACCCGAGGGCGACGCCCTCGGGCAGCTTGGCCCACCCGGAGAGCGGCGAGTAACTCGCCGCCTCCCGGATGCCGTTCTTACGCATATCCGTCATTTTCGATCCGCCTTCCTCATTTTATCGCGCGTTCGTTTTTTTATCGCCGCTCATATTATCGCTTCTTATTCTTATCGTTGCTCGCGCTCGCGGCCTCGTTGCCGCGTCCCGTCGTCTCCGGTCCGCTTCGCGTCTCTTCTCGTCGGCAGCCGCCCGGGCAAGCGCCGGCGCATCCGCTCGGCCTGCACATCGGCTCAGCCCTCCCTGGCGAGCAGCGGGAAACGCGGCCCCGCGATCGGTTGGCCCTTTTCCAGTCCCGCCCCGTCGGTGATGACATGCGCGTCGCCGCTGTAGGTGACGCCGTCCGGCATATAGATGATGGCCAGCACGCGCCTCGGGCGGTCCGTCGAGTTGGCATGCGCGTAGTGGAAGGTCAGGCCGTCGTGGAACGTGCAGCTTCCCGCCTTGAGCGGTACGACGACCGGTTTCTGCGTATCCGCCTGGCCGCCTTCCACGTAGCCGAAAATGTTTTGCGGGTCGGTCAAGTCGATGCCCTTCAATTTGCCCAAGCGGTTCGACTTCGGCACGAAGGCCATGCAGCCGTTGCGTTCGTCCACGTCGTCAAGCGTCAGCCAGATCGACATCATGCCGGGATTTTTTTCGTTTACCGGCCAGTACGGCGTGTCCTGGTGCCAAGGCGTTTCCTTGGAATCGCCCGGCATTTTCCAGAGGCCGTGATCGTGAAATAGACGCATGCCGGACGCGCCGGCCAGCAGTCTCGCCGATTCTGCGAAGCGAGGGTGTGCGGTGTACCGACCCATGCCCGCATGATCGCGCCAGACGTTTACTTTCTGATTGAGCACCCGATAGTACAGACCGCCCTTTTTGTCGGTGTTGACGGCGCGGTCTCCGTCGTTCTGCATCGCTTCCTCCAAATATTCGCGCAGCTCGGCCAGTTCCTCCGGCGTAATCATGTTGTCCACCTGCACGAACCCGTTCTCCCGATAGAAATCGATATGCGCTTGCGTGATCGGCGTTTGTACTTGCGTCTGAGTCGTCATCGCGCTGCAGCCTCCTTGTGATTTGCTGTAGTTCAAGCATAATAGGTAGAGGAGTCGCAGTGGATGGATAGAAGTTCGCCGTATTTGTAAAAAGGTCGGAAAATAAGGAGCGCTTACATGCTTGTCCCGCAGAAAATCGATTACCGCCTGCTGTCGCCCTACGTCCGCTACGTGCACGAGATCGAGATTGCGCCCGGCTCCCGCAACGACGACCGGCATATTTACGATTACGAGTTCATCTTCGTCGTCAGCGGCGAAGGCAGATTGCGGCTCGGCGACCGCGTGCATGCGATGAAGGGCGGCGATCTGTTCTATATCCGGCCGCATCTGAGCAACGCGATGGAGATCGTCGGAGCACAGCCGATGGACTGCTTTGCCGTTCATTTCGATTATATGTACCTGGGAGAGGGACACGAGTTTTCCCCATATGCAGTGTATATGGGGCAGGGCGTGGAGGAGAAGGCGGGACGCCTGCACGAAAGGCCGGCCGTCGAGCCTTCGGAGCTGGACATTCCCGAAGCGATCGCGGTCGGAGACGTGAAGGGCTTCTACGAGACGTTCAAGGAGTTGAACGATTGCTTCAATCGTGCCGGCGTCGGCGCGAGGCTGCGGCTCAAGTCCGCCATGCTGCGGCTGCTCGGGTTAGTATACGAGGAATTGATGACGCGGGAAGGCGTGCGGATCGGGCATCCGCACGCGGATATGGTGCTAGAAGCAATCCAGTACATGGAAGCGCACTACGTGGAGCGGATCGACGCGCAGCTGCTAGCGGGCAGGGCCGGCTTTACGCCCAAGTACTTCGGCACGCTGTTTAAGCAGGCGACTGGCACCACGGTATCGGCCTACCTGCTTCGCTTGCGCATGGAGCGGGCCAAGCAGCTCCTTGCCCAGCGCAAGCTCTCGATCGAGGAGGTGGGCGCTCGCGTGGGCATTGGCGATCTTTATTATTTCAGCAAGCTGTTCAAAAAAACGGAGGGCATGTCCCCAAGCCGGTACGCTTCGTCGATCTCCTGGCCTGCGCAATAGTCTGTCGTGCGCCCCGTCCGAACCGCTCAGGCCGCGAGCTTCTTGGCCAGCGCGGCAGGCTGCTTCTGGGACCAGTTCTGGAGCGCCGTCGTCAGCAGCGGATCGTCGTTTGTCCAGACGCCGCCAGATTGCATGAACTTGCCCTCGCCTGCTTTTCCGGCGATGCGATAGACGTCCGGCGCCTGGCCCTGATCGGCGCGCAGCATGAGCAGGTAGCTCTCCCCCGAGCATAACGGAGAGCTGTCCGGGCCGATCGACTGAACGATGCGGATGTAGCGGGCGGTGCCGCCCTTCAGCCAGTCGCGCACCTCCAGCGTCGTCACGGCCGAGTTGCCGTCCAGCGCATGCGCTTCCGCGATGACGGTTCCGGTCGCGACGGCGTCGGCCGCATTCATCAGGCTCAACAGGCGGGCGGCGTCTCCTTGAACGGCAGGACCGCCCGCGGCATTTTCTTGTCCGTCGGCAGGAAAATCGAGGTGAACGGGAGGCAGCGGCACGATCTGTTCGGCGGGGGACAGGGCAAAGGAAGGCGTCAGCGGACCGTTCAGGAGCAAGCCGCCGGCGATCAGCACGGCTGCGAGCAGGACGGTTCCGAACAGTTTGATCGACATAGGGGCACCACCGTTTCCGAGTTGTCTTTGATCTCTTGACGGAGGCAGCGTGACAAATGTTCCACTTTGACGCAAAGAAACGATCGTTCAATATTTGGAAAAGACGGTTATCGCTAGTTACGCATGAAATTCAAAAATAAGGAGAAGTTGGATTTTCATAGCGGTATCATCTTCGCATGGAATTTGTCGAACATTTCCATTGAACCGGCCTAACGGGTGATATAATAAAAGCCTGAACGGAGGTGCCTCTCCATGACGGCCTGGTTGTTTTTATTCGGCGGATTGCTCTCGCTCTTGGGAGTCGTCTATGCCTATCGCGTGCGGAAGATGCCCGGGGCGCTTCCGCTTTTCGCGCTTTTTGCGCTGACCGGGATCATTATGTTCGCATCCGGCAGGGAGGAGCTGCTGCCGGACCTCGCGGACAAGCTGCTGTGGCGCAACGTCCAGCAGATCGGTTATCTTTACGCCCCGCTCGCCGTCTTATGGCTTGCCTTGACGTATACGCGAGAGGGATCCAGGCTGACCCGCCATACCGTCGTTCTGATGCTTGCCATCCCGACAGCAGGGCTGATTCTCATCTATACCGACACGTTTCATCATCTCATGCGCGTGCAGGTTTACATAAATGAAGCGGGAATGCTTGTCATCCAACGGACGTTGCTGAACCAGGCGGTCTACGGTTTTTCTCTGCTCGTCTCCCTCGTCGGCTTGTACGTCCTCGTTCGCAGCGTATTTTACACGCGCGGCGTACAGCGCAAGCAACTGCTGTATCTGATCGCGGGCATGTATCTGCCGTCGGTATTCGCATTTTTGCGCGGAGCGGGTCTGCTCGGCGTTCAGGGACATACAACCTCGATCGGCATCATCTATTTGCCCGGCCTGCTGATCGTCGGATGGGGCGTGCTGCGCTATCACCTGTTCGATTCGGTTCCCTTCCCGCGCAACCGCCTGTTCGACATGATGAGCGAAGGCATCGTTGTGCTCGATGCGGACGGACGGCTTCAGGATCTGAACGGCGCGGCGAGACGGATGCTCCGGATGGAAGACGGGATGTGGCAGAGAAGGCTTGTCACCGACACGCCGCTGCCTTCGGAGCGTTGGCTTGCGGCGCATCGGAATCGTGTCGAGATTGTATCGTTTGATTTTGCGTTGGGCGAAGGAGAGGACGAACGGCAGTTCACCGCCAAGATCACGCCGATTTTCCATCGGAACCGCGTGCTGCTCGGCTCGCTGTCCGTGCTGACGGACCGTACGGAGGAGCACCGGCGGGAGCTTGCGCTGCGGCGGGCGGCCGTGACCGACGGCTTGACCGGCATTTACAATCGCAACGGCTTCATTGACGAGCTGACGCGCGTGCTCGAGCATGCCCGGGTGCGAGCGGAGCAGCTGTCTTTGCTTGTGCTCGACATCGACAGCTTCAAAAGTGTGAACGACAGGTACGGCCATCTGGCGGGGGATCGTGCGATTCGCGCGTTCGTCGATTCGGTGCGCGCGACCGCAGAGGGAATGGGGCCGTTCGGCCGTATCGGCGGCGAGGAATTTGCGTTGGCGCTGCCCGGACTGGCTGCGGGCGAAGCGTTCGAATGCGCGGAGCGCATTCGTCTCGCGATCGGGAGAATCGAGATCGAGGACGGGCTCGGCGGCACGTTCGGCATCACTGCGAGCATCGGCATCGCGAGCCTTGGACCCGACGATCGATCGTTCGAGTCGCTGTACTCTCGGGCGGACGCCGGCTTGTACGAGGCGAAGCGCTTCGGGCGCAACGCGACGCGCGAAGGCGGTCGGACGACGATGCATGCATAGTCAGGCAATCAAAAAGGAGAATCGGCATCAAGAAGCCGGTCCTCCTTTTTTGTTCCTTTATCGCTCCGTTACGCCATGTACTCGAAAAACAGCGGTGTCCGCACCAACCGCTCGACCTCGCGGGCGTCCGCGGATACGGCGCAAGCGAGGAGAAGCTTCATCAGCGCGGCCTCGGACGAGATGTTGCCGAGCGCGATCCCGCCCGCAGCGGTCAGATGCGACGACGAGGCGTACATATCGCCTTCGGGGCTGCGCATCGGCACAAGATAGACCTCCACCCCGCGCTCGCGGCAGTAGGAGATGAACGAGACGAGGGACCGGCTCTCCGCGCCTTCCCGCGCGTTCGCCGTGCCCGAATGATAGGTGTCGTGCAGCACGGCGCGCGGGCGGCGGGAGTCGAAGTCATACGCACCGTAGTCCAGGCCGGGATACGGCTTGATGTAGAGCACGGCCGGCCAGGCGTCGTCGCGCGCCTGCGGCGCGGGCGGGTTCGGCGGCGCCGGACGTGCGAGCGCGGCGGGGGACGGATTGAGCGGATGCGGATTCGGCTCGAAGCGGCCCTCGCGCATTCGCCCGAAGGGCGCTCCGTACGGCGCGTCGAATTGATCGGTGAACGGCAGCGCCTGCGTGATGCGCGTGCCGAGGTAGACGACCGAATCGCCGCGGTCGTCGCCGAACAGCGCGAAGACGCCGGGCAATGCGGCGTCCGCGATGAAGTCGACCGATGCGGCGAAGTTGGCGAGCCCGTTGCTCCGCGGGTCGTCGAGCGGATAGTTGGCGGCCGTCAGCACGACCGGGAACGGCGCGTCGCAGCACAAGTAGGACAGCATGGCCGACGAAAAAGAAAGCGTATCGGAGCCGTGCGTGACGATGATGCCCGCGTATCCGGCCCCATACGCGGCGCGAACCGCTGCGGCAAGCGTAACCCAGTCGGACGGCACGAGGTTTTCGCTGAGCAGGTTGCAGGGCTGCGCGGTGTCGAATTCGATCCCGCGCGTTCCGGCGAATTGGGCATACTGCTCCATAAGGAAGTAGGAGCCCGACGCATCGACGTCGATGCCGCGCGCGCCGCGCCGGCTGCCGATCGTGCCGCCGGTGAAGAGGACGAGTATTTTATCGGACGAGTTTACTGGCAAGGGGACAGACTTCCTTTCGTTTATCTTATCGCGCAGGCCGTGTTGCGCAGGTCGTTCCCTCGCGGCGTCGGTTCAGCCTCTCGGTCAGCTCGGTCAGAAGCTGTCCCAAATATCCGCCAGCGGAATGTCCGCGCGCGCCATCACTTCGTCGGCCGCTCCGTAGTACATGCGGACCGTGTCGCCATCGAGGATCGCGCCGCAGGAGAACACGACCTTGCCGAAGAAGCCGTTCACCTCGTAGTCGGCTTCCGGCGCCAGAATCGGCACGCGGGAGCGGGCCAGCACCCGTGCCGGATCCTCAAGGTCGAGCAGGGCCGCGCCCATGCAGTACCGGCTGTCGGCATCGGCGCCGTGGTACAGCGCCAGCCAGCCGCGATCGGTCTTGATCGGCACCGCGCCGCCGCCGATGCGGCCGCCGTCCCAGTGGCCGGGCCGCAGCCCCATCAGATACCGGTGGCCGCCCCAATGGAGCAGGTCGGGCGATTCCGCGACCCACATCTCTGGCGCGCCGATCGACTTCGGCACGGGACGGTGCAGCATATAGTATTTGCCGTTAATCCGCTCCGGAAAAAACATCGCGTCTTTATTTTCCGGCGGCAGGATCATGCCGAGCCGTTCGTAGGCGACGAAATCCCGGGTCACCGCCAGCCCGACGCCGACGCCCCGGGAGCTGACCGCGCTGTAAGTAATATAATATTGATCGCCCATCTGCGTGATCCGCGGGTCCTCAATGCCCCAGGCTTCGTCCTCGCCGGTCGGGAACAGCGCGGGCTGCTCGTCGACGACGAACCGCACGCCGTCCCGGCTGCGGGCGACGCGCAGATGAGACATCGAAGTCAGGTAGGCGTAGGAGCCGTCGTATCCTTTGATCACGCGCGAGTCGGAAAAATCGTAATTCGAATCGTCCGCCGTCAATCGAACGAGCTGCAGCTCGCCGTCATTCTCGCCCAGCATAGGCACCAGCACGGCGCCAGATTCCGGCTGCAGCGGCATCTCGGCTACGCGAAGCAGCAAGATGACTTCGTCCCCTAGCTCGGCGACGCCCGCATTAAAAGCGCCGACGACCTGGAAATCGGGACGGGAAGGCTTGACATGACCGACGGTCACGACGGGACCGTCCGCCATACGAAGGACTGCCATTTGACGCTCACCCCGTTTGCATCTTATTCTAACCCCATACTACTTTACAAGTACCCAATCTCCAAGCGATGGCCTCCCGATCGGGCCGAGCCGGCGCGGGAGGTGGCGGAGATCGAGGGATTCGATTCGATGGAACCAATGAACGCGCGAAGCGCGGAGATCGTCGAGGTGTGCCTGCTGGCCGGCAAGATCATGCTGGAGAACGGCGGGGAAACGTACCGCGTGGAGGACACGATGATCCGGATCGCGTCCGCCTACGGCGCGGAGGGTCCGCAAAGCTTCGTAATGCCGACGGGAATCATGTTCGCCATCGAGGGCTCGGAGTCGGCGACGCGGCTCGTCCGCATCTCGCAGCGGTCGACCAACCTGAACAAGGTGACCGAGGTGAACGACATCTCCAGGCGCATCGCAGGCGGCCATCTGCGGCCGGAGGAAGCCTGCAGGCTGCTTAAGGAAGTCCAGCGCGGCACGCCCGTCTACCCGCTGGGCGTCCAGCTCGTGCTGGCGGCGCTCGCAAGCGGCTGCTTTCTCATCCTGTACCAGGGCACCTGGGCGGACATGCCGGCGGCTATGCTCTGCGGCGGAACGGGCTTCTGGCTGCTCGGACGGGTGGCGAAGCTCAGCTCGATCCGCCTGTTCGGGGAGCTCATCGCCGCTCTCGCCGTCGGCCTGCTGTCCTATCTGGTCGTGCGGCTCGGCATCGGCCAGCAGCACAGCACGATTATGATCGCGTCCGTCATGCCGCTCGTGCCCGGGCTGCTCATCACAAACGCGGTTCGCGATTTAATGGCGGGGCATCTCGTATCGGGCATTTCGAAGGGGGCGGAGGCGTTTCTGACGGCCTTCGCCATCGGCGCAGGCATCGGCATCGCGCTGACGCTGAACGGATAAGGGGGCAGGCGGATCATGATCGCAGATTACATCTCTCAATCCGTGGCGAGCTTCGTCGGGACGGCGTGCTTCGGCGTCATCTTCCAGATTCCGAAGCGGAGCCTCATGCAATGCGGCCTGACGGGCATGGTCGGCTGGCTGGTGTATTACGGCCTGGACCAGGGCAGCGCCGGACCGATCGCGGCGACCTGGGCGTCCGCCGTGCTCATCGGCCTCATTGCCCATTATCAGGCGATCCGCTTCAAGGTGCCGGTCACCGTATTCAGCGTATCCGGCATCATCCCGCTCGTGCCGGGCGGCATGGCGTACGACGCGATGCTGCGGGTCGTGCAGAACGACTACATGTCCGCGGTCGAGCTGGGTGCCAAGGCGTTTATGCTGTCCGGGGCGATCGCGGTCGGGCTCGTGTTCTCCGAGGTCGTCAACCAACTGGTGAAAAGGGCGCGGGCGGGGATGTCGCGAGCGGGCGGCTGAAGCTTCGATAGACAGCGAAGCCTGTTTCCTGTGGGCGGATGACGAAGACGCGCGTTCGCGAGCTGAGTTGTGCGACAAGATCGTGTAACTCCGGGGTAAACGCTGCTTGGCAGCGGAGTTGTGCGGTAAAACCGTACAACTCCAGCCACTCCAGACATTCCCGCCCCCCGCCACTCGCCACGCCCGTTCAGTCCGCCGCGCCGTCAGCAAACCGGATCTCGTGGCTGCAACCGCTCGCCGCAAACGCGAGCAGGCGAGCGCCTTCCACGCCGAGCGCTTCGCGGTCATCTGCCGACAGCGGGGCGAACGGCTCGACGAGCAGCAGCGCTTCGCCGCCACGCCGCCGCAGCTCCCACTTGCCGGCGACGAAGCCGTCCAGCAGGAAGACGGGGCGCACGAGCCCGTTGGCGGTGAAGACGCGCCGCTTGTGCGCCTCGCTCAGGATGCGGGAGCGGTCCGCGTAGGCGAGCAGCATCTGGTCGAATTCGCCGAGGAAGCGCGGCGGACTTGGGGCGCTCCCGTTCGGACGGGGAGCCTCCGGCAAGTCGAAAAGTTCGGTTCCCTGCTCGTCGCGGAATCGGACAAGCCGACTGCCGAGACGCCCGACGGCAGCCTGCAGCTTCGTGAGACCCGACCAAATCTGCATATCCTTGACCGACGCCGGCCCGAAGGCGGACAGATAGCGCACGACGAGCGCCTCGTCCGTGTAGTCTGCCATACGCTGCCCACCTGTCCACGCTTCGAGCGGCGTATGCAGCGCTTGCCCGCTGCGGCCCCACAGGCCGCGGGGCGGCGTCTGCACGAGCGGCACGCGCGCCCGCACCGCGGCCGCGAGCGCCTCGGGCTCGCGGTCCGGCCAGCGCTCGGCCAGCCGCGCGCCCAGCTCCGCGAAACTCAGCGGCCGCTCGGCTGTCCATTCGCGCCCCAAGGCGGCGATCGCGTCCATATCTACGCCGGCGAGCCGCTTGCCGAAGGCGCCGGCCAGGCCGCGGTCCTGCACGGGCCGGAGCAGCGGCCGCAGCGCCAGGGCGTCTCTGGCAGAAACGAGGTGGAGCGTGGCCCGCATCAAGGCGAGCCGCACCGCCTCGCGTCCCTGGAGCAGACCCTCGAGCTCGGCGGGATCGAAGGCTTCGAGCCGCGTCCAGAGCGCGTAATACGGCGCCGTCGGCGACTGCGCCTGAAGACCGCATAGCCGCTCGAGCGCTTCGAGCGCGGTCATGCGCGCCGGCCGAAGGAGCAGCTGCCTGGCCAACAACGCCCGATTCAACGCGCGGCGGTCGAGCGTGGGGACAACCGCTCGGCCGATATTTGGCGAAGTCGGGTCCATCGGGCTTTCGTCCATGCGAATCGTCCTCCTTGGCGAGGCGTTCCGCCTCATCGCTTACTCCAAGAATAACGCCAGCTCTCTGACAGCAGTCTGTCAGGAAGGAATGCCGTATCGCGCTTTCGTTTCGCGTCGTTGCCATTGCCGCACCTTTAGCCTTTAATACGGGAGTCGGATCTCGACGCGAGTTCCCTGGCCCAGTGCGCTCTTGTAGCGGATCGTGCCCCGGTGTCCCGCCAAAATCTGCTGGCTGACCATGAGGCCGAGGCCGTGCCCCGACGCTTTGTTGGAGTAAAACGGTTCGCCGAGATGTTTGAGCTCCTCTTCGGAAATGCCGAAGCCCTCGTCCTCGATGACGATCAGGATGCTGTCTTCCTCAGTCGGATCGGAGCGGACTGCCATCCCGGACATCGCCTCCGCATCGGCCGACGTGATCCCCGTCTCGCGCGCCGCCGCGGCCTCCGTTTCCGCAGCGCTTCCGCGAGCCGCAGCGCCCTCGTCGATCGAGGCCCTCCCGCTGATCGTATCGCCCGCGCCAGCCGCATTGCCTTCGCCGGTCTCGGCTTCTTCGCCCGCAGCCTCTCCGTGCCGCTCCGCCCAGATGCCGATGCGCAGCGTGCCGCCGTCCGGCATCGCCTCCATCCCGTTTTTGAGCACGTTCAGGAACACTTGCTTCAGCTGGTTGGGCTCGCCGTTTAACGAGGGGAGCTCGCCCGCTTCGCGCAGCTCGAATTGCACGTTGTTCATGATCGCCTGCGCTTCGAGCAGGGCGACCGTCTCCCTCATGATGGCGCGAATGTCGATGAGCTGGAAGCGGATCGCCTGCGGCTTGGACAGGACGAGGAATTCGCCGACGATGAAGTTGATCCGGTCGAGCTCGGACAGCATCGTCTCCAGATGCACAGGAGTGATGCGGCCGGTCTTCTGCTGGAGTTGAACGAATCCTCGCAGCGTCGTGAGCGGGTTGCGAATCTCGTGCGCAACGCCGGCGGCGAGCTGGCCGACCATCGACAGCTTCTCCGTGCGTCTTAGCATTTCCTCGGTCGCCTTGCGCTCGGTAATGTTCCGCGAGATGGAGGCGATGCCGACGATCTCGCCATGCTCGTCGCGCACGGGCGACACGGTGATGCTGACGTCGATCCGCGAGCCGTCCTTGCGGTAGCGGACCGTCTCGCAGTCGGCAACCGAGCCGCCTTTGACGACTTTCCGCAGGATGCGAGCGTCGTCCTCCCGGAGTTCCTCGGGCACCTCTGGCAGTCTGCGGCCCAGCGCTTCCGCGGCGCTCCAGCCGTACATTTTCTCAAACGCGGCATTCACCTGCATCAGGTTCCCGAGCGGGTCGGCGACATGGATGGCGTCCGAGCTGTGATGCACGAACGACTCGAGATACTGCTTGGTGCTCCGCAGCTCCGCCGCCGTGTCTCTCAAGCGGCTCGTATAGGTGCTGAGATTGCTCGCCATCGTATTGACGCGTTCGGACAGCCGGCCGAGCTCGTCGTTGCTGGCGACGGACAGCGGCTCGTCGAAGCTGCCTTCGGCCACGGCGTTGACCTTGTGCAGAATCTGCTGCACCGGACGGATCATCAGGCCCGACAGCCAATAGCTGGTCAAGACGGTGGCGGCCAGCAGAGCGAGGCCGATGACGCCGCTCAGCAGCAGCTGCCGGTGAAGGTCGCCGCTGATCGCGGCGCGGTCGAAGCTTACGGTAACGATATAATCCCGGTCTCCGTGAATCGGGATATAACTTTTGAGCAGCCGTTTGCCGCCGGCGCTGCTGTTCGCGGTCACCGTTTCGCCCGTGGTGATGGCGGTATTCACGTGCTCGACGTCGGCTTCGTCCTTGAAGGCGTAGGTGCCGAACACAATGTCGCGTACGTCCAGATTGTAGACGGGCTTTCCTTTTTTTATTTTGATAATCGGCGCTTTCCCGAAGAAGGCGGGATCGATGCCGGTGATCTCCACGAGATCGGCGTTGTCCTGCAGCAGCCGCTTGATGAGCTTCTCGGTACCGACGGAATCCTTGAAGTCGACCAGGACGTCTCCCCGCATGAACGGATTGATCATATAGTTCGTCGTGCCGTCGTAGTAGTCGCCCCACTTCAGGATGAGGTCTGGATCCGAGGTGGCGAAGTTGAACGGGCCCGACCAGAAGTTCGGCAAGGCGCGGCCGAAGCCGACGTCGACCGGCTGAAGCGCGAACAGCTGCTGAAACGCTGTGTACCAGTAATCCATCGTATTGGAACCGAGATTGATCTCTCCGGGCTTCGAGGACTTCTTGACGACGATGTCGTTCGGCGTCCGCACCCAAAGCGAGATCCCCTCCAACTGAAGCTCCTCGGACAGCTTGACGAGCTGTTCGTTCGTCACATTTTCGATATCGGGATCCAGCGAGCTGCGAATCGCGATCGAGGCGGCAAGCAGCTTTTCCTCCTGGGCCCTCTCCAGCCGTTCGAGCTCGTCTTCGTACGATTTGATGGACTCGCCGATCTGCTTCGAGATGATGTCCATGCGGTCGATCGCCGACTTTTGCATGCCGGCCTTGGACCAGAAGTAAGTGATCGACAGGTTCAGCGTGAGGATCGCCGCGACGAGAAGAGACAGGAAGACGGTAAGTTTAAGCTTTATGGACAAGGCGGAAAGCCTCCTAATAGTATGGGGACTGGACACGGGTGACTGGTTTGGATGACTGCGCGAAAGCCGGTTTTTATAAATTCTGTGCGCTCGCCCATAATCCTGCCATGTGGCGTCAGCTAAATGATGTAAAGCGCTTCTTTGCATAAAAGTATAAGCGTTTAAATTTTAGGGATTGAATTTTCATAAGGAGTTACGATAAAATGGTTGCATAAAAGTTAAAGCGTTTAAACTTTAGCGATGCTTGCGGCATGCAGCGGGCGCAGGGATCTCTTTCGAAAAAGAAAAGGAGCGCGTCACCGTGAAAATCAGCATCTTCGACGTCGCCAAAAAGTCGGGACTGTCCGTCGTCACCGTATCCCGCGTCATTAACAACGCGCCGTCGGTCAGGGAGAAAAACAGGGAAAAGGTGCTCCAGGCGATGAAGGAGCTCGGCTACCATCCGAGCGCCGCGGCGCGCAGCCTGGCCAGAGGACGGACGGGCGTCATCGGCCTTACCTTGGCGACGCTCCAAGACTCGTTTTTCGATGCGGTCGTCAAGGAGATCGGCGACCGGCTGGCCGAGCAGGGCTACTTCCTCGCGCTGTCCGTCGAGACGGGCGCGGGCGGAGGCGCGGGCAGGCTGCTGTTCGAGGAGGACCGCGTGGACGGCGTCATCGTGCTGTCGCCGATGCAGGAGGACGGCTACGAGCTCGAGCTGCTCCAAAAGCGCATCCCGTACATTTTGCTGGACAATCAGCAGCCGTCGCCTTCGGCGCCGTCGGTCGTCGTGAACAACTTCAAAGGCGGCTACGAGGCAACGCGGCATCTGATCGGCCTTGGGCATCGCAAGATCGCGCATATCGCCGGACCGCGCACGTTTTTAAGCAGCCGGGATCGGGAGCGCGGATTTATGCAGGCGCTCGCGGAGGCGGGACTTGCGCCCTGGAGCGTCGAGCCCGGCGAGTTCAACATCGACTCGGGCTACCGGATCGCGGAGGCTTGGATCGCGGCAGGCAGCCTGCCGGAGGCCGTGTTCGCGGCGGACGACCATATCGCGCTTGGTGTCGTCGACGCGTGCAAGAACGCGGGACTTCGCGTGCCGAGGGACCTGTCGGTCGTCGGCTTCGACGACCAGGTGCTCGCTTCGGCGCTGCGTCCCGCGCTGACGACGGTCCGCCAGCCGGCGGACAAGATCGGGCGCCGGGGCGTAGAGCTGCTGCTCGCGGCGATCGAGGGGCAGCAGCGGCGACATGTGACGGTACAGATCGATCCGGAGCTGATCGTCAGGGATTCGACGGCGGCGGCCAACCACGCAGGGAACGAATAGCGGGAGGAGAGACGAGGATGAAATATTATTTGGGCGTCGACGGCGGCGGGTCCAAGACGTATGCGCTCGTCGCGGACGAGCGGGGACGGGTCGTTGGGAAAGGCAAGAGCGGCAACGGCAATCATCAGATCGACCGGGAAGTCGCGCGGCGCAGCATCGGGGAAGCGACGGCGATGGCGCTTGCCGATGCGGGCATCTCGCGGGAGCAGGTGGTGTTAGCCTGCTTCGGCTTGGCCGGCGCGGACCGCGAGGCGGACTTCCGGATCCTTCGTCCGATGATCGCCGAGCTTGGCTTCGCGCGGCACGAGATTTACTGCGACACGATTATCGCGATGCGCGCCGGCACGACCCGGCCGTACGGCGTCGTGCTCATCTGCGGCAGCGGCACCAACGGCGCGGGACGCAATCCCGCCGGGGAGAGCCTTCAGGTCGGCGGCTTCACGTATATGACGGGCGATTTCGGCGGCGGGATGGCGCTGGCCATTGAAGCATTCCGCACGGTCATCCGCGCCTGGGACGGCCGCGAGGCGGAGACGGCGCTCACGCCGCTCGTGCTGGCGGAGACGGGCTATTCAACGGTCGAGGAGATGTTCCACGATTACCTCGACCGCGACCTGCGTCCGCCGCTTCGACTCGCGAAGCTGCTGTTCGAGGCGGCCGAAGACGGAGATGCAGCCGCGCAGGCGATCTTGCGGAAGCAGGGCGACGAGCTCGGCAGGCAGGCGGCTGCGATTATACGCAGGCTTGGCATGTCGGACGACACGTTCGACGTCGTCATGGCCGGCAGCATCCTGACGCGCGGCAAGGGCGACTTCGTGCATGCCGAGATTCGGCGGGCAGTGGCCGCCGCGGCGCCGAACGCTGCCGTCGTGAAGCTGGCGGTCGAACCCGTCGTCGGCGCGCTGTGGATGGCGTTCGAGGCGGACGGCCCGCTTCCTGAGACGGCGCGCGAGACGCTGAAGGACGCGGCGGAATTTGAAGCGATCTGATCTATTGACCAGGAGGGTGATAAGCATGGCGCAAGGACTGAAGGTGGCCGTCATCGGCGGCGGTTCCTCGTATACGCCGGAGATTGTGGAAGGCTTCATTAACCGGTACGATCGGCTTCCGATCCGGGAGTTGTGGCTCGTCGATATCGAAGCGGGTTGGCACAAGCTCGAGATCGTGGGGGCGCTCGCGAAGCGTATGGTCGAAAAGTCGGGCCTGCCGATCAGCGTGCACCTGACGCTGAACCGGCGCGAGGCGATCGAAGGTGCGGACTTCGTCTCGACGCAGATGCGCGTCGGCTTGCTCGAAGCCCGCAAGTCGGACGAGCACATCCCGAATCTGCACGGCGTCATCGGCCAGGAGACGACCGGCCCCGGCGGCATGATGAAGGCGCTGCGCACGATTCCCGCCTTGCTCGACATTTGCAGGGACATCGAAGAGCTGGCTCCGAACGCCTGGCTGCTCAACTTTACGAATCCGGCCGGCATGGTGACCGAGGCGATCCGCCGCTACTCCAATGTCCGCAGCATCGGATTGTGCAACGCGCCGATCGGTCTCACCAAATGGCTGACCGCCAAATACGATACGACGCCGTCCCGCATTTACACGGAGTTCGTCGGGCTCAACCACCTGCACTGGGTGACGCGCATCGAGGTCGACGGCGTCGACCGGCTGCCCGAGCTGCTCGACAAGCGTCAGGAATACAGCGGCAAAAACGTGCCTGCATCCGAATGGGACCCGGATTTCCTCCGCTCATTGGGCGGGTTTCCTTCGTACTACCTCAAATACTTTTACATGACGGACGTCATGCTCGAGGAGCAGCTGGCGTCGCTGAAGAGCGGCGGCACTCGCGCCGAAGTCGTGAAGAAGGTCGAGGACGAGCTGTTCGAGCTGTACAAGGATCCGAACCTGCAGGAGAAGCCGAAGCAGCTGGAACAGCGCGGCGGCGCCTATTACTCCGAGGCGGCGGTCAACCTGATGGAGTCTCTCTACGGCGACAAACGCGATATTCAGACGCTGAACGTGCCGAACGGCAACACGCTCGATTTTCTCCCGCCGGACGCCTGCATCGAGGTGAACTGCGTCGTGACCGGCCAGGGACCGCTGGCGCTGCCGGTGACCCGGGTGCCGGAGCAGGCGAAGGGGCTCATCCACGCCGTGAAGACATACGAACGGCTCACGATCCGCGCGGCCGTGGAAGGCGACCGGGATGTAGCGCTGCAGGCGATGGCGGCGCATCCGCTTGTGCCGTCCGTGCGCGTGGCAAAGCAGCTGCTGGACGAGATGCTGGAGAAGAATCGTCCGTATTTGCCTGCGTTTTTCTAAAAGATTGATGGTGCAAGAGCCTCCTGTCGCAGCCAAGTCTGCGCAGGAGGCTTTTTCGTGCGCGCCGACGACAAACGTAACTTTGTGCCCTCAATGCCGCACGATTTTAGGTTTTCGGAAGAGAGCGGTTCTTTTACCATTTATTAATGAAAGCACTTACATTTGACGGAGAGAAAGGAGGGATAGCGCAGGACAAGGCGGATGGCAAGCGGCTAGGCGTATTTATTTTCATAAGGAGGGAACGACATTGATTAAAAAGTGGTTGGCTTCTTTGGCAGGACTCATGTGCCTGGCGATCGTCGCGACGGCGATGCCCGCATTTGCGGCTAACGGTCCGGTGGTGTGGGGCACGTCCTCGACCGTTACGAACATCAGTACTTTCACGGACGCCGGCACGGACGCGCGCGGTCTGCATCCGGGCACGTTCGGCGCCGAATACCCCCGCATGGTCAAGCTGGCGAACGGCACGTGGCTAGCGGTCGCCGCCATTTACGACAACAACGGATATACCAAAGTATCCTGGGGCGGCACCCGGCTGCAGGTGTTCCGCAGCACGGACAACTGTCGGACGTGGACGCTCGCCGCCACGCTGTGGGAGGACGGCCGCGATCTGGACAACGGCCAGCTGCTCCAACTGCCGAACGGCGATATTCTGCTCGCCATGCGCTCGGTCCGCTGGCAGGAATCGTATCAGCTTCGCGTGTACAAGAGCACCGACGGCGGTACGGGCTGGAGCTACCTGAGCACGATCGATCAAAATAACGGCGCGCCCGGCGCGCTGGGCAATCCCGACAAGGGCGTGTACGAGCCGCACATGCAGCTGCTGGACAACGGCTCAGTCGCCGTCATGTACGCGAACGAAAAGCACGTGACGGAGAGTCCGTCCTACAGCCAGATCATTTCCGAAAAAATCTCGACGAACGGCGGCGCATCCTGGGGCAGCGAGATTTACGTAGCCTGGGACCCCTCGAACGCAGGCGCGCGTCCCGGCATGCCCGTGTGGACGAAGATGACGAACGGGCAGTACATCGTCTCCTACGAGGTATGCGGCACGCAAAACTGCCGGATCTTCACCAAGAAAAGCGCGGACGGGACGACCTGGGCCAGCGGCATCGGCACGATGGTATCTACGAACCAGCAAGGCGGGCCTTACCTGCTGTCGCTGGCCGACGGAAGACTTGTGCTCACCTCCAACTCCAACGTCCTGTCGCTGAGCAACGATTTCGGCAATACCTGGTACAACAACGACGTCCCCGCCTTCGGCAATACGCTGTGGGGCGCGCTCTACCAGACGGGGACGAACGAGATCGCGATGATCGACTCCGTCGACCGCAGCGTGGGCGGGCATAACATTCAGGTCCGGTTCGGCGCACTGACAGGCTCCTACGCCAACGATTTCGCGGCCAACGACAACGGCTGGGTCAAATACGGCGGCACCTGGAACGTGGGCGGCGGCACGTATAACGTGACGTCCGCCAATGCCGACAAAGCGCTGCTGACGCCGTATCCGTCGAAGGCAAGCTATACGCTGGAAGGCGACATCAAGCTCAACAACGCCGGTCAGGCCAGCCTCGTTTTTAACGTGACCAATCCGGGCACCGGCCCCGACGCCCAGTCGGGTTATGCGGCGGGCATCAATTCGGACGGCGTCATCTTCCTGGGCCGCTTCAACAACAATTGGACGGCGCTGCAGACGCTTAATACGGCGATCGCGACCAACACATGGTACCACATGAAGGTGACCGTGAACGCCGGCACCATCCGCGTCTACGTGGGCGACATGGCGACACCGAAGCTCACCGCGACGGATTCGACCTTCACCGCCGGCACGATCGGCGTGCGCGGCGGCTTCAACAACAGCGTCAGCTTCGACAATATCAATCTGTACTGATTGGCCGGATTAAAGAACCTTCCGGGCATTCGAGCAAAGCCGTTCCCAGGCGCTTCGGGCCTGGGAACGGCTTTTTGGCCTGGGGGAGGGCATCGAACGCAGGAGTAACACGGAAAAACCGTGCAATTCCCGTAGCAGGTGCCGCCCGGAAGCAAAATTACACGGAAAAACCGTACAACTCCCATAGTAAGTGCAACCGGTAGCGGAGTTACACGGAAAAACCGTGCAACTCCATGCCGATAAGCGCAAATGGGCACTAACGCCGCACCAACAACACTCTAAAGGCTGCAGATAAGAGCAAATGGGCACTAACGCCCCGCCAACAACACTCGGATAGGTGCCGATAAGCTCAAATGGGCACTAACGCCCCACAACAACACTCGGAAAGGTACCAATAAGCGCAAATGGGCCTTAACGCCGCACCAGCAACACACGGCTCCTTAAGATTGCCCGACCCCGTGCGCCCTCACCTAAGGTTGCCCCGCCCTACACCCCCAACTAAGGTTGCCCCGCCCCTACGCCCCACCGTAAGTTTCGCCACCGACCTTAACATTGTCCACCTTTTCTTACCGGGACCGCCGGCAACATCTGTATTTTGTCGCATCAGAAGCGGCTGATCGTCGGTTCATCGGATGCCCTGCCGCAGTTAAAGTTAAGCATGAAGAAAGCACTTACAACGAGGCTTTCTCGGCACGCATCTCTTATAAAGGTGGGGTCATACGTGAAAATGAAAAAGAAATCCGCAACGCTCCTGACGACGGGCATGGCGCTGACGCTGGCGCTGGCCGGCTGCGGCAACGGCAACAACAATAACAACGCAGCATCGTCCGCGCCGGCGAGCGGCAGCGCATCCGCGCCGGCATCCAGCCAGGCCGCAAGCGCGGGCAACGCAGGCAGCGCCGTCGAGATCACGTTCTGGAACATGTTCGGCGGCGGCGAGGGCGACTTCGTCGACCAGATCATCAAGGGCTTCAACGATTCGCAAAAGGAAGTCGTCGTCAAGCAGCTTCGCCTGGAGTCCAATGAATATTACGCGAAGCTCGGCACGGCGCTATCCTCAGGCAAGGGACCGGACGTGGCGGTGGCGCACGTGGACCGCATCTCGCCCTTCGTGAAGGCGAAGCAGATCGTACCGGTCGACGACCTGGCCTCCAAGGTCGGCTTCGATCTGTCGCAGATCACGGCATCCAACCTGCGGAGCGTCACTTACGACGGCAAGCCTTACGCCGTGCCGCTGGACACGCACTTTCATATGTTCTACTACAATAAGGACCTGCTGAAACAGGCCGATATGCTGAACGAAGACGGCACGCCCAAGCTGGGAGAAATGACGCCGGAAGGATTCGAGAAGACGCTTGCGCAAATTCAATCGAAGGTGCCTGACATTCAGGCGCTCGCGGTCAATACGCCCTATTTCCAGGAGCCGTTCCTGAACTTGTACTACGAGGCGGGCGGAGACATTCTGAACGCCGACATGACGAAGGCCGCGATCAACAACGACAAGGCGCTGTCCGTGCTGAAGTTCTACATGGACGTCTACAAGAACAAATATGCCGACCTGAACGATAAAAATCCGTGGGACAGCTTCAGCAACGGCAAGGCGGCCTTCTGGTTCGGCGGTGTCTGGGAAGCGGGCGTGCTGCTCGGCGACGCGTCCAAAAACATCGGCGCGATGCCGTTGCCGCCGATCTTCGGCAGCCAGACGCACTGGGCCAGCTCGCACCTGCTCGTCGTTCCTTCCTACGTGTCCGCGGAGAAGCAGGAAGCGTCCGCGAAGTTCATGAAGTATTTCTCCGAAGTCGGAGGCTCGACCTGGGGCAAAGCGGGCCACGTGCCGGCCAACGCCAACGTCACGGCGAGCGACGAATACAAGAGCCTGCCGTACCGCGACCAGTTTATCGAAGCGCAGAAGACGGTCAAGTTCGCGCCGCAGACGGATAAATACACGACGATCGTCACGACGATCGCGGAGTCGCTCCAGAACATCATCTTCGGCAGTGAATCGCCGGAGGACGGCCTGAAGGACATGGAAAAGCAGATTAACGAAGTGCTGGACAACTAAAGAGAAAAGGCGGAGAGGAACCGGCATGGCGCGGACGCGTCTGCGGCTCCTCTCCCGCTTCATAGAAAGCCTGCTTAAGGAGAATGGCGAATGGAGACGCAAATCACTGGACGCAAAGCCTCCGTTGCTTTGCGAAGACGCGAGCCGCTGCGCCTGCGGACCGAATTGAAGGCCGTATTGTATTTGATTCCTTTTCTGATTCCTTTCGCCGTATTTTATTTGTGGCCGGTCTGCCGCGGCATATGGATGAGCCTGCACGTCTGGGGCATACGGGGAATGGAGAAGTACGTCGGCATCGCGAACTACGATAAAATTTTCAACAATCCCGATTTTTACGTCTACTTGTGGCATTCCTTTTACTTCGTGCTGCTGTGCACGCCTACCGTCATCGCGCTGGGGCTGGTCCTCGCCCTCCTCATCAACGAGCGCATTTGGTTCCGAACGGCGATCCGCTCCGCCTTTTTCCTGCCCTACGTCCTCTCCGTATCGGTCATCAGCTTTATCTGGCTGCATCTGTTCGACGCGAAAAACGGTCCGGTCAACGCCCTGCTCGGCTTGCTGGGCGCAGGCGAGCTTAACTGGCTGACCGACCGGGGGCTCGTCTGGTGGGCGATCACCATCGTGACGGACTGGTGGACAGTCGGGTTTGTCATGGTCCTGTTTCTGGCCGGCCTTCAGGAGATTCCCCCCGATCATTACGAAGCGGCCAAGATCGACGGGGCGGGCGCCTGGCAGCGATTCCGTCATATCACGATGCCCGGCCTGTCCAGCGTCATGAAAATCCAGATTTTCTACCAGGTCATCGCCAGCCTCAAGCTGTTCGGCCAGGTGCAGATCATGACGGGCGGCGGACCCGGCGACTCGACGAATACGATGATCCGCTACATCTATGTGACCGGCTTCAAGAAGGACATGTTCGGTCTCGCTTCCGCGCAGTCGATCGTCTTCTGCGTCATCATGCTGATGATTGCCGCGATCCAGTTTAAATTGACCGACCGGAAAGACGGATGAGGAGAGATTCGCATGAAAAGGTGGTTTTTGAATATCGCGGCGGCGCTGCTGGCGCTGCTGTTCGTTTTCCCGCTCGTCTGGATGCTGCTCGTCTCGCTGAAGCCCGACGGCACGACCGTGTATTCGCTGTCCGATTGGGTGGACTGGTCGGGCCTGAACGCCGACAACTACGCGAAGGTCATCCGCGATTCGCAAATTTTGCGCTGGACATGGAACAGCGTCGTCATCGGCTTTCTCACGACGATCATCGCCGTCCTGTTCAGCTCGCTCGCGGCCTTCTCGTTTTCCAAGCTTCCCTTTAAGACGCGTGGCATTTTCTTTGTCCTGATCGCGTCCGGACTGCTCATCCCGACGGAGGCCATCCTGATCCCGCTCTACGAGACCGCGCTTCATCTCAAGCTCATCGACAATATATGGGCGATCATCCTGCCGGGCCTGACCAATCCGATCGGCATCCTGCTGCTCAAGCAGTTCATGGACGGCGTGCCCCGGGATTATCTGGAGGCCGCGCAGATCGACGGCAGCCGCAGCTTCGGGCTGTGGTGGCGCGTGTGCCTGCCGTTGACGCGTTCGGCGATGATCTCCGTCGGCATCTTCTATTTCATTTTATCGTGGAACAACTTCCTGTGGCCGTACCTGTCGATCACCTCCGCGGAAAATATGATTCTCTCGGCAGGGCTGCCGACCTTCCTGTCGAATAATACGATGTCCCTGAACCTGATTATGGCGGCCAGCGCGATCGCGGCGATCCCGACCATCCTCGTATTCGTGCTGCTGCAGCGGCACATCGTGCAAGGGGTATCCATGTCCGGCGTGAAGGGATAATCGCAAGAGAAGAGGCTGGAGGCATGAACCTTGAACCCGAAGCGCCTCTCCGGAGACGCGTTTGGCCGCCGATACGCATATGGAAAAGCAGCATGCGCGCCAAGTGGATGCTGCTTTTATTTCTGTTCTCTTTGACGCCGCTCGTAGTCATGGGGATTATTTCGTTTTCGATCTCCAGATCGACGATCAACGAGAAGGCGACCGAATACTCGGAGCATCTGCTCGATCAGACCGCCGACAATCTGGACACGCGCCTTGGCATCTACAAGGAAATGATGATGCAGGTGCTCGGCAACGCGGAGATCGTCTCGATGCTGCGCAAGCTGAGCGATGCCGATCCGGCGCAGTACGACCTCGACAGCCTGTCGCTGACCACGAAGCTGTCCACGATCGTGGCGATCAACCAGGATGTGCAATCGATATCGTTCATATCCGATCGGCACTATATCAAAGGCATCTACCGCTGGAGCGAGCGTTCGGAAAAAGAGTCGCGCCCCTTCCTCCGGACGCTGGACGACGGCGACTTCCACTGGTATCCGACGCGCTACGGCACCTACGTGGACAGTCTGAATTCGCAGAGCACATACGTCTTTTCGCTCGCCAAGCAGCTCTATAAAATATCGGACGGCAGCCCGCTCGGCATCGCCGCCGTGCTCGACATTCGCGAGGATGTCATCAAGGAGCTCGTCTCGAAAGCCGCGAGCAACAACCGGGACCTGCAGAGCTTCATCGTCGACGGCGGCGGCCGGCTCGTCTCCTATCCGGACAGCGCGATGATCGGGCGATCGGTGTCCGAGGTGCTCGGCGAGCGGGGCTACGCGCAGATCGCGGGAGCGGGCGCCGGGGAGCTGAAGTTTCCGCTGAAGTACGGGGGCGACAAGCTGATCGTCAACGTCAAAAAGCTCGCGACAAACGACTGGATGGTCGTCAACGTCATTTCCAAGTCCGCGCTGTACCAGGATTCCGACAGGCTCCTGCAGATTATATTGCTGATCGCCCTGTTCTGCATCGCCTTCTCGATCATCGCGGCGATCGTGCTCGCCGGCTCGATCACGAAGCCGATCCTCAAGATGATCCGGCTCATGAAGCGCGTCATGGACGGCGAGCTGTCCACGCGTTACCAGACGAAGCGCAGGTACGACGAGTTCGACGAGCTGGGCGGCAACTTCAATGCGATGGTCGCGCGGATCGACGAGCTGCTGAACGCCGTCTATGTCGAGCAGGATCAGAAGCGGGTGGCGGAGCTGAAGGCGCTGCAGGCGCAAATCAACCCGCATTTCCTGTATAATACGCTTGATATCATCAAGTGGACGGCATTGATTCAAAAGGCGAACCACGCGGCGGAGATGGTCAGCCTGCTCTCCCGGCTTCTCCGCATCAGTCTCGGCAAGGGCGAGGAGACGGTGACCGTCGAGGAGGAAATCGAGCATGTCCGCTGCTACCTCGGCATCCAGCAGTTCCGCTTCAACTTCAACATCGAGACGTCCGTCGAGATGGCCGATGAGGTCCGGCTGCTCCGCACGCCGAAGCTCATCTTGCAGCCGCCGATCGAGAATGCGATCCTGCACGCCTTCGAGGGCCGCGAGAGCGGCGGCCGGATCGAGATCGCGTGCGCCCGCGAGCCGGGCGGCGGCATGGATCCGAAGGCGGCGCAGCGAATGCTCGAGCAGCCGGGGGGCGGCAAGGATAAGCCGGGCGGGATCGGCCTGGCCAACGTCGACGAGCGGATCAAGCTCATCTGCGGGCAGGGATACGGCATCCGGATACAGAGCGAGCTCGGCGTGGGCACGCGCATCCAAATTCGGCTGCCCTTGATGACTTAGGAAGGAGGGGGGGGCGCATGCATCGCGTCATGATCGTCGAGGATGAGCCGATCGTGAGATTCGGCATCCGGTCCATGATCGATTGGGACAAGATCGGACTGCGGCTCGCGGGAGAGGCGGCCAACGGCAGGGAGGCGCTGGCGCTGATCGGGACCGAGCCGCCCGATATTCTCATTACCGATATCAAGATGCCCGTGATGGACGGGATCGAGCTGATCGCCGAGGTGCGCAAGACCGCGCCGGACATGAAAATTATCATTTTGAGCAACCTCGAGGACTTCCAATACGCGAAGGAAGCGATCAAGCACGGCGTTTCCGAGTATTTGATCAAATCGGATATGATGCCGCGCGACTTCGAGCAGGCGCTGCTTAGCGTGAAGGACAAGCTGCATGCCTCGGCGCGCGGTGCCGAGACTTCGGACCCGCAGGCGGAGCGCCTTCACAAGGAGCGGCTGCTGGCGGAGCTGGCGGACGGTGCGGCCTGCGACCCGGCCGAATGCGACGAGCGCGCGGCGCGGGCCGGGCTGGCTCCGATTCGCTCGGCTTATGTGCTGCTGATCAGTCTGCAATCGGCCGGACAGGGCTTCGAGGAGCGGCAAGCGGCGGTCAGGGAAGCGATCGGCCGGATATGGACGTCGGACGACGGCGATTATGAAGCGTTTGTCGACAAGCAAGGAGACGTCTGCGTCTTGTGCGACGCGGGCAAGCATGCGGCGGGAGCGGGGCTCGAACGCGTCAAGCGGCATGCGGAGGCGCTTATTGGCTTGCTCCTGGACGAGTGCGGCTTGAAGGCGGCGATCGGCATCGGGGGGCGCATCGGGGCTTGGGCGGAGCTGAAGGCGTCCTACGCCCAGGCGGCGGAAGCTGCCAAGCAAAAAATGTTCCTCGGAAGCGGCCGCGTCATCGTCCACGGCACCGACGACAAGCGCGTGCCGGCGGAGCATGCGGAGCCGATCCGCATCGGTACCAGCCAGATTCAGTCGATGGTGTACGCGTTCCAATCCGCCGAGCTCGCGGCATACCTGGATGCGCTGTTCGATCGGTTGTCCGTTCGCCGCGATCCCGATCTGGCGCATATCATCACCTTCGAGCTGCTCATGATCCTGACGACGCTATGGCCGGACGTGGCGAACGACGACCGTCAAGTGACGGAGCTGAAAAGGCAGTATTACGACCAGTTGTCCAGGCTGGAGACGGTCGAAGAGAGCAGGGCGTGGTTCAAGCAGTCGTTCGAAGCGCTGGTGCGTCATATCGCCGGCATGTACAACAGCGACCGCAACAGCATCGTCAAGGCGACCCAGTATATCAGGCAATATTACGACCGCGAGATTTCGCTCCAATTTATAAGCGGCCTCGTGCACCTGAGCAAAAACTACTTCGCGAATTTGTTCAAGAAGGAAGTCGGCGAGAGCTTCCTCGAGTACCTGACGCGGATTCGCATCGACAACGCCAAAGAGCTGCTCAGGCAAGAGATGAGAACGGGAGACGTCGGCAGCCTGGTCGGCATTCCGGATCCCAAGTATTTCTCGAAGGTGTTCAAAAAAATAACGGGGCTGTCTCCTTCGGAATATCGCGCCCTGCACCGGGACGCATCGATCGATACCGGGCCGTGAAGATTTGTAACCGTTTGCCGAACGGGGAAAACGAATGAGAGGAGCGTGAGCACGCGATGCGAAAGCGCGCGGGTTTGCCGGCAATCTCGCTGTGCCTGCTGCTGACGGGCTGCTTCGGCGCGCCCGCGCCCGGCGGCGGCGTAGGGCCCGGAGCGAGCGAAGACAGCCCCGCGCCAGTGGTGCTGTCCTTCTGGAATCCGTTCGGCGGAGGAGAGGGCGAATTCGTCGAGCGCATTATCGGGGACTTCAACGCTTCGCAGGATGCCGTGTTCGTGAAGCAGCTTCGCCTCGAGTCCAACGAATACTACGCCAGGCTCGGCACCGCGCTCTCCTTCGGCAGCGGGCCCGATGTCGCGGTCGTTCACGCCGACCGGCTGTCGCCGCTCGTCAAGGCGGGCCGCCTGTCGGAGCTTGACGGGCCGGCGGAGCAGGCCGGCTTTCGTTTTGACGAGATCGATGCGGCCAGCCTGCACAGCGTCGCGTTTGGCGGCAAGCATAATGCGATTCCGCTGGATACGCATTTCCATATGATGTACTACAACAAAGACATTCTGGCCCAAGCCGGGTTGCTCGGAGCGGACGGAACGCCCCGGCTCGGGGAAGCCACGCCGGAAGGCTTCGTGCGGTCGTTGAAGCAGATCCGCGATCGGGTGCCCGACGTGCAGCCCATGGCCGTGAACACGCCGTATTTTCAGGAGCCGTTTCTGGACCTGTACTATGAGGCGGGCGGCGATTTACTCAGCCCGGACGGCACCCGGGCGGCGATCGCGGGCGATGATGCCGTGCGGGTGCTCGCCTTCTACCAGCGGCTGTTCGCCGAAGGCTTGAGCGATCTGAACGACAAGACGCCATGGGACTCCTTCGATCGAGGACGGGCGGGGCTGTGGTTCGGCGGCGTCTGGGAAGCGGGGCATTACCTGGCCAACCCTTCTTTAAACGTGGGCATTATGCCGCTGCCGCCGATTTTCGGAAGCGAGGCGCATTGGGGCAGCTCGCACACGCTGGCGATCCCGGCTTACGCGACCGACGCGAAGCGGGACGCGGCCATGGCTTTTATCAAGTACTTTTCGGAGGTCGGCAGCGTCGTGTGGGGAGAGGCAGGACATATCCCGGCCAATACGGCCGTCATGACCAGCGCGGCTTATCAGGCGCTGCCTTATCGCAAGCTGTTCGTCCAATCGCAGCGGACCGTGAAGCCGGCGCCCAGGACGGACAAGTATGCGGCGTTGTTGACGGCCTTGTCGGAGGAGCTGCAGAGCATCATACAGAACCGAACGGAGCCGGCAAGCGGACTGGCTGCGGCGGAGCGGCGCCTGAACGAGATTTTGTCGAATTGAAAAGACGGCGCTCCCGAACCGCCAGGCGGCCGGGGGCGCCGTCTTTTGTCGCGCGCTGCGACGGGAGACGAACGGGAAAGTTGATGGGCCGGAGCCTGCTCGGGGCAGGGCGGCTATGCGGGCTTGCTGTGTCCAGGGTTCGTCTACCCGCAGATCGTACCGCCGTGATCGAAGCGCAGTCGGCAGCAGCGCCCGGGCGCGAGCCCGGGGAACGACGCGTCCAATGACTCATGGCTTATTGTGTAATTAAACGCTTGCGCGCGCCGTCAAACGACAAATTGCGATTTGGGCCAAAAAAGGGAATCCATAGCTGCTGCCCTAGCGAGGTGTCTCTCTCATGTCCACAGAGACGAGACGGTCCTCGGCATCGTTGAACCGCACGGTGACGTATACGCCGAACTCGCGGTCGGCCTGGCGGAGCCAAAGCTTGAACTTCTCCTCGCAGAGACCGCCTTCGAGCTGCGTTCTGCCGATGTGCGAATAATCGACCAGCGCAGCCTTCGGGTACTTGAGCTTCGTCTCCTTGATCGCGATGAGGCTCCATTTGTGGTAGGTCGTGTCCGCGGCGTCCGCGCGACCTGTGCGAACCGCCAGGCCGATCCAGACGGCGGCGGCCAGCAAGGCGATGCAGGCGAGCAGGTAGCCTGTACGAACCGTACCTGTTGCAGACTTGGAATAGCGTCGACTCATCGTAGCTGCGACCTCCTTGTTCGTCGGTTGCGACCGTACCATTATGCCCCAATCGAAGCGGATGATGCCCAGTTGGTCAGGCAAAAGCGCAGCAAAAATAAGGATTGACACGGTTCGACCGCAGAAGCATAATATTGGTAAATAAACGCACGGGGAAGCGCCCCGTCAGAGCCGCGCACGGGTCCGTGTCGCTTTGACGGGGCGCTTTTTTTACCGTAGAGGGAGCGGGCCATGGACGACGAGAATAAGAAGGGCAAGGAAGGCAAGGAGAGTAAGGCGGGTCAGGAAGGCAAAGAGAACAAGGAGAGTAGGGCGGACGAGGTCCGCGAGCAGATTGTGACCTACGAGATGTACGCGGACATGCCGGACGACGGCAATCGTTACGAGATTTTTGACGGCAAGCTGGAGCTGATGTCCGGACCGAATATTTTTCATCAGGCCATCAGCGGCAAGCTGCATCTGCTCCTGCAAAGCTGTACTTCGAACTACATTGTGCTGTATTCGCCGCTGGACGTCATTTTGAGCAAGACCAACGTTATGCAGCCGGACCTCGTGCTCGTCAGCAAGGACCGCTGGGAGATCGTCAGCAAGCGAGGCGTGGAGGGAGCTCCGGATCTCGCCGTCGAGATTCTGTCGCCCGGCTCGCGCAAGCGCGATCGGGTGCGCAAGCACGCGGTCTACGAAAAGCACGGCGTATCCGAGTACTGGATCGTCGACCCGACCGCGCGAACGCTGGAGCAGTTCATTCTCGTCGACGGACGCTACCGGGTAGGCGAGCTGTTCGAGGAGCAGGACCGGGTCGTCTCGGAGCGGTTCCCGTGCGTCTCCTTCGCGGTGGACGGGCTGTTCAAGGGCGACGTGCTGGAGCGGCTGGCCGCGCTGAACTGAGCGAAGCAGGCGCGTGGCCGGCCTGGCGCGCTAAAAGGCACGATATTTACTTGGAACACACAGGAACTCGCTCGATGAGACCAGCTGCAGTAAATTTTTGCGCGAAAGCTTCCACGTTGGCAGACAGACTACTTCTTTACCGCAAACCGCAGCACCGTACGCAGCTTCTCCGGCGCCGTCCTGCGCCGATCGGAGATGTAAATCTCGCGGTGCAGCTTCGATGCGCGCCGGTAGCCCGCTTCTTCACAGTAGGCTTCCATCCGCTCGAAGCTGGCCGTCTCATCGTCGTAGCTGCCCGTGTGCATCATTTGACAGCTTGGGCCGTCCTCTATCGTTATGAATTTCAGCCTGTCGAGCATCGGATTCGGCTTCTTGGCCGCCGTTTTGCCGACGAAGTATCGAAACCCCTCCTCGGTCAAAAAGTCCGGCTGCCGGATCATCAGCTTGTACTTCAGATTGCTTTTATCCGTAGCGGGCCGCGTCAGATCCACCAGGCTCCATATCCCCTCCAGCGGATAGACCGTGTAGTCGTAGTACCCCTCCGGCGCGTCGCTTCCTCTATACGACATTTTGACGGCGTAGCTCAGCGCGAACAGCGCCCCCGTCTCCAACGCGAATTCGGGGCGGTTCGGATCCCCCTCTCCCTCGATGGAGACGAAGGGCATGGCGGGCACGTCGAGGATGACAGGCTCCCCTTTAGGCAAGTAAAGCGCTTTGTCGTGTTTTTTGTAGTCGATTTTGGCGGACATAGGCGGGCCTCCTAGCTTGGAATAACGTTATATTAAGGCATGACCGGTGACAACAGGGTGTCAGCGGCGCAATCGAAAAGGCCTCGGGGCTGGACAAGCCCAAGCCGCGATCGGTACACTTGGCATAGAGCGCCAAGCGCCGCAGGTCAGCTATCGATTCGAACAAAGCAGGGAGACCGTATCCGATGAGATTTTCCATACAATTTTTGTCCTTTTTCGTCATTCAGTCGGAAAGCGACAAGGAGACCGACACGAACAAGCGGTACAAGCACTACAAAACGCTGGATCACTACGACTACGAGGACAGCGAGATCAAGTCGTTCCTCGACGAGGAGTTCACGCGGATCGGCAAGCGCAAAGCCGACGTGAACCCGGACACCGCGGCGGCGCCGACCAAGATCGGCCGCTTCGTCATGGAGCCCGGGCAGGAGCCCGAGAGCAATCCGAACTACAATCTGTTCCAGCGGCTGCGCGTGGCCACGAACAAGGAGCAGTTCCACTACGCCTGCGACGACGTGCTGCGGAGCTACATGGACACGAGTGCGGTGCGCGGAGGCGCGTTTATCGTGGCGGCGGCCAAGATTAACGAGCTGTTCGACGAGCCGTTCGTATTCGTGCTGAAGTGCGACTTCGAATCGAAGATCGCCCGCATCTCCGACGAGCGCAGCCTGATCTCGAAGGTCGACATGGCGATCAGCGCGCGCAACATCAAGTCGATCCAGTATCCCCACATGCCGGAGGAGGGGATGCTCGAGCCTTATGAGCTCAAGATTCATCAGGCGTCGCACGCGCGATACTTCGAGGACTTCCTGAAGTACGTCTCGTACGAGAAGTCGAAGCCGGAGATCGTGAACGATCAGGTTCTGGGCCTGGTGCAGGAATATATGGAACGCAAATGGTCGGGAGACGGCACGGGAAGCGAGGGCGGCTATGCGGCGGACGGAGGCGCGGGAGCGATGCCGGGCATGGCGGCCGGTCCGGAAGCCGGATGGCCCGCGGATTTCGGGACCGGCGCGGATGCCGCCGGCGGACAAGCCGCCTACGAGGCCATTCGCGAGCGCGACCCGTCGTCGGGGTCGGACTACGGCGCGCCGGGCTATGACGCGTCGGGTTATGGTGACGATGGCAGCCAGGGCGGCGACGCTTACGGCGGCGCGTATGGCGGCGGTCAGGGAGGCGGCTACGGCGGCGGTGCCGGCGGCCTGTCACGAGCCGCGCGCGGCAGCGGGAGCTGGGCGCAGGAGGCGCGCGAGTTCGAGCTGTGGGCGGCCGGCGACAAACGGCAGCTGCAGGAGAAGTGGACGCATGAGGACGTCATGGGCGCGACCGCCCATATCGTCGAATATCAGCCGGACCTGGAGCTGAAGTTCAAGGCCGACGATATCGCCGTCCGGGCCAAGATGAGCGACTACGGCGATTCGATCCACATCGCCCGCATGAACGGCAAATACGTGCTGCTGATCGAGGCCGACGGTCTCCATTTCGAGAAAGGCATGTCCCCGATCGAGCTCCTCCATCCCGAGGACATCGAGCAGGTGCTGGCCCGCATGCGCGGCCGTCCGCGTCCGGGGCATTGAGGCGTTAACTTTTGACAATGGTCAAGCTCGGCCGCCTGTCGTAGGATAGGTTGCCTAGAAGCCTAAATTCAGTTACTCCTAAGTCGAGGTATGCATGTGAATATAGCGGATATTGCGCTGTTTAAAGGGCTGTCCAACGTGGACCTGGCCAAGGTGCTCGGTCGTCTGGAGCGGCGTACGTTGCGGGCGGACGAGACGCTGTTCCGCGCGGGCGACCCGGGGGATGGGATGTACATCGTGCTGAGCGGCCGGATCGCGCTGTATGTAGAGCCGAACGAAGGCGCGCGGCGCGCGCTGACGGTGCTGCGCGAGGGCGATATGCTCGGCGAGATGGCGCTGCTGACCGGCGAGCCGCGCAGCGCGACCGCGGTCGCGGCCGCCGAAACGGAGCTCTTCGAGATCGGCGAAGAGACGTTCCGGCAGCTCATCGAGGAGCATGCGGTGCTGTCGGCGTATTTTATCCGTCTGCTGTCCGGCAGGCTGACGCAGACGAACGCACGGCTGACGGAGACGCGCGAAGCGGAGACCGCGCGCATCCGGCAGCAGGCGGCGCGCTGGCCCGCCGAAGTCGCGGAAGCGATGTTCGCGGCGGCGGCGCTGCCTTTCGCGGACAAGCCGCTGCTGGAGCGCGCAGCGGGTCTTGCATCCTTCGATGCGGCGCTGGCGGCGGATGCGGAGCTTCGCGCGATGATCCGCCAGGATCCGGCGCGACCGGCGCGCGTCTCCGTCATGCCGGCCGTTCGGGCCGTCCTGACGGAGCTGTATGTCGAGCGGCACGGGCATGGCGCGCGTGCGCAATTAACGCAGCAAGCCGCGCATTATTATGCGGCGGCCGGCGATCCCGCCGCGGCAGCTGCGGTGCTGTCGGACGGCGGGGCCTGGGCGGAGCTGCTCGCGCTGCTCGAAGGCCAGCCGTCCGCTTCAGTCGCTGCCGGCGCCACGCCAGCCGCCGCCGCGCCCGAAGCTGCCGCGCGCCGGCGTGCCGACGCGGCTCCGGCGCTACCGCCGGCTCTGCCGCTCGCGGACCTGCTGGCACGCTGCCCGGACGAGCGGCTGTTCGCTCGTCCGGGGCTGTTCGCCGCCTACCTGGACGATTGCCTCGCGCGCGGCCGCGAAGAGGGCTACGTCCGGTTCGAGGCCGCGCTCGAGACGGCGTCCGGCCGCTTCGATCCGGCGCAGACGGCGGCGCTGTACGCTTGGGGCGCCGAGTGGTGCCGACAAGCGGGGCGGCCGCATAAGGCGCTCGAATACATGCGGCTCGCCGAGTCCCTCCCCGGCACCGAGCCGGAGAGCGCGGAGCAAAGTCTGCGAGCAGCCAGAGACAAGCTTCGGGACGAGCAGAACAAGCGGCTCGTCGAACAAGCGGGCGCGCTGCTCGGACGGGGCAGACTCCCTTTGCTTGTGAGCCTCGCGCTCGCGCTTTCCGGCCTGCTGTATTTTCACTTTGCCGATCCGTTCGCCGGGCTGACCCGACAGGGCATGGACTTCATCGGCATCGGCCTCGCGGCGGTCGTCATGTGGATCGTGCGCGTCGTGCCGGACTACCTCGTGGCGCTGTTCATGGCGATGCTGTGGGTGGCCGGCGGCGTCGCCGAGCCGCCTGTCGCGCTGTCCGGCTTTGCCTCCCCCAGTTGGCTCTACATGCTGTTCATTCTGGCGCTGGGCGCGGCCATCACGAAGTCGGGCTTGCTGTACCGCTTTTCCCTGCTCGCGCTCAAGCTCTTTCCGGCGAGCTACCGCGGGCAGTTCTGGGGGATCGTCGCGAGCGGTGCGCTGCTCAATCCGCTGATCCCCTCCTCGTCCGCGAAGGTGGGGCTCGGCGTGCCGATCGCGCGTACGCTGTCCGAAGCGATGGGGTTCGCCGACCGCTCGCGGGGCATGGCGGGCCTATCGCTCACGGCGATGGTGTTCTACGGCTTCACGGCCCCGTTCGTGCTGACCGGCTCTTACACCAACGTCATGGCGCTCGGCATGGCCGGCGGGACGGCGGGCGTGAGCTGGTTCCAATGGCTGATCTACGCGCTGCCGGCCTTCCTCGTCTTCGGCGGGGCGATGGCGGGCTACATGGCCTGGACCTTCCGCCGCCGGGAGCCCGGACGTCCCATCCGCAGAGAAGTGCTGGACGATCAGCTGAAGCTCATCGGGCGCTGGACCCGAAGCGAACGAGTGACGGCCGCCGCGGCGCTCGGTTCGATCGCGCTGCTGATTTTGCAGCCCTTGCACGGACTGGATTATGCCTGGGTCATGCTGCTCGGGTTCGCGGCGCTCGTCATGTTCGGCGTGCTCGACGGTCAGACTTTGAAGACGGGCATCGATTGGCCGTTTCTGCTGTTCATCGGCGTCGCCTTCAGCTTCGCCGAGGTGGCCGAAAAGGTCGGCGTCGTGGATGCGATGTCGGACGTGCTCGGCGCCCGAATGGCCGCTTTTTCGGGGGCGCCCACGCTGTTTCTCGTCTCGGTCGTGCTGCTTTCATTTCTCGTGACGCTGGTCGTTCGCGACGACGCGGCCGTCATTTTGCTCGTCGTGTCGACGGCGGGCTTGGCGGCGCAGGCGGGCATCCACCCATGGGTACTCGTATTCGTCATCCTGTTATCGACCGACCCGTTCTTCTTCGCCTATCAATCTCCGACCTATCTTACCGCTTACTATAGCGCGGAAGGCCGGTCATTCACGCATCGCCAGGGCCAACTGACCGCACTCGGCTACGGCATCGCCGTGCTGCTGCTGACCGTCGCCTGCGTGCCGTATTGGAAATGGCTCGGGCTCATTGGCGGTGGAGGCTGACGGCAGAGGTTGAAGGCGCACGCGAAGGCCAGCGCGCCGTTCCTGAAGTTGGTCGTAGGTTGGCGCCGCTTGCCGGCGTTATAATAGATTCATTAAATAGATTCAGTGAATAGCTTCATCGAAAAGAGAGACGAGAAAGGGGCGGGCGCGCATGGACGACAGAGAGGCCGGACTGGCGCCGGCGGGCCGCGCCTTCGGCCCGCTGACGACAGAGCGGCGGCTAGGCCGCGCGCTGGCCGGCGACCGCGGCCCTTGGCGCGGCGCGATCCTCGGGCTTTGGATCGCGGGAGGAGCCGCCGCCGGTACGGGCATGCTGGGGGCGCCGACAGGCTTCGGGACGCCGGTCGATCTTGTGTCGGCCGTATCCTCGCATACGGCGGCGTTCGCTTTATTGTCGCTGCTCGTCGCATGGGCGCTCACGTTCGTTCCCCGGCTGTCCGGTCCGTTCGCCACGGTCGGCGGGTTGCTGTACACGGGCACGCTCGTCTTTTTTTTGCTGTTTTTCAGCGATATGGGCGTCGTCCTGTCGCTTCTGTTGGCATGCGCGTATACGCTCGCCGCCGCAGCGACGGGCTGGCTTCTAGCCGCCGCGCTCGCACGGGACACTGGCTCGCGCCTGCGGACCTCTTCCATCCTTGCGCTGGCGCTAATAGGCGGCGCGATCGTCTGGGCGGCGGATCCTTCGCTGCTGAAGCCGAATTGGCCGCGCCATGTCTCGATGGACGACGCCGATTCGGCAGCCGGCGCGGACGGAGCGAGCGACGGTGCGACGGTCGGCGCCTTCCGTCCATTCACGGCCGGCGATCCTTCACAGCCCGGCAGCTACGCCTACGATGCCTTCACCTACGGGAGCGGCGACGACCGGCGTCCCGCGTTCGGCGAGGAAGCGCGGCTCGTCTCCAAGCCCGCGGACGCTTCCGCCTATTTGAAGGACTGGCCGCTTTTACGCAAATGGTACTGGGGGTTCGGCCCGAAGTCGCTTCCGTTGAACGGGAGCGTATGGCTGCCGCGGGGAGAAGAGGCGTTTCCGCTCGTGCTCATTGTCCACGGCAATCACGCGATGGAGGATTATTCGGACGGGGGGTACGCCTATCTCGGCGAGCAGCCCGCGAGCCGCGGCTTCCTTGTCGTTTCCGTCGACGAGAATTTTCTGAATTATTCCGTCTGGTCGGGCATCCCCGATCAGGATATGAAGCTTCGTGCCTGGATGCTGCTTCGGCATATCGGCCAGCTCCGCGACTTTAACGCGGATCCGGACTCCCCGCTCTACGGCAAGGCTGATTTGCAAAAAATAACGCTGGTCGGGCACTCGCGGGGCGGACAGGCCGTCGCGATGGCGGCGGACCGGGAGCAATGGTTTGCGGATGACGCGTCCTTGCCGCGGGCTTCGGACTATCGGATCGTGTCGGTCGCGGCGATCGCGCCGACGGACACCGTCGTAGACGGCAAGCAGGCCCGTTTGCGGAACATTTCTTATTTGACGCTTCAGGGCGCATCCGATGCCGATATCAACGATTTTTTCGGGGACAGGCAGTATATGCGCACGACGTTCGCGACCGATGGAGCCGGGCAAGCCGGTTCGGCGTTCAAGGCGTCTCTCTACATTGAGGGCGCCAACCATGGGCAGTTTAACGAGAGCTGGGGCCAGCGCGACAGCTCCCTGCCGGCGGGACTTTTTCTCCGCAAGCCCGCTCTCCCCGGAGAGGAACAGCGGCGGATCGCCAAAGTCTACCTGACCGCCTTCCTGGAGGCAACGCTGCACGGAGACGATGCTTACAAGCCGCTGTTCGAGGATTATCGCTCGGCGCGCGCCTATCTTCCGGACACGCGGTACGTCAGCCGGTACGAAAGCGGCACCTTCCGGGCATTAATCCGGTTCGACGACGAGGAGGCCGTCCCCGGAATGCCGAGCGCAGACATCGCGGGGACTTCGTCCGCCGGAGTGACCGCAGAGGTCGCCGAGGCGTTGGACCGTCAGCGGCGCGGCAAAGGCACGCACGGGCTCTTGCTCCAATGGGCGCAAAGCGGCGAATATACGATGACTTGGGCAAAGGCTGTTCCGACAGGCGTGTCCGTCGACGATCGCGCCGTGCTCTCCTTCGCCATGGCGGATCTGTCGCGGGATCTGCCGGAGCAGGACGGAGCGCCCGCGGCCTCGGACATTCGGATCGGCCTCACCGACGCGAACGGCGTCTACGCGGAGCTGCCGCTTGCGGCGTTCGCTTCCCCGCAGCCGCTATTTCGCGCCGAGATTACCCGGCTGGGCCCGCTTGAGCCCCTGGTGGACGGCGGCAAATACCGGGAGCCGTACGAGCCGGTGTTCCAAACCTATCGCATGCCGCTTAACGACTGGACGAAGGCGAATCCGTCATTCAATACGATGTCCGTCAGCCGGATCTCTATCCTGTTGGGCAATGGCCCCGGCAAAGTGATGCTGGACGATATCGGATTTGACGCGCCATGATCCGAGATGCGAACTGTAATTCGCATGTTGACAGTTGGCGCGCGGCGGCCGTATACTGTGTTTGAAAGAGCACAGTTGAAAGCCATCCCGATACCGCTGCAGCCGGCTCACGACGTTAACTGTGCTTACATTAGACATAGTCAATCAAGTGGAGGGAATATTATGAGCGAAACGATCACCCGCGTCGCCGATTATGCCAGCGTAGTCAGGGAGCGCCACTCCGTACGTCATTACGATCCGAACGCGATCATCTCGGAAGCCGAACTGAAGGAGATTCTTGCCGAGGCGTCGCTGGCGCCGTCGAGCAGCAATACGCAGTCCTGGCGCTTCTTCGTCTTCCATGACAAAGAGCTTCAGAAGAAGCTGCTGCCGATCGCGAACAACCAGCAGCAGATCGTCGACTCGTCCGCGGTCATCGCGGTGCTGGCGGATCGCGAAGGCTTCAAGCGGCTAGGTCAAATTAACGACATCGCCGTTGAGAAAGGCGTCATGACCCGCGAATTCGCCGACCAATACACGGAGCGCGCTATCGGGATATACAGCAGCCTGAGCACGGAAAAGCAGACGCAAATCGCGCTCGTCGACGGCGGACTCGTGAGCATGCAAATCATGCTGTCGGCCAAAGCGCGCGGCTACGACACGGTACCGATGGGCGGCTTCGACGCCGTACGTCTCGTAGCGGAATTCGGCATTCCCGAGACCCTCGTGCCGGTCATGATCATCGCAGTGGGCAAGGGAACGGCTCCTGGCAGAGCGACGGCGCGCCTGCCGCTCGACGAGATCACGTTCTGGAACGGCCAAGGCCTGAACTAAAACATAGTCTAGCATCGACAAGGACGAAGCGGCTCGCACCGCTTCGTTTTTTGCGTTCTACCACCAGGCTTCGCTTGCTAGCCCTGCGGGAAGCAGTTAAATAAAAGTCAGGCCGAGTTAGGCCGAGTCAGGCGGAGCGAACCGTTGCCGGACTCCGGAGGCTCTATTTCGTAAAAAACGGTCCGAATTGCGAGATGTTCGGACCGGAGAGGCGTTATTGAATCGAATCAAGGCCGAACTTGGCCGGCAATCCCGCAATAGCGGCCGCTGTGTCCGCAAGCGTGCCGCGAATCGCGATAAGAACTAAAATAAGGGCTCCTGGGTCCGTCAGCTGCGCGCCAGGGCGCAAGCAACTGGCCGCAGGCGGCTTTTTTTACATGCGTAAAAATTCGGTTAAGCGGCTGTTAAGCGCTTTGATGTAAAACTAGAGTGTGAACGCTGCGCCGGAGGGGGAGCCGAAGCGCAGGGTAAGTCATTCATAAAAGGCTACCTATTACAGTCGTTCGGAATTACAATAGATTATAAATCGACAAAGTTGTAAATCAACGGAACAAATTCGACGGCGGGCGCGGTGAAGAACGTGGGAGTGCGGGGCATCAAGAATATAGCGGGCGGACTCGACCGGTTCCTCATCGGCCTTGCGATCGTCGTCATTTTACTCGGCGCGGCGATGTTCGTCATGAATCAATCCGTCCGGGGAGGTCCTCAGGCCAAGCAGGGGACGCTCGACCTGTCCGGCTGGGATTTCCGCGCCGACGGGACGGTCCGGCTGGACGGGGAGTGGGCGTTTTATCCGGATCGGCTGCTGACGCCCGCCGACTTCGCGAGCGGCAGGGAGCCGGCAGGCAAGCGGTATATCCAGGTTCCGGGCGTCTGGAACGGCAAGGGCATGAAGGGGTACGGGCATGCGACTTATCGCCTGACGATCCGCATACAGCCGACCGATCGGACGCTGGCCATCCACAAGCAGGTCATCCGGTTTTCCGACCGGATGTACCTGGACGGCAAGGAGCTGGCGTCCTCCGGTTCGCCGGGCGCCTCCCGCGGGAGCTACGAGCCGGGCAACTTCCCCTATACCGTCTCGTTCGTCGCGCAGGGCGATACGATCGATCTGCTGATCCAGGTCGCCAACTACGACTATCCGACCGGCGGCATCGCGCTGCCTCTGCGGCTGGGACTGTCCGACGACATTCAGATGTCCAGGGCGGCGCAGACGATGTTCGAGTGGGCGGGCGCGATCATTTTTCTCCTGTTCGGCATCTTTTCGCTGTCGCTGTATTTCTTTTTTCAACGACGTCTCCCGTTCCTGTCGTTCGGCTTGTTTTTCCTGTGCTTCGCCGTGCTGATCGTCATGAACGGACAGCGTATGCTGTTCCAGCTGCTGTCGGACATGCCCTTCGAGCTCATGTGGAAAATCAAGGATCTGTCCATCCTGCTCGCGATACCGTTTCTTAACGTGTACACGGCGTATGCCTACGCGACCGGCTTGGCCCGGCGCTTGCTGCTCTATTCCGCAGGCGCGATCGGGCTGCTCTGTTTCGTCATCGTTTGGGTGCCGTACCGCGCATATGCGCCTGCGCTGGACGGGATCATGCTGACGTTCATGCTGCTGCTCATGACGCTTGCCGCATACGTCCTCGATCTGTACCGCAAGCCTGCGACCGCGGCATACTCGAAGCGTGAGCTCAAGATGTACCTGATGGCGCTGGTGTCTCTGCTGCTGCTCCTGGTCAGCGCCGCCTTTCTGAACCAGGGCGACGGCACGTTCCTGCCGTCCATTCTGTCCGACGTGCTGGGACTCTCGTTCGTCAACTTTATCGTGGCGATGCTCGCGCAAAATTATTTCTCGACCTACCAGTCGATGGTCAAGCTCACTGCGGAGCTGCAGGCGGCCAACCAGCTGAAGGACGAATTCCTGCTGCGGACTTCCTACGAGCTGAATACGCCGCTGCAAGGGATCATGAACCTGTCCCAGTCGCTTCTCGACAGCTCCGCGCATCTGCCGAAGGACAGGCGCGTCGGCAGCCGGGACAAGCTTCAGATCATCCGCAATACGGCATACCGGATGTCCAATCTGGTCAACGACATTATCGATCTCACCCGGATCAAGGACGGTCATCTGGAGGTCTCGCTCAAGCCCGTGGATCTGGTCGCCTGCGTGGCGATCGCCTTCGAGGTGAACGGGTTTCTGGCGCGGGAGAAGTCCGTGCGCCTGGAGCATCGTCTCGATCCGGAGAGCCGCTACGCGACGGCGGACGAGAACCGGCTTATGCAGGTGCTGTCCAACCTGATCGACTACAGCATGAAGTTCGACGATCTAACGGCTATCCTGGTGAGCGGTCACAGGCGGGACGAGATGTCCGTCCTCCAGATCGAAGCGATCGTCTGGGGCGTCGGGATCACGGCGGATTCGAAGTCCCGCCAGCCGGGCTTCTTCGGCGCCAATCTGGCCGCGGCGATCGAGCTTACGCGGCTGATGGGCGGCGAGATGCGCTTGCTGCCCGGCGAGCAGGCGCGCGGCAGCGTCATCTTCGAACTCGAGCTGCCGATGGCCAAGCCCCCGAATCGCGATCGCGACGGCGTCATCCTGCGGGAGATCGGCAAGCGGACGCAGGACGGATCGGCTTCGCACGGACAGTCGGGTGGCGTCTACACGGTGCTCGTCGTCGAGGAGGAGCCGCTCCATCTGGAGCTGATGGTGAACTTGCTCATCAGCGAAGGCTACCTGGTGCTGACCGCCCGCTCGGGGGAAGAGGCCATGGAGCGGCTCGAGGGCAGCGCACGACCCGACATCGTGCTGCTCGACGTGCTGCTGCACGGAGGCGGCAGCTACGAGATCAGCCGCCAGATCCGCAAGCAATACACGCCAATCGAGCTGCCGCTGCTGTTCGTCGCTGCGCGGACGACGCCGGCAGACGTCGAAGCGGGACTTGCAGCCGGCGGCAACGACTTCATCTCCAAGCCGCTCGACGCATCGGAGGTCCGGGTGCGCATTCGCACCCAGCTGGCGATGAAGCGTCTTGCGAAGGAAGCGACCGCGAGCGAGATGGCGTTTCTTCAATCGCAGATCAAGCCGCACTTCCTCTACAACGCGCTCGGCACGATCATGTCGCTCTGCTATACGGACGGGCCGCGCGCAGGCGAGCTGCTGGCGGTGCTGAGCAAGTATTTGCGGATTATTTTCCACGAGGATCACAAAGAAGAGAGCGTCCTGCTGTACAAGGAGATTGAGCTGGTCCGCGCTTATGTGGACATCGAGAAGGAACGGTTCGGCAACCGTCTGGCCGTCGAGATGGATGTGGACGAGCGCCTGATGTCCTTCAAGGTCATGCCGCTGACGATCCAGCCGCTCGTCGAAAACGCGATTCGCCACGGTGTCGCAAAGAAGCTCAGCGGCGGGCGGGTATTGCTGTCGGTGCAGCGGCGCGGCTCCGAGGTGGAGATCGTGGTCGAGGACAACGGCGTCGGCATGGCCGAGCGCCAGGTGCGCGACCTGATGGATACCGCCGGGGGCGCGGCGGACGGCGTCGGCTTTGCCAACATCGCCAAGCGCCTCGCTCATCTCAACGGCAGCCGGCCGCTCATCGAGAGCGAGCCGAACGTCGGGACGCGGATCACCATCAGGCTGCCGATCAAGGACGACTAGTGAAAGGAGGAATTCATCATGATCACTGCATTGTTGGCGGACGACGAAGCGCATGCGCTCAGCCTGCTGGAGCTGCTGCTCCATCAGACGGGCGAAGTGAAGGTCATCGGACGCTGCGGCAACGGCATCGACGCGATCGCGGAGATCGCGCGGCTCAAGCCCGACGTCGCTTTTCTGGACATCGAGATGCCCGGCATGAACGGACTTGAGGTGGCCGAAAGGCTTGGCTCGGCGGTTTGCGATACGCAGATCGTATTCGTGACCGCCTACGACCGGTATGCCGTGTCCGCTTTCGAGAACGATGCGCTCGATTATTTGCTCAAGCCGCTCGAGGTAGACCGGCTCAACCGGACCGTCGGCCGCGTGAAGCGGGCGGTCGCCCGCAGGAAGTCCGAAGCGCCGTCCGAACCGGCGGACGCGGGGAAGGCCGCGGCGAACCAGCCGCCTCCGGAGCTGCAGGTGCAGCTGCTCGGCGAGATTCAAGTATCCGTAGAAGGCAAGGGAAGGCTCAAATGGCGGACCTCCAAGGAAAAGGAGCTGTTTGCATACCTCGCCGTCCATTACGGCAACCGGATCCACCGCGACGTGCTGCTCGACGAGCTGTGGCCCGACGAGCATTACCAGAAGGCCAAAGTTTATTTGCATACTTGCGTGAGCTACTTGCGCCGCGATTTCCGCCAGTTGGGCATGGAGGACGCCGTCATTTACGAAGACGAAAAATACTCGCTTGCCCCGCAGCTCGAGCGTTCGGACTACCGGAAATTCGTCGACGCAGCGGCCGGTCTGCTGCAATCCGGCGGCAACAACATCGAGCAGCTCGAGCGAACGGTGAACCTGTATAGCGGACGGCTGTTCCGTAGCGAGGACTACCAGTGGGCGGACGACGAGATCCGGCACACCGAGGCGGCGATCGAAGCGCAACTGCTGAGGCTGACCCATCTCTATGAGGAGCGGCGGGACTTTGGACGGATGATCGCCGCAGGACGCAGGCTGCTGCAGCATTCTCCGTACAATGAGGAAGCCTATCGTACCCTTATGAAGGCTTACGCAGGCAGCGGCAAGCACGACGAGGTGTATCGCGTGTACGAGGAGATGGGGCGCAGGCTCGACGAGCTGCAAATCCAGGCGTCGGACATGACGCTCAGTCTGTACGAGGGCTTGCGGGTGCGAAAACGGGGCTGAGATTCGGTTCGACGCGGCGAATTTTAAGCGAAACTTCAGGTTGCGCTCATACGCGCTTAAGCAGAGGGGGATAAGATGATCTCAACCCCCCCTTTGATATAGCAAGAACCATTGGACCCGCGACGACGCGGGTTCCTTTTTTTGGCTGTTGAGCGTTGGTTGTGCGTTTAAGACAACGATGGGCGGGAAAAACGGACTAGCTGCGTCCGCCGACCTTTCGCTCGTAGAGGCTCGCGCTCCCGTCCCGGCCGTCGAAGCGGCCGCGATATTGCAGTCCTTGGCGCGCGTAATACGCGTTCAGCGACGGATTGTCCGCCATGCAGTCGAGCCGAAGCCAAGATCTGCCCTTCTGCGAAATGATGCTTTCCGCTTGCAGCAGCAGGAGCCGGCCGATCCCGAGCCCCTTGCGGTCCCGCGCCACGGCCAGGCGGTGGACATAACCTGCGTCCTCATGGTACAGCGCTCCCCAGACGACTTCCGCTTCCTCCCAGTTGATCGAAAAAGCGCCGGCGAGCCTGCCGTCCAGCTCGGCGACGTAGACGTCCTGCTCGCGGAACAGCTGCTCCACGTTCGCGGGCGAGAACATATCCGAGTTCCACTGCCGGATGCCCTTGGCCTCCTGAATCCATTCTACGGCTTCGAGATACAGCGCCCGCAGCGCTTCGGCGTCGTCCATGGTGGCGGGTCTGATGTCCAAGCCGGCCGGAGCGGCGGATTCGGAGCGTGTGTCCGAACCCGCTTCGCCAGGCGGCCCGGACGGCTCCCGCCGCCATGCGTATTCAAGCATAGACGCCGATGCGAGCGCCCGCTCGACGCCGAACAGCCGCGAGACGATGTGCAGCGCTGCGTCCATGCCCGTCGTGACGCCGCCGGACATGACGAGCTTGCCGTTGTCGACGTAACGGACGTCCCGCACGATCGTCGCGCTCGCCGGGGCCGCCGCCTCCAGCAGATCGAATGCTCTCCGGTTTGTGGTGATCCGCATGCCCTCGAGCAGGCCGGCCTTCGCGAGCAGCAGCGCGCCGGTGCAGACCGAGAGGACGACCTCGGCGGACTGCGCGGATTCGCCGATCCATTGCACGAGCCGCTCGTTGTGCATCTCCTTCCGCGAGCCGAGGCCGCCGGGAACGACCAGGATGTCCGGCGCGGGGCAATCGGTCAAGCTGTAGCGCGGCTCGAGCACGACGCCGCTTACCGTCCTTACGGAAGCGGCATGCTCCCCGACCGTGTAGACGTGCAAGTCCTTCCCCCAATCGCTGGAAACCGCGAACGCATCGAGCGGACCCGCCACATCCAGCGTATCGACGCCCTCGTAGATCAGTACCGCTACGTTTCTCGCATCCTTCATGCTCACCATCTCCTTTTTTTCGACAAATAAAAAAAGCATTTGACCTGAAGATCAAATACTTTGCCCAGGCGATCGGCCTATGAAGAACGCGCTCCCCCGCAGTACGCTGCGTCGAATCGCCAGTCACGCGCCCCATGAATGCTTATTGCCTATTATAAGCGGATGCGTCGCGTTATCAAGCTATTCTTCGTGAACGATCTCGCCCGTACGCGACAGATCGTAGCCGGGGATCGCGGCCAGCTCCCGCTTGAACAGGTCGGAGCGCAGCTCGGCGAGCAGTCCTTCGATCCAGGGCAGATTCGCCGGCGTCTTCAGCGCGACGAGGTCGTAGCTCTCCTGAATGAGGGGGATAAAGTCGATCCGTCCGACGATCGCCGCCGCCTTCTCGATGCCGACGCCGAAGTCGGCTTCCCCCGAGGCGACCTTCGCGGCGACCGCCATGTGGCTCGTCAACTCGTCGGTATAGCCCGAGATGCCGCTCGCACGGATGCCGCGCACCCGAAGCTGCTCCTCGAGCAGCACCCGCGCGCCCGCGCCGCGCTCGCGGTTGGCCAGCCGCAGGCCGGGCCGCGCCAGATCCGCCCAGTCCGCGAGCCCCAGCGGATTGCCCCGTTGGACGTACAGGCCGGCCGTGCGGCCGAGCAGGCGTACGACCATATACGGGGCCCCGATCAGGATGCGCCGGATATAAGGCAGGTTGTACTCGCCGGTGTCCCCGTCGTAAAGATGCGTGCTGACGAGGTCCGCCTCGCCGCGGTACATGGCGATCAGCGAGTCGAGGCTGCCCGCGTAGGCGCGCAGCGGACGCACGCCGCCGGCGCGCGGATTGCGCTCGAGATGCTTGGCGAGCAGGTCGAGGCTCATGTCCTGGCCGGTGATGACGAGCGGTCGGATCGCCGAAACAGCGGGCTGCGCCGAAGCTGCGGACTGCGCTGAAGGCGCGCCGCCCGTCTCCGCTGCCGCGGATCGCTCTGCAGACGGCTGGCGCGGAGGCTGTCCCTGAGACGCGGGGGAGCGCATGCGCTGCTTGTAGGCTTCCAGGTCCGCGGCGTCGACGCGCATTTGCTTGCCTACGCGGTAGGAGGGCAGCTCGCCTTTTTTAATCAGGTCGTAGACGGTCAGCTTCGATATTTTGAGCATTTGGGCGATCTCTTCGGTCGTATAGGAGATACTGGTGGTCATATCGGGCAAGCTCCTTATCGGCGAGGGTCCATTATGGAATCTATTGTAGCACAATGGCCGAACGGGGCGCCGCAAGCACACGTTTACAGCATATATTCCGTTATATATAATGATATTTAAATATAAATAGATATAATCAATAGGAGAGTGTGGAGCTGCTATGTGTAAAATGATGAAATTTAGCGCGATTTGGATCGTCTGCCTTGCCGTGGTGCTCGGGCTGTCCGCTTGCGGAGGAGCGAACGACGTTAGCAGCTCCAACGGCTCGCCGTCGGCTTCTTCAGCCGCCTCGCTGCCCGCTTCTTCTTCTGCAGCTGCGCAAGCTGCTCCGTCCGCGGAGGAGACCGAGCTCACGGTGTCCGCGGCGGCCAGTCTCACGGACGCGCTTGGCGAGCTGAAGGCGCTGTACGAGACCGCGCACCCGGAAGTGACGCTGAGCTTCAACTTCGGCGCTTCCGGCGCCTTGCAGCAGCAGATCGAGCAAGGCGCGCCGGCAGATCTCTTCCTGTCCGCCGCAACCAAAAACATGCAGGCGCTTGTAGATAAGGGGCTCATGCAGGAGCAGCGCGACCTGTTGAAAAACGAGCTCGTCGTCATCGTGCCTTCGGACGGAGCGGCCCCCGTCGCGAAGCTGGAGGACCTGTCCGGCGACGCGATCAAAAAAATAGCCGTCTGCATTCCCGAGAGCGTGCCTGCGGGCGGCTACGCAAAGGACGCATTGACGGCCGCCGGGCTGTGGGACAGCCTGCAGGCCAAGCTGGTGCAGGGCAAGGACGTGCGCCAGGTGCTGCAATATGTGGAGACGGCCAATGCCGACGCCGGCTTCGTCTACAAGACGGACGCGCTGTCGTCCGACAAGGTGAAGGTTGCCTTAGCCGTCGATCCGTCGCAATACAAGCCGATCGTCTACCCCGTCGGCGTCGTCAAGGCGACGAAGCATGCCGATGCCGCGGAGCGTTTCTACGAATATCTCCAAACGCCGGAAGCGGCAGCCGTCTTCGTCAAGTACGGATTCTCGGCAGCCGCTGCCGGGTAAGCGCGGCACCCGATGGATTGGCAAGCGTTCTGGCCGCCGGTTCGGCTCTCGCTGCAGGTCGCGCTTTTGTCGAGCGTCGTCGCGCTGGCGCTCGGCACCGTTGGGGCGCATCTGTTGGCGAGACGCCGGTTCAAAGGCCGGTCTCTCGTCGAGACCGCCTTCATGCTCCCGCTCGTGCTGCCGCCGACGGTCGTCGGGTTCGTCCTTCTCGTCCTGCTGGGAAGGCGCAGCGGCGCGGGCCGATTCATCGAATGGCTGACGGGCGCGCCGGTCATCTTCTCCTGGTGGGCGGCCGTCATCGCTGCCGTCGTCGTTGCTTTTCCGCTCGTCTATCAGACGATGAAAAGCGGCTTCGCCTCCGTCGACCGCGAAGCGGAGGAGGCCGCGCGGGTCGCGGGCGCGAGCGAGCTTCAGGTGCTGCTCTATATTACGCTGCCGCTTGCGGGACATGCTTTTCTCACGGCGTTCGTGCTGGCGTTCGCGCGCGGGCTCGGCGAGTTCGGGGCGACGCTGATGATCGCGGGCAACATTCCCGGACGGACGCAGACCGTGCCGACCGCGATCTACGTGGCCGTGGACGCCGGTCATACCGGGATGGCATGGGCATGGACGGCGGCGGTCATCGGCATCTCGTTCCTGCTGCTGCTGTTCACCGGGCGCGCGGGGAAGTGAGCCATACAAAGAACCTGGCGAAAAATCGCCAGGTTTCTTAGTGCAGCAGCCTGCTCTCCTTCGCCTTGCGCGTCGATGCGGCCAGCAGGCGGTTGATCGGACGCTTCAGCGCGAGCCCCAGCACGAGGGCGGCGGCGGCGTACGCGGCAGTGAACGCCAGGCATCGGCGTACGATATCCCACAGGATGCCGCCGACCGCTTCTCGCATCATGGAGATGGCATAGGTGAACGGCAGATACGGATGGATTTTCTGGAAAAAAGGCGGCGCCATCTGGACAGGGAACGTCCCGCCCGCCCCGCCGAGCTGCAGCACGAGCATGACGATGGCCAGCGCCTTGCCGACGTTGCCGAATACCGAGACGAGCGTGTAGACGATAAGCATGAACACCGCCGACAGCAGCATGCCGAACAGCACGAACCACCCCGGGCGCGCGACATAGGCGCCGAGCACGTAGATGTCCCCCAAGGTGACGCAGAGCGATTGCAGCACGGCAAGCGTCCCGAGCGTCAGGTATCTGCCGAAGTACACGTGCCGGCTCCGGTAGGAGACACCGGGCTCGTCTACGTCGACCGTCATGACCGATACGAGCAGCACGGCGCCGACCCAGAGCGACAGCGTGGTGAAAAAGGGAGACATCGCGGACCCGTAGTTGGGGATCGGGTACAGCTTGTTTTCTTTGAGCGAGACGGGCGCCGCGAAAAACGCGCTTTCCCTCTGCGCGTCGTGGCGCAGCAGCTTGATGATGTCCGCCAGGTTGTTTTCCTTCTCGAACGCGCGGATCTTGTCCGCGATCTCGCCGATCTTGCGCTGCGCCGCCGGCAGCTCCGCCTTCGCCTTGGTCAGCTCCGCACCGCCCAAGGTGAGCGCCGATGCCGCGTCCGCCAGCACGCGCTTCGCGTCGGGCATCGCGGCCGACGCATCCTTGAGCACGGCCTGCGCCGTGTCGGCGGCGGCCGCGGCTTTGCCGAGCGCCGCGTCGATGCGCGGCGCGATCTCGCCGTCGTAGGCGCCGAGCAGCTCGCCCAGGCGCACCTCTCCCTCGCCGGCCAGCGCATTCAGCCGGCCTGCCAGCGCCTCCGCGGGCGCTTCGCCCCGCCCGGCCGCGTCCGCGATGCCTTCGAGCAGCTTCGCCTGCTCGAGCATGCCGGCTTGCGCCTGCTTCAGCCTGGCCGCCGGCGTGGACAGCGCGGACGCGCCAGACATGGCGTCCAGCTGCGTGAGCAGGCCGCCGAGGTGCCCGGCTAAGTCCGCGCCGGTCCGCAGCCGCTTCGCCGTGCCGGTCGCAGCCGATGCTGCGGCGTCCAGGTCCGGGTTCGCGGCCTGAAGCAGCGCCGTCACCGAGCGGGCCGCCCCCGCAAGCTGCTGCAGGCTCAGCAGATCCTGCTTGATCTGCGGCCCCATTTGCGCCAGCGCCGTGCGGCTTTGCCCAAGCAGAGCGCCGGTCTTCTCCGCCAACGTCTGACCTTTCGCGGCAAGCGCGGCCACGTCGGGCAGGCGTTTTTGCGCTTGCGCCACGACGCCGCTTGCGAGCCCGACGTCGCGCTGCGCCGTATCCGCGGCGGCATTGATCTCGGGGAAGGCCGCCTCAAGCTTGAACAGCAGCGTCTTCACTCTTTCGATCGAGGGGAGGCTGGCTTCAAGCTCGCTGCCGGCTTCATTGAACAAGCCGAACAAAATGCCACTCGCCGTCTCGACGAAGCTTTGACTGACCTCCTGCACGATGCCGGTCGCGCCTTTCGAGGTGATTTTCGGCGCAATCGCGTTGATTTTCTCGTTGACGTAATAGTCCAGTGTCGCGGGCGACGGCTCCGAGGCCAGAATGGTGGCCAGGCTCGCGGAGAAATTGTCCGGAATGACGATGGCCGCGTAGTAGTCGCCGTGCTTCACGCCCCGCATCGCCTCGGCCCGGCCTGCGAACGTCCATCCGACGCTCGGGTTGTCCGCCAGCTTGGCGGCGATCTCCTTGCCGACGTTGACGGGCGTGCCGCGGATCGTCGTGCCCTTGTCTTCGTTCGCGACCGCGATCGCGATGCCGCCGGTCTGCGCATACGGGTCCCAGGACGCCTCGATATTGAACCACGCATAGAGCGAGGGCAAGCCGACGAGTCCGAGGAGGATGACGGCCGCAGCCGGATTCGTGAATGCGCGGCGCAGATCGCGAAGATAGATGGAAAAGACGGATTTCATGCGCACTCTCTCCTTTCCGGCACAACAGGGACTAATATTCCCTGTTCGGCACGCATCTCATCCGAACGAACTGGCCATTACCCGTGCGGGCGCAGAACGTCGCTTCGATCTATTTCCTAACTGCGCCAGGTATGTTAGTATGAGTGAAACAGGGCGCCTTATATATGACAACATATGATATAATAATTGATTACATAGATACTTTTGGGCGAATTTAGGGAACCGGAGGAGCTTCGGCATGAAATTGAACGTGTCCAATCAAAACCCGCTGTACTTGCAATTGAAGCAAATCATCAAGGAGGATATATCGAGGGGCGTATACAAGGCGGGACAGAAGCTGCCGCCCGAAGCGGAGATCGGGAAGACGTACGGCGTAAGCCGAATCACCGTGCGGCGGGCGATTACCGATCTGGTGGAGGAGGGCGTGCTGCACAGCCAGCAGGGCAAAGGCAGCTACGTGCGCGAGCTGAAGGAGAAGCGGGAGCTCATCTCGGTCGGCAGCTTCTCCGACATGACGACGGCTTCGGGCAAGACGCCGAGCAATCAGATTCTGTCCAACCTGATCATCGACGCCGACGAGAAGCTCGCGGAGACGTTCCGCATTGCGGTCGGCGATCCCGTGCTCAAGCTGAACCGCTTGCTGTTCATCGACAATGAGCCGTTTATCATCGAGACATCGTACTTCCCCCTTGCCCATATGCCGGATCTGGAGAAGTATGTCGCGGCCTCCTCGTCCACCTACCAGATTCTGAAAAGCAAATACGGCATCGAGCCGGCTTATTCCGACAAGACGCTGGAGGTTGTGCTGGCTTCGGACTACGAGTCGGGGCTGTTCCAATGCGACCGGGGGACGCCGCTTTATTTGATCGACAAGATCACCTACGACAAGCAAGATCGTCCGCTTCATTACTCCCAGTCCCAATACTTGACCAGCAAGGTGATCTTTACGATTCATACCGGCAAGCGCGGCTCGGACTGATCGGCGTCTTCAAGCGCGCTTCGCATCCAGGCTTTCCGTCTCTTGTCCGGCTGTCGTCGGTCGGAGCCGGGAGGCTTTTTTTGTGCAAGGCGACAGCGGGGCGCGGGGCGCGGGGCGCACGGCTCGTCCGCGAGAAAGCGCTTGACGGATCATGTTGTAATTGTATTTAATTATTATATTACAACTAATAACAAGTCAGGAGGCTTTTCGATGAAACTGATCGCGATCGGCGATAACGTGGTGGACTACTACCAGGATCAGCGGATGATGTACCCCGGGGGCAACGCCCTGAACGTAGCCGTGGCAGCGAAGCGCATCGGGGCGGAGAGCTGCGCGTACCTCGGCATCACGGGCGACGACGCGGCCGCTTCCCATGTGATCGAGTGCATGCGCCTGGAAGGCATCGACGCTTCCCGCATTCGCCGAACCTACGGTCCCAACGGCGAAGCGGTCGTGACGCTGAACGAAGAGGGGGACCGCATATTTGTCGGTACGAATCGCGGCATCCGCATGCCGTCGCTGCTGCAGCTCAAATTGACGGAAGACGATCTTGCGTATGCCGAAAAATACGACCTTATTCATACGAGCGTCAACAGCGATATCGAGCATGAGCTGGCGCGACTGTCCGCCCGGCGTCCGGTCGCGTTCGACTTCTCGACGCGCAAGAAATGGGACGAGGCGTACTTGCGGCAGGTATGTCCGCATTTGACCTATGCGTTCTTCTCGGGCAGCGACATGGGCCAGTCGGAGATCGCGGAGCTGACCGCGTTTGTGCATGAGCTGGGCGTAAAGGTAGTCGGTGTGACGCGCGGCGCCGATCCGGCCCGGTTCTCCGAGGCGGGCGCCTTGTATACGCAGGAGCCGATGCCCGTGCGTATCGTCGATACGATGGGCGCCGGCGACTCGTTTATCGGCGGATTTCTCGCTTCGTATCATGGCAAGGGAGACATGCGTGAGGCGCTTGCCGCGGCCGCGCGGGCTGCGGCGACCACCTGCGAACATTTCGGCGCGTTCGGATACGGCATGAGAAAATAGGCAAGACGGTGGCTTCACGACTGGAGCGCGTGAGAATACCTCACGCGCTTTTCTTATTTTTTTCGTTCAGGAATTATGGAAGCGTTACATGTGATTTAAGCTTTCATTATGAAAACATTTTCATTCAAAAACCCTGTTGACTGTCATGTATAGAGATGCTATATATTATAATATAACAACATATACAAAGTTAAAGACGATTAGCGATTGCCAAGCAGGCTTGGAACAGGACCCGGGCAGGGTTCGCAGGTGGAGACGGGGAGGAACCTATGCGGATAGCGGGCGTTGGATTCAACTGTATCGACATTTACGATAACTTGAACAAGTATTACCCGACCGGCAACAGCGTCGACTTCATCGTCCATATGAGCCGGTTCGGCGCACAGACTGCCATGGTCAGCGTGGTGGGCGATGACCCGTACGGCGAGCTCATGCTCGATATGCTGCGGAAGGAGAATGTCGACGTCTCCCATATGCCGGTGCGCGAAGGACGGACGGCGGTGTTCAAGATGGACCTGAACGGCAACGACCGGGTTCATAAGGAGAAGATCGAGGGCGTGATGGCGGACTTCGCTCTGACCCCGCAGGACAGGGAATTCATCGCGGGCTGCCGGGCGATGCATACGAATCTGTCGGGCAAGGTTGAGGCGGAGCTGGCCGGCTTCCGAAGCGGCGGCGTGGAGGTCGTGTTCGACTTCTCGACGCGGACGACCCGGGAGATCGCCGGGCCGGTGCTGCCCGACACGGACTATGCATTCTTCTCCTATCCCCAAGAGGATGACTATATATTGGAGTTCATCCGATGGGCGCAGGAGCGGGGGCCGAAGGTAGCGGTCGTCACCCTGGGCGAGCACGGCAGCCTCGCGTACGACGGCGATCGTCTCTACCGGGAAGGCATCGTACCCGCCGAGGTGGTCAATACGGTAGGGGCCGGCGACTCCTTCTGCGCAGGCTTCATGTACGCGGCGCTGTCGGGACGGACCGTGCAGGAATCGCTCCGGTCCGGCGCGGAGACGGCAGCGAAGGTCGTTGCCAAGTTCGAGCCCTACTGACTTATATAGAAGCTTCACATATCCGGACCGACCGGCGGAAAGGCGGAAATCAATTGATCATCGATGTGCATACTCACCCGATTTTCTACAAGGCGATCAGCGAAGACAGGGATACGCTCGACTATCGCAAGCGGCAATTCGGCGTCTTCAAGCAGTCGCCGAGCCCGATCGAATCGACGCTGCAGGAGATGGATTACAACGGCGTGACGCGCTCCATCCTGCTGCCGATCGACCTGACGACGCAGAGCGGCGGCTGGATCGTCTCCAACGACGACGTCAAGACGATCGTCGATCTGGCGCCGGACCGGTTCATCGGCTTCGCCAGCGTCGATCCGTATCGCGAGGATGCGCTGGAGGAGTTGGATCGCGCGTTCGGCGAGCTCGGGCTGAAGGGCCTTAAGCTGCATCCGTCCAAGCAGAAGTTTTATCCGAACGACGAGCAGCTGAAGCCGATCTACGAGAAGTGTCTGGCGTACGACAAGCCGATCATGTTCCACGCGGGCATGAGCTGGGAGCCGGACGCGCCCTCCAAGTACTCGCATCCGCTGCACTTCGAGGACGTGGCGGTCGCCTATCCCGAGCTTCGCATGTGCCTCGCCCACTTCGGGTGGCCGTGGGTCAAGGAGACGGTTATGCTGCTGCTGAAGTACCCGAACGTGTTCACGGACACGTCGATCCTCCATATGGACAATGCGCTCGACTTCTACAAGCAGGTGTTCAAGGTAGACATGGGACCGCTGTGGATCGAGCGCAACCTGAACGACAAGGTGATGTTCGGCACGAACGGTCCGCGCTTCAAGGCGAAGCGGCTGCTGCCCGCTTTGCAGGCGATGGATTTCCGGCCTAAGACGCTGCAGAAGATACTCGGCGGCAACGCGGAAGTATTTCTGGGCGAAAGGAGGAACGAGCGGCCATGGTTAAACTAGAAACGATCGTCATCCGGTCGACCGCGGAATTCCAGATGATTAAAATTACCGAGCAGGTTCGGGACATCATCGCACGCAGCGGCGTGCAGAACGGGCTGGCCGCCGTCATCTCGGCCCATACGACGACCGGCATCATGATCAACGAAGGGCTCGAGTGCGTGGAGACGGACATCGAGGAGCTGCTCGAACGCCTCGTGCCCAAGGATATGCCATATGCGCACGCCCACTTCCTGCCCTCCTACGGCGCGACGGGCAGCAATTCTCCATCCCATCTCAAGTCCATGCTGGCCGGCAACAGCTGTATGTTCGTCATTCAGAACGGCGTCATGCTGTCCGGCGACGCGCAGGACGTCTACCTGACCGAGTTCGACGGACCGAAGGGCCGCAAGGTGTATATTCAAATCATCGGCGAGTAGACGCCGGGGAGGAGTCCCGCATGACGCATCTGGCTATGTCGCAAATCGCGGGCATGAACGAGCATTACCGGCTGTATCCGCTCGATTATTTCCTGGACGATATGGTCCGACTGGAGCTTGAAGCGATCGAGCTGTGGGCCGGAGCGCCTCATCTGTATATCGAGGACGCGACCGCGGCCGACCTGCGCCGGATCCGTGCCGGCATCGAGAGCCGGGGACTCAAGCTGATCTGTTATACGCCCGAGCAATGCCAGTACCCGTTCAACATCGCGGCCAAGGAGCCGGAGCTTCGCGCCAGAAGTCTGGCCTACTTCTTCAGAAGCCTGCAGGCCGCATCGGAGCTGGGCGCCCCGATGTTCCAGACCGTGCCCGGCTGGGGCTACTTCGACGAACCGGCCGGCGAAGCCTGGGAGCGGACGCGCGACGCGCTGGCCGCCTTGGCCAAAGAGGCCGGCAAGCACGGCATCGTAATAACGCTGGAGCCGCTTGAGCGCAGAGGCACGAACATCGTTACCGACCTGCCTGCGCTGAAGCGGATGCTGGACGACATCCGCTCCCCTCACTTAAAGGTCATCATTGATACCTGTCCGATGGCGGCCGCGGGAGAGACATTCGACGATTACTTCAAAGCGTTCGGCGACGATGTCCGTCATATCCACTTCGTCGACAGTCTCCACAAAGCCTGGGGGGACGGCGACTTCCCGCTGGCGGACTGGCTCGAAAAGCTGAACAGGCATCGCTATCGGGGCTATCTGACGCTGGAGATTTGCGCCCGCGCCACGTTCACGGAGCCGACGGAGGCGGTGCGCCGCAGCCTGTCGCTGCTGCGGAGCGAGCTTGCGAAGCTGAAGGGGGTGACGGCGTGAGGGAGCGCGTGCTTGCGGTCGCGCCAAGCAATGTGCTTTACAAGTTTCACTCGCTGGACAGCTTCCTGGCGGAGGCGGTCCGCTGCGGCTGCGGAACGATCGAGCTGTGGGGCGGCGCGCCCCACCTCGATATCGAAGCCGCGACGCCGGCGGATCTGAAGGAACTGCGGCGGCGGCTCGCCGAGCTGGAGCTTCGCGTATGCTGCCTGACGCCGGAGACCGGCCTGTACCCGGTCAATATCGCCTCGAACGATCCGGTGCTGCGGCAGCGAAGCGAAATATACGCGATGAAGTCGCTGGAGGCCGCAGCCGAGCTGCAGGCGCCGATCATGCAGGTGACGAGCGGCACGGGGTACTACGACCGCCCGGCAGAGGAGGCATGGCGGCGTTCGGCGGATTTCCTGAGCCGGCTCTCCCATCGGGCCGACAAGCTCGGTATCCGGCTGGCGCTCGAGGCGCTGCCCGTGCATGAATCGAATCTCGTGCGCGACGCCGCCTCGCTGCGCCGCATGCTGGATGAGGTCGGCCAGCCCTCGCTGGGCGCGCTGCTGGACACGTCGACCGCCGCTGCCTTGAGCGAGTCGCCTGACGATTATATCCGGCTGCTGGGCGCGGAGCGGATCGCGCACATCCAGCTGGTCGACGGGCCGGGCGGCCATCTGGCTTGGGGCGACGGCACGCTGCCGCTCGCGGACTACCTTGCCTCAATCAGAGCCGCCGGGTATGCGGGATCGCTCGGACTCGAGCTGTTCGATCACAAGTATTATGTCGACCCGGCACCCGTTCTGCGGCGGGCGGCAGGCGCGCTCAGCGAAGCCTTGCAGCCTGCATAACCAAGCGAAAGCGTTACGATTACTCAACGGGAGGACCTGCCCTCATGCGCAACGTGTCGGTCATGAACTACAACTACCAACGCTACCCGCTGGAATACTTTCTCGAATCGATGAATCGCCTGGAGGTCGGCGCGATCGAGCTGTGGGCGGCCGAGCCGCATCTGTACGTCGAGGACCTGCCGGCAGCCCGACTCTCCGCGCTGCGGCGCGAGATCGTCTCCAGAGAGCTGAAGGTCGCCTGCTTTACGCCGGAACAGTGCGTCTATCCGATCAACATCGCCGCCCGCGACGAACGGCTGCGCGCGCGCAGCGTCGATTACTTCAAGAAGAGCCTGGCCGTGGCCGCCGAGCTCGAGTCTCCGCTGCTGCTGGTCGTTCCGGGATCGGGCTTCTACAATGAGCCCAAAGAAGAGGGCTTCAAGCGATCGGCCGAATCGCTGCGGACGCTCGGCGAGGAAGCGGCCAAGTACGGCATCCATATCGTGATGGAGACGCGGACGCCGTACGGCACGAATCTGGTCAACAACATCGGCGATCTCCGCCGGCTGATCGACGAGGTCGATTCCCCGTTCGTCGATCCGATGCTGGACACGGTGCCGATGAATGTCGCCGGAGAAGATGTGCGCGCCTGGCTGGACGCATTCGGAAGCCGCCTGCGCCACGTGCACTTCTGCGACGGCGACGGCAAGGGCGGATCCAACATGGCGGTCGGGGACGGCGTGTTCCCGATGCGCGATTATTGGGAGCTGCTGAACAAGGAGTATGAAGGGTACCTGACGCTGGAGCTCGTCGTCAATCGCTACTATCTGGAGCCCGAGAAGGAAGTCCGCAAGTGTCTGGAACGGCTTCAAGCGATGTCGGAGCCCGAAGCGGGCCAGATTCGGCAAACCATCTAAGGAGGCGTACAAGCATGGCCAAGATCGCAAATATGAACTTTCATTATCACCGTTATCCGTTCGAATACTTCCTCGATTCGACCGTCAGACTCGGTCTTCCGGCTGTCGAGCTGTGGGGCGGCGCGCCGCACCTGTACGTGGACGACGCGTCCCATGCCGACATCGTCTCCATGCGCCGCGAGATGGAGCGCCGCAATCTCGAGCTCGTCTGCTTTACGCCCGAGCAGTGCATCTACCCGATCAACCTGTCCTCGAAGGACGACACGCTGCGCAAGCGCAGCATCGAATACTTCAAGAAGTGCATCGGCGTCACGAATACGCTCGAGACATCGCTGCTGCTCGTGACGGTAGGCTACGGCTTCTACAACGAGCCGTCCGAGGAAGCGTGGGCGAGAGGCAGAGAGTCGCTGCGCATCTTGGCGGAAGAGGCGGAAAAGCAGGGCGTCGTACTCGCTCTCGAGCCGATGTCCAAGGCGGGCTCGAATCTCATCACCGATCTGGCGACGCTCAAGCGGATGTACGACGAGGTGAACTCGCCGGCGCTGAAGGCGTTGATGGATACGGTGCCGATGACGCTCGGCGGCGACAGCATCGAGGCCTACGGCGAAGCGTTCGGGCAGGATCTGGCCCATATCCACTTCCTGGACGGCGACGGCAAGACCTCCGCGCACCTCGGCTGGGGCATGGGCGTATTCCCGCTCGAGGCGTTCGCGGAGAGCTTGAAGAAGATTAGCTACGAAGGATGGCTGACGCTCGAATTGATCGGTCCCCAATACAACTGGGAGCCCGAGGCGTTTACGCAGAGAAGTATCGACCGTTTGTCCGAAGTATTCGGATCGATCGTCGCCCGCTAAGGCGGACCGGCGTTTGCTCATATTTCCTGACCCACATTAAAAAAATTGGAAAGCGGGGAAAAGAAAATGAAAAAGGGAACGGGCAAGTTTACGATGGGCAGATGGGTGACGATTCTTTCGCTGGCGCTGATCGTGTTAATCGCGGGCTGCGGCAGCAACAACAACGGCAACAACGCGCAGGGCGCCTCCGGCAGCGCGTCGTCGAGTCCGGCCGCGAGCGGATCGGCCAGCGCTTCTCCGAGCGATGTGCCTGCGCTGCCGGCGGACGTCAAGAAGCGCGGCAAGCTCGTCGTCGGCGTCAAGGTCGACTACCCGCCGCTCGGCTACCTGGACGAGAAGGGCAAAAATGCCGGCTACGAGATCGGCGTCGTCAAGAAGATGGCGCAGTACGCCTTCGGCGACGAGAATGCCGTCGAGTTCGTGGCAGTTAACGCGACGAACCGCATTCCTTATCTTGAATCCAAAAAAATCGACTTCATCGCGGCTACGCTCGGCGTGACCGAGGAGCGCAAGAAGCAGCTCGACTTCTCCACCAACTTCTTCGACGGCGGCGCCGTCACGGTCGTCAAAAAGGGCAGCGACATCAAGCAAATCCCCGATCTGGCCGGCAAGAAGGTCATCGTCATCAAGGGTTCGACGGGCTCCACCTATCTCGAAGAGAATGTGCCGACCGCCGAGCAGATCAAGATCGAGAGCAATGCGGACGCGCTGCGCGCGCTGAAGGACGGACGCGCCGACGCTATGTTCCACGATGCCGTACTGATGTCCGAATTCGTCAAGACGTCGACCGATTATACGATCGTCGGCGAACAGGTCGCCTTCGCGCCGATGGCGATCGGCGTACGCAAGAACGAGCCGGAGATGCTCGCCTTCGTCAACGGCGCGCTGGAGCAAATGCGCAAGGAAGACTACTTTAAGACGCTGATCGAAGAATACCTGCCGCAAGCGGGCGACCTCGATCCGATGAAGATGATTCCGCGCCCCTAACGGCATACCGATACGGGAGGTAACACCACGATGAGCGACAAACCGAAACTATCCATCCGCAACCTGCAAAAGCAGTATGGGGACAATGTCATCCTGCGCGGCGTCGACATCGACGTTCATTCCCGCGAAGTGATCGTCATCATCGGGCCGAGCGGCTCGGGCAAGA